>NZ_QFNM01000032.1 GCF_003248455.1 Brevundimonas sp.
GTGCAGGGTCATCTTGCCGGCCTCGATCTTGGCCATGTCCAGGATGTCGTTGATCAGGCTGAGCAGATGCTGGCCCGACTTCAGGA
Source organism: Brevundimonas sp. (assembly GCF_003248455.1). Taxonomy (GTDB): domain Bacteria; phylum Pseudomonadota; class Alphaproteobacteria; order Caulobacterales; family Caulobacteraceae; genus Brevundimonas. Next base: position 87 of record NZ_QFNM01000032.1, read on the forward strand.
TGTCGGCGGCGTAGCCCTTGTACTTCTCGTTCAGCGGCCCGAACAGCTCGCTGGCCATGATCTCCGAAAAGCCGTTGATGGCGTTCAGCGGCGTGCGCAGTTCGTGGCTCATATTGGCCAGGAATTCGGACTTGGCCTGGTTGGCGGCCTCGGCCCGGGTCATGGCGACCTCGTATTTGCGGGCCAGAAGCGACAGCTTCTCCTGGCTGGATTCCAGCTGGTCGACCGTGGCGCGCAGGTCGTCGGCGGCGCGGCGGCGCTCGGCCTCCTGGCGCTTGATGGCGGTGATGTCGGCGGCGGTGACGACCGAACCCCCCTCGGAGGTGAACCGTTCGGACAGCTGCAGCCAGCGCCCGTCGTGCAGTTCGACCTCGCGCAGGCCCGCCCGTCCTCCGGCCGCCGGATGCTCCGCCTTGATCGCCAGGCCGGCGATGCGGTTCAACTCGTCCTTCATCGCCCCGCGCCGCACCACCCCGTGGTCGAAACCGAAGGCGTCCTCGAACGCCTGGTTCCACAGGATCAGCCGCCCCTGGCGGTCGAACAGGACGAAGGCCTCGGAAATGCTCTCCACCCCGTCGCGCAGCCGGCTCTCGGCGGCCTGGGCGGCGGCGCGGGCGCGCCGGGCCTCGGTGATGTCCAGCGCCACGCCCAGAATGGCGGTGAAGCCGGCGTCGCCGCGCGGCCCCCGCGCCTGGCCCCGCGCGTCGATCCAGCGCGTGCGCCCGTTCGCGCCCGGCACGGGGAAGGTGATCTCGAAGGCGCCATAGGTCGCCGCCTGGCGCAGGGCGTGGCGAAAATCCTCGTGGAAGCGGGGATGGACGCGGGCGATCACCTCGTCGGCCGTGGCGACCCCGCCGCGCTGGAAGCCCAACAGGGTGGCCATATAGTCGGACAGGGAGACTTCGTTCCTGGCCAGGTCCCATTCCCACACCCCGCACCGCGCGGCCTCCACGGCGATGCGGAACCGCTTTTCGGTGGCCACGCGCTCGCGGTGCTGGCGGTTGCGCCGCAGGGTGTGGAAGGCGAACAGGCCCACCACCCCCAGGCCCAGCAGCAGGGGCGCGCCGATCAGCCAGGCGTCGTCCGTCAGGGCCGCGGGCGCATCGTTCGACACCGCCACGACATAGGGACCGTCCGCCCCCGCCCGGGCCGCCGCCGCCAGCCGGTCCCGGCCCGCGATCGACAGGGGCGCGGGCGTGCTCAGGCTTTCCAGCAGGGCGGCGTCCGCGCCGATCAGGGCGCGGATCGGCTGGCCGATCTCGGCGGCGCGCGGAGAGGCCAGGACGACGCCGGCGGGCGAGACGATCCGCATCCCCTGGGCGTCGCCCAGCGGCGGGTCGATGCGCGCCTCCAGACGGCCGGCGGGCGTCGTCGTCGATCCGGCCGTCATGGCGCCGTCGCCGACGCTGGCCGCGACGGCCTCGCCGGGCCCGACCAGGGCGAAGCCGACCTGCGGCGCGGCGCGGCGCGCGGCCTCGACCGCCTCGGCGGGGGTGCGGCCCGCGGCCAGGGCGCCGGCGCCCGCAGCCAGGCCGGCGTCGGCCACCTGGAGCAGGCCCTGGGTCCGGCTGGCCGCAAGCTGGGCGCTCAGCGCCAGGTTCTCGGCCGCCAGCCGCCCCGCCTCGCGCGTCGGTCGGGTGATTTCCCGAGACGCCAGAAGCACATAGCCCGTCGATAGCAGGGCCAGCGCCAGGACGGCGATGCGCAGCCAGGCCGGCGCGCCCGGGGCGCGGTCCGAGGCGCGTCGCCCCGGCCCCTGTTCCCGCCGCTCCGCGTCGCGCACGCTCGCCCCTCCCGGCCAATCCGCTGAGAAGGGGAATCTAGGCTGCGTCGCGGATTCGTGTCGACCCTTCGCGGGCCGTTTTCGCCGGATTTCAGGCCGGAACGGCGGGGGCGGGCAGGCGTTCGGGCGCGGGTTCCAGCACCCGGTTCACCCCTTGCAGGACATCGCGGGCCTGGCGCGCCAAGGCCAGGACGGGGGGCGGGGCGTCCTCGGGGTTTTCCGCCACCAGGTCCGCCAGGGCCTGGGCGACCTGCATCAGCTTCGGCGCGGCGGCGATCAGCCTGGCCTGGCGCTCGATCCGCCAAGGGTCGCGGTCGTATTCCGCCCCCGGCACGCGCCAGCCGCCCCAGTCCGCCCGGTCCGTCACCACCACCGGATAGCTGCCCGGCTGGGGATGATGCAGGCAATCCTCGGGCTGCTGCCACTTGTTGCGCGCCCGCAGCACGCGCCAGTCGCCCAGGGCCTGGTCCGTCGTCGGATCGTCGGCGGCCAGCCTCAATTCGGCGGCCGTGAATTCGCGCCCCAGGCCGACGTCATAGGTGACGCGCACGGGCTCGTCGAACCCCTTGGCCCAGACCGGCTGGACCTGTTCGACGAAGGCCCAGGCGCCGACGCATTCGACCCAGACCTTCTGACCCTTCTGGAACTGCGCGCGCGCCATGACCGTCTCCGACTGAACGGACAGGATGAACGACGATCCTTGACGCCCGGTGTCGGGGCGCGGTTACGCAGAGCTTAACGCGAGATGCTTTCCAGCGTCTCGCCGGCGTACTTCTCCTTCACCCGCGTCGACAGGTCGCCCAGCGACACCACGCCGACCACGCGGCCGTGCTTGTCCACGACCGGCGCGCGGCGGATCTGCTTGGATCCCATCAGGTCCAGCACCACCTTCAGATCGTCGGTGTCCAGCACCGTCTGGGCGTCGCGGGTGATGAACTCCACCACCGTCGCGCTGGGGGCGGCGCCGGTCGCCAGGGCGCGCACGACGATGTCGCGGTCGGTGATCGTGCCGATCAGCTGGTCGCCGTCCGCCACGGGCACGAAGCCGAAGCCGCCCCTGGCCATGCGGCCGGCGACGTCCTGGATCGTGTCGCCGGGACGGGCCAGGTGAACGTCCTTGGTCATCACGTCGCGAATCTTCATGGCGGGTTTCCTTTGAGGTGAAGGTCGCGCTGAAAACCCGCCGCGAGCGTGGCGGTTCCGGTCAGGGCGTCCCGGGCGACGGCAGGCTCGCGGCCGCCCGCACCAGCTGGACGAACTCGGCCCGGTCGCCATAGGGGTCTTCGCCCCTGGCCCCTTGCGCCTGATCGACGATCCGGTCCCAGCCGTAGTCGGCGGCCATCCAGGGATCGCCCCGCAGCTTCTGGCCGAAGGCGGCGACCGCGATGGCCCAGCGCGTGGCCTCGGGCGGCTGGGCGCCGACGGGGGAGGCGGCGCGGTTGGCCAGGGGTTGCTGGATCAGTTCGGACCGGCTCTGGCCCGGTCGTTTGTAGCGCACCTGGATGAAGCCGATCTCGCCGTTCGGATCGCCGCCGCCCACCCCGATGCGGTTGTCGGGATAACGCCTTTCGGGGATCTGCGTCGGGCCGCCGACGGGGGCGATTTCGTACAGGGCCGTGACGCTGGCGCCCGATCCGACCTCGCCGGCGTCCACCCGGTCGTTGGTGAAATCCTCTTCGTTCAGCAACCGGGTCTCGTAGCCGATCAGCCGCCATTCGGCGACGCGGGCGGGGTTGAACTCGACCTGGATCTTGACGTCGTCGGCGATGGGGAAGGCGCCCTTGTCGAACGCCGGGCCGAACAGGCGGCGCGCGTCCCTCAGGTCCCCGACATAGGCCGCGACCCCATTGCCCGCCTGGGCGATGGTCTGCATCCGCGCGTCCTGATAATTGCCGCGCCCGAAGCCATAGACCGACAGATAGATTCCCGTGCCGCGCTTGTCGGCGACATAGTCCTCCAGCCGTTTGTCGTCGGTCACGCCCACGTTGAAGTCGCCGTCGGTGAACATCAGGATGCGGTTGACCTTGTCGCGGGCGAAGCTGGCCTGGGCCTGGTCATAGGCGTTGGTCATGCCGGCCGCCCCCGCCGTGCCGCCCGAGGCGCGCAGGCTGGCCACGGCGCAGCGCATCTTCAGCTTCTGGCCCCCCGGCGTGGGCGCCAGGGTCGTGCCTGCGCCCTCGGCGTAATAGGTGACGGCCAGGGTGTCCTGGGGCCGCAGCCGGTCGATGGCCAGGTTCATCGCCTTCTTGGCCAGGTCCAGCTTGTCGGCCGACCGCATCGAGCCGGAGACATCGACCAGGAAGGTCAGGTTCAGCGGCCGTCGCCGATCCGCCGGCAACTCGTAGCCCTGAAGCCCGATGTGCACGATCTGACGCCCTTCAGCCCAAGGCGACGCGGCGACCGCGGTTGTGATCGCGAATGGGCGGGTCTGGCTGGTCGGCCGGGCGTAGTCGTAGTCGAAGGCGTTGATCAGCTCCTCGACCCGCACCGCGTCCCTGGGCGGCGCGCGGCCCTCGTCGATGAAGCGCCGCACATTGGAATAGGAGGCCGTGTCCACGTCGATGGAGAAGGTCGAGATCGGCTGATCGCTGGTCCGCTTCACCGGATTGGGCGTCGCGTCGGGATAGCGTTCGGTATCGACGGGCGCGGGCGCCAGCGTGATGGCTGAAACCCGAGAGCCGGTGACGACCACGTTCCCCGCCATCGCAGCGCGCGGCGGCGCTGGCGGGGCCGGAGGCGGCGGGGGCGGGGGAGGCGGCGGCGCAGGCGGTGTCGGCGGGCCCGGTATGGCGACGGGCGGGCCGTTGTACTCGACACGGTCTTCTTTGCGGCCCGGCGCTATGGCGACAGGGGGCGGCGCGACGCGGGCGGGCCTAAGCACCGGCGGCGTGGCGGCCGGCGCCAATTCGAACCCCAGCGGGCGGCAGGCGGCGGGCGTCGCCTCGCCGTCCATCGGCTGGGCCAGAGCGCCCGTCGGAAGGGCGGCGGGCGGGGCGGCGAGCGAGACGCCGAGCAGCGACAGGGCGGCGATCCTGGGCAGGCGCGACATGGCATCCTCCGGTTGCTTGTTCGACAACAGTGATCTGTGGTCCTGGGGCGAAACTGTGGCGCCGAGGACGCCAGGCGTCGCCGGATCCGTCGCCGTGTCTTTGGCGTCCCTCGCAATCGCGCCGCGCGCGCCCCACAATAGGAAATCAAGCTTGAGGGGACGCGATGGCCGAGGCGACGGCGGGACTGGATCTGGGCGCGGCGGCGGCCCTGCTGGCGGCGGGCGTCATCGCCGTGCCGGTGTTCAAGCGCGTCGGACTGGGGTCGGTGCTGGGCTATCTGGCGGCGGGGCTGGCCATCGGCCCGTTCGGGCTGAAACTGTTTCGGGAGCCCGAGACCATCCTGCACGTCGCCGAGTTCGGCGTGGTCATCTTCCTGTTCATCATCGGGCTGGAGATGCGGCCAAAGCGGCTGTGGGGCCTGCGAAAGGAAATCTTCGGCCTGGGCGCGGCCCAGGTGCTGTTCTGCGGCCTGATCCTGACCCTGACGGCCATGCTGGCGGGCTTTTCCGCGCCCGTGGCCTTCGTCGGCGCCATGGGCTTCGTCCTGTCCTCCACCGCCGTCATCATGCAGATGCTGGAGGAGCGCGGCGAGATCGCGGGCGGGCCGGGCCAACGCGCCGTCTCGATCCTGCTCTTGGAAGACCTGGCCATCGTGCCGCTCCTGGCCATTGTCGCCGTCCTGGCCTCTGTGACGGGACAGGCGACCGAACATGCGCCGCCGCTATGGCGGACCATCGGCTTCGCCGTCGCGGCGGTCGGCGGGGTGCTGCTGGCGGGCCGCTATGCGGTCAATCCGATCTTCCGCCTGTTGGCGCGTTATGGCGGACGCGAGGTGATGACGGCGGCGGCCCTGCTGGTCGTGGTCGGCGCCGCCTGGGCCATGTCGCTTGGCGGCCTGTCGATGGCCATGGGCGCCTTCCTGGCGGGGGTCCTCTTGTCGGAATCGACCTTCCGCCACCAGCTCGAGGCCGATGTCGAGCCGTTCCGCGCCATCCTTCTGGGCCTGTTCTTCCTGTCGGTGGGCATGTCGCTGGACCTGTCGGTGGTCGTCGCCGACTGGCGTCTGGTGATCGGCGGCGTCGTGGCCTTCATGCTGGTCAAGGGTGTGGGCATCTATGCGGTGGCGCGCCTGTTCAAGGCCTCGCGCCACGAGGCGGTCGAGCGCGCGGGCCTGTTCGCGCAAGGGGGCGAGTTCGCCTTCGTCCTGTACGGCGCGGCCGTCGCGGCGGGCCTGTTCGACGCGCGCATCGGGGCGATGATGTCGGCGGTGGTCATCCTGTCGATGGCGCTGACGCCGCTGACCTCGCTGCTGATCGCGCGCCTCCTGCCCAAGCCCGTCGTGTCCGCCGAGGATGCGGACGGCGTCGATTTCGCCAAGGACCTACGCGGGCAGGTGCTGATCATCGGCTTCGGCCGCTTCGCCCAGGTGGTGTCCCAGCCGTTGCTGGCCCGCGACGTGGACGTGTCGATCATCGAGAACGACGTGGAGATGATCCAGGCCGCCTCCCAGTTCGGGTTCAAGGTCTATTACGGCGACGGCACGCGGCTGGACACGCTGAGGGCCTCCGGCGCCGAGCAGGCCGAGATCGTCCTGGTCTGCGTCGACAAGCCCGAGGCCGCCGACCGCATCGTCGAACTGGTCAAGTCCGAGTTTCCGACCACCCGCATCATGGCCCGCGCCTTCGACCGGGGCCATTCGATCCGGCTGATCCAGGCGGGGGTCGACTACCAGATCCGCGAGACCTTCGAATCCGCCCTGAAGTTCGGCGAGCGCGCCCTGATCGAACTGGGCCTGGACGAGCACGAGGCGGCCGAGACCATCGGCGATGTGCGCCGCCGCGACGACGCCCGCCTGGATCTGCAACTGACCGGCGGCGCCACCGCCGGCCGCCAGCTGATGCGCGGCAATCTGCCCACGCCCCAGCCCGCCCCCTACATCAAGCCCCGCCGCGAAGGCCGCCTGCTGAACGAGGACGAGGCCGGCCCGCCGGCACCGGTCGAGCGCGAGTCGGTTGGAGACTGAGAGGACGCAAAGGTGAACAGCGGTGGTGAGCGAGAGGTGAGCGTTCGCACGAATGTCGATCCCTCGGCTCGCCCCTTGCTCGCCAGCACTGTTCACCTACTCCCGATCATGCTCTTAGGGCGCACCGTCTCACTCTCCGAGGTCGCCGCCATGAAACGTCTCGCCATCGCCGCCCTGGCCGCGCTCGCCGTCGCCGCGCCCGCCGTCACCGTCACGGCCTGGGGCAACACCGGCCACCGCCTGATCGGGGTGGCGGCGATGCGGGCCCTGCCCGACGACCTGCCCGGCTTCCTGCGCACCCCCGACGCCGTCGCCGACGTCGGCGAACTGGCGCGCGAGCCGGATCGCTGGAAGGGCGCCGGCCAGCCCCACGACCGCGAACGCGACACCGCCCACTTCATCGACCTGGACGACCAGGGCCGCGTCTACGACCAGCGCGGCATGAGCATCGACGACCTGCCGCGCCTGAAATCGGAATACGACGCCGCTCTGACCAAGGCCGGGCTGGACGTCGACGACGCCGGCTACCTGCCCTACGCCATGATCGACGGCTGGCAGCAGCTGGCCCGCGACTTCGCCTATTGGCGCGTGCTGAACGCCGCCGAGAAGCGCGAGACCAATATGGAGCGCCAGGCCTGGTACCGCGCCGACCGGCTTCGCCGCGAGGCCCTGATCCTGCGCGACATCGGCGTGATGGGCCACTATGTCGGCGACGGATCGCAGCCGCACCACGCCAGCATCCACTACAACGGCTGGGGCGACTTCCCGAACCCGGAAGGCTTCACCAACTCGCGCCAGACCCACGCCCTGTTCGAGGGCGAGTTCACCGGCCGCGTCGCCCGTCTGGACGCCGTCGAGGCCGCCATGCCTGCCGCCCAGCTGGACGGCTTCGATCCCAAGGCGCGCACCGTCGCCTATCTGAAGACGACGCTGGGCGCGGTGATCCCCTTCTATCGGTTGGAAAAGGCCGGGGGGTTCCGTGACAGCGACCCGCGCGGCGCGGCCTTCGTCAACGAACGGCTGGCGGCGGGCGCGGCCGAACTGCGCGACTTCATCGTCACCGCCTGGACCGCCTCGGCCAGCGCCTCCATCGGCTGGCCCGCCGTCAAGGTCGCCGAGGTCGAGGCCGGAACCGCCGACCCCTGGATCGCCATGGTGGGCGAGGACTGATTTCGGCTTTGGTGAGCGGTGGGGGTGAATAGTGCTAGTGAGCGAGGGGTGAGCGGGTCGTGCGCGTATCGACGCCTCGGCTCACCCCTTGCTCACTAGCACGCCTCGCCTATAGCAGCGCCGATGCCCGACCTGATCCCCCCCGCCGTCATCCTCGACAAGTCGCAGATGGCCGAGAACATCGGCGCCGTGGCGCGGGTGATGGCCAACTTCGGCCTGTCGGACCTGCGCCTGGTCAGCCCCCGCGACGGCTGGCCCCAGGAGCGGGCCTGGGCCACCGCATCCGGCGCCGACTGGGTGCTGGACGGGGTGCGGGTGTTCTCGACCGTGGCCGAGGCCATCGCCGACCTGAACACCGTCTTCGCCACCACCGCCCGCCCGCGCGAGACGCGCCAGCCCGTCCGCACCCCGCGCGAAGCCGGTCGCGTCCTCTATGACGACACCGCCTCGGGCCTGAAGACCGGCCTCTTGTTCGGCGGCGAACGGGCCGGGCTGGAGACGACCGACATCGCCCTGTGCGCCGGCATCGTCACCATTCCGATCGACCCTAAACACCACTCGCTGAACCTGGCCCAGGCGGTGGCGATCAACGCCTATGAATGGCGCACCCTGATCCTGGACGCCCCGCCGCCGCGCTTTCGCGAAGCCGAGCCGCCCGCGTCGAACGCGCTGCTGATCGGGATGTACGAACACCTGGAGCAGGAGCTGGAGAACGGCGGCTTCTTCTTCCCGCCCGAGAAGAAGCGGTCGATGAGCCAGAACCTGCGCGTCATGCTGGGCCGCGCCGCCTTTTCGGAGCAGGAGGTCGCCACCCTGCGCGGCGCCATCCACGCCCTGTCGCGCGGCCGCGGCCGGGTGCTGGCCAGGATGGCGGCCGAACGGGCGGCGAAAAAAACAGATTGATCGTCCTTCCGGGGCTTCGCGCAGCGAAGAACCCGGAACCCAGGACTGCATCATCGAACGTGGGGCCGCCCTGGGCTCCGGGTTCCGCTGCGCGGCCCCGGAGTGACGTCTATTGTGCAGCTTCGGTCCGCATGCTCATGTTCTGTACATGAAAGCGGACGCCGTCATCGCAGTGTATATCATGGCGAACTTTCGCAACGGCACGATCTATACTGGCGTCACCAGCGATCTGATGCAGCGGACATGGCGGCATCGCACTGGCGCCACGCCGGGGTTCGCTTCAGAGCATGGTTGCAAGACCCTGGTTTGGTACGAGCAGCATGAAACCATGATCGAGGCGATCGTGCGTGAAAAGGCGCTGAAGAAGTGGCGACGGTCCTGGAAGCTGGCGCTGATCGAAGCCGCAAATCCGCAATGGCTCGATCTGGCCGCCGACTGGTATGGCGTCCGCCCATGAAGCCTATGCTGATCTACCCCCTGGCCGCCCTGGCCGAGATCGGCGGCTGTTTCGCCTTCTGGGCTTGGCTGAAGCTGGATCGCTCGCCGCTGTGGCTGGCGCCGGGCGTCCTGTGCCTGATCGCCTTCGCCTGGCTGCTGACCCTGGTCCCCAGCGCGGCGGCGGGCCGGGCCTTCGCGGCCTATGGCGGGGTCTATATCTGCGCCTCCCTGGTCTGGATGGCCCTGATCGAGAAGACGGCGCCGGATCGGTGGGATGTGCTGGGCGGTCTGGTCTGTATCGTCGGCGCGGGGATCATCCTGCTCGGGCCGAGGGCCTGAGGCGGAGGGTGAGCGAGAGGTGCGAGTGAGCAAGGCGTGAGCGGTTCGTACGAACGGCAAGGCGTCGGCTCATCCCGCCCCCAGCAGGTCCGACCATTTCCAACTGCCCTTGCCCAGGGCCAGTTGCGCCCCGCCGGATCGGTCCTCCAGCTTCAGCACCGCCAGGCCGGTCATGCGCTGGGCCTTGCATTCGGCCGGGGCGAAGGCGACCTCCAGGGCGATGGCCTGGCGCACCCCGGCCAGGCCCTTGCCCGACTGATTGCGGCTCTGCAGCCAGTCGCCGTTCCAGACCAGGATCGCGCGGCCCGAGGCGTTCATCGCCTGGGCGGCCTCGATCACGGCGCGGCGCACCGCCTGGTCGTCGCGCACCGCGTCCTGGACCCAGCGGACCATGTCGCAGGAGCCGCCGCCCGAACCGGGGCCCGCGCCGATCCCGCCCGATCCGCCGCCCCCGCCAGGACCGCTCCCGCCGCCCGGCCCGGCGCCGACCGTCACGGCTCCGGCGATCTCGGCCGGTCCCAGCAGGGGCAGGGCCGGGCCGGGCGGAGCGGGGGCTACGCGCAGCGGCTCGACCTCGGGCTGGCGTTTGGACAGGGTCGGTCGCGGCCGCGCCGCCGCCGCCGCGGGCGGACGACGCTGGGGTGCGGGAGCAGGCGTCGCCGCGGAGACGGCGGCGGCCGGCGCGTCCGGCTCGGGCGACGGGTCGGGAGCGATGATCCTGGCCGGGGGAGGCGGCGGGGGCGGCGGCGGCGCGACCAGCTCCACCCTGACGATAAGCGGGGAGAGGTCGTCCGGGGCCGGCGTCACGCGCGCGGTCATCAGCAGCGCCAGCCCCAGATGCGCCGCCAGGATCGGGGTCGCCGCCAAGGCCCATCGCCGTGCGCGCGGCGCCCTCAATCGCCGATCCGTGATGAGGGGCGCCTGCCCGTTCGCATGGTCATGGCGACGAAACGCCTGTAAAAAATCACGACGGGTCGTTGAAAACATCCAGGCGCGTCAGGAAAGAGGCGTCGCGTAAATACAACCGCACGGCGTTTCAGATTTCGCTGAGATCAGACAGGCCGCCCTCCGGCCGTGCCGTCGGCGGACCAACGCCGCATCTCGCCCGGCGGTTCCAAGACCTGACGAAAATCCGCGGATTCGGCGATGTCCCCTATGGTCAAGCTGACATCTTCCCGCCCAACACGCGCCATTACTCCGCCTTTCAGCCTACGCCATTTTCATCCGGCGCATGAAACTGGGCGTGGCGCCCCCGGCTAGAAGGAGACAGAACTTGAGCAGATCGAAACTCAGGACGGCGGTCGTCGGCGGCGCCCTCATCGCCCTCGGCCTGGCGGCCAGCGGCTGCGCCAGCCATCGTTTCGTGCGCGATCAGGTCCAAGTCGTCGACAACCGCGTGACCGGCGTCGAAGGCACGGCGGCTCAGGCTCTGCAGCGGGCCAACGACGCCCACAAGCTGGCCGAGGGCAAGTTCCTCTATCAGGTCGTGCTGTCCGACGATTCCGTGAAATTCCCCACGGACGCGGCGGCCCTGTCGCCCGAGGCCGAGCAACGCCTGGCCCAGTTCGCCCAGCGCCTGCGAAGCGAGAACCGCAACGTCTATCTGGAAATCCAGGGCTATACCGACTCGACCGGCACGCCCCAGCACAACGACGAGCTGGGCCAGCAGCGGGCCGAGGCCGTGCGTCGCTTCCTGAACCGCCAGGGCGTCGCCCTGAACCGGATGGCGACCATCTCCTATGGCCAGGAACAGCCGGTGGCCTCGAACGACACGCCCGAAGGCCGTTCGCAGAACCGCCGCGTGACCATCGTCGTCCTGGCCTAAGCCGCCTCGACCTTGAACACCGGAACGGCGGCCGCCCTCGCAGCGGCCGCCGTTTTCGTGACTACAGCGTGTCGAAGAAGGCCGGCACGGCCTGCGTCGCCGGCCCGTAAACGCCTTCGTCGAACAGGCGCGCGCCCGACGTCGGCTGCAGATTGATCTCCACCGTCCGCGCCCCCGAATGGCGCGCCGCCTGGACGAACCCCGCCGCCGGATAGACCGCGCCCGACGTGCCGATCGACACGAACAGATCGCAGGCCGCCAGAGCCCTCTCGATCCGCTCCATCTGCAGCGGCGTCTCCCCGAACCAGACGATGTGCGGCCGCATGACGCCGTCTGGATGGTGGGGCGACGGCTGATCCGCCGTCATGTCGCCCGCCCAGTCCGTCACCACGCCCGATCGGGTGCAGCGCGCCTTCAGCAGCTCGCCGTGCATGTGGATCAGTTCGAAGCCGGCGGCCGGCGGCGTCTGCGCATGCGCCCGGTCGTGCAGATCGTCGACGTTCTGCGTCACCAGCAGGAAACCGCCCGCCCACCGCGCCGCCAGCTCGGCCAGAGCCCGGTGCGCGGCGTTGGGCCGGACCTGGGCCAGCTGCCGCCGCCGCTGATTGTAGAAGTCCTGAACCAGGGCCGGATCGGCCGCATAGCCCTCCGGCGTCGCCACATCCTCGACGCGGCGCCCGCACCAAAGCCCGTCCGACGCCCGAAACGTCGGCACGCCGCTCTCGGCCGATATGCCGGCGCCGGTCAGGACGACGAGGTTCATGGCGCGATTATCTGCCTGACCTGTCTGGCGTTCAGCAAGCGCCGAAGTTCGCCAGATAGGCGTTATAGTCTGGCCAACGGAATCCCATGGGTGCGCGACGCAGTTCGAGCGTCTCAGGGTCTTCAGTGAGCGCTGGGATCATACGCCCTTCGACGCATTGCATCTGCGTGCCGTAGCGTTGCGGACGGTTCTCTGCGACGGCGATGCGGTCATACATCATCGCATACTGCCACTTCGGCGCCTCGCCCCGGTCCGCCATCGCCTCCAATGCGGGCAGAAACCTTTTCTGCAATGCGGTGTCGGCGTGCTGGATAACGAGGAAGGCGCCTGTCGCCGCCTCTTGGCCGTAGATGGCGGTGGAGAACCAGCCTTCGGCCGGAACCAGTGACAGAACGGTGGCGACGGTCTCCTCACTGACAGCATCGAGCCGCGCTTCGGCCTCAGCATGGGCGGCGCGTCGATCCGCCTCCGAAAGGGCGGAGAGATCGACGCTGTGCATCGCCTTCAGGGGCTCCTGATCGAGGGCCAGCACCAACTCCAGCTGTTCGCGAGGCGTGGAATTGTCGGGCACGGCCGCCTGCCTGGCGCGTGCGTTCGCAATGGCCTCGGTCAAGGGACGAAGCGCCGCCTCGGCGGCGGCGGAAAGATCGGCCAAACTCAAGGCGGCCACGAGGAACCCAGCCAGCATGGTAAAGTCTCTTCTTTGCCGGGCCAGACTATTGTCGCGGGTGCAGGATTCAAGTCTGTCGTGCATCGCGACCCTGCCGATCCTGACGCTGTGACTCCAAAAAATCGTCGTGGTCTCCAGCGCGGGCTGGCTTTCCCGGCGCCGCTCATGACAAACAGGCGCAAAGACAAGGAGCCCCCGCCATGAAAACCCGCGCCGCCGTCGCCTTCGAGGCCAAGAAGCCGCTGGAGATCGTCGAGGTCGATCTGGACGGGCCGCGCGCCGGCGAGGTGCTGATCGAGATCAAGGCCACCGGCGTCTGCCACACCGACGCCTATACGCTGGACGGCCTGGACAGCGAGGGCCTCTTCCCCTCGATCCTGGGGCACGAGGGCGCGGGCGTGGTGGTCGAGGTCGGGCCGGGCGTCACCTCGGTCGCGGTCGGCGATCACGTCATCCCGCTGTACACGCCGGAATGCCGCCAATGTAAGTCGTGCCTGTCGCGCAAGACCAATCTGTGCACCGCCATTCGCGGCACCCAGGGCAAGGGCGTCATGCCTGACGGCACCAGCCGCTTCAGCTACAAGGGTCAGGCCATCGCCCACTATATGGGCTGCTCCACCTTCTCGAACTTCACCGTCCTGCCCGAGATCGCGGTGGCCAAGATCAGGAAGGACGCGCCGTTCGACAAGGCCTGCTACGTCGGCTGCGGCGTGACCACGGGCGTCGGCGCCGTGGTCAACACGGCCAAGGTGGAGCCGGGCGCCAACTGCGTCGTCTTCGGCCTGGGCGGCATCGGCCTGAACGTCATCCAGGGGCTGAAGATGGTCGGCGCCGACATGATCGTCGGCGTGGACATCAATCCCGACAAGGAAGAATGGGGCCGCCGCTTTGGCATGACGCATTTCGTCAACCCCAAGGACGTGTCGGACGTGGTGGCCCATCTGGTCGAGATGACCGGCGGCGGCGCGGACTACACCTTCGACTGCACCGGCAACACCGTCGTCATGCGCCAGGCGCTGGAGGCCTGCCATAGGGGCTGGGGGGAAAGCGTCGTCATCGGCGTCGCCGAATCCGGCAAGGAGATCGCCACCCGCCCGTTCCAGCTGGTCACGGGCCGGGTCTGGCGCGGCTCGGCCTTCGGCGGCGCGCGCGGCCGCACCGACACGCCCCGGATCGTCGACTGGTACATGGACGGCAAGATCGAGATCGATCCGATGATCACCCACACCTTCGGCCTGGAAGACATCAACCAGGCCTTCGACCTGATGCACGCGGGCGAAAGCATCCGTTCGGTTGTAGTGTTCTAACGGTTCGTTGCCAAAGAAAACTGACATGGCTATCGTGTCCGCCTCACAAGGAGGATGGCCATGTTCACCCACGTCGTCGTCGGCGCCAACGATATCGAGGCGTCGCGCAAATTCTATGATGCGGCCCTGGGTGCGCTGGGCGTGGAGCCTGCTTCGGGACCTGATCCTCTAGGGCGATATTGGTGGCGCACCCGCCTGGGCGCCTTCGCCGTCGGCGCGCCCATCGACGGCGAACCCGCCTGCCACGCCAACGGCGGCACAATCGGCTTTCACGCCAAGACGCCCGAAATGGTCCAGGCCTTCCACGACGCCGGCGTCGCCGCCGGCGGCCGCGCCATCGAAGACCCGCCGGGCGAGCGCCAGGGTCCGTTCGGCCCCATGATCCTGGCCTATCTGCGCGACCCCTCGGGCAACAAGATCTGCGCCATGCATCGGGCGGGGTAGCCTCTTGGTGCGATGATAGCGCTGTGCTATCATTTCCTCATGGCTCAGGTTCTCGTACGTGATCTCGACGACCGCATCGTCGCCCGTCTCAAGGTGATGGCGAAGGCGCAGAACATTTCCCTGGAGCAGAAGTTCAGGGACATGGCGGCGCGCGAGGTCCAACTCGCCGAGGAGCGGTTCGAGCGGGCGGCCGCACGTATCCGCGAGAGTACGCGCGGCGTGGTCTTGGATACGACGGCGATGATCCGCGAAGATCGGGATCGATGACCATCGCCGTCTTTGACGCCAGCGTTGCGGTCAAGTGGCTGGTCGCGGACGATGATCTGGCTCCGCCGGCCTTGGCCGCACGCGAACGTTATGAGGCGTCTGCGCCTCGTCTGATCCAGACCGAGGTGGCCAATGCCCTGTGGAAATATGTGCGGCTTGGGGCTGTGCCGCTGGACGCCGCTGTGGAGGGCGTGGCCGTCCTCGAAGATGTGATGGACCTCGTCCCCGATGAACGCTTGCTTGAGCGGGCGCAAAGGCTTTCGGGTCGAATCGACCACCCTGTTTACGACTGCCTCTATCTTGTCTTGGCGCGTGACGGCGATGCGCCCTTGGTGACGGCTGATCGACGCCTGGCCGAAAAGAGCCGCGAAATTGGCGTCGAGACCCTTCTGATCGGCAAGAATACATGACCCTTCAAACCACCAAGACCCACGTCGTCCACGGCGGGACGCTGCGCTATATGAAGCACGACAGCGCCGTGACCGGCACGCCCATGACGCTGTCGGTGTTCACGCCGCCCGGAGAGGGGCCGTTTCCCGTGCTGATCTGGCTGTCGGGCCTGACCTGCACCGAGGACAATTTCACCACCAAGGCCGGCGCCTACCGGGCCGCCGCCGAGCATGGCCTCGTCGTCGTGGCGCCCGACACCTCGCCGCGCGGAGAAGGCGTCGCCGACGATCCCGCCTATGATCTCGGCCAGGGCGCCGGCTTCTATGTCGATGCGACGGAACAGCCCTGGGCGCCGCATTTCCGCATGGAATCCTATGTCGCGGACGAGTTGATCGCCCTGATCGACAGGGCGTTCCCGACCACTGGCGCTCGCGCCGTCTCGGGCCATTCGATGGGCGGACACGGCGCCCTGACCCTGGCGCTGCGTCACCCCGATCTGTTCAAGTCCGTCTCCGCCTTCGCCCCGATCGGTTCGCCGACCCGCTGTCCGTGGGGCGAAAAGGCGTTCGCCGCCTATCTTGGCCCGGACCGGGCCGCATGGGCCGAACACGACGCCGCGCTGCTGCTGGCTTCGGGCGCCGCGCGCGGCGTGTATGACGACATTCTGGTGGACCAGGGCGACGCCGACAGTTTCCTGGCCGACCAGTTGAAGCCTGAACTGCTGCAGGCCGCCGCCGACGCCGCGGGCCAGACGATCACCCTGCGGATGCAGCCCGGCTACGACCACTCCTATTTCTTCATGGCCAGCTTCATCGCCGACCACATCGCCTTTCACGCCAGCCGGTTGAAGACCTGAGCCGTCGGCGGTGCTAAGGGCGGCCCCATGACCACGGCCGATCCCTACGAACCCCTGTTTTCCGCCCTGTGCCGCGAGGTGGGCTTCTGCCTGCACGAAAAGGGCCGCAAGCGCGTGATCGCCGCCTTGCCGGGGGGCTTGGACGCCGCCGTGCGCGCGGTGTTCGCGGCCGAGGGCGTGGACGAGCCCAATGCGCCGGGCGATCTGAAGCGGGCGGTGCGCGACTGTCTGAAGGCGAACTTGCCAGCTTGACCGTTCCAGGCCGATAAGTCGGAACGAATCCGGGCGCCGGCGCTTGGGTTTGCCGAAGGGGCGCCTATCTCCGTCCCATCAGAATCTGTCGCGAGAGGAACCTCCCATGGCCTTCACCCTGCCGCCCCTGCCGTATGCCTACGACGCCCTGGAACCGGCCATCGACAAGGAGACGATGACCTTCCACCACGACAAGCATCACCAGACCTATGTCGACAATCTGAACAAGGCCATCGACGCCGACCCCTCGCTGCAGGGCAAGTCGCTTGAAGACCTCTTCGCCGACATCTCCAAGGCGCCCAAGGCCGTGCGCAACAACGGCGGCGGCCACTGGAACCACAGCCTGTTCTGGGAGCTGCTGGCCCCCGCCGACCAGGCCGGCGAGCCCTCGGCCGAACTGCTGGCCGCCATCGACAGCGACCTGGGCGGGCTGGACAAGTTCAAGGCCGACTTCGACGCCGCCGGCGCCGGTCAGTTCGGCTCGGGCTGGGCCTGGCTGATTCTTCAGGACGGCAAGCTGAAGGTCACTTCGACCCCGAACCAGGACAATCCGCTGATGGACGTGGCCGACGAGAAGGGCGCCGTCCTCCTGGCCGCCGACGTCTGGGAGCACGCCTATTATCTGAAGTACCAGAACCGCCGGGTCGATTACCTGAAGGCCTTCTGGTCGGTGGTGAACTGGAACAAGGTCAACGAACTCTACGCCGCCGCCAAATAAGGCCCGGTCGAGATCGAGAGACACCACGCCCGCCGGAACCTCCGGCGGGCGTTTTCGATTCCACTGCTGCAAACGGAGACGATCAGATGCGGATGACGATGACCGGCGCGGCCCTGGCCGGCCTGGCGCTTGCGGCCTGCCAGCCGGCGGAACAGCGGAAATCGGGCGAACCGGCCCCGCCCAACCCGACGCAGACGGTCGCCGCCCCGGCCGAGAAGCCGGTCTATCGCTTCAAGATCGGCGCCCTGGACGCCATCGCCCTGTTCGACGGACAGAACCCCGTGCCGAACGACAACAAGGTGTTCGGCGTCGGCCTGACGCCCCAGGCGGTCGCGGCCCCCCTGACCGCCGCCGGCCAGCCCGCCGATCCGATCATGCTGGAGATCCATCCGCTGCTGGTTCGCAACGGCGACCGGACGATGCTGTTCGACACCGGCCTGGGCGGGGGCGAGGGCCAGCTGATGCAGAGCCTCCGGGCCGCCGGGGTCGATCCGGCCGCCGTCACCGACGTGCTGATCTCGCACGGCCATCCCGATCATATCGGCGGCCTGGTCGCCAACGGGCGCCTGGCCTTCCCCAACGCCGCCATTCGGATGTCCCAGGCCGAGTGGGCCTCCATCCGCGCCAAGCCCGAAATGGCCGATCTGGTGCGGATCGCGACGCCCAAGGTCCAGGCCTTCCAG
The DNA here is from genome assembly GCF_003248455.1 of Brevundimonas sp. Taxonomy (GTDB): domain Bacteria; phylum Pseudomonadota; class Alphaproteobacteria; order Caulobacterales; family Caulobacteraceae; genus Brevundimonas. The sequence goes on from NZ_QFNM01000032.1 coordinate 17,968, forward strand.
CCGGGCGGAGAGGTCGCGCCAGGCGTGACGGCCCAGGACACCGCCGGCCACACGCCGGGCCATGTCGCCTATCTGATCGCGGACGGCCAGAACCAACTGCTCTACACCGGCGACCTGATGCACCACTGGATCCTGTCGGTTGAACATCCCGACTGGCGCGTCGGCTATGACGACGATCAGGCGGCCGGCGAGAAGGCGCGGCTGGACGAGGTGACGGCGTTGCGCAACTCGGGAGCCCACATCTACGCCTACCACTTCCCCTTCCCGGGCCTGGGCAAGATTCAGACGCGCGAGGGCCGGGCCATGTTCATCTCGGAAGCCCAATCCACGCGGTCCGCCGCGAACTAGGGATCAGACGCGCAGGTCCACGCCGGGCGGCAGGCGATCCTGCATCCGTTCGGCGTGGCGCCGACGAACGCTGCGACGCTGGCGCAGCATTTCGTGGATGCCGTCGGCCAGCTCCAGCAGCTGGCCGTCGGTCAGCGGTTCGACCAGATCGACCAGCCGGCGCTTCAGCGTCTCGAAGCCCTGGTCGGACAGGCCGGTCTGAAAGCTTTTGTCTTCGCGATGCATTCCACTCCTCCTTGTCCAGATGCAGGGGTTGGTTGGGTCGATTGAAAGAAGGACGCGGCGCGGCCTTCGTTCCATCCCATCGTGCTTAACGGGCCGCGCGCCTTGACTCCGGCGTCGCGTCTGGCCATAAGCGCCGCCTTCCACGCCTGACGGTCCGCCGGACGGGCGCGGCATGACGGAAGATGCGTGGACCGCCGTTGAGATCGCATTCCCAATCCAGGGGATGCCGGGCCGCATCGTCGAAAAGAGAACAGAATGTCTAAGCGCCACAGCGCCAAGTACAAGATCGACCGGGCCATGGGTGAAAACCTGTGGGGCCGCGCCAAGTCGCCGGTCAACAAGCGTTCTTACGGTCCCGGCCAGCACGGCCAGCGCCGCAAGTCCAAGGTTTCGGACTTCGGTCTGCAACTGAAGGCCAAGCAGAAGCTGAAGGGCTACTACGGCAACATCACCGAGAAGCAGTTCGCCAAGACCTATGACGAGGCCGCCCGCCGCAAGGGCAACACCTCGGAAAACCTGATCGGCCTGTTGGAATCGCGTCTGGACGCCATCGTCTACCGCGCCAAGTTCGTGCCCACCGTCTGGGCCGCCCGCCAGTTCGTCAGCCACGGCCACGTGCTGGTCAACGGCAAAAAGGTCGACATCGCCTCCTATCGCGTGAAGCCGGACGACGTCGTCACCGTGAAGGAAAAGTCGCGCAACATGGCCCTGGTGCTGGAAGCCCAGCAGTCGTCGGAACGCGACGTGCCGGACTACCTGGAACTGTCGGATCGCTCGTTCTCGGTTCGCTACGTCCGCGTGCCGGAACTGTCGGACGTGCCGTACGCCGTGAAGATGGAACCGAACCTGGTCGTCGAATACTACGCTTCGTAATCCGGCTTCTTGAAAGCCGGTTGGAAGGGCCCTGGACATGTCCGGGGCCCTTTCGTCTTTCACCCTGTTCCCTTCGCCGGCGAACAGGGGCACTCTCGGTCCGACAGGGCTTGGAGATCTGGGGAGGTCGTCGGTTGAACGGCTCCATCGTCGAACGTTTCGCCATCGTCGCCCTGGCTTGCGCCGCGGCCCTGTCCGGCTGCGCCACGTCCGAGCCGACCGTCTCCACGCGCGGCATGCCGGGCCAGCTGGAATCGATCCACGCCGCGACCTTCACCAACAACGAGGCCATCTTCTGGGTCTCATCGAACGGCTGCACCAAGAAGGACGACCTGATCCCCATCGTCAGTCTTCAGAACGGCCAGGCGGTCATCACCCTGCGCCGCATCGACGAGGACAAATGCCGCCAGGACCTGGAGCAGGGCGTGGAGCTGAAGTGGTCGTTCCAGGAACTGGGCCTGACGCCCGGCGCGCCGGTCAGCGTCAACAACCCCTACCAACTGCCGCGATCCTGAGCGCCTAGGGTTTCGTTAAGCCTGTTAGGGCGCGTCTGGTTAAAGTTCGTCAGCTATCCGACCAGGCTGTTTCCTTCCGGTTTTGTGGCCTTCATGCGTTTCTTCACCTGCCTGACCGACGACCATAACCTCTGGCTGGTCGGGCTCGCCGCCGTCCTCTGCCTTATCGGCTCCATCATCACCTTCAGGCTGTTTCGCCGCCTTGGCGCGGCCGAAAAGGGTACGCGCCTGGCTTGGTCCTTCATGGGCGCCGTGGCCACGGGGGCGACGATCTGGTGCACCCATTTCGTGGCCATGATCGCCTATCAGCCGGGAACGGATATCAGCTACGAACCCCTGCTGACGGGCCTCTCCCTGGGCGTCGCCATGGCCGGCAGCGGCCTGGCCCTGTGGGCCGCTTCGCGGGCCATGCGGTGGTCCGCCGAACTGGGCGGCGTCCTGTTCGGCCTGACGGTGGTGGCGATGCACTATACCGGCATGGCCGGATTCGCGACCGATGCGGTCATCCATTGGTCGCCGGCCTATGTCGCGGCCTCCATCGTCGGCGCCGTCGTCTTCGGCGGCCTGGCCTTCAACCGGGCCCGTCGCTCCGGCAAGGCTGCGCCGGTCGTCCTGATGGTTCTGGGCATCGTGGCGCTGCATTTCACCGGCATGGCCGCCATGACGGTGATCCCCCTGGGGGGCGCGGCCGATCACGTCGGCGCCGACAGCGCCAATGTCGTCCTGGCCTTCGCGGTCGCCGCCGTCGGCCTGATGATGCTGGGCACCGGCGTCGCCACCTATGTCCTGGACATGCAGTTCCGCATCCAGGCCAAGGCCCGTCTGGAGCATCTGCTGGAAAGCAGCGTCGACGGCATGGTGGTCGAACAAGGTGGGGTTATCCTGGCCGCCAACGCGGCCTTCGCCGATCTGGTCGGGGTCGAGCACGGCGCACTGGTGGGCGAACCCCTGGCCCGCTGGATGACGGACGCCGCCCATCTTCACGTCGGCTCCCTGCTGCAATCGCGGCTGACCGGCCTTGGGGGGCTGGAGATTCCGGTCGAGATCGCCGCCCGCCGCGACGGCGGCGGCGTGGTCCAGACCGATCTGATGATCTACGCCGTGCGCGACCTGCGCACCCGTTTGGCCCAGGAACGCCGCATCGCCCATCTGGCGCGCAACGACAGCCTGACGGGCCTGCCCAATCGGTCGTCCTTCCTGGAATGGCTGACGCGCCAGACCGCCGCTCCGCTGGGCGAAGCCAAGGTCGCCTTGCTGGCGATGGACCTGGATCGGTTCAAGGAGGTCAACGACGTTCACGGCCACGCCGCCGGCGACCAGTTGCTGATCCATATCGCCGAGCGGATGCGCGCCGTTCTGAGGCCTGGCGAGTTCGTGGCCCGGCTGGGCGGGGACGAATTCGTCGCCGTCGTCACGGTGGACGAACGCGAGGGCGCCCTTGGCCTGGTGGATCGTCTGCGGTCCGCCGTCACGGCCCCGGTCACGCTGGAGCATGCCGAGGTTTCGTGCGGCCTCAGCGTCGGGGTCGCCGTCTGGCCCGACGACGCCGACAATGTCTCGGCCCTGATCAACGATGCGGATCTGGCCATGTACCGGGCCAAGAGTTCGCTGGCCACAGACGTCTGCTTCTACGAGGAGGAGATGGACGAGGCGGTGCGCAACCGCCGTCGCATGGCCCAGCAGATGCGCGAGGCCCTGGAGCAGGGTCAGTTCAGCCTGAACTGGCAGATCCAGGCGGCCGTCGATACCGGCGTCATCACCGGCTACGAGGTTCTGCTGCGCTGGATCCAGCCGGACGGGACCTTCATCTCGCCGGCCGACTTCATTCCCCTGGCCGAGGAGAACGGCCTGATTCTGCCGATCGGGGAGTGGGTTCTGCGCACCGCCTGCGCCGAGGCCGCCGGCTGGGCCGAGCCGTACAAGATCGCGGTCAATCTGTCGCCGGTTCAACTGGGCCACGTCGACCTGCCGCGCCTGGTGCATCAGGTCCTGGTCGAGACCGGCCTGCCGCCCTCGCGGCTGGAGCTGGAGATCACCGAGACGGCCATGATCACCGACATGGATCGCACGACCCATGTGCTGCGTCAGCTGAAGCTGCTGGGCGTCTCCATCGCGATGGACGACTTCGGCACCGGCTATTCCTCGCTGTCGACCCTGCGGGCCTTTCCGTTCGATAAGATCAAGTTGGACCGATCCTTCATGTCCGAGCTGGACGGGGGGCCGGAATCCGCCGCCATCATCCGCGCCGTCCTGGCCCTGGGCGAAAGCCTGCACATCCCGGTCCTGGCCGAGGGGGTGGAGACGCTGGACCAACTCAGTTTCCTGCGCGATCAGGGCTGCGACGAAGTCCAGGGCTATTTGCTGGGCCGCCCTCAGAGGACGGCGGACGCCGAAATCCAGCCCGCCGCCCGCATCCTGTGGGACGCCGACCCGGCGAAGCTCGCGGCCGCCGCCTGACGGATCAAGCGCGGCGCTGGGCGCCGCGACCGTATCCCGGCCAGGTCGACTTGCCGGCGCGTGCGTATTGGGGCGGCAGATCTTCGGCCTCGCCCAGGGCCGCGGCGGCGTGGTGCGCCCAGTGCGGGTCGTCCAGCGCCGCCCGGGCGATGGCGACCAGGTCGGCCTGGCCCGACGCCACGATGTCCTCGGCCTGCCGGGGGTCGAAGATCATGCCCACGGCCATCACGGTCGCGTCTGGAACCGCCGCCTTCACGGCCGCGGCGAAGGCCAGCTGATACCCCGGCTGGTCGCCCGGAATCTCGGCGCGCGCGACATTGCCGCCCGACGTCAGGTGCAGATAGTCGTAGCCGATCTGGTGCAGCGCCTGGCCGAAGGCCGTCACCTCCTCCAGCGCCACCCCGCCCTCGACCCAGTCCGAGCCGTTGAACCGCGCGCCGAGCGCCTTCTCCCGCGGCCAGGCGTCGCGCAGGGCCTTGGCGACCCGCAGCGGAAACCGCGCCCGGTTCTCGGCCGTGCCGCCATAGGCGTCGGTCCGCCGGTTCGAGAGCGGCGACAGGAACTCGCTCAGCAGATAGCCGTGGGCGGCATGCAGCTCCACCAGGTCGAAGCCGGCCCGGTCGGCGCGCCGCGCCGCGTCCTCGAACGCGCGCGCCACCCGGTCCATGTCGGCTTCGGTCATCTCGGTCGGCGTGTGCCAGTCGGCCTTGAACGGCAGGGCCGACGGGGCGAAAGTCTCCCAGGCGCCTTCGTCGGCGCCCAGCGCTCGCCCGCCCTTCCATGGCGCGCTGGTCGAAGCCTTGCGTCCCGCATGACCCAGCTGAACGCCGATCGGCGTGTCGCTATAGGTGCGGATGTCGCGGATGATCGCGGCGAAGGCGGCTTCCTGGGCGTCGTTCCACAGGCCGGTGTCGTCGGGCGTGATCCGGCCCGCCGCCTCGACCCCCGTCGCCTCCACGATCACGGCGGCCGCGCCCGAGATGGCCAGGCGGCCCAGATGCTGGATGTGCCAGGGTCGGGGAACGCCCTCGACGGCCGAATACTGGCACATGGGGGCGATCACCACCCGGTTCTTCAGCGTCAGCGGCCCCACGGTCAGGGGGGAGAACAACAGGCTCATGGCAGGCGTCCGGCGTGGGGGAAGGAGCCCATCACCTATGGCTGGAACAAAGGGGTTCAACCCCGGCCTTTCCGATTGTTCATCCAGCTTGCCGATTATTCACGTGTGCCGGGCCGGGCGGCTTGGCACAAAGGGTCAAGCTTTCAATGGGGAACACCAATGCTTCGTCTTGCTCTCGCCATCGCCATCGCCGCGCCCCTGCTGTCGGGCTGCATCATCGTCTCGACCGAGAAGCCGACCACGCGCGTCGTCACCGCCCCGGCGGGCCAATGATGCGCGGCCTGGTCAAGGGATTGGCGGCGGCGGCCCTGGCCGCGCCTCTGCTGTCCGCCTGCGTCATCTACGACAGCGAGGCGGGCGAGAACGTTTCGGTCGCCGTCACCCGCAACGACGCCCCGCCGGCCGAGGCCATCCGCGAGGCCCGCTTCGCCGACGGCGCCCTGGTGGTGCGCGTCGATTCCAACGGCTGCACCCAGGCCTCGGACTTCGAGGTGGCGGTGGCGGACAACACCCCCGCCGAGATCACCCTGCGCCGCACCAAGGCGGACCTGTGCAAGGCCCTGGTCCCCGACGGGGTGGAGCTGCGCTGGACCTACGGCGACCTGGGGCTGGAGCCGGGCGCGCCCGCCCGCATCCTCAATCCGCTGAAATAGGCGCCTCGAACACGCCCAGCATCTCGGGCGGAATGCGCTGGGGCCTCAGGGTCCCGGCGTCGACCAGCACCCATTCGGTGACGCCCTGGGCGCAGACGCGGCCCTCGGCGTCCTCGATGCGGACATAGCGGTTGAAGCGCGGCCCCTGCGGCTCCCCGACCCAGGTCCGGGCGACGACGCCTTGAGCCCCCGGCGCGATGCCGCGCAGATAGTCGATCTCGTGCCGGGTCGCGACCCAGGACCATTTCGCCCGCGCCGCCGCGTCGAACCGCGCATTCCAGTGGGCCGTGCCGGCGTCCTGCAGCCAGCCGACGTAGACGACGTTGTTGACGTGGCCGTTGGCGTCGATGTGCTCGGGCCGCACCTCCAGCGGCAGGACGAAGACCTCGCGGTCCTCGCGCGGGGTCAGGGTCTTGCGCGCCATCAGGCCTCGCCCGCACTCCCGCCGTCGAGCGGCACGCCCTTTTCGGCCATCAGGGCCTGAAGCTCGCCGGCCTGGAACATCTCGCGGATGATGTCCGAGCCGCCGACGAATTCGCCCTTCACATAGAGCTGGGGAATGGTGGGCCAGTCGGTGAAACGCTTGATGCCTTCGCGCAGGGCCTCGTCCTGCAACACGTCCACGCCGACGAAGGGCGCGCCGACATGGTCCAGGATCTGCACCGCCAGGGACGAGAAGCCGCAGCGCGGCTGGTCGGGCGTGCCCTTCATGAACAGCACCACGTCGTGCTGGGCGACGGTGTCGCCGATGAAGGCGTGGACGGGATCGGCTTGAGCGGTGTCGGTCACGGGAAGGGCCTTTCGTGAAGCCCGTCAGCTAGGGAGCGCGAGGCGCGCGGTCAAGGCGTGCGCGACGATCGGCCGTTCCGATCAGGCGGCGTTGGCCACGACGCGGGCCATCTCGATCTGGGCGGCCAGGCCCGGCGGCATGTCCCGCTCGGGCGCGGCGGCCAGCACCGCCAGCCGGTCCGCGCCGGTCGGCGTCACGATCACGCTGGACACCGACGGATCGGTCAGGACGTAGGACAGGCAGATGGCCTCGGCCGTCCAGTTGGGGGTGCGATACAGGAAGCCGAAGGCGTCCTTCTTGGGCGTGTCGGGGGGGCGCTTGCCGCCGCCCAGGCCGAAAAGCCCCTTCTTGAACACCGGGGCGTCGGGCGCGCGCGTGCGCCGGTCGATGTAGAAGTCGTAGGCGAAGACGGCCATGTCCTGCTCGCGCGCCGAGCGGATGCGGTTGCGGATCGGCCAGCCGGCGTTGATGTCGAACGGCGTCAACAGGGCGTCGAACGCGCCGGTGGAGACATAGGCGTCCATCACCGGCCCGCCGCCGGCGATGCCCAGCAGGCGGATGCGCCCGGTCTTCCTCAGCGCCTTCAGCGCCGCCAGCGACGCCTGCGCCAGCTCCGTCTCGCCCGGCTCGTGCAGCACGGCCATGTCGATCCAGCCCAGGCCCGAGAAGTGCAGCACCCGGTCGATGGCGGCGGTCATCCCTTCGGCGGAGAAGTCGCGCGCCTCGCCGGTCCCCAGGGTGACGCTGACATAGACCAGCTTGCGGTCCACGTGCGACAGGGCCTCGCCCAGCACCTCGGCGGCCACCGGATCGGCGGTCTCCAGCCGATAGCTGTTGATCCCCGCCTCCAGCGCCGAATACAGCAGGTCCAGCCCCGCCTCGCGCCCGCGCGCCAGCGCCTCCGCCCCGAAACTGAGCGTCAGGTTCGAAATCGCGGAGCCGGAGACGCCGAACGGGCGATAGCGCATCAGCCTTGCCCCGCCTCGGACGGCGCGGAGGTCTCCAGCGCCAGGGCGTGCAGTTCGCCGCCCATCTTTCCCTTCAGCGCCGCATAGACCAGCTGGTGCTGGCGCACGCGCGCCAGACCGGCGAAGGCGCTCGACACGATGCGCGCGCGATAGTGGTCGCCGTCGCCGGCCAGATCCTCGATGGCGATCTCGGCGCCGGGAAAGGCGTCGGCCAGATGCTGGCGCAGCGTTTCGACGGACATGGGCATGGCGGACTCTCGCAACCTTCGCCGCCAGACTGCCCTATAAACCTTAATGGCAGGCTACGCCGCGCGCGGCCGTTCGAACAGCTGCACGGCCTCGTCCCGGTATCGCGCCTGCGCATAGGGGCGATAGCCGACCCGTTCGGCCAGCCGGATCGAGGCGAGGTTCCGCGGCGCGATCATGCACACGGTTCGCGCGGCCGGCAGACGGGCGTCGGCCCAGGCCAGGGCGGCCGTCACCGCCTCGGCGGCGATCCCCCGGTTCTGGAAGGCGGGCGCCAGGCCCCAGCCCAGTTCGGGATCGGTCAGGGGCGGATCGATCAGCCGCCGGTGATCCAGGATCGACACATTGCCCGCATAGGCGCCGCCGTCGGCCAGGCGGATCGTCCAGCCGCCGTATCCCGCCACGCTCCACTGGCCCAGGTCGCGCAGCAGCCGGAACCAGACCTCCTCGCTTGTCATGGCGCGGCCGGTGATGTGCCGGGTGAAGGCCTCGTCGGCCCAAAGCCCGGCCAGATCGTCGAAGTCCGTCACGGCCACGGGCGTCAGCACCAGCCGCCCGGTGGTCAGAATGGCGTCGTTCACATCAGTCCCAGCTGCTTCAGGCTGGCCACCCCGTCGCGGCCGACGACCAGATGGTCGTGCACCTCGACATTAAGGGCGCGCCCGGCCCGCACAACCTGTTTCGTCATCTCCACGTCGGCGCGGCTGGGGGTCGGGTCGCCCGAAGGGTGGTTGTGGACCAGGATCAGGGCGCTGGCCGACAGCTCCAGCGCGCGCCGCACCACCTCGCGCGGATAGACCGGCGCATGGTCGACCGTGCCCCGGTTCTGCACCTCGTCCAGGATCAGCTGGTTCTTCTTGTCCAGGTAAAGCACCCGCAACTGCTCGCGCGGCTCGTGCTGCAAGGCGACGCGCACATAGGCCAAGAGCGCCGTCCAGGACGAGATCACCGGCCGTTTCGCCGTCGGCTCGCGCGCGATCCGCCGCGTCACGTCGAAGATCAGCTGAAGGTCCAGCGCCACCGCCCGCGTCGCCTTTCCGGCGACATAGCCCAGCGACCGCGCGACCTGATCCTCGACGGCTTCATGGCTGGCCGCTCCGATCCCTTCCAGCCCGCCGAACCGCGCCAAAAGATCCTTGGCCAGCGGCTTGGTGTCCTTGTACGGCACGCTGCGGAACAGCAGCAGCTCCAGCAGCTCGTAGTCGGGCAGGGCGCCTAAGCCCCCCTTCGCCGCCCGCTCCCGCAGCCGGTCGCGATGGCCGCTGTGGCGCGGGGTCGGCTTGGTCGAAATCTCGTCGGTCATACGCCGTCAGGCCCGCAGATGCGCAACCTTTGCAGGATCGGGCGATCCGACGAGCGACGCAAGTGCAGCGTGTGCGCCTACACTTTTCTTTCGTCATCCTCCGGCAAGCCGCTTGCGGCGCAGACCGGGGGACCCAGCGGCGACGAAGGCGATCCATCGGTTCGCAAGATGTCAAACGACCGAGGTCGCGACAGGTTCGCGCTCACGCGCGCCGCTGGGTCCCCCGGTCTCGCTTCGCTCGCCGGAGGATGACGAAGATCAGTTCGGCCGGAACAGCCCCGCCGGCGACGCCGTGAAGATTTCCAGACCGTCTTCCGTCACCCCGATGGTGTGCTCGCACTGGGCCGACAGGGACTTGTCGCGGGTCACGGCGGTCCAGCCGTCGGACAGCACCTTCACCTGCGGCTTGCCCAGGTTCACCATCGGCTCGACGGTGAAGAACATTCCCGGCTTCAGCACCGCGCCCTCGCCGCGACGGCCGTAGTGCAGGACGTTGGGGCTGTCGTGGAACACCCGGCCGATGCCGTGGCCGCAGAAGTCGCGCACCACGCTCATGCGCTGGGCCTCGACGAACTTCTGGATGGCGTAACCGATGTCGCCGAACGTATTGCCGGGCTTGACCTGCTCCAGCCCGATCTCCAGCGACTGATAGGTCACGTCGATCAGCTTTCTGGCCCGGGCATTGATCTCGCCCACCGCATACATGCGGCTGGAATCGCCGTGCCACCCGTCCACGATCACGGTGTGGTCGATGTTGACGATGTCGCCGTCCTTCAGCACCCGGTCGCCGGGAATGCCGTGGCAGACGACGTGGTTGATCGAGGTGCAGACCGTCTTCTCGTAGCCCTTGTAGCCCAGGCAGGCGGGCAGGCCGCCGTTGTCCAGGGTGAACTCGCGCACCAGGTCGTCGATCGCGCCGGTCGTCACGCCCGGCTTCACATGGGCGGCGATCATGTCCAGGGCCTCGGCGACCAGGCGGCCGGCCTTGCGCATCCCCTCGAAATCCTCGGGCGCGTGGATGCGGATGGCGCTGGATCGGACCAGGACGTCGGTTTCCAATTCGGGCGTTTCGTACATGGGGGCTTCCATGGGAGCTTCGATCAGGCTTGGGACATGGCGAAATGCCGGCGCGCGATGCAGATGGCCCTTATATCACGGATGCACAAGGCGATCTTGGGGCGGCGCGGGCAGGCATGGAAATCCGCCCGGCGGCTTTCCGGCGCGGTTTCCGCCGCGTAAGTCCGTGATTGGCGACGGCTTCTTGCCGTTAGGGAACCTCGCGCGGGTGTGATCTTGTGCAGCTTTCGTGACACAGTTTCGCCCGGATCGAGGCGGAGAGCGGCCATGTGCGCAACGCTTTCTCGCCGAAAGCGCTGCGCCAGCGTCTCTCCCCGACACCCCACCGCCGCGTTTGATGGCGGGGGCTTACTTAGGAATGGCATATGACTCCCAGGAATTTCGCTCGCATGGGCGGCCTTGCGCTGTCCACGGCTCTGCTGGCCGGCGTCGCCGCGCCCGCCATGGCTGGCTCCTTCTACGTCCAGGAACAATCGACCCGCGGCCAGGGCCGCGCCAACGCCGGCGTCGGCGCCGACAAGGGCGTCCAGTCGCTGTGGTGGAACCCCGCCGCCATCGCCGGGACCCAGCGCGAAGTCTATACGGGCCTGCACGGCCTGCTGCTGGATTCCGACGTCGACAATCGCGGCTCCAGCCTGACGTACAACGTCCCCGTCGCCGGCGTGGGCGTGGTCAGCCGCACCTATCCGGTCAACGGCGACCCGCACGTCCATGACGTGGTCGAAAGCGGCATCGTGCCTAACTTCGCCATCTCTACGCCGATCGGCGACCGTTTCAACATCGGCCTGGCCGTCCAGGCGCCCTACAACTTCACCACCAAGTATCTGCCGGACGACTTCGCCCGCTACGACGCCCTGACCTCGGAACTGCGCTCGGCCAACGTCAGCCTGGTCGCCGCCGCCAAGGTTACGGACTGGCTGGACATCGGCGCCGGCTTCGACGCACAGTACGCCAAGGCGACCCTGTCGTCGGCCCTGCCGAACGCGCCGATCCCGGCCGTCCTGTCGCCGGCCTATGTCGTGTCGCCCTCGACCGACGGCCGCAACCAACTGGAAGGCGACGGCTGGAACTACGGCTGGAACGCCGGCGCCCAGATGCATTTCGGCAAGCTGGATCTCGGCCTGTCCTACCGTTCGGAAATCAAGCACGAGTTGGATGGCTCGGTGAACATCTCCGGCCTGACCGGCGTACTGGCCGGCGCTAACGTCTCGGCGGACGGCCAGGCCAGCTTCACCACCCCCTGGTACGCCACCGTTTCGGCCCGCTACGCCGTCAACGACCGCCTGACCCTGAACGCCCAGGTCAACCAGATCGGCTGGAGCGAGTTCGACGCCATCCGCGTGACCTACGGCGCGAGCGGATCCTCGACCATCGTCCAGGACTATGACGACGTCACCACCGGCGCGCTGGGCTTCGACTACAAGATCGACCCGACCATGACCTTCCGCGCCGGCCTGGGCTACGACCCGACCCCGACGCCGGACGATCACCGCACCGCCCGCATCCCGGACGGCGACCGCTGGCTCTACGCCGCCGGCCTGTCCAAGACGATGGGTTCGATGACCTTCGACGGCGCCGTGACCTACATCGACATCGACACGGCGACGATCAACGACACGCGCGACGTCTATGGCAACGGCCTGGTCATCTCGAACCTGCGCGGCGAGGCCAAGGGCTCCGGCGTCGGCTTCTCGCTGGGCGCGACCTGGAACTTCTAAGGTCCGCACACGCCTGACATGAGAACGGCGGCGCCCTCGCAGGCGCCGCCGTTTTTTGTTCCTCCGCCGCCTCGCGGGGGAGGACCTAGATCAGCCCTTGGCGGCGCCGTAGCCCTTGCCGCCGTTCGAGGGGCGGCGGCGGGGGCGGCGCTTCATCTCGCCTTCCGGGCGAGGTTCGCGCGGCGCGGTCTTTTCGCCGGCCATGGGGTTGTAGGTCTTTTCGGGACGCGCCGCGGCCGCCTCGCCGCCGGGGCGGTTGCGGCGCTGGCGGTGCGGCTGGCCGCCGCCTTCCGGGCGCACGCCGTCGCGGTGCGGATTGCGGCTGCGACCGCGACCCCCGCGACCGCCGTCGTTGCGCTCGCCGCCCTCGCGTTCCGGCAGGGTCGCCTTCTTGGCCACGCCGGCGGCCATGATGGAGGCGTCCAGCGCCGCCAGCTGCTTGTCGTTGCGGCGATCCGCCGCCGGGATCTTCTGGCGCGTGACCTTTTCGATGTCGCGCAGCAGCTTCATCTCGTCGCCGGCCACGAAGCTGACGGCCGTGCCGTCCTTGCCCGCCCGCGCGGTGCGGCCGATGCGGTGGACATAGCTTTCCGGCACGTGCGGCAGTTCGAAGTTCACCACGTGCGAGACGCCGTCCACGTCGATGCCGCGCGCGGCGATGTCGGTGGCGACCAGAACCCTAAGCTTGCCCTTCTTGAAGGCTTCCAGCGTGCGTTCGCGCTGGGGCTGGGACTTGTTGCCGTGGATGGCCCCGGCCTCGACGCCGCCCGTCTCCAGATAGGCCGCGACCTTGTCGGCGCCGTGCTTGGTCTTGGTGAAGACCAGGCAGCGCTTGTATTCCGGGTCGCTGAACATCTCGGTCAGCAGGGCGCGCTTCTTGCCCTGTTCGATATAGACGACCGACTGGGCGATGCGCTGGACGGTGGTCGATTGCGGCGTGACCTGGACCTTGACCGGGTCCTTCAGCAGTTCGCCCGCCAGTTTGCCGATCTCGGTCGGCATGGTGGCCGAGAAGAACAGGTTCTGGCGGCGCGCCGGCATCCGGCTGACGATCTGGCGGATCGGCTTGATGAAGCCCAGGTCCAGCATCTGGTCGGCCTCGTCCAGCACGAAGATCTCGGTCGACGACAGGTCCAGCGTCTTCTGCTGGATGTGGTCCAGCAGGCGGCCCGGCGCGGCGACCAGGATGTCCAGACCCTGTTGCAGGGCGCGCTCCTGGGCGCCGTATTTCACGCCGCCGAAGATGACCGCGACCCGGAAGCCCAGATGGGCGCCATAGGCCTTGAAGCTGTCGCCGATCTGGGTCGCCAGTTCGCGCGTGGGGCTCAGGATCAGGGCGCGGGTGGTGCGGGGCGCGGGCGGGGTGCGGTTCTCGGCCAGCCGATGCAGGATCGGCAGGGCGAAGGCGGCGGTCTTGCCGGTGCCGGTCTGGGCGATGCCCAGCAGGTCCTTGCCCAGCATGACGTCGGGGATGGCCTTTTCCTGGATCGGCGTCGGCTTCACATAGCCGGTCGAGGCCAGGGCCTGCAGCAGGGCCTTGTTCAGGCCCATGGAGTCGAAGGTGATGCTCACAGCAATGTCTTTCGCGTAGCGGCGGATGCGAAAGCGAGCACGGCATGACGCCGTCGGGCCGCGCACCGCCAGTCCCGACGGGGCCTGCGACAGCGGGCCTGCGGGGTGGATCGGGCGCCGCCCCGCGTGTCCGGGCGGCCAATGAATATGAGGAACCGGCGGCTGCTACAGACAGGTCCGAAACGGACCCACACGCGCTGGAGACGCCGGAGATCGCGAATGTGCGACGCCGTGCAAATGGACGCTTATCGCCGATAAGTCAACCGTCGCCGCCGTCAGGGCGCGTATCGGGTCGCCGTCTCGGGCAGTCCGTCGGGCAGGCCGATCGCCGCGCGCCATGCCTCGGGATGCAGCCGCGCCATCTCCAGATCCAGTTGCGGCAGCGGCTTCAGCCGCCCTTGCGCGTCCCAGAACCGCCCGGCCCACGGCAGGTCCGCCTCCAGCGCCCGCGCCCGGTCCCGCGCCGCCGCCTCCGGTCCCAGATGCGTCGCCCGCCAGTGGTACAGCCACGGAATATGCCAGTTCGGCCCGGCCGTCAGCGGCTCGTCCCGCATCGCCGCCGCCAGACATTCCGCCAGCGCCCGCGCGTCCTCCAGCTGGGCGTAAAAGGCGTCGCGCCTTGCCTGAATGTGACGGTCCCACCCTTCCGCCGGCTCGATCGGCCCCAGCGTCGGCTCGGGCCGTTTCCAGCCCTCCGCCTCGCGCCGTTTCCACAGGGCGTGCACCCCCACGTCATAGCGTTTGGCGACCGAGCGCGCCGTCTCGCCGTCCTCCCACGCCTTGCGAACCTCGGCCCAGACGGCGTCCGGCCGGATCCTGCGATGTATCCCCTGGCTCATGGCCCCGGTCGTAAGCCGGCCTTGCGTCAGGAACGGTCGTCGCCCGCTCCCCGTCGCCCCCGCCGCCGCCGTCGCTGCGGGGCCGAATAGGATGGCTGAGGCGTCCAACCCATCGTCTCCACCTATGGAGAATCAAATCTCTAGGTGCGAAATTCGCCGATCGACCGGCCTGGGTCGGCGACGGCCCCATACTGTCGCCATGACAAAACGCATCTACAAGATCCAGCCGCCCGAAGTCTGGGCCCAGGTCCGCCAGGACTATCTGGCGGGCCAGGACGCCAAGACCGTCGCCGCCCGCCACGGCGTCACCGTCGACGCCCTGCGCGCCCGCGCGACCAAACAGGGCTGGTCGCGCCATCCGCGCACCCGGACCCTGTCGCCCCGGGAAGCGGCCGTCCTGGCGCAAGAGACGCTCGCCCCTCCGCCGGACGAGACGGGCGGCCACGACCCCGCCGACCTGGCCCGCGCCGCCGCCCAGGCCTCGGGCCGCGCCCTGCACGCCCAGGACTTCGCCCAGGCCCGCGCCCTGGCGGCCCTGGCCGAGACCTATCGCAAACTGGCCGACCGCGACGGCCCCGGCCGCGCCGCCCGCCTGACGATAAAGACCGCGCCCCTGCAACTGGTCTACGACATCCTGACCAATCCGGGCGAGGCCGAGGACCGCTTCGCCATGAACACCAGCGACAAGAGCGACTGGGAGCTGCGCGGCCAATACTGGCAGGCCAAACAGAAGCTGGAGCGCGCCGACACCGAATGGGGCAACGCCCAACTGGCCCGCCGCGTCCATCTGGAGCGCCGCATCGCCGCGCTCGAGGACCAGCTCCGCGCCGCCGGCCTCGACCCCGTCATCGAACGCGAAAAGGACCGCCGCATCTCCCAGGGCCTCGACCTCTACCTGGGTCCCCTGCGCAAGATCGTGTCGATGGAAGAGTGGGAGAAGTCGCTGGATGAGTTGTGAGGGGCGATCCGTCTCCCCTTGCGGGAGAACGGGAAAGTTTGGGGAGACACGAGGGGCTCGTTCAGACCCGCCGATAGGCGCCACGCCCATCGAATGCCAACCAACCCCTGTCACGCAGCAGCTGAAGCTGTTGTCTGATCTTGGGGCGGACATTGTTATTGGCTGGATAAAGCGCGGCCAACGCCGCCTCGCGAGCATAGACCTCGTCCAGAGTAAACTCCGGCTTTCCTATGGCCTCGACTGTCTTCATCACGGCCAGCAGCCAGCCGCGGGCGGTCACGCTGGCGTCCTTCAGAAAAAGGGTGGACCGCCAACGGTCCAGCACCTCGCCCTTGGGCGCAGGGGCGCCGCGCGTGATCAACGGGATGCGACCCGACAGCGGCACCTGGCCGATCAGGATGTTGCACCCCTGCCAGCCGGCACGACGCGCGTTCGGCCCCAGGGGCTTGCGCGCTTGGATGATGTCCTGGGTGAAGAAGTGCCGGGGAACAACGATCAGGTCCGTAACAGCCGTCCGATCCCGGTCATAGCTCATGGCGAACAGGTTGGGATTGTTGCGCGCCGCCAGCCGCGAAGTCATCGCGCCGAAGGCGCCGTCCGGGATCGACCGCCCCAGCGCACCCTTCTTGGCCTTAAGCTCGAACTCCTCGGCGCAGGCGTCGCAGACGAAGTCCCCGACCGGGGAATTATTCGGCAACTGCCGCAGCCGCTCCGCGCCGCAGGCCGGACAAAACAGGTGCGCTGCGACCCATCCCTCGCTCAGCGCACGGACGTTCTGGGTCGGGCCTTTGAAGACGGCCTGCTCCTCGGCGAAGCCGAAGGGCGGGGTCCAGGAAGCGTCGTCTTCAGTCATGCGAGCAATATGACGCTCCCGCGTTAGTCAGCCCTTACCACGCGCATATCCATCTATGTCTTCGCCATGTTCGTCGATGGCCGACATACGAACCGCGTCGAACTCCGTCACACCTTGGTTCTCCCAGGTGACTTTGACGTGGCCCTCGTAGACGACATCGACAGCCTCCTCGGCGGAGTCGGCTTCTACCTCGCAGGTGTAGTCGACGTAGGCGTCGACGCGGGAGAGAATGCGGAAGGTGGGCATGGCAGTGGCTCCCTCATCCAGATTTAGAGATCCACAACAACGGGTTAGACGCAAGCCTGGTTGAGCGCGTCGCCGAAATGTTGCGATGACGTCATGCTCTGATCGAGAGCCATGCCCTCTTAGGCGCGCAATTCACTGCTCAACGAAGACAACATAGCGCGAACGCGCACGGCTGCTTCTCGTGCCGCCGTGGCTCCTCTCTCGCCTTGAGAGGCATCGCGATGGGAAGGCCGGGTCTCTTCGAGCATGCGCGCTAGAACGGGATCGATTTTTGCCGTCTCGACAAAGCGAGTCATGTGCGAAGCCCTTGGTTTCGATAGCGACGATATAGAAAGTCACGATTGCTATCAATATCGAAATAGTTCTTCCGCTTTAACCAAATGAAGCCGTCACCCTTCGAGATGACAGCAACATCGACCGGGCCGCCAACTGTTTCCAGTTTGGAGTCTACCTTTCTGCGAAGCGATGTTAGTTCTACAAGCGCCTGAGCCATATCGGCCAAGTCTTCTTTCGGAAGGCTGTTTATTACCTTCACTACAGGATTGCTAATCGTTCGGGTTCTGAAGTCAGAAAAATTTTGTTTGAATAATGAATATGCCTCGTCATTTATTTTCTTCTGTATCGCCGCTTCCACAACACGGTTTTGGCTTGGAACATAGTGATCAATTACATCTTTTATTCGGTCTTCTAAAAGCTGTGGAATAATTGTATCCTAGAATTCATTGCTCTCAAGTGTGATGCCCTCCATGAAGGAAAACACGATATCGGCTTGGCCGAATGGGACTATATAACCGCCTCTTGAACCGCTTCCATTCAGGTCTTGGACTCGATCCTCCCATACGCGAAAAACTGATCCAGCGCAGCCATCTACAGTATAGGATTGCATGCACGGATACATCTCCTCCGAACCGAACCCTGCGATGACAATCCCGGTGGCGAACTCGCTCTCTACGTTATGTACTGCTAGTGCATGCAAAAGCTTAGTGATAGAATCGCTTACATTTTTCGTTATCACTTCTCCAAGAACGTCCTTCGCGAGTGAATCAATTATTTCTCGCCAATCTTTGCGGAATGAAGACAGGGATAAGCTCGCAATCTTTCGAGTCTCTTCCGAGATTGCCTTCACATTATGGTCGCAAACGGCGACTATCTGCGAGCGGAAATCTTTCTTGGTTTTGTAGTCGAGGTGGTCCTTGAGGGCTTCGAGGTTCTCGACAAAAAGGCCGGCAAAGGACAGTTTCTCAGTACGTTCTGATCTGAATCTGTCTTTCGAGACGAAAGCAAAAAAGGCATCTGCACATTCTTTCACGGTGACGAAGCGTTTTTCCGACACATCTTCGCGGAAGAGCTTTATGATCACTTCCCAAGATATGCCGAGGAAGTCTGCGCTCCCGTTCATCATGATGCCGATATCGTTTGCAGGCCCCAGCGAGAACAACTTATTTGCAGTCTTCCAGACCCGGTCTTGCCCAACAGTCACGGCGCTATCCGCCGCCAAGGCAATCGCCTGACGGTTGCCGATCACCACCTCTGTCGTCACATCTTCCTCCCGGCCATGAAAACGCCACTCCTTAGCTCAACCGGGAGTCGAGCTTAATGCCAAGCCTGGATTGACAAATTCGGGGTATAAAGATGGTTTTGGGCAATGGCCCTACCGCCCCTTCCTGAACCGCTCCTGCGCCTCCGCCGCCGCCTCGGCACGCCACCGCTTCGGCGCCGACTTGTCCACCTCTTCCCCCGCGCCGGTCAGGACTTCGTTGGCGAACTCCAGGTCCATCAGCTTCATGCGCTTGATCTCGTCGCGCAGGCGGGCGGCTTCTTCGAACTCCAGGTTGGAGGCGGCCTCGCGCATGCGGCCTTCCAGGTCGCGCAGGGCGGCCTGGAAGTTGGAGCCGACGAAGGGTTTGGCGGTCTCGGCCACGCCCGGACGGGTCAGGCGGTCCAGTTCGCGGGATTCATAGGGGCTGTCGAGGATTTCCTTGATGTCGCGCTTGACGCTTTCGGGCGTGATGCCGTGTTCGAGGTTGTAGGCCATCTGCCGTTCGCGGCGGCGATCCGTCTCGGCGATGGCGCGCTCCATGCTTCCGGTCATGCGGTCGGCGTACAGGATGACGCGGCCGTCCACATTGCGGGCGGCGCGGCCGATGGTCTGGATCAGGGAGGTCTCGGAGCGCAGGAAGCCTTCCTTGTCCGCATCTAGGATGGCGACCAGGCCGCATTCGGGGATGTCCAGACCCTCCCGCAGCAGGTTGATGCCGATCAGGCAGTCGAAGGCGCCCAGCCGCAGGTCGCGCAGGATCTCGATCCGCTCCAGCGTGTCCACGTCGGAGTGCATGTAGCGGACGCGCACGCCTTGTTCGTGCATATATTCGGTCAGGTCCTCGGCCATCTTCTTGGTCAGGGTCGTGACCAGGCTGCGATAGCCCTTGGCCGTCGTGGCCTTGACCTCGTCGATGACGTCGTCGACCTGGTTGCGGGTCTTGCCCGAGACGGGGCGGATTTCCACCGGCGGGTCGATCAGGCCGGTGGGGCGGATCACCTGCTCCACGAAGACGCCGCCGGCGCGCTCCATCTCCCAGGGGCCGGGGGTGGCCGAGACATGCACCGTCTGGGGGCGCATGGCGTCCCATTCCTCGAACTTGAGGGGTCTGTTGTCGATGCAGGAGGGCAGGCGGAAGCCGTATTCCGCCAGTGTCGATTTGCGGCGGTAGTCGCCCCGGAACATGCCGTTGATCTGGCCGATGGTGACGTGGCTCTCGTCCACGAACAGCAGGGCGTTGTCGGGGATGTATTCGAAG
>NZ_QFNM01000033.1 GCF_003248455.1 Brevundimonas sp.
ACCCTTCGTCGAAACGGTACTTACAAACTCACACTCCGGGCGAAGGCCCGGCGCTCCGCCCAGCCCTCCATCCCACTTCGCAGCGAAAGCGCGAGGGCGATCAGCCGTGTCCGGTCTTTCTCAACAGCCGATCCCGCGCGGCGTTTACGCGACGCGCCAGGCCTTCGGTGCCGCCTTGGTCGGGGTGGGCGCGCGCCATCGCGCGTTTCCACGCTGCGCGGACCTCGGCTTCGTCGGCGCCCGGCCGGACGCCCAGAACGGCGCGCGCGTCGGCCTCGCTGATCGGTTCGGACCGGATCACGGCCCGGCTTCGCGACGCCCAGGCCAGATAGAGGCCGGCGCCGGCCAGACCCGCCGCCGCCAGCCACGCCCCGCGAAACGCCGCCAGCGCCCCGCCGGCCAGCAGCACCGACCCCAGCAGGGTCGCGCTGACCCGCCAATGGGCCCGCCCGCGCCGCTCGGTCTGGCGCCCCAGCCGCACCAGCGCCCAGACGGCGATCGCCGCCAGGACCAGCCAGATCAGGCTCATGAAGGCGTCAGGCCGCCACGTCCAAAGGGCTCAGCACCTGCTCCAGCCCCATGGCCATCATCAGATTGCGCATCTCCTGGCGCGCTGCGACATGGGCCAGGGACACCGCCACCGGCCGCACCTCGTTGGACAGGTCCGCCACCGTCAGGCCGAACGGGAACAGTTCGCGATAGATGACCCGGTCGCGCAGCCCCGGCCCGACGCGGAAGCCGACGCGCTTGGCCAGTTTGGTCATCCGCTCCTCCAGGCGCTTGCGGTTGCGCGCCTCGGCCACGGCCAGGCGGTTGGTCACGACCAGCCAGTCGATCGTGGCGTGACGGCCCTGGGCGATGGCCCGCTGCTTGCGCGCCTCCCACACGCTTTCGGAATAGATGGAGGGCTTCAGCAGCTCCAGCGACACGGGATCGACCTCGCCCAGCAGGTCGAAATCGACGAAGCTGTCGTTCATCGGCGTGACGATCTGGTCGGCGCGGGCGTGGGCGGCGCTGGACACCGCCGTATCGCCGCCGGGCGTGTCGATCAGGATCGCGTCGACGCCGGCGGCGACCGCCTCGTCGAAGGCGCGTTCGAAGGTCGCGATCTGTTCGGCGACGTCCGCCTTGGCCAGGGCCTTGCCGTCGCCCATGTCGGGCGTGAAGGGCTGGGGCAGGACTTGCCCGTTCGCAGCCAGCCAGGCGGCGCGGTTCTGGAAGAAGCGCTGCATCGACCGCTGGCGCAGGTCCAGGTCGATGATCGCCACCGACCGGCCCGCGTGCAGCAGGCCGGTGACGATGTGGATGGCCAGGGTGGACTTGCCCGCCCCGCCCTTTTCGTTGCCGAGAACGATCACATGCGGCTGCGTCATTCGAGGGAATCCTCTGTGCCGACCGGCGCGACTCAGGCGCGGTCCAGTAGGGCCAGAGTCGGACGCCCCGCGCCAAACGTCAACGGAACCTTAACGCAGATCTGTGGACGGCCGGCGGGGGCGCGATCAGCCGTTGCGGGCGCACCAGTCCTCGGCCACGGACGCCGCGCGGCACAGGGCGGCGGCGGCGTCGGGCGAGACGGGCCCGGCCTTCAGCCGCGTCAGGGTCCGCCCCTGGACCTGGACCGACTCGTAAACCGGCGTCAGGGCGGCCAGGTCGGCGGACGCCTTCAGCCGGCCCCAGGCCTGGCGCGCCGCCTCCGCGCTGGAATAGGCGCCCAGCTGGATCGTGCGACCCGATTGCGGGCGACGAAGACCGACATCGGGCGGCGCCGGCGCGAGCGTTTCGCGGGCCAGGGCGGGCGCGGCGGCCCGGACCGCCGGCTGGGCCGTGCGGATCACCGCGTCGCGCAATCCGGCGTCGTCTGCGACCCGGCGCACGCCCGCCCGATCGTCGCGCGCATCCCACATGGCGTGGGGATCCATCACGGCGACCTTCATGGCGCTGAACCTGGCGGGACGAAGGCCGCTCGCCTCAGCGGGGGAAGAATGGCCCCGATCCGTCGCTTCGGGCGTCAGCGGAACCTCGATGGCCGCCACCTGGTCGGCCATGGCTTCGAACCGATGCGGATCGCCATTCGCGCCCCCGCACCCCGACAGGGCGGCGGCGATGGCCAAGGCCCCGAGCAGGGCCGGGACGATCGGAACTGGACGGGTCGCTTCTGCGGGCGTCATAAGCACGACCCTAGCGCCCAGACTTTGAGGTCTGGTGCATCAACAGGCTTAAGCGAAAAGGTTAATCGCTTCATCATGACGAACGTCGTCCCCTCGCCTTCTCCTCTCGCCGTCGTCCGCACCGTCGCCGATCTGCGCGCGACCGTGCGGGACTGGAAACGACAAGGCCTCAGCGTAGGCATGGTTCCGACCATGGGCGCCCTGCACGAGGGGCACCTGACCCTGGTGCGCGAGGCGGCCCGCCGCGCCGACCGCGTCGTGGCCTCCAACTTCGTCAATCCGACCCAGTTCGCCGCCCATGAGGATCTGGACAAATATCCCCGCCAGCAAGAGCAGGACGCCCGCCTTCTGGCCGGCGCGGGCTGTCACCTGATGTTCGCCCCGTCGGCGCAGGAGATGTACCCGGCAGGCTTCGCCACAAGCATCGCCGTGGCCGGCCCGGCCCTGGGCCTGGAAGGCGATTTCCGGCCTCAGATGTTCGGCGGGGTGGCGCTGGTCGTGACCAAGCTGTTCAACCAGGTCCAGCCCGACATCGCCGTCTTCGGCGAAAAGGACTACCAGCAGCTGATGGTCATCCGCCGTTTCGTGCGGGATCTGGACCTGCCGATCCAGATCGTCGGCGCCCCGACCGAGCGGGACGCCCACGGCCTGGCCCTGTCCTCGCGCAACGCCTATCTGTCCGAGACCGAACTGGCGTCCGCGCGCCGGTTGAACGGCATTCTGGCCCAGGGCGGCGCCGAGGCCGCGTCGGGCCGCCTCCTGCCGGACGTAGAGCGCGAAGCCTACGCCGCCCTGCTGAAGGCCGGGTTCGAGCGAGTGGACTATGTCGCCATCCGCCGCGCCGAGGATCTTGGCGTCTTCCGCAACGACCTCGTGGACGCCCCGGCGCGCATCCTGGCCGCCGCCTGGCTCGGCACGACCCGGTTGATCGACAATATGGCGGTGCGTGGCAAGTAGGCCCCACAGCTTTGGTAGTTCCACTTGGCTAGTGCGCGACCGAATCCGCCACAAGGCGTTCGGCGCCCCGGCGGATGTCCGCGCCGTAGATCGCCTCCGGCGGTGCTCCGGGCTCCGGCGCGGGGGTCGTGATCGTGGGTGGGATTCCCAGTCCTTCGTACACATGACCGTCCGCGAGGGTGTAAACCTCGTTGGACAGGCCCAGTCGCCATCCGTTCGGCAGCGTTCGGCTTAGGACGTCGGAATGGGCGCCCTGCGTCGGCTGCCCCATCACGATCGCCTGGGGCAGGACCCGGAGGCGCATCACAAGGGCCTCGGCGGCGCTGGTCGTCCGCTCTCCCGTCAGCACGACGACCGGCCCGGCGAACTTGCGACAGCCGCCGGGCTCCACATAGGTCTCGAACGCCGGGCCGAGGTGGTCGCCGTCCCATCCAGCGCGGGTGTAGGCTAGGCGTTTCCGGTCCGCGAAGCAGCCGGCGATCAGGGCCGAGATCGACTCCGAACCGCCCGGATTGAACCTCAGATCGAGGATCAGGCCCGGCGCGTGCTCGAACCTGGCGAAGGCGACATCCAGCGCGGCGCGAGCTGCGGCGACGTCCTCTTCGGATGTGGTGTTTCCCGGCCAACCGACCGGGCCGTTCGAGAAGCCGCCCATGGTCATGACGGCGAGGTAGGCTACGCCTTCCCGGGTGGTCCCATAGGCCAGACGGTCGTGAGCGTCGAGGGTGACTTGGCCGCCCAGAGGGCCGTCCGACCGGGCGAGATACTCGATCAATCCCTTCTGGATTTCCGGCATGCTGGAACCCGAACTGTTCCTGCGGACCTGAAATCGTCGCTCGCCATCGACCAGCCGGATATGGGCGTCCTGGAACCGGCCCAGGATTTCGGTGAGCACCGGCCAAAGGTCCGCATCGCGCGGAAGGGCGGCGACACGCGGACGGTAGGCTTCGCGCACCGCTTTCCAGTCCACGCCGCGAAGGGCGAAGAAGGGATAGTTCTCGTTGAACGTCTCCCAGAAGACATCAAAGTTCCTCAGTGGATCGGCGGTCGGCGATTCCGGCGAAAGACAGGCCCCAGGCAGGGCCGCGCGCCGCTCGAAGCCGATCCGGGCGGTATCTCCAGCCAGGACGAACCTTCCATTCGCCCCTTTCTCGATCACGCCCAACTCCTCCAGCTTGGCCGCTTCGCCGCTCAAGGCGCAACTCGAGGAGGTCACATCGTATATCCGCACGCCGGCGTCGCCGACGTCCAGCACATAGCCGTAGCCCTGGCTGCGCCAGACCCCGGTCTGCGACGCCTTATCCAGGCCGAAAAATGGGTCGGCGACCAGGGCGGCGCCTGCCGCGAGCGCGAGGAACATGGGCCGCTTCGCCTCCCTGGGACGACTTGGGCGAAGTAGGTCCGCTGGCGGCCTCGTGGCAAGTTAAAGCCCGGTAAGATTTGGCGGCGCGCGCGCCACAGCACCGCCAGCCCGGTGCGAGGCGGGATAACGCCTACCCGATCGCGCCGACGCAGCCCTCGGCCTCGCCCGGCGCCAGGTCGGCGTCGGTCAGGGCGATGGTCCAGCCGTGGTGGGTGTTCAGGCCCCAGCGGCGCGCCCCGCCCCCGTCCCCCGCGTCGCCGCCGGCCGTCACGACCACCCGGCGGCCTTTGGGCAAGGCCGGCGGGTCGATCTTGCCCACCGCCAGCGAGGTGGGCGTCTCGCCGCCGTAACCGTCGAACACGCTGAGCATCGACCATTCGCGACGCAGGCCCATCCACCAGGCGTCCTCGGTGTTTATGGCCAGAACCGCGATCCCGTGGCCCTCGGCCGCGAAAGCCAAGGCCTTCTGGGGATCGCGCACCATCCTGATGTCCGCCGCCGCGCCAAACCGCAGGCGCGCCCCGTCGAAGGCCCGCGTCGGCTCGATGGGGGCCCAGACCTGGACCTGCAGCCGCCCCTGGCGCGCCAGGCCCCAACCGACGATCTCGCGCCACAGATGTTCGACCGCCTCGGCGTTCTCGGGCTGGCATTTGGACAGCATACGCGCCAGCACCGCCTGTTCGCGGTCGGGACGCAGCTTGGTGTGCGGCCCCGTCGGCGCGTCCTTGGCGCGGCCCACAGTGGCGGCGACCGCCAGCCGCTTTTCGAACAAGGCCAGGATCTGATCGTCGATCCCGTCGATCTCGGCGCGCAGAGCGGCCAGCGCCTGCTGTTCTGGGGTCAGGTCGGCCACGTCAGGCCAGACTCGCTGAAGATTGGAAACGGACATGGAATAGGGCTTTCGGCATTCTGAATTTCAATAGGTGCGTGGGCGAACCGCCGCTCTGGACCAGAGCGGTCGCCGGCGAAGCAGTCAGGGACGAAGTGCGCCCGACGCCTCAGCCGGCGTATCGAAAGCCGTAAAAGCCGCAGCCGAAATAGAGGCCGGACACCGCGCGCGAACGGTCGAAGGAAACAGAGAGGGCGCGCTGGCGGGACATGGTCCGTATCCGGTTATGCGGATCGTCGTACGATCCGTGCGCCATCTAAGACACGCAAAGACCGTGCGCCGTCAACCCAAAGAAGCGCTCAACAGGACGAAGCGCGTGCGATTATCGCTCGAATCCTGCAAATCGTTGCGCAGGATCGACAGGCCGTAGGCCTCGGCCGCCCCCGCCGCGGCGATGGCGGCGCGGGTGGGATCGCCGGCCAGGGCTACATCGCGCGCGGCCCCGGCGGTGTCGAAATGCTCGACGACCTTCAGATGCAGGGACTTCAACGTCCGTTCGCACTGGGCCAGGGCGATGGGGTGGCTTTCCACGGTTCGGATGTCGGACAGGCGCGCGCCGGGCACCCCCATCAGCGCGTGACGGATCGGCCGCCACACCTCGGCGACGGGTTCGAGGTCCAGCGCCTGCACCAAGGTCGCAGCGGGCTCGACCACGCCGATGGTCGAGTTCTCGACCGGAATCAGGGCGCAGCCGCAGTCGCCGGACTTCAGCGCCTCCAACGCGCCTTCAAAGGTTTCGAACGCCACCGCCTCGTCCCACGGCCGCAGCGCTAGACAGGCCTCGTGGCTGAAGGCCCCTGGCGCGCCCTGATAGGCGACCCGGCCGGGCTTTTCGTCTTGTTGCGCAGGCGTATCCATGTCCGTCACTTCCGAGGGACCGCCCCGAAAGCCCTTTTCGTCGTTGGCGGCCGATCAGACGGCGCGTCCTTGTCCGCGCCGTGACCGCATCCGGTCGTATCTGCGGCGGCGCCTGCGGACCGGGCGAAGGCGAAGGCGGCCGCCGAACGGCCAGCCCGCCTTTTGCGCGATCAGGCGGCTTTCGACCGGCCGACGCGACCGGACTTCAGCCGTTCGGCGACCAGAAAGGCCAGTTCCAGCGCCTGGTCGGCGTTCAGGCGCGGATCGCAATGGGTGTGATAGCGGTTGGACAGGTCGTCCTCCGTCACCGCCTGGGCGCCGCCCAGACATTCGGTGACGTTCTGGCCGGTCATCTCCAGATGGACGCCGCCGGGGTGGACGCCTTCCGCCTCCGCCACGTCGATGAAGGTCCGCACCTCGCCCAGGATCCGGTCGAACGGCCGGGTCTTGTAGCCGTTGCCGGCCTTCAGGGTGTTGCCGTGCATCGGGTCGATGGACCAGATCACCTTGCGGCCCGAGGCCTTCACCTCGCGCATCAGCTTGGGCAGGCGCTCGCCGACCTTGTCGTGGCCGAAGCGGCCGATCAGCGTCAGACGGCCCGAAACATTGTCCGGGTTCAGCGCGTCGATCAGCGGCAGCAGGTCGTCGGCCGTCATCGTCGGCCCGCACTTCACGCCGATGGGGTTCTTGATCCCCTTCATGAACTCGACGTGGGCGCCGTCCAGCTGACGCGTGCGTTCGCCGATCCACAGCATGTGGGCCGAGGTGTCGAACCATTCGCCGGAACCGCCGTCCAGCCGCGTCAGCGCGCTCTCCACGTTCAGCAGCAGCGCCTCGTGGCTGGTGAAGACCTCGACCCGGCTCAGGTCGGGATGGGTCTCGGGCGTGACGCCGACCGCCTCCATGAAGGCCAGGGCCTCGGTGATCTTGTCGGCCAGTTCACGATACTGGGCCCCCGCCGCATTGTCGCCCGCGAACCCCAGGGTCCACCGATGGATGTTGTACAGGTCGGCGTATCCGCCCCCGGCGAAGGCCCGCAACAGGTTCAGCGTCGAGGCCGATTGGTTGTAGGCGCGGATCAGGCGCTGCGGATCGGGCGCGCGCTCCTCGGGCGTGAACCCCATGCCGTTGATGATGTCGCCGCGATAGCTGGGCAGTTCGACCCCGTCGATCTCCTCCAGCGGCGACGAGCGCGGCTTGGCGAACTGGCCGGCGATCCGACCGACCTTCACCACCGGCTTCCTGCCCGCGAAGGTCAGGACCACCGCCATCTGCAGGATCAGTCGGAAGGTGTCGCGGATATTGTCGGTCGAAAACTCCTTGAAGCTTTCGGCGCAATCGCCGCCCTGGAGCAGGAAGGCCTCGCCCTGCTCCACCTGCGCCAGTTTCGACGTCAGACGGCGCGCCTCGCCCGCGAAGACGAGCGGCGGCAGGGCGCGCAGCTCGTCCTCGACTACGGCCAGGGCCTTGGGATCGGGATAGTCCGCCGGCATGTGCAGGGCGGTCTTGGTTCTCCAGCTTTCGGGGGTCCAGCGTGTCATTGCGCCAGAATAGGGCTTTCGGCCCTGTCGAACAATGAAAAGACGGGCGGCTGCCGGGCCTCGGCTCAGTCTTTGTCCGACTGCGCCTTCTGGGTAGCAGCCTCGGTCTTGCGCTCGGCCTTGGCCGCCGCCTTTTCGGCCGCCTTCGCCGCCGCCGCGCGCTCACGCTCCTGACGCTCGAAACTATAGTTGGGTTTGCGGGCCATCGGGCGTCCTCTCGTCAAAACTCGTCGCCGCAAGGTGGCGGCAGGGCGGGTCGGACGCAATGCGCCATATCCATTCCACGTCAGATCGCCCTCAAAGCAGGCGTTCCTGGCGGGTGACGAACTTTGTCACGCGATCCAGTGCGATGAAAAGGCGAGCGAGAAACGTCATGCCTGGACAACGCACGACGGCGAAAGGTGTTCGCCGTTGCGAACCTTGGTCGCAGCCGTCGCGCCGCCCGACCGATTGAGCGCCATGCCGATCACAAATCCTTGGCGGGACCATTCGGTTCGTCGGGCTCTCCATCGGCGTCCTTGTCGACGAAGTGCGCCGGCTTTCGACCTTCGAACACGCCGGACAGCGCGAACAGAGCCCCGGCCAGAACAACCGCGCCGACAAACAGAATGATCAGGTTCATGCGCGTAGAACGCATCGCGAAGCGCGAAGTTCAAGCCCGCAGCCGTCGACGACGGAGCCTCTGCTGTTCGGATAACGGCGGGAAGGATGGTGGACGCGACAGGGATTGAACCTGTGACCCCCTCGGTGTGAACGAGGTGCTCTCCCGCTGAGCTACGCGTCCGTCTCTTGCGGAGGCGGCGACATAGCCCGGTCGCCGAGCCCGCGCAAGCGTCCGTTTCAGATTCCGGCGGCGCGAACCGCTTCCGGCGTCTCCGCCTCCGGATCGCCGGGCAGCCAGGCGACATGACCGTCATAGATATCCTGGTTCAGGATGCCTTCCTCCCTGGCTACCAGCACGGGGACCAGCATCTGGCCGGTCACGTTCGTCGCCGTACGCATCATGTCGATGACCCGGTCGATGGCGACGATATAGCCGATCCCTTCCAGCGGCAGGCCGGCGGTCGACAGCGTCAGGGTCAGCATAACGATGGAGGTGCCGGGCACCCCCGCCGTGCCCAGCGAACCCAGCACCGCCGTCAGGCCGATCAGCACATATTGCGTCAGGGTCAGGTCGATCTTGAAATACTGGGCGATGAAGATCGAGGCGATGGCGGGATAGATGGCCCCGCAGCCGTCCATCTTCACATTGGCCCCCAGCGGCACGGCGAAGGCGGCGTAGGCCTGAGGCACGCCCAGACGCTCGACCGTCTGGCGCAGAGTGATCGGCAGTGTGCCCAGCGACGACGAGGTGGCGAAGGCCGTCTGCTGGGCCGCGAAGGCGCCGCGGAAGAAGCTGCTCGCCTTCAGCCCATGCAGTTTCAGCAGTCCCGAATAGACGATCAGGATGTGGAACAGGCAGGCGGCGTAGATGGCGGCGATGAATTTCAGCAGCGGCAGCAGCGCCTCCCAGCCATAGCCCCCGACCACCGAACCGATCAGGCCGAACACGCCGATGGGCGTCAGCTGGATCACCCAGCGGGTGATGCGGAAGACGACGGCCGCGCCTTCGTCCACCAGCCGCCGTACCCCCTGGGCCCGGTCGCCCAGCGCCACCAGGGCCATGCCCACCAAGGCCGAGAAGAAGATGATCTGCAGCACCTTGCCTTCGGCCAGGGCGGCGAAGGGGTTGGTCGGCACCACGCCGATCAGGACCTCCAGCGGCGTCGGGATCACGCGTTCCTTGACCTCGCCCAAGGGCAGATTGGCCAGGCCGACGCCGGGATTGATGATATGGCCGAAGGCGAAACCGACCAGCACGGCCAGCAGGGAGGTGATGGCGAACCAGACGATGGTCCGCACGCCCAGCCGCACGGCCCCCGCCCCCTCGCCCAGCTTGGCGATGGAGCTGGCGATGGTGAACAGCACCAGCGGCGCCACCACCATGCGGATCAGGTTCAGGTAGACGTCGCCGATCGGCTGCAGCCAGGTCTCGGCCCGTTCGCGCAGGATCAGCCCGGCCAGGATGCCCAGGGCGAAGCCGGCGGCGGTGCGCTGCCAGAGCGGGATTTTCAGGAGGCGGGCGAACATGAGGGCACTTTCGACGGGGTGCGCCAATCTGTCCATCGCCGAAGCGATCCGCAACCGTATCGGCGATCATTGCGCCGAAAGATTTCCTGTCGCCCGTGCTTAGAATTTCAGCGCCCGGGACACGTAGAAGTCCGACAGCAGCCCGTCGATCGCCTCTTCCACGTCCTCGAAGGCGTCGAGCAGCACGTCCGCGCCCAGGGTTTCGACCGGAACCGGCGTGAAGCCGAAGGTGACGAGGATGCAGGGCATGGCCGCATCCCTGGCCGCCTCGGCGTCCGGCGCCGCATCGCCGACCATGACGGCCCGCGCCGGATCGCCGCCGGCCAGAGATACGGCCTCCTTCAGATGCGCGCCCGAGGGCTTGCGCGCGCTGACGCGGTCGGGACCGACGATGGCCGCGAAATGCCGGGCGAGGTCCAGCTTTTCCAGGAGCAGTTCGGACAGGTCGGACCGCTTGTTGGTCGCGACCACCAGGACGGCGCCCCGATCCTTGAGCCGCTCCAGCGTCTCGGCCACGCCTTCGAACGGTTGCGAACTGTCGGCGATATGGCCGGCGTAATCCACCAGGAAACGCTCGAACAGCGCCTCCGACTGCGCCCGTTCGACCGACGCTCCCGCCGCCTCGAAACCGTGGACCAGCAGCGCCCGCGCCCCCGAACCGATCAGGGCCGACGCCGAGGCCATCGGCACGGGCGGCAGCCCCTCTTCGACCAGCAGACGGTTCAGCGTCCCGATCAGGTCCGGCGCGGAATCGACCAGCGTGCCGTCAAGGTCGAAGGCGATGGTCCAGCCTTCCAGGTCGCGATCGGTCATCCACATCTCCCGCTAGCCCATCGAATGGGCTAGATCGCGAGACGACTAGCCTTCGGGACGATTCATGACCAGCCAGACGCGCGCCCGCGCCGCCATCATTCTCGCCGCCGGCCAGGGCACGCGGATGAAGTCGCCCCTGCCCAAGGTGCTG
Source organism: Brevundimonas sp. (assembly GCF_003248455.1). Taxonomy (GTDB): domain Bacteria; phylum Pseudomonadota; class Alphaproteobacteria; order Caulobacterales; family Caulobacteraceae; genus Brevundimonas. The sequence continues at coordinate 10,871 of NZ_QFNM01000033.1, forward strand.
CACCCGGTCGCGCACCGCGCCATGCTGGACCACGCCATCGACGCCGCCGAGGGGCTGGGCTGCGAGCGGATCGTCGTGGTGGTGGGAACCCATTCGCCCGAGGTCCGCGCCCATGTGGTCGCCCGCCTGGGCGAGGCCGCCGTCGCCGTCCAGCACCCGCCGCTGGGCACCGGCCACGCCGTGCGCGCCGCGGAGCAGGCCCTGGGCGGCTTCGACGGCGAGGTGGTCGTCACCTATGGCGACGTGCCCCTGCTGAAGGCCGCAGACATCGAACCTGTCTTCAACGCGGACGGGGTGACGGTGATCGGCTTCGAGGCCCGCGATCCCGGCGCCTATGGACGGCTGATCCTGGACGGCCACGCCCTGACCGCCATCACCGAAGCCAAGGAGGCTTCGCCTGAGGTTCTGGCCATCACCGCCTGCAACTCCGGCGTCATGTCCGCTCCGGCCGCCCTGCTCTTCTCGCTGTTGGCGGATGTTAAGAACGATAACGCCAAGGGCGAATACTATCTCACCGACGTCGTCGAACTGGCCCGCAAAGGCGGCCATCCGACCCGCGCCGTCTTCGCCGCCGAGGATGCGGTGATGGGCGTGAATTCCCAGGCCGAACTGGCCCAGGCCGAGGCCCTGTTCCAGAAGGTCCAGCGCGAGACCTTCCTGGCCGCCGGCGTGACCATGAGCGCGCCCGACACCGTCCATTTCGCCTGGGACACTCAGGTCGGGGGCGGGACCGTGATCGAACCCTTCGTCGTCTTCGGCCCCGGCGCCGTGATCGAGGGCGGGGCCCGCATCCGTAGTTTCAGCCATGTCGAGGGCGCCCGCGTCGCCTCCGGCGCCGAGGTCGGCCCCTATGCCCGTCTGCGCCCCGGGGCGGACCTGGCCGAGGGGGTCAAGATCGGCAACTTCGTCGAAGTGAAGAACGTGGCCATGGCCAAGGGCGCCAAGGCCAATCACCTGTCCTATCTGGGCGACGGCGCGGTCGGCGCGGGCGCCAACATCGGCGCCGGCACGATCTTCTGCAACTACGACGGCTTCAACAAGGCTCGGACTCAGGTCGGGGCCGGTGCCTTCGTCGGCTCGAACGCCAGCCTGGTCGCCCCGGTCATCGTCGGCGACGGCGCCCTGATCGCCTCGGGCTCGGTCATCACCGAGGACGTGCCCGCCGACGCCCTGGCCTTCGGCCGCGCCCGCCAGACGAACAAGCCCGGAGCGGCCGCCGCCTTTCGCAAGACGGCCAAGGCCAAGAAGGAGGCGGCGAAGGCTGCAAAACGGAAATGAGCGACCTGCAGAAAAAGAACGCCGGCGAAGCCGCCGCCCGGCACGTCGAGGCCGGCATGATCGTCGGCCTGGGCACCGGCTCGACCGCCGCCTGGTTCGTCAAGGCGCTGGCCGCGCGCAACCTGCCCGGCCTGCGCTGCGTCCCGACTTCGGAAAAGACCGCCGATCTGGCGCGCGAGCTTGGCCTGCCCCTGTCGACGCTCGAGGACACGCCGCGCATCGACCTGACCGTCGACGGCGCCGACGAGGTCGGGCCTGGCCTGGCCCTGATCAAGGGCGGCGGCGCGGCCCTGTTGCGCGAGAAACTGGTGTGGGAGGCCTCCAGCCGCTGCATCGTCATCGCCGACGCGGCCAAGGTGGTGCCGGTCCTGGGCGCCTTCCCCTTGCCGATCGAAGTGGTCGCCTTCGGGCACAAGACCACCGCCAACCGCATCGCCGATGTCCTGGTCGACCATGACATCAACCAGCCGGCTCGGGTCCGCCAGGCAGATCGCGGCCTGGTCCGCACCGACGGCGGAAATCTGATCTATGACGCGGCCTGCAAGGCGATCGACGACCCTGTGCGGCTGGCCGACGACCTGAAACTGATCACCGGCGTCGTCGAACACGGCCTGTTTCTGGACCTGGCCGACCTGGCCATCATCGGCACGGATGCGGGCTTCGAGGAACGCCTGCCCTAATAGACGCCGCGCCGGCTGAGAACCGCCGGGATCGTGCGCGCCAGGATGCCGAAATAGACGCCAAGACTCTGGTTCCTGACCAGCCAGACATCCATCGCGACCCGCCGCGGATAGGCCACGTCGTTCCGACCCGACACCTGCCACAGGCCCGTCAGTCCCGGCCGCACTGCGCAGTAGTGGACCAATTGCCGGCCATAGAGAGCCGCCTCGTCGAAGACGATCGGTCGCGGGCCGACCAGCGACATCTCGCCCTTCAGCACATTCAGCAGTTGGGGCAGTTCGTCCACGCTGGATCGCCGCAACAGGCCGCCCAGCCGCGTCACCCGCGAATCCTGCCGGAACTTTCGCGACATCCGCCATTCCGCATTCGCCAGCCCGGTCAGGCGCGCCTCGGCGTCGGCGGTCATGGTGCGAAGCTTCAGGCAGTCGAAAGCCCGCCCGGCCCGGCCTATCCGCTGCTGGCGAAACAGCACGGGTCCACGGGTCTCGATACAGACCGCGCCTGCCGCGAGCATCATGAGGGGCAGGAAGAACAACAACCCGAGGCCCGCCAAGACGATGTCGAACAGCCGGATCAGCGCGGCGTCTTTCCACAGGCGCACCCGCGCGGGACTGCGCTCGTCCTTGAGCCTAGCCGTTGTCGCTTCGATGATCGACATGAATTGCCCCCGTCAGCGAATATTCCCTTAGTTGATTTTGCAACAACTCCAAATACTCCCCGCACCGACACTTGACCGCTCGGCGACATGCAACCATAGGTTGTTCATGACGCCGCCATCGAACGACGCCGCTACGGTCAGGGACGTGACGAAGCGCGCCGATAGCGAACCGTCGCAGGAACAGCGGTGGCCCGGTTCTCTCACGGTCGGCGTTCTTGCCGGGATCAGCATCCTTTTGTGGACGCCGATCGCAGGCGGCGTCTATCTGCTGGTTCGCATCCTGCTTTAGTCAGTCGCCGTCCCAGGCGGCCAGCGCGATAGGCTCGCGTTTGTCGCCCACCTGAAGCGTTCCCGAGATGACGACGGTGTAGTCGCCAAGATTCCGGCGTGCGGTCGCCAGCGCGTCTTGGTCGATGCGCGCACGAAGCGTCACATCCTCGTCCGGCGTGGCGCCCGCCATCCGAACGCCGTCATCGGTGACGAGATAGGTCCTCGGCGCGACCCGCATTTCGCCGTTTCGCCCTGTCAGGGTCAGGATCAGGGGCGATGCGGCGCGGTTCCCCGCCTCCCAAGCCTCGAACGCCGAGGTCTGGCCGATGAACAGAGACTTCACGGGGCCGCCGTCCGCAACCGGCCGATATTCGCCCGAGACATCGTCGCTGAGTTCATGTCCGAAGGCCTCGGCTTCCGCACCGATCCGGGGCGGGGATCGGTCGTCCCCGCGCTTGCAGGCGCCGAAGGCCAGCAGGGCGAACGCCAGCGCGGCGCCGAGACGGAATCTCATCGGTCCAGCGCCCGGTCCAGGGCGTGAAAGCCGGCGATGGCCAGTTCCGTCGCCTGAGTGAAGACGATCGGGTCGATCCGCTCGAAGGTGTCGCTGGGGCGATGGTAATCGGGGTGATAGTCCACGCCCATATAGAGGAACGGCACGCCCGCCGCATGGAAGGCGGCGTGATCGGAGGCGTCGACCCAGTTGTTCTCCCCGGTGTCCCGAGGTGTGTCCTTTCCGAAGGCGAAGGACACGGCGCCCTGCGCCGTCACCGGCTGCAGAATGGGCCGAAGGTCGGGATGCTGGTAGGTTCCCGTGACCCACAGATGGCCGTCGGTCTCGGCGCGCGCCGTCATGTCGAAGTTCAGGTTCAGGCTGACCGCCGACAGCGGCACGGGCGGCGCCTTGACGAACTCCCGCGCGCCGAGAAGCCCTCGCTCCTCACCGTCCAGGGCGACGATCAGCACGCTGTGCTCGGGCGGGTTCGCCTTCAGCCTCCGCGCCAGCTCCAGCATCGTCGCCACGCCGGAGGCGTTGTCGTCCGCCCCGTGATAGATCTGGCCGTCGTTCACCCCGACGTGGTCGTAATGGGCCGTCACGACGATATAGCGGTCCGCGACCCGCGCGCCGGGGATCAGGCCGACGATATTGACGCCGTTGAACCGTTTCACTCCCTCGCGCGTGCGGCCGGGCGCCTGGAACGGCTGCAGACGGCCGAAGGGGGCGGGCTGAACGCCCATCGCCTCCAGTCGCGACACGATATAGGCCCGGGCGCGCTCTCCCCCTTCCGACCCGGTGTCGCGGCCCTGCATGTCGTCGCCCGACAGAATGCGCACATCGTCCAGCAGAGGACTGGCGGCGACCGTCGGCGCGGCGGGCGCAAGGGCGGGCGGCGCAGGCGAAATCGGCGTGCAGCCGATCAGCAGAGCGACGGCCAGCGGGATTGAGCATACGGTCGGACGGATCATGCGAACTCCAGATTAGCGCCTGGACCCTAGCGCTCGCGCGGCGCGGCGTCAGCCGTCCGTTCGCGGTCTTGCCGATGCGCGCCGGGTCTAACTGGTGGTAAGGCAGGGGGATGGCGCCGACGAATCCCTTCCCCCTCCCCCCCGAAGATCTGACGCCCGAGGCGGCGGCCCAGGAGCTGGCCTGGCTGGCCGGGGAAATAGCCCGTCACGACGCCCTCTACGCCGAGGCCGCGCCTGAGATTTCGGACGCGGACTATGACGCCCTGCGCGCGCGCAACGCCGCCATGGAAGCCGCCTTTCCCGACCTCGTCCGCGCGGATTCGCCGTCGAAAAAGGTGGGCGCCGCCGCCTCCAGCCAGTTCGCGGAGGTGCGGCACGGCGTGCCCATGTTGTCGCTGGACAACGCCTTCGACGAGGGCGAGGTGCGGGACTTCGTGGCCCGGATCGCCCGCTTCCTGAAATTGCCGGCCGACGAACCCATCGTCTTCGTCGCGGAACCCAAGATCGACGGCCTGTCGGCCAATCTGCTCTATATTGACGGCAGGCTGACCATCGGCGCCACGCGCGGCGACGGCCGCACGGGCGAGGATGTCACCGCCAATCTCAAGACCATAGAGGCCGTGCGCCAGACCCTGGCCGGCGACGACTGGCCGAGAAGAATCGAGGTGCGCGGCGAAGTCTATGCGCCGAACGCCGCGTTCGACGCCTTCAATTCGGCGGCGCAAGTCGAGGGTCGCCGCACCTACGCCAATCCCCGAAACTTCGCCGCCGGCTCCCTGCGCCAGAAGGACGCCAGGATCACGGCCAAACGCCCCCTGAACTTCTTCGCCTATGCCTGGGGCGAGCACTCCAGCGACTTCGCCGAAACCCAGTGGGAAGCCCTGCAAAAACTCAAGGCCTGGGGTTTTCCCGTCAACGACCGCTCGCGCCGGGTCCAGGGCGCCGAGGGGCTGATCGAAGTCTATCGCGAATTGGAACGCGACCGCGCGACCCTGGGCTATGACATCGACGGCGTGGTGTACAAGGTCGACCGTATCGACTGGCAGCGCCGTCTAGGCTTCGTCGCCCGCAGTCCGCGCTGGGCCATCGCCCACAAATTCCCCGCCCAGCAGGCGACAACGGTGCTGGAAGGCATCGACATCCAGGTCGGTCGCACCGGCTCCCTGACCCCCGTGGCCCGGCTCCATCCGGTGACGGTGGGCGGGGTCGTGGTTCGCAACGCCACCCTGCACAACGAGGACGAAATCCAGCGCCTCGATGTCCGCATCGGCGACACCGTGCGGCTGCAACGCGCCGGCGACGTGATCCCGCAAATCCTGGGCGTGGTGGCCGATCTGCGACCGGCCGACGCCGTGCCCTACGTCTTTCCCGACCATTGCCCGGTCTGCGGCTCGGAAGCCGTGCGCGAGGGCGACGAGGTCAAGCGTCGCTGCACCGGCGGCCTGATCTGCGACGCCCAGATCGTGGAACGGCTGAAACATTTCGTCGGCCGCCGCGCCTTCGACATCGAAGGCCTGGGCGAGAAACAACTGGTCGCATTTCATGCGCGCGGCTGGATCAAGGAGCCGGCCGACATCTTCCGCCTGGCGCGCGATCAGGCCAAGTTGGCCGAGTTGGCGACCGAGGACGGCTATGGCGAGACCAGCATCCGCAATCTGGTCGCCGGCATCGACGCCCGACGCGTCATTTCGCTGGATCGGTTCCTGTTCGGCCTGGGCGTGCGCGACATCGGCGAACAGACCTCCATCGTCCTGGCTCGCGCTTTCCAAAGCTGGGCGGCGCTGAAGGCCGCCTGCGTTCAGGCCGCAGCGGGCGTTCCGTCCGCGGCCTGGCGCGCCCTGGCCGGAGCCCACGCCGTTTCGCCGCGCGTGCTGGCGCTGATGGCCGAGGCGTCGCCGCCGGCCGCCGATCCCTGGCCCGACGCCACGCTGGACATGAAGATCGCCCAGGCCTTCCCCGGCCTGGCCGCGCCGGCCCGGCGGTCGTTGGCGACGATGGCCGACGACTGGTCCGGCCTGGTCGAACTGGCCCGCGTGGCGCGCCAGGAAGGCCCGTCCGAGATGCTGAACCAGATCGCCGGCGTCACCGGCGTCGGCCCCGTCGCCGCCGAGGCCCTGGCCCACTTCTTCCACGAGCCGCACAATCTGGACGTCGTCGCCGCGCTCGAGGCCGAGTTGACCGAAATCGTCGACGCCGAGCGACCCAAGACCGACACCCCCGTCGCCGGCAAGACGGTGGTCTTCACCGGCGCCCTGGAACGCTTCACCCGCGACGAGGCCAAGGCCCGCGCCGAGAGCCTGGGGGCCAAGGTCTCGGGTTCGGTGTCCAGAAAGACCGACTATCTGGTCGCCGGCCCCGGCGCGGGGTCGAAGCTGAAAGACGCCGAAAAACACGGAGTCCAGGTGCTGACGGAAGACGAATGGCTGGCCCTGATCGGCTGAATTCTACAGCCGCTTGGCGGGCGTTTCGCGCCCTCCCTGATGCAGCACCAGTCCCTCGACGGCGCCGCCAAGGCTGCGCGTGAAGGTGATCTGGGCGTCGAACGCCTTCAGGAAGAAGGCGTCGGGCGCCTCGGCGAACAGTTCGAACGCCTGCTGACCCGTCGCCTGCCCCATCAACCGCCCATCGACGACGCTGACCGTCAGTGTCGCGCCGGGCGCCAGTTGATAGGCGCCGGCATAGGCCGCCAGCACATCAGGCGCGACGGAAATCGCCACATGCTCTCCAGGCAGCACGACCGATCCGCCGCGCGCCAGCGTCATCAGCGAGACCCCGATCTTCTCCGGCGCGGCCCCGTTCAGGTTCCCCAGCACGATCACCGTCAGCCGGTCGTCCAAATCGCGCGCCATGTAGGTGTTGAAGCCCTCGATCCCGCCCGAATGGCTGACGATCACGTCGCCGCCTTCGGTCTTGACCGCCAGCCCCATGGCGTAGCCGTTCCGCTCGGGCGTCGTCAGGACGCGCAGCGACGCCGGGTTCAACAGGCGGCCTTCGAACAGCCCCTGCTCCCACTTCAGCAGATCGCGCGCTGTCGAATACAGGCCGCCCGCCCCCTGCGGCGCGCTCATGTCCACATAGTCGGCGTTGCGCACCCCCTCGTCGGCGGGCGAATACCCCGAGGCCCGGCGCGGCAGGATGGCGTCGTGACTGTCATAGCCGCTATCGGCCATGCCCAGAGGCGCGAACAGGTTGTCGACGACGAAGGCGGCGTAGGACGCGCCGCTGACCGCCTCGATCACCGCCGTCGCCACCACATAGTTGGCGTTGGAATAGGCCCAGCCCTGGCCGGGCTGGAAATCCAGCGGCCGGTCGCGGAACCCCTTCATCAGGGCGGCGGCCGTCGTGGGCTGTCGCTTCAGGGTCTCGTATTCGGGGGCGCGGGTGAAGTCCGGCAGGCCCGCCGTGTGCGTCAGAAGGCGTCGCACCGTGACCTGATCCCACGTTGCTGGCGCATCGGCCAGATAGGCCTTCACCGGCGCATCCAGATCGACCAGGCCCCGCTCGTTCAACAACATCAGGGCGACGGCGGTGAACTGTTTGCTGACCGACGCCAGACGAAACTTGGTGTCGCCGTCGTTCGCCGCATTCCATTCGCGGTTGGCCAGACCATAGCCGCGATCCAGCAGAACCTCGTCCCCACGGGCGACCAGGACAGCGCCGGTGAACGCCCCCTCGTCCACCGAGGCGCGGATCACCTGCTCCATCCGGCCCGTATCCTGAGCCACGGCGACGCCCCCGCCGGCGGTCAAGGCGGCCAGCGCCAGGACGACGGCGCGACCGCCGTCGGTCAGTGTTTTCAGATGCACGTCGATTTCCCCTGTCGGACGTGACGACCACGTCGATGACCAAGAGGCGGACGACGGCGGCGGCGGATGCGTCGCGGCGGATTAGATTTCCGTAATGACCGGTCTGGCGGATCGAACTTGACCTAAGGTCTGGTTTTCATTGGCGATCCCTGCTCATTCAGCCTTGTTTTCAACCGAAAGCGGGATCACCCTGTTGCTCAACGGATCGGCATCGACCGACCGAGACAGGGCCGAAAGAAGGAAACGACCATGAAGATCAAGATTTTGCTGTCCGCCGCCGCTCTGGCCGGAGCGCTCGCCACGCCCGCCTTGGCCGGCGACCCGACCGGCCTGTGGCAGACCCCCACCAACGGCGGCCAGGTGCGCATCGCGCGCTGCGGCCAAGCCCTGTGCGGAACACTGGTGACGTCGGATCACATCCGCGCGGACCCCAACGTCCGGGATCAGCACAACCGCGACGCCGCGCAACGGAACCGCACCCTGCGCAACCTGCCCATGCTGACCGGCTTCACGGGCGGCCCGACGGAATGGCGCAACGGCTCGGTCTATAATCCGGCCGACGGCGGCACTTATCGTGGGACCATCACCATGACGAACGACAACACGCTTCGCCTGCGCGGCTGCATCGTCGCCCCGCTGTGCAAGACCCAGACCTGGACCCGCATCCAGTAGTTCTCGTTTCCCAGACACAGGAAGGGCCCGGCCGGAGCGATCCGACCGGGCCTGTTTCATTTTGGACGCTGCGCCTCAGCGATTGAGGGCCGCGCGCGCCGCCTCGGCATAGCGATGACCGCTGGCCGCCCCCTTGGGGAAGACGGCGTCGATGCGGGCCAGATCTTCCGATGACAGGACCAGATCGGTCGCGGCGACATTCTGCTCCAGAGTCGCGATCCGGCGGGTGCCGGGAATGGGGATCAGGTCGTCGCCCTGGGCCAGCACCCACGCCAGGGCCAGTTGGGCGGCGGTGACGCCCTTGTCGGCGGCGATCGCCTTCACCGCCTCGACCAGGTCCAGGTTCTTCTGGAAGTTCTCGCCCACGAAGCGGGGATTGCTGCGCCGGAAGTCGTCGGCGTCCAGGTCGTCCACGGACTTGATTTCGCCCGACAGGAAGCCGCGCCCCAGCGGGCTGTAGGGCACGAAACCCACGCCCAGTTCGCGGGTCACGGCGAACAATTCATCCTCCGGCTCGCGGCTCCACAGCGAATACTCGGTCTGCAGCGCGGTGATCGGATGGGTCGCATGGGCCTTGCGCAGCGTCTGCGGCGCGGCCTCGGACAGGCCCAGGAAGCGCACCTTGCCCTCCTTGACCAGTTCGGCCATGGCGCCGACCGTGTCTTCGATCGGCGTGTCGGGATCGACGCGATGGAGATAGTAGAGGTCGACGTGATCCACCCCCAGGCGCTTCAGGCTGCCCATGATGGCGCGGCGCACATTTGCGGGGCTGCCGTCGGTCGACAGACGGGAGCGGTCGGCGTTGTAGTTGATGCCGAACTTGGTGGCGATGAAGGCCTGATCCCTGCGATCCTTCAGGGCCTTTCCGACCAGCGCCTCGTTGGTGTGCGGGCCATACATTTCGGCCGTGTCGAACAGGGTGACGCCTAGATCCAGCGCGCGGTGAATGACCGATATGGACTGGGCCTCGTCGGCGCCGCCGTAGAAGGCGCTCATGCCCATGCAGCCCAGGCCGATGGCCGAGACCTCGGGCCCGTTCGGACCCAGCTTGCGCATCTTCATCTGCGCTCTCCTGTCGATGTGGGGGATCGGCGAAGGCGCCGACGATCAGGAGATGGTCGCGGCGGCGGCCGGCTTCAAGCCTGGCCGCGCTTTGCGATGGTACCGCCTCTCAGGCTTGAACTGAGGACCTCCGGTTCCACAAACCGGCGCTCTAACCAACTGAGCTAAGGCGGCCCGCGCATCGCGAGGCGCGTTCTCTACCGGGCCTGACCGATGCGATCAAGCGACTTCGTACGATTTCAACGGGAGATTTCGGACGCCCATGGCGGAAAACAAAACGTCCCGGAGATGGCTCTCCGGGACGTTCCGATTCTTCGCCTTTGACGGCGGTCAACCGAGGTTGAAGGGCACCCGGACGCGGAAGGTCGCATCCTGAGCCGCGCCATCGACGGTCCGCGGGGACAGTTGTCCACGCTGAACCACCCGAATGGCGGCGCGGCCGAAGCCCATGCCGGCGGGTTCTTCCGAAACCACGCGGCAGTTCGCCGGAGAACCGTTGGAGCGCGCAGTGCACTCCACAGTCGCCGATCCGCTGATCTCGCGTTCCAGCGCGCGGGCCGGGAAATCGTCTGCGGTCGGGCGCGGCTGACGCGCCCACTGGACGTTCGTGATCGTCGACGGACGCGGCGGAGCCGGCGGCGCGGGCGGCGGCGGCGGTCCGGGAATGTTCACGGGCGGGCCCGTGTATTCCACCCGGTCTTCTTTCTTCGTCGGCGTGATGTTCACCGGCGGAGGCGGGACGACGTTGGGAACCGGCGCCGGCACGCGCACCTGAAGCTTCGGCGGCGGCGGCTGATCCGTCGGCGGAGGCGGCGGAGGCGGCGGCGGCGGAGGCGGCGGAACCGGCTCGACCAACTCGACCTCGACGGACTCGTCGACGTAGTTGAATTCCTTCAGCTTGAACTTGGACTGCTGCAGGAAAAAGATCAGCAGGGCGAACAGGATGGTGACGACCAGAAGGCAGACCAGCAGCACAGGGGTCGGAACCCCCATGAAGCCTTTCTTCTTCGGCGCGTCATACCGACTGCGGTGATAAGTGACGTCTGTCATTGCACCTCGCCCTACTGCGACTGGTCTTCGCCGACCAGGGCGACGCTGTAGAAACCGTTATCCTGCAAGGCGTTCATGACCTGCATGAAATCGCCATAGCGGGTGTTTTGGTCGCCACGAATGAAGATGCGCTCGTCGGCCGGATTGCGGCTTCCGATCTGCTCCTTCAGGTCTTCGCCCAGCGTAGCGGTGCTGGAGCGGAAGTCCCCGACGAAGACGTCGCCGTCGTTCTGGATCGAAATATAAACCGGCTTGGGCGGATTGGGCGCCGGCTTGGCGACTGCAGTAGGAAGTTCCACCGGCACCGACACGGAGGCCAGAGGCGCGGCCACCATGAAGATGATCAGCAGGACCAGCATGATATCAACGAAAGGCGTAACGTTGATATCGCTGTTGGCCTCGATGTGGTACTTTCCACCGCCGCCTGATGAAAGCTTGGCGGCCATCCGTCTTACGCCCCCTTGTCGAGTTGACGCGAGATGCCGTTGATCAGTTCAGCGTTGAAGCCGTCCGCGCGGGTGCCGTAGGCCGAGATGCGGGTGTTGAAGTAGTTGTAGAAGATAACCGCCGGGATGGCCGCGAACAGACCGATGCCGGTGGCCAGCAGGGCTTCGGCGATGCCCGGAGCGACGACGGCCAGGTTGGTCGTGTTGGATTCCGCGATGCCGATGAAGGAGTTCATGATCCCGTAGACGGTGCCGAACAGACCGACGAACGGGCCGGTGGAACCGACCGAGGCCAGGAACTGCTGGCCGCCCGACAGGCGCTTGGCCAGACCGGCTTGGACAGCCGAAACGGCGGCCTGGGCGCGGCCCAGGGCCGAGTCGCGGTGATCGCCCGTGACGGACAGGCCGGCTTGACGCGACAGTTCGATTTCCTCGGTGGCGGCGGCGGCCATGTCGGCCAGCGGGTTGCCGTCGAACTCTTCCGAGGTGGCGACGGCGCGCATGTCGGCGACGGTGCGGGCGCCGCGGAAGGTTTCGAGGAAGTTGTCCGTCTTGCGGTTCAGCGAACCGAACTCGAACAGCTTGATGAGCAGCAGGGTCCACGAGAAGATCGAAGCCAGCAGCAGGCCGGCCATGACGACCTTAACGACGACCGTGGCTTCCATGAACATGGAGATGGGGGTGATGCCGCCGCCGTGTCCGCCGCCGACGGCTTCATTGACGGAAGCCGGGTCGGTTTCGGGGGTCGCCGGGGCGGCGGCCGAAGCGGCGGCCGGGGTCGGCTCGGCCGGAGCCTGGGCCAGAACCGGCGAGCTCGCCATCAGCGCGGCTGCGCCGGCCATAGCGAGAAGGATGTTCGTCTTTTTGCTGTTCAGCATAGTTCGCCAGTTCCTGCTTGGTCTGACTCGTGGAACCAAAGGTGCGGCCATAGTCAGCGACCGCTCCCCAACCTGAAAATGTTTCCTTCAGCGCACCCCGTCCCATCGGGATCGAAGTCCGCTGAAATCTTCGGTGGAGGCCGATGCGGTCGCCCGCGCCGCCTCCGATAAACTGACTGAGAAAGAGAGCCTCTTTCACGATCCGCATTAACGCCTTCGTGCGAAGGCGTCTCAACCCCTTTGACGAACCCTTACCGGAGCGTCAAGGGACAAGGACGGCTTTTCACCCGACTAGCGCCGGGGAGAAAAGTTTCGCGCGACGCCGCGATTGAAGCGTCGCCGCGCGACATTTTGATGAAGATTGCGCGTCGGATGGAGAAACTTGTTCGAAAACACGATTTGACGCCGGTTTCTTTCGAGAAACGCCCATATCGTGACAGATCGTCCCTCGGCATGCACCAATGGACGCGTGCAGGCGGTTGCGAAGGCCGCAACCGTGCAAGTGAAACGGTCATAAATGTCGAAAATAAAAGATGGTGCCTGGAGGCGGATTCGAACCACCGACACGCGGATTTTCAATCCGCTGCTCTACCAACTGAGCTATCCAGGCGCCGACGCGGCGTCGCGAGAGGCGGGTCTATAGGGGAGGCTTTTGCGCCTGTCCAGCGCCCAATCCGTTTTCGACATCCTCGTCCGCGCTGTCGTCCAGGGCGGCGGGAATGGCGTAGGCGCCGCTGAACCAACGCTGGAGATCCACCTCCGAACACCGGCGCGAGCAGAAGGGTCGGTATTTCGGATCGGCCTCGGCCTTGTGGCAGATGGGGCAGGTCGCCATAGCTCAACTCTCTTCGATGCGACCGCGTCCGGCGGGCGCGGCGACATCGGCCAGAACCAGGGCGCGCGGTCCCAGGCGGGACGCCAGGGGGGCGACAAGGGCCGCCTCATCCGGCGCGCAACGTACAACGATCCGCGGCGTCGTGGTGTCCGACATCATATGCCGTCTCAACCGGCGGACCAAGGACAGGGTGCGCGTCTGAAGCGTAGGCCGGCCATCGGCGTCCAGCAACACCTCCTCCAGCGGCGTCCGGCGCCAGGGCAGGGACAGTTCCAGCAGTCCGAACCGGCTGACGGAGCCGAAGACGGCCTGGCGTTCGTGTGCAAAGGCGGCCCGGGCGGTCTTGGCCTGCGCTTCGGCGTCCTGACCGTCCCCCGCCAGATCGACCACGACAAGCCCGCCCCACCGACGAAGGCCGATCAGCCGCGCGGCCTGTTTCAGCCCCTCGCGATTCGCCGCCGCCCGCCCCTGTTTCGCATCCCGCCCCGGCCTGGGTGCATGGTCGATGTCGACGGCGACCAAGGCGCGCGTGCGCTCCAGCGACAGATCGACGCCGTGCGCGGAAAAGACGTGGGTTCTGGCCAGCGCCTCTTCCTCGGCCTCCATCACCGCATCGACGGCGGCCAAGCCCGTGATCAATTCCGTATCGGGCGCGAGCATGCGCAACTGCGCCGCGACGGTCGACGCGGCTTCCAGCAGACGCGGCGCCCCCTCCCCTGGTCCCAGACGGCGGACGACGGCGCACTTTGCGGCGCGCGGCTCCGCCGTCACGACGACCTCGAGCCTCTGACCCTGGCTCAGTCGATCGTTTCGATTGAAGGGCAGGAAGGCCGGCGCGTCGCCCAGATCGACGAAGGCGCCGCGCAGGCCCGGATTGACCTCGGCGATCCGGCCGATCGAGCGCGCGCCCAACCGCGCCTGGGCCGGGTCGTCGTCGCGCTGAATCAAAAGATGCGTGTATCGCCCGTCGCGCAGGATCGCGCCGCGCGTCTCGCCCGGCGTTTCGTCGAGGAAGACCTCGACCGCGCCGCTCACGGCCGCCAACCGACGCCGTGCAGCAGTTGGACGGTTTCATAGAGCGGCAGGCCCATCACCGAGGGATGACTGCCGACGATGCGCTGGACGAAGGCGCCGGCCGGTCCCTGGATGCCATATCCCCCGGCCTTGCCGCGCCAGTCGCCGGTAGAGACATAGGTCGCGATCTCATGGTCCGACAGCGGCTTGAAGGTGACGCGGGTTTCGTTCACCCGCGACGACAGCCTGCCGTCGCGCACCACGGCGACGCCGGTGAAGACCCGGTGATTGCGGCCGGACAACAGTTTCAGGAAGCGGATCGCCTCCGCCTCGTCGGCCGCCTTCTCCAGAAAGCGCCTTCCGACGGAGACGACGGTGTCGGCGGCGATGACCACGGCCTCGGGCCGCCGGTCGGCGACCACGCGGGCTTTGGACGTCGCCAGACGTTCGGCGAGGCGCGGCGGGGTCTCGCCCTTCAGCGGGGTCTCGTCGATGTCGGCGGGGTCGATGTGGTCAGGCGCGATCCCGACCTGCGCCAGCAGTTCGATGCGGCGCGGGCTGGCCGAGGCCAGCACCAGTTCGGGCCTGCCTGTCGTCACTTACTTGAAGCGGTAGGTGATGCGACCCTTGGTCAGGTCGTAGGGGGTCATTTCGACCAGCACCTTGTCGCCGGCCAGCACGCGGATGCGGTTCTTGCGCATCTTGCCGGCGGTGTGGGCGATGATCTCGTGGTCGTTCTCAAGCGTCACGCGGAAGGTGGCGTTCGGCAGCAGTTCGCTGACGGTGCCGGGAAACTCGAGCAGTTCTTCCTTAGCCATGCGGCCTCTCACGCCCGTTGAATATGCGTTCGACCCCACGCCGGGCGGGCGCGAGGGGCGGAATGGACGGGCCTAATGCCCGAAAACGCAGAGATAGTCGAGGTCAGCCGCGCCGGTAGAGGGCGCACAGCAGCGTAAACAGCCGCCGCGCGGTTTCGTGATCGACCGCGATCTTGCCTTCCAGCCGCGATTCCAGCTGCTCGGCCCCTTCGTTGTGCAGGCCGCGCCGGCCCATGTCGACCGATTCGATCTGGCTGGGCGAAGAGCCGCGAAGCGCCTCGTAATAGCTGTCGCAGATCAGCAGATAGTCTTTCAGCACGCCCTTCAGCGGCGTCAGGCTGATGGCGTAGGTGCGGGTGAAGCCCTGGCCGTCGATGTCGAACACCAGCCGATTGTCCTGAAGCGACAGCTTCAGTCTGTAGGGCCCGCCCGGCGCGCCCAGAGGCTCGAAACTGTTTTTCTCCACCAGATCGAAGATGGCGACGCGCCGCTCGTGCTCGATTTCGGCCGTCGCCGCAGGCAGGGTCGCGGCGTCCAGTTCGACGGAGGCCAGCCTGTGCGGACCGCTCATGCCGCATTTCCTTCGTCCAGTTCGGGCTCGTCCAGATGGGTCGGCTCCGTGCGCGCGGGCCAGCGCTCGGAGATGTCCGTGACCACCGCATCCAAGCATTCCACGTCGATCCGCAGGTCGCCGCCCCCGGCGAACATCAGGATCACCCGGCCGCCAGGCGCCTCGGTCGGCAGGAAGTCCAGCGCCAGCAGCTCCAGCGAGGCGTCGGGGCTGCGCGGCAGGCGTCGGCTCTTGACCGTCAGGACGTCGCCAAACTGCATGGCGCACATCACCCGCGCCCCGCCGCATTCCCAGCAGAACCGGCTGAAGGCGATCGTCAGGGTGCGCGCCTTTTTCTCCCACACGATATCGACCGGCCGCAGGATGGCGTCCTGAAGCGCGGCGGAAATGATCTGCAGATCGTCGGCGTCCTCCGCCAGCAGGCGCAACGGTTCGACCGACGCCTTGACTTCGGGAACGACGCCGTCGATCTCAGTGCTCATCACCCGTCCCCTTTATGCGTCGGATGTCGGCTCCACAGGCGCCGAGTTTTTCCTCCAACCGCTCGAAACCGCGATCCAGATGGTAGACGCGGCCGACCGTCGTCTCGCCCTCTGCGATCAGGCCGGCGATGATCAGGCACATCGAGGCCCGCAGGTCCGTGGCCATCACCTGGGCGCCGTGCAGAACCTCCACGCCCGTGACATGGGCCTCGCCTGCATGGACCGAGATGTCGGCGCCCAGCCGCGCCAACTCCGGCACATGCATGAAGCGGTTCTCGAAAATGGTCTCGCGCACCGTGCTGACGCCCTCGGCCGTGGTCATCAGCGCCATGAACTGGGCCTGCAGATCGGTGGCGAAGCCCGGATAGATGGCCGTCTCGACATCCACGGCCTTCAGCCGCTGTTTCGGATCGCGCTTGATGACGACGCCGTCGACGGTCGGCGACACCTCCACACCGGCTTCGACCATCGTGTCGGTCAGGGCGCCGATCAGTTCGGCCCGGGCCTTGGTCAGGCGCACCTCGCCCCCGGCCATGGCGGCGGCGACGGCGTAGGAGCCCATCTCGATCCGGTCGGGAATCACCGACCAGGTCGCCCCGTTCAGCGAAGAGACGCCTGTGATGGTCAGGACATCGGTGTCGATCCCCTCGATCCTGGCCCCCATCGCCGTCAGACAGTGCGCCAGGTCGCCGATCTCCGGCTCGCGCGCGGCGTGGCGCAGCACGGTCGTTCCCTCGGCCAGCACGGCGGCCAGCAGGGCGTGTTCGGTGGCGCCGACCGAGACGAAGGGAAACTCGATCTCGGCGCCCTTCAGTCCCTTGGGCGCGCGGGCGGTGACATAGCCTTCGTCCAGTTCGATCTCGGCGCCCAGCGCGGTCAGCGCAAGCAGGTGCAGATCGACCGGACGCGCGCCGATGGTGCAGCCGCCGGGGAGCGAGACCTTGGCCTCGCCGGTGCGCGCCAGCAGCGGCCCCAGCACATTGAACGACGCTCGCATCTGGCGAACCAGATCATAGGGGGCGAAGGTCGAGGTCAGCGCCTTGGCGTGAAACAGGCTCTCCTGCCCGTCCGCCCCGTCCCGCTCGGTCACTTCGATTCCGAACTGACGCAGAAGTTGGCCCAGGAACCGCGTGTCCGCCAAACGCGGCATATTGGTCAGCAACAGGGGCTGATCCGTCAGGATCGAGGCGGCCATCAGCTTGATGGCGGAATTCTTGGCGCCGCTGACGGGAATGTCCCCGAAAAGCTGGGCGCCGCCGTGAATGGCGATGCTGTCCATGTGGTCCTTGAAGCGCGCCCGAAGGAAACGCTTCGGGGAGAGGGTTCTGTAGCAAGCCGATGGACGCTTGCCAAAGGCTGGCCGGCGGCGGGCCGATGACTTTCAGTTGCCGCCCTTGGGCGCGACCGCGGTGCGCGCCGGGGCCTTGCGACGTCGCAGATTGGCGCGAAGGGCGGCCGCCAGGCGAATAGCCTTCTCAGCCTTGGCCCGCGCCGCTTCCGACGGGGCGGTTTCGGCGGGGGCGGTCGGGGGCGCCGCATCCGCCCTGGCCGGCGGTTCGACCCGCGGCGGCGCGGCGGCGGCGTCTGGCGGCGTAGCGGCGTCGTGCGGAGAGCGAGTCATGAGCCGCAGAATGCCGCGATCGCCGGCCATGTCCAAACTTTCTTTCGGATCGTCAAAAAGCCGCTTCCCTCCCCGGTAGGGTTTGGCTATACGGCCGCTTCCTCAGTCGGGGCCGCCGTAGCTCAGTGGTAGAGCGCATCCTTGGTAAGGCTGAGGTCGTGGGTTCGATTCCCCCCGGCGGCACCATCTGAGACTTGAAAAGGCCCGGCTTTCGCCGGGCCTTTCGCATTCACGCCGGGCTGATCGCTCGGACCGTCCGATGTTTCAGTCGAAGGCCGACATCCGGTTCCTGAATGGATCGCGCTGGTCGGACTCGCGATCCTTGCTCCAGCTGAAACCCATCGACAGCGACTTGCTGGTCGTATCGCCGCCGTGACCGCGACCGCGCACGCCATAGGGCGCATAGACGTCGGCTCCGACCAGCCCGTATCGGCCGGGGTAGCCGTAGCCATAGCCCCAGGGTTCGTTGCGACCTTCGCGATAGGCCAGGTCCAGCCGCCCGTTCTCCCCGACCGGCATGGAGACCGCCGCGCCGTAGGAGCGGTAGCCGCCGGTGCCGATTCCCGCCTCGACCATGCCGTGCATCTGGCGATCGTCCTGAGGGTCGGGCGCGGGAGCTTCCTCGAAGCTGGCGCCCGGCGTGCGGTTGGAAAGCCAGTTCTGAATCTGCTGTTCGGTGGTCATCCCATGCGGTTGGGCGTCCTGGGCGGTCGGGGCGGCGACGGCGGCCTGCGGCGCGGCGGTCAGGGCCTGGGCCAGGGTCGGGGCGTTGGCCGGCGCGGTCGCCACCACGCCGTCCGGGTCCGTTCCCGGCGCCATCAGGGCCATGCCGGCCAAGAACCCTGCGATCAGCATTTCGCCTCTCCCTTCGACATCATCCTAGCACGGCGAATAAGGCGATGGTCAGGCGTTTCCATCGCCGCGCCCCAGCGGGTCCGGCAACGGGTCCCCTTCCACGATGAAAGACAGCGCCACGGAGTTGATGCAGTAGCGATCGCCCGTCGGCGGCGGGCCGTCGGGGAAGACGTGGCCCTGGTGGCTGCCGCACCGGGCGCACCGGGTCTCGATGCGGACCATGCCATAGCTGGTGTCGCGGACCTGATGGATGTGGGCGGCGTCCACCGGCTCGGTGAAACTTGGCCAGCCCGTGCCGCTTTCGAACTTGGCGCGGCTGCGGAACAGGGGCAAGCCGCATTCGCGGCAACAGAAAACGCCCGCGCGCTTCTCCCCCAACAGGGTTCCGCAAAAGGGCGCCTCGGTGCCGTGCGACAGCAGGACGCGCCTTTCTTCGGGGTTCAGGTCCGCCTCCAGACGCGCCCGCTCCTGGGCGTCGGGCGGCGTCAGATCATAGCCGGAGGGCGAGCGCAGGCTGTCGGCGTGGGGGGCGAGATCGGTCATGGCCTGCAAATGGGAAGGGGCGGGCCGAGGTTCCACCCCCTGCCCGCCCCCTTCGGCTGCCGTCGCGCCGCGACGGCCTACTGGAACAGCCCGCCGACCCAGGCGCGAACAGCGGCTTCGTCGGTCGCGTCGCCGGTATAGGCCAGGCCCTGCGCCGGGGCGAATGGCGCGTCGTTGCCGCGCTGGCGCGTGGTCCAGGCCTTATGGCCATAGCTCAGTTCGGCGTAGTTCGACGGCAGGCGCAGCACGGTCGGCTCGATGAAGATCGAATCCTCGGCCGTGACCGAACCGGCCAGGCGCACGTTCGGCAGGCGCGTCAACAGGTCCAGCGTGTCCAGGCAGCCGCTGGTGCAACCGCCGTCCACCAGGACGACCACCGGCCCCGCGACCGGATTGGGCGCGCCTGTATCCGGCACGGACGGGCGCCCCGGCAGGGTGAAGGTGGCCTGATTTGCGGCCAGGGCGGAATCGAAGGCGGCGACGATGGCCTGGGTTTGTTCGATCACCGGACCCGATTCCGCGACGAAGCGCGGATCGGCCTGCATGCGGGCCAGGGTGTCGACGAACCACTGACGATTGGCGGGGGTGGCGCGGTAGGTGATGGAGCCGGCCTCGGGCTGGCGGCTGACGGTGAACTCGGGCGTCCAGATGCGGTTGGCCAAGCCATAGCCGCGCCCGGTGGCGTTCAGCGACGCCCCGTTCGCCCCGCGCAGGTCGATGACCAGACCCTGCGTTCCGCGAATAGCCGGCAACTGACCCTCGACAGCGGCGAAGAAGGCGTCCCAGTCCGCATCGTCGCCCAGGGTGTGGACATTGATCCACGGGCGGCCGTCCACCGTCTCGACCGACAGCGGATTGGGGCCGGGCATGTAGACGGTGGCGCGATAGGCGGCCTCCAGGCTGGCGGCGTCGGCCGGCTGGGGCTGCATCTGGAAATCGCGGTCGCGGCGGCCGACCTTGAAGGTGCACAGCGAGGGCACGCCGCCGGTGAAGGGGTTGTTGCGGTTCCACAGCAGATAGGGGGCTGTGCGGACGCGGCCGGCCTCGGTGGTCAAGTCGCCTTCCCAGCGATCCAGCCGTTCTTCGGCCAACTGGGCGGCGGTCCTGTCGCCGCACTTGACCAGGGTCGAACCGACAGGAGGCAGGTTTCGCACGCCCGGCTTGGCGTAGGAGACGACATATTCGCCGTTGCGCCAGGCCGTGGTCACGCCCGGCCAGCTGGTGGCGTAGAACGGCCCAAGACCTTCATATGTCGGGCGGATGGCGATGTTCGAATCGCGAAAGCCGTTGGCGTAGTAGCGCATCAGATAGGCGTGGCTGTCGCCGCTGTTGACCTGTCCGACCTTGCCCTTCGCCTCGGCCAGACCGGCGTCGATCCAGTTGCGGAAAGCCTGGCTGGGCGCGCCTGGAATCACGGCGGCGGGATGGTTCGCGGCCAGGGCGTCGTGGGCGGCCTGAAGATCCTGCTGGGCCAGCGCGCGGAAATCCTGGGCCACGGCCGCGCCGGCGGCGACGGTCAGCGACAGAACGGCGGCCGATGCGGCGGCGATCATGCGGTTCATGGAGTCCTCGCAGTCTTCTCGAAGGTAAACGCTCGGCCAGCGTTAAACCTCATGCGTCCCGCGCTTGCCAAGCCCGGTGGACCGGATTTCGCCCCATTGTCCCCCGACATGCGACGATGCGCGCGAGTTCAGAGCGGCGCCTCGGCCGGCGCGACGGGGCCGAACAATCCCACGAAACTGCGCCGCAGCGCCGCATCGGCCTCGTCCAGCGTCGCCAGGACGCCCAGATCGACCAGGCTGGTCACGCCATGTTCCTGGATGCCGCACGGCACGATGCCGCCGAAATGCTCCAGGTTCGGTTCGACGTTCAGGCTGATCCCGTGGAAGCTGACCCACTTGCGCACCTTGACGCCGATGGCCGCGATCTTGTCCTCGCGCGACCAGCCCGGACCCTTGCGCTCCACCCACACGCCGACGCGGCCGGGACGAACGTCGGCCGCCACGCCGAAATCGCCCAGGGCGCCGATCAGCCACAGCTCCAGGCCCCGCACGAAACAGCGCACGTCCCTGCCTCGCCGGTTCATGTCCAGCATCACATAGGCCACCCTCTGGCCCGGCCCGTGATAGGTGAACTGCCCGCCCCTCCCCGTGCGATGAACGGGGAAGCGGTCGGCGTCCAGCAGGTCCTCGTCCTTGGCCGAGACGCCTGCGGTGTAAAGGGGCGGATGTTCCAGCAGCCAGACCATCTCGGCCGCTTCTCCCGCCGCGATCTCGGCGACCCGCGCCTCCATGAAGGCCTCGGCGGCGGCGTAGTCGACATAACTCTGCGACACCGCCCATTCGACGGGGCGGCCGTCGTCGAGACGCAGTTTCTGAATGGACGGGCTTAACGGCTCGGCAAGCATGACGCTTCAATGTGGGCGCCAAGGCGTTTTCGCAAGGGACGCCTCGTCGCGAACGAGAGTCTCCGTGTCCCAGATCAACGCCGTCGATGTCGAAATCTCAGTCGTGCTGGGGCGTTCGGTGCTGCCGATGTCCCAACTGCTGCGCATGGGTCGCGGCGCGGTGATTCCGCTGGACGTGGCCGAGGGCGACGAGGTGTGGATCCTGGCCAACAACTATCCGGTGGCGCGCGGAGAGATCGAGATCCGCGAGGATCGCATCGCCATCACCGTGACCCGCCAGGCAGACGTCTATGACTTCATGGCCGGGGCCGCCTGATTAGCCAGTGAAGAGTGATTAGCGGCGAGTGGCGAGCGAATGCGCCCCGCCTTTCCACGCCGGGCGTCAGATCACCGTCGCTGAAATCGCCCGACCCGCTCGCCACTGACTACACGCCACACGCCGCTCACTTCGCCCCTTTCCTTTTCCGACGGCTTCGTCTATTCGCCGCCGCTCCGATGCGAGCGGTCGTGGCGGAATTGGTAGACGCGCAGCGTTGAGGTCGCTGTGGGGCAACCCGTGGAAGTTCGAGTCTTCTCCACGGACCACGCCTTCGCGCCAGCCGAAGCGCCTGACAACGAAGACCACGCAGCCCTGGACGAAGACTATGTCCTCACCCCCGCCTTCGTCGAGAAGGTCGTGGACGCCGCCGACGATGGCGACGGAATGCGGCTGCGTTCGCTGCTGGAGGATCTGCACCCGGCCGACGTGGCCGACCTGATGGGCTTTCTGACGGCCGAACACCGGGCCGTCGTCGTGCTGTGGCTGCCGCCGGAACTGCTGGCCGAGACCCTGCCCGAATTGGACGACGGCATCCGCGAGGAGGTTCTGGAGCGAGTGCCGCACGGGACCCTGGCCGAAGCGCTTCAGGAACTGGATTCCGACGACGCCGCCGCCGTCGTGGAAGACCTGGAGGACGATCAGCGCGAGCGCGTCCTGGCCGCCATGCCCGAGGTCGAGCGGGCCGCCATCGAAAGCAGCCTGGGCTACGCCGAGGAGTCCGCCGGCCGTTTGATGCAGCGCGAGGTGATGGCCGCGCCCCAGTTCTGGAGCGTGGGCGACACCATCGACCACATCCGCAAACAGGGCGACGACCTGCCCGAACTGTTCTTCGACATCTATGTGGTCGATCCGGTCAACCGCCCGGTCGGCGGCGTGGCCATCAGCGCCCTTCTGCGCGCGGCGCGCAGCGCCAGGCTGACAGACCTGATGGAGCCGGTGAACGAGATCGCCGTCGACCAGGACCAGGAAGAGGTCGCCTACATCTTCGAGAAATACCACCTGATCTCGGCGCCCGTGGTGGATGCGGGCGGTCGCCTTGTCGGCCAGATCACCGTCGACGACATCGTCAACATCATCCAGGAGGAAAACCGCGAGGACATCCTGCGCCTGGCCGGCGTCGCCGACGAGGACCGGGGGTCTTCGGTCGCGGAGATCGTGCGCGGCCGCGTGCCTTGGCTGGCGATCAATCTGGCGACGGCGGCCCTGGGGGCCAGCGTCATCGGCCTGTTCGAAGGCACCATCCAGCAGATCGTCGCCCTGGCGGTGCTCATGCCCATCGTCTCCGCCATCGGCGGCAACGCCGGCACCCAGGCCCTGACGGTCACGGTGCGGGCGTTGGCCACGCGCGAGCTGAACTCGGCCAACGCCACCCGCACCTTCTTGCGCGAACTGCTGGTCGGCATGGCCAACGGGCTGATCCTGGCGCCCCTGATCGGCGTGGCCGCCGGTTTCTGGTTTCGCGACGAGAACTGGAAGATCGGCCTGGTTATCGGCGCCGCCATGATCCTGAACCTTCTGGTCGCGGCCTGCATCGGCGTTCTGACGCCCCTGACCCTGTCCAAGCTGAAGTTCGACCCGGCCGTCTCGTCCGCCGTATTCGTCACGGCGACCACCGACTTCTTCGGCTTTCTGATCTTCCTTGGTCTGGCCACACTGGTTCTGCTTTAGACCCGCGCGCCAGGTGCCCGGCGCGGCCCTTGCTGGGCACGACGCAAGCGCCCCGCGTCTGTCTTTAATTGGGTCAACCGTGTCCGACGTCCTAGCCAAACCGACCAGGGTCTCCCGCGAGGGCGTCCTTCTGATCAAGAGCTTCGAAGGGTTCCGCCCCCGCGCGACGCAGCGTGGCGACGGCCGCTGGGTCATCGGCTATGGCCACACCCGCTCCGCGCGCGAGGGCGCGGCGGTGTCGGAAGCCGAGGCCGAACTGTTGATGCAGTACGACCTGCTGCCGGTGGTCAAGGCCGTCGGCGAACACGTCAAGGTTCCGCTGAACCAGCACCAGTTCGACGCCCTGGCCAGTTTCGCCTTCTCTATCGGGGCCGAGCGGTTCGCCGTCTCCGACGTGGTGGCCCGGTTGAACGCAGGAGCGCCCCGCCAGGCCGCCGCCGCCCTCAGCGCCTGGGCCGACGACGGCGCCGCGGAGAAGCCGACCCGCCGCCGGTGCGCCGAACACGCCCTGTTCAACGCCGCGCCCGGCGCGCCCGTAACCCTGGCCGCCCTGCTGGCCGCGCCCTTGCCGTCTCCATTCGAGACAGACGAAGCCGTCCTGCCGGCGGTCGGCGGCGCATTGGAGGAGGCGGTGGCCCCCTTCCCCGCCCAGTCGGCCGAAGCCGTCGGCGCCGACGCGCCTATCGTCGCGGCGAACGACGTCCACGATCCCCTGGCCGCAGCGCCGACCGAAGCCTCCAAGGCCGCGTTCGCGGAGACGTCCAGCGTCGTCCTGACCGCGCCGGACCTCGCTGCGAAGCCGGCGGCCTCGCCTTCCGCCGATCCCGTTCTGACGGCGCTCGATCCCGATTTCACCCCGCCGGACCAGGCCCTGGGCGTGCGCGAGGTCGTGGCGCGGGCCAAGGCGTCGCGGCGCGCGGGCCTGGGCGAACTGGTGACATTCCTCGCCATGGGCGCGCTGGGCATGGTGTCGCTGGGCGTCGCCGCCGCCGCCTTTCAGCGCGCCGCGACGACGCGCAGCGGCGATACGGCGACGGTCGCCTGGGTCCTGGCCCTGATCGCGGTCGCCTGCATCGCGGTGTCGGTCTACAACCTCTACCGTCGCTGGGGCCGTCCCGGCCACGACTGACGACGCTTGGCGAGGACCTGTGCGCGATGCTAACCCCTCGCGCATGAGCATCCCCTTCGCGCCCCAATCCATGGAATTCGGCCTTGGCGAAAACGCCGACGCCATTCGCGACACGACGGCCCGCTGGGCCGCCGATCGCCTGGCCCCCTTGGCCGCGGAGATCGACGAGAAGAACGAATTCCGCCGCGACCTCTGGCCCGAGATGGGCGACCTGGGCCTGCACGGCGTCACCGTCGAGGAAGAGTACGGCGGCCTGGGCCTGGGCTATCTTGAGCACGTCGTGGCGATGGAAGAGGTCAGCCGCGCCTCCGCCTCCATCGGCCTCAGCTACGGGGCCCACTCCAACCTCTGCGTCAACCAGATCCGTCGCTGGGGCTCCGAAGACCAGAAGCGGAAATATCTGCCCAAGCTGATCTCGGGCGAGCATGTCGGCTCCCTGGCCATGTCCGAGGCCGGATCGGGATCGGACGTGATGTCGATGCGCACCCGCGCCGACAAGAAGGGCGACCGCTACGTCCTGAACGGGACCAAGTTCTGGATCACCAACGCCCCCCACGCGGACACCCTGGTCGTCTACGCCAAGACCGACCCCGAGGCCGGATCGCGCGGCTGCACCGCCTTCCTGGTCGAGAAGGGCATGAAGGGGTTCAGCGTCTCCAAGAAGCTGGACAAGATGGGAATGCGCGGCTCGGACACCGCCGAACTGGTGTTCGAGGACTGCGAAGTGCCGGAAGAGAACGTCATGGGTCCGCTGGGCGGCGGCGCGGGCGTGCTGATGAGCGGGCTGGACTATGAACGCGCCGTGCTTTCGGCCGGTCCCCTGGGCATCATGCAGGCCGCGCTGGACGTGGTTCTGCCCTACGTCCGCGACCGGAAGCAGTTCGGCAAGCCGATCGGCTCGTTCCAGCTGATGCAGGGCAAGGTGGCCGATATGTATGTCGCCCTGAACAGCGCCCGCGCCTATGTCTATTCGGTCGCCCGCGCCTGCGACGCCGGCCTGACCACCCGCTACGACGCCGCGGGCGCCATCCTGCTGGCCTCGGAGAACGCGGTGAAGGTGACGCTGGAGGCCGTCCAGGCCCTGGGCGGCGCCGGCTACACCAGGGAATGGCCGGTCGAACGGCTGGTGCGCGACGCCAAGCTGTATGACATCGGCGCCGGCACCAACGAGATCCGCCGCTTCCTGATCGGCCGGGAACTGCTGGGAAGCTGAGGTTGGGGCCGAGCCGGGCCTGGAGCGCCCCGCGGAAAAATAGTCGTATTTCGCGATTATTGGGCGGCGTTGCCGATCTGTAAGTGGCGGTTAAGCCGTTGCTCGCCTAGATGGCTCGAACCCCCAGCCGAGCGCCGTTCCTGATGCCCCCGCACGACAATCAGAGAGACCTGAGACGCTTCTCCGACGTCATCGAGGAAATCGGCGAAAGCTCCGATCCCAAGCTGAGGCTGGAAGAACTTGTCGACGCTTTCGGCGAGCGCGGGTTCGGGGCCATGATCCTGATCCTGTCCATGCTGGCGCTGCTGCCCTGGCCGCCGGGCGGCAAGGCGGTGTTCGCCGTACCGATCATCCTGATGTCGCTGGAGCTGGCCTTCCAGCGCGACTCCATCTGGTTGCCGCGCTGGGCCCTGAACGCCTCGATCAGCCGCCCGGCCTATCGCGCCGGCGTGTCGAAGATCATGAAGGTGGTGCGCTATGTCGAAAACCTGACGCGGCCCCGCATTCCGTTTCTGACGGGGGAAGCGGCCGATGTCGTCACCGGCCTGATCTGCGTCCTGCTGGCCATGGTGATGGCCCTGCCCATCCCGTTCGGCGACGCCTTGCCCGGCATCGCCCTGGTGTTCTTCGCCTTGGGCATGATGCAGCGCGACGGGGTCGCAATCCTGCTGGGCGCGATGTTCACCGGCGCCTGCGGTCTTTATCTGTTTCTGATCTGGCGCACGGTGATGGAGGTCGCGCATCACGCGGCCAACTGGCTGGCTCGCATCATCCACTGATCGCCCCGGCGCCTATGCAAAAGGGCCGCCGCGCTTCCGCGGCGACCCTTCATTGCCTGACCGCGAAACGGCCCGGACGCAACTCAGTCTGAAAGGATCAGACCAGGACCTTCCCGAGGCCCAGGGTCGCGGCCGTCGCTCGCGATGGATGACAATGAGACACTGGATCACCTCCTTTCGACTGTTGAACAGGGAGGTCGAATCTAAGACGCCTCAAGGCTTTGCGCCAATAGGCTTCGCGCATTCGTGAAGTCGGCGGCTTCAGGCCGCCTGCGCGCCGCCCGACAGGCCCTGCATCATCATGCGGTTGATGTCGATCAGGTCCTGGAACGTCTCCTCTCCGCGCATCACCGCCGAGGAGTGGCGATTGACGAACAGACTCAGCGAAATGATCTGGGCCCGCACGGGATTGGACAGCGCATTGGCCGGGTCGCTGCAGTCGCCCGCCAGGGTCGACCACAGCCGGCGGTTCCAATCCAGGGCGTCGATACGGGCGCCGAGTTCGGACGGATCGAGCGTGGAGGCGTGAACCAGAGCGCGCGTGACCTGACCGAACAACCGGTACTCCAGGTCGCGCGGGCTCTCAGCCCTGGCCGTCGCCGCTGTGTAGGCCTGAAGCGACATTCAGCACTCTCTCTTCGTATTCGACAATCTTACGCGCCGACATCAGGGCCTTGTAGTATTCGCGCGCCAGCACGTGACGCGACGCCGCGACACATTCGGCCAGGATCTCCGGGTTCTGGGTCGCGCCCATGAATTCGGTGATCCTCAGCGCCAGTTCGTCGTAGAATTTCGCCGCCCCGCTCTCGTCCAGATACATCATCATGATCGGGAAATAGATGCGGCGCGCCGGCGTGGTGACGTCCTCGGCCTGCATGATGTCCTTTTCCCGCAGGACGCTGGCGCGGTTCTGCAGGATCAGCACGCCGCGCCGGTCGCCGTTCTGGACCACCGCGCCATTCAGGACGAATTTCTCGCCGGGTTTCAGCGACAGCTTCAGGGCCATTGAGGACCGAACTCCAGACGGCGTCCCGCGGACACGCTTGATGAGGCCCGACCCTACCCGCCATCGGTTAACCATCCCTTGTCCGCCGCCGGGGCTGGAACGCCTATCGGCGCCGCTGCGTTTGCCCCTCACAGAGGAGGCGACCATGCCGGACAACGATTATCAGGACGATCAGGAACAGTCGGAGACCTTCGACGAGACCCATCTGGACGACGAGGGCGAAGGCGACATCCTTCTGGACGAAGCCGATCAGGTTCTGGACGTCACCCAGGCCGAAGGCGACGCCGACGACGAGGATTTCGATCCCGACGCCGAGATCGACCTGGACGACCAGTTGGCGCTGGATGGGATCGAGCGCGAGGCCGACGCCCTGCTGGGCGTGGATGGCGAGACCCGCAGCCAGCTGGACGCCGACGGCGAACCGGCCCCCGCCCCCGACGAGGTGGAACTGGTCTATTCCGGCCTGATGGAGAACGAACGCGGCGCCCAGGCCAGCGCCGCCCATTGGGAAGCCAAACGCCTGTCTGACGACGACATCTCCGACCTGGGCTACGGCCCCGACGGCGATCAGGACAGCCCCGCCCGATAACACCGAGGACAAGATAATGGACCACGAGAAAGCCCGCAGCGACGCCCTTTCGGACGCCCCGCACGCCAAGCGCGTCGAAACCGACGATGCCAAGCCCGATCAACTTGAGAAGATCGACAAGGCGGAAAGCCGCCAGGAAGCCCTGGTCGACGAAGGGCTGGAGGAAACCTTCCCTGCCAGCGACCCGGTCTCGGCCAAGCGCATCACCTGATCGCTGTTCACGTCGATGGCGATACGCTACCCACTCCGTGGAAACACGGAGTGGGTTTTTCATGAGCCGTTTCGAAGGCACCGACCGTTATATCGCCACCGACGATCTGAAGGTGGCCGTCAACGCCGCCGTCGCCCTGGAGCGTCCCCTGCTGATCAAGGGCGAACCGGGCACGGGCAAGACGGTGCTGGCCTATGAGATCGCCAAGGCTTTCGGCGCTCCGCTGATCACCTGGCACGTCAAGTCCACGACCAAGGCGCACAACGGCCTCTATGAATACGACGCCGTCAGCCGCCTGCGCGACAGCCAGCTGGGCGAGGAAAGAGTCCACGACGTCCGCAACTATCTAAAGAAGGGCAAGCTGTGGGAAGCCTTCACCTCCCCGGTCCGCCCTGTCCTGCTGATCGACGAGATCGACAAGGCCGACATCGAATTCCCGAACGATCTTCTTCAGGAACTGGATCGGATGGAATTCTACGTCCAGGAAACCGACGAGACGATCCGCGCCGAGGTGCGCCCCATCGTCATCATCACCTCCAACAACGAAAAGGAGCTGCCCGACGCCTTCCTGCGTCGCTGCTTCTTCCACTTCATTCGCTTCCCGGACGCCGAGACCCTTTCGGCCATCGTCGATGTCCACTTCCCCGGCATCAAGCCGCGCCTGGTCTCCGAGGCGCTGAAGACCTTCTATGAGATCCGCGAAACGGCGGGCCTGAAGAAAAAGCCGTCGACATCCGAACTGCTGGATTGGCTGAAGCTGCTGCTGGTCGAGGACATCGACGCCGAGACCCTGCGCGAGAAGACGCCCAATCGCCTGATCCCGCCCCTGCACGGCGCCCTGCTGAAGAACGAACAGGATGTGCATCTGTTCGAGCGTCTGGCCTTCCTGAACCGCCGCGAAGGCGCGCGTCCCGGCGGTTGAGCCGCCTTACCGCGATTTCACTGGAACGGCCGCGCACGGCGCGCAGAATAGGCGCCAAGAAAGGTTCGACCATGCGTCATGTCCTGATTTGCCTTGCTCTGGCGGCCGGCCTGTCGGGCTGCGACGGGGAGAACTCGGTGCGGATCACCACGACCCAGTCCAGCGACGGCGCGGAGGCGGGCGTGCTGAAGGTGGTCGACACCCTCCAATGCCCGGAGGTCCTGGGCGTCCTGACCCGCAAGGGTCTGGCGGCGGCGGGCGGCGCCAACTGCGTCTATGGCGGGCCGAAGGGGTCGGACGTAGTCCTGCACCTGGTCCGGCTGGAAGGCCGGTCCCCGGACGACGTGCTGCGCGATTTCGAGGCCCGCGTCAGCGCCGACCTGCCCCAGACATCCGCTCGTCTGGCCCCCACGCCGACGGCCCAGGCCGCCGCGGCCGCCGCCGTCAACGGCGAGGAGACCGCCTCGGTCCAGGCGCCGGGCGTCAACATCCAGACCCGCGGCGACGACGCCTCGGTCCGCCTGCCCGGCCTGCGGATCGAGACCCAGGGCGACAACGCCAGCGTCCGCATCGGCGGCATCAACATCCAGTCCAAGGACGGCCAGAACACCCGCACCGAAACCTCGACCGTCAGCGTGGACTCCAACGACAAGTCCACGCGCGTCCGCACCCGCGCGCCCGGCGCGGCCACGCGCATGACCTACATCCTGTCCGACGACCAGCCCGCCGACGCCGGATGGCGCCGGGTCGGGTTCGAGGCGCGCGGCCCCGCCGGCGGCCCCATCGTCGTCGCCGTGGTTCGTTCCAAGGATCGCGGCGACGGCGCGGTGTTCGAGGACGCCCGCGAACTGGTCACGCTGAACGTCGGCCGCTGAATCGGCCCGCGCGGGGATAGTTCGGCCGGATCGGCCGGCGGCGCTTGATCCCGGCGCGTCTTTGCGCCACCTGACCGTCCCGTAAGCGATCAGGACACGCCCTTGGCCGAGCGCCCCCCCAAGAAGAACGCCCCTCGCGCCTGGCAGCGTATGTTGTCGGGCCGTCGCCTGGACCTGCTGGACCCTTCGCCCTTCGACATCGAGATCGAGGACATCGCCCACGGCCTGGCCCGCGTCGCGCGCTGGAACGGCCAGACGATCGGCGAACACGCCTTTTCGGTCGCGCAGCACAGCGTCGTGGTCGAAGAGATCGCCGCCCACATCAGGCCGGGCCTGGATCCGAAATGGCGCCTGGCCGCCCTGCTGCACGACGCCTCGGAATATGTGATCGGCGACATGATCTCGCCGTTCAAGGCCGCCCTGGGCTCGGGCTACAAGGATTTCGAAGCCAAGCTGGAGGCGGCCATCCACCTGCGCTACGGCCTGCCGCCCAAGACGCCGCAGACGATCAAGACCCTGATCAAGAAGGCCGACAAGGCCTGCGCCTTTTTCGAGGCGACGCAGTTGGCCGGCTTCACAGAGAAGGAATCGCTGGGCTTTTTCGGCCGCCCGCCCGCCGGCTACAGCCTGGTGATCGAGCCCCAGCCCGCCCCGGTCGCCCAAGCCCGCTATCTGGAACGCTACCGCGTCCTGGCCGGCGCGGTCGGCCTGATTCCAGCCGACGACGCCTGGCATACGGAATAGCGCCATGAACTCGGGGGCGGAGGACGGCGTTCGCATCGGTCTGTCGGCGGTCGTCATGACGCTGAAGGCCCGCCAGGCGGTCGTCCTGACCACGCCGGCCGAGGATGGGGCGCGCGCCCTGCCCTTCGGCCCCTTCGACCCGTTGCGGGACCGCACGTTCGAACGCGCCTTGCGCGATTTCGTGACCGCCCAGACCGGGTTTCGACTGGGCTTCGTCGAACAGCTCTACACCTTCGGCGACGCGGGCCGCGCCTCGCCGCGCGCCACGCCCGGGCCGGAACGCAGGCGCGAGGTTTCGGTCGGCTATCTCGCCCTGACGCCCGACGCCGCCGAGGGCGAGGTGCATGACGCGCGCTGGGACGCGGTGTTCGACTATTTTCCCTGGGAAGACCGTCGCCAGCCCGCCGACCCCGCCCTGGCCGAACATCTGAAGGCCTGGGCCGGACGGGACGAGGCCCGCCTTACCCGCGTCCGAAGCCTCTTCGCCCTGACGGCGGAAAACCGCTGGGACGAGGAGCGGGTGCTGGAACGCTATGAACTGCTCTACGAGGCCCGACTGGCGCCCGAGGCCTGGCGCGACGCCGGCCAACCGGCGCCCCCGGCCCTGCCCGGCCGCCCGATGGCCTCGGACCACCGCCGCATCCTGGCCACCGCGCTGGGCCGGCTGCGCAGCAAGCTGAAGTACCGCCCTGTTCTGTTCGACCTGACGCCCGGCGTCTTCACCCTGTCGCAGCTCCAGGCTGGCGCCGAGGCTGTCTCCGGCCTAAGCCTGCACAAGCAGAACTTCAGGCGCGGGGTCGAGCGCACGGGGTTGGTGGAACCCACCGGCCGGATGTCCTCCACGACCGGCGGCCGACCCGCCGAACTGTTTCGATTCAAGGGCGTGGACGCCCAGACAGGGGCCGCGCCCGGCCTGTCCCTGCCCGCCCAACGATAGCGTCGGATTTCTTTCACAGACCGCTTGCGAACGGCGCCGGCTCCGACTAGAGAAGCCCCTCGCTCGACCAAGCGACATCGGCGCCGCGGAGAGGTGGCAGAGTGGTCGAATGTACCGCACTCGAAATGCGGCGTGCCTGGAAGGGTACCGTGGGTTCGAATCCCACCCTCTCCGCCACCGGCCTGGGGAATGTGTCGCAGTTTGTGTCGCACTTACGTGTCGCAAAAATGTTTGCTTAAGGGGTGCGACACAAGGCTTAGAAGTCCTCACCCCTGACTCGACTTCAGCCGTTTCCGGCCCACGTAATCGGCCCAAACGAGCTTCGGCTGACCACCGGAAAATACTAGTTGCCACGTGCCAACTTTTCGACCGGCTGGGACCGTTGCATCGCCAAGAGAGCGCTCACCTTCTTCCAGCGACCAATGAACGTTGAGGTTCGCATACATCTCTGCGTGAGCCTTGGTCCGCTCGGTCAGGACACCGCACGAGTAGGCGACGGCGTCCTGCTGGTCACCGCATATAATCGGCTCGATGCCGAAGACTTGCTCACCCAACATCGTGATTAGATTGAAGATCGTCATAGTCGCTCCACGTGTGTCATGGAGCGACTATAACAACATATATTGCAGTAAATTGTGGCCTTTTCTTGTGTAGCAGGTTATTTCACTGACGATGAGGTGAGTGGCAGTATACAGATGTCGAACCGAGTGCCGGTCCATTACTTTTGCATTGATCAAAACTCTCATTGAACGTGCAAAGGCCGGCATTGGCAGCCTCCGGTTTGAGATCCGGGAACTTTGCAGGATCAGCGTCCGACTCAAACTGGATGCTTCCGCCATCAACCCAGACAAATCGCTGCTTGCCAGCATAGCCTCCGAAGCGGTTCCTTCCGTTCACCCACCCGCAAACTGACGACATATCGGCGGTCACGTCTGTGAAGACCACCGAGGTCGGATCAATCATCTCAGATGAGACCGACTCCTTTGCTCGCTCGATCATTTCTCGCTGCCGCGCGCAATGCGAGCGTCACGACGCCAACCGCACATGCATAAGCTACTTTCACGAACGCCCCTGTAAAAAACCCGATTTGGGTTAACCTGTTACGGGTTCTACTGGGACGGCTGCTTTTCGCAAGCGGCGGTCATGACGAACTCCCTGCACAGCCCTGCAGCGCGCAGAGCGACCGTGCTTCGCCTGATGGCGGAGCGCGGCTTCTCCCAGAAGCGCGCCTGCGGGCTGGTTCAGATCGATCCGAAGACGGTTGCGACGCGGAGGTGCGCGAGCGCCTGCGCAGTCTGGCGGCCGAGCGTCGCCGGTTCGGCTATCGGCGCCTGGGCATCCTGTTGGAGCGGGAGGGCGTCAGCATGAACAAGAAGCGGCTGTTCCGGCTCTATCGGGAGGAAGGCCTGGCGGTGCGACGACGACGAGGCCGCAAGCGGGCTACCGGAACACGTGCGCCCATGGCCCTGCCGGACGGCCCAAACCAGCGCTGGTCGCTGGACTTCGTAGCCGACGGTCTATCGTGGGGGCGACGCTTCCGCATCCTGTGCATCGTCGATGACTTTACGCGTGAGGCCCTGGCTCTGGTGGTCGACACCTCGATCGGGGGCCAGCGCATGGCGCGGGAGCTGGATCGGCTGATCGCACGGCGGGGACGTCCGGCCATGATCGTGAGCGACAACGGGACGGAGATGACCAGTCGTGCGATCCTCGAATGGACCAACCGTACCGGCGTCGGCTGGCCTTACATCGCGCCGGGCAAGCCGCAGCAGAACGGCTTCGTCGAGAGCTTCAACGGCCGGCTCCGCGACGAGTGCCTGAACGAGGAGGTCTTCGCCACCCTGGCCGAAGCCCGCGCCGTCATCGAGCGCTGGCGCATCGACTACAACCACGTCAGGCCGCACTCGGCGCACGGGGGACTGACCCCGGAGGCGGTGCGCCTGAACCCCCCCGCCGGCGCAGAAGATCGGCTATCAATCCCCTGGGCTCTCACAATGATCGAGGGAACGGAGGGGGGCGCCTCATCCATCATCGTCCGATCGTGGACACCATCATCGTGTCCATCATCGTCCAGTTAAACCGACCACACCTCCCTCAGAAGGCGGTCATGATCGGACGCGTACTCCTCAAGGATCGCCAGCTTCTGCTCTTCGCTGAAGATGCGCCGGCGCTCGCCAGTCAAAAGGGTGATCTGGCTCATCCACTCATACGACCAGTCATATGACCGCTCGTATGAGCAGTCTTATGACCTGAGCATCGCCGATCCCCCTACCTGAACAAGGCGGCCTTCACCGGAGGGGTACGCCTTAGCTGCGATCGGGACCGTTGCAACTCAAGGCACGAACACCGTTAGAAAGCGAACCACGGTTCCACCCCTCCAGCCCCCCACTCCTCCGTCGAACTCACCTTAGCTCGTACATGTCGGAAAGCGGCCGCTTTGCAGATTGAGCAACGGACACACGTGCCGGATAACGTCCAACTGCCAGCAGGAAAATAATGGACCGATCGCGCGGAATGCGGAGTCGCTCTTTCAACTTTCGGTCTACCGCGCCCGGCTTTGACCAGTTCAAGCAGCAGGTCGCCAATCCTTCCCGGTGGAGCCCGAGGATTAACGACATCGCAAACAAACCCCCATCAACCCATCGTTGATTTCTTTCCGGGCCAAAAAAGTTCTTCGTCTTTGTAGTTATAACGAGCAGCGTTGGCACGTTTTCCGCAAACCCGTTGGCGCCGGCCTGAATCGCTAACGCGGCATCTATATCTGCCCGCTCTTTGATTACGTAGACGAACCCAGATTGTCGATTGCAGACACTTGGCGCCTTCTGTGCGACTCGGATGGCCGAAATGATCTGTTCGTCTGCGACCATTGCTTGATCAAACACACGGACACTAGAGCGGCTTTCGAAGAACGCTGCGGGGACGGCGCGGCCAATATTTACAACGTCCTCCCGGATTAGCAACTTGAGGCCACCTCGGACATCCGACGATTTGACGCTGAGTAACTGATTAATCTCCGCTGAGTATGGGTAGTTTATATAATCGGCCGCCTTGTGGAATTTCGAATAGGCAACCAGCACCCCTTGCGCACGCGCGATTGTGTCATCAACGCCGTATAGTGCAATATATTCGTTACATCTCCTTAGCAGCGGACCGATATTACGAGCACCAAAGCCTAACCTTGGAGATGGGAGCGATAGGCCCTTCTCGATATTATGAGTCATAATCGTAATAACAGAGATGAGCGACTCTCTATCCGTCACCCCTTTCAGAACAGATGAATTCGATGCATAATCAACTAGATCGTATATGAAAAATCGCAGAATTGCAGGGCCGTCCAACACCGCCCTCTTAATAGATCTCAGGGAATCTGTAAAATTTCGAGAATGCAACATTAGTATGGCCCTATTTCAATTCTTCTACAAACGGCCGTTTACAAAACTAGCATGCTATCGAGCAATCAAAAGTACGACCGCAGGCAACGCTAGACATCATCCTTCAGATGAAAAACCTGCTCTGGATGATCGGTCGCAAACTTCACTAATCTTGCCGCCTCCCACTCCCACCACCGGAGACTTTCAACCCTTTCAACGACGGCCTCACTGAATCGGCGTCGTATGACTCGCGCTGGATTACCCGCCACAATCGTATAGGGCTCGACGTCCTTCGTAACGATGGCGCCAGCGCCAACAATCGCGCCCCGACCTATTGATTGGGCGCCAGGAAGGATAATAGCCCCGTGCCCAATCCACACATCATCAGATATATTGCAGGATATAAATGGGATGTCGGCCAATGATGTCCCTGCATAACCCTCATCATAAAGATATGGCGTCAAACTAAGTGTATCCGCGTCATGATTCCGATTTACGACTCTCGCGGTGCTTGAGATCGAGCAATACCTTCCAAAGC
>NZ_QFNM01000068.1 GCF_003248455.1 Brevundimonas sp.
GCGATGGACCAGGGCCTGCGCTTCGCCATCCGCGAAGGCGGCCGCACGGTCGGCGCGGGCGTCGTGGCCAAGATCATCGCCTAAGCGCGACGATCGGCCCCCAAGGCGCGAGCCTGCCGGGCTGAAGGACAGAGTAGCGTAACAGAGCGGCCCCCGGAGCGATCCGGGGGCCGTTTTGCTGGGACGGCAGGCTTCGACAACCGAGCGAGCGATCTTGCCTGCAACCGAAAGCTCTGGTTTACGTTCGAAGACGGACGTTAACCTTTTGGCAACCACATGCGACGCGCCATCCGCCTTGGCATTTTCATCGGCGCCGTTCTGGGAATGAGCGCCTGCGCGACCCAATATGACGCTGACGGCCGCTCGACATCCGGCGCCTATGGCGGGATCGAGGCCGGGCGCACGGGCTGAGACGCAAGGAAAACGTGGCGCTGGCCGCCTTCCTGCCCTAATGTAGGGCTGCGGACGCCGGATGTTGCGCCGCGTTGGTCTCCAAAACCCCTAGATGTTACTCATCGCTATTGTCGTCGTTCTGCTCCTGGTGGTGCTCAACGGCTTGTTCGCCATGACCGAATTGGCGGTCGTCTCCTCCCGCAGGTCCAAACTCCAGGCCAGGGCGGAGCGGGGGGACCGGGGGGCGCGAGCGGCGCTGAAGCTGTCGGAGGAGCCGACGCAGTTCCTGTCGGCGGTCCAGGTCGGCATCACCCTGATCGGCATTCTGGCGGGCGCCTACGGCCAGGCGACCATCGCGGGCGAACTGGACCGCATCCTGGAAGTCGCCTTTCCGGCGCTGACGGCCTATACTGAGGTCTTCGCCACGGCCCTGGTGGTCGTGTGCATCACCTATGTCTCGCTGATCATCGGCGAACTGGTGCCCAAGCGCCTGGCGCTGATCTTTCCCGAGTCGGTGGCCTCCAAGATGGCCGGACCGATCTCGACGCTGGCGATCGTGCTTAAGCCGTTCGTCCTGCTGCTGACCGCCTCGACCTCGGGCATATTGAAGGTGCTGGGAGTCAAGGATCGCGACGGTTCGGACGTGACCCAGGAAGAGGTCGCCACCATTCTGGCGGAAGGCACGTCCGCCGGCCTGATCGAGCCGGAAGAGCAGGAGATGATCGAGGAGATCATGCGCCTGGGCGATCGGCCGGTGCGCGTGGCCATGACGCCGCGCCACGACGTCTTCTGGATCGCCCTGGACGATCCCGAGGAGGTCGTCCGCGAGGAAATCCGCACCTGCCCCTATTCGCGCATCGTGGTGGCGCGCGAGAACGACGTCGATAATCCCCTGGGCTTGGTCCACAAGAAGGACGTGCTGGACGCGCTGTTGACCACGGGCAAGATCGACATCGAACCGCTGGTCGCCGAACCCGCCTTCATTCCGCAGTCGACTTCGGTGTTGAAGGCGCTGGAGATACTGAAGGGTTCGCGGGTCCACATGGCCTTCATCGTCGACGAATACGGCGCCTTCGAAGGCGTCGTGACGGCGACCGATATTCTGGAGATGATCGCCGGCGACTTCGACGAGGGGCACGACGAGGAACAGGCCTGGATTCATCAGCGCGCCGACGGCAGCTGGCTGGTGGATGGCCAGACCGACCTGGACGACCTGGCCGACGCCCTGGGCGAGGATTTCGGCGAGCACGAAGGGTTCCACACGGTCGCCGGCCTGATCCTGCACCAGATCTCGCGCGTGCCGGACGAGGGCGAGGTGCTGCAGGTCGGGCGATTCGAAGTCGAGGTCGTGGACATGGACGACCGCCGGATCGACAAGCTTATCTTCAAGGAACTGATCAAGGCCGAGGACGAGCGCGACGCCGTCGCCGCCCATCTGGAAGACTAGCTGTCGCATTGGCGGGGTCGGCGTCACATCGCCCTTGAAATACAGGGCGGCGTCGGGCATACGCCCCCCTCTGGCGAACGCGCGGACCGGACGGTGCGCGCGATTGTCTAGGAGTTTAGCTCAGCTGGTAGAGCACCGGTCTCCAAAACCGGGGGTCGTGGGTTCGAGTCCCCCAACTCCTGCCAATCCCCCCCTGTCGCTGCCGGATGGGACTTCCCATCTGGGGCGACAGGAACAATTGTGTGAAGAGCAACTGATGGCCAAGGCCAAAACTCCCGGCAAGCGGCCTCAAGGCAGCGCGAAGCCCCAGGTCGCTGCGGCCGCGGCCGCCATCACGGTCGATTCGCCCGAGCCCAAGAAACCCCGCACAAGCCCTGGCCAGTTCATCAGCCAGGTCCGCGCCGAGGGCCGCAAGATCGTGTGGCCCAGCCGCAAGGAAACCTGGATCACCTCGGTGATGGTCTTCATCATGGTCCTGATCGCCTCGATCTTCTTCTGGATCGTGGACACCGGCCTGGGCTACGCCTTCCGCTACATCATCGCTCTCGGATCCTGAGAAAGACGCGCCCATGACCGATGCAGCGCCTGCAAAGCCCGCCAATCCGCGCCACAAGTGGTATATCGTCAACGCCTATTCGAACTTCGAAAAGAAGGTCGCCGAACAGTTGCGCGATCAGGCCAAGCAGCAGGGCCTGGAAGACGCCTTCTCCGAAATCCTGGTCCCGACCGAGGATGTCGTCGAGATCCGTCGCGGCCGCAAGGTGAACTCCGAGCGGAAGTTCTTCCCCGGCTATGTGCTGGTGAAGATGGAGATGACGGATCAGGCCTACCACCTGGTCAAGAATACGCCGAAGGTGACGGGCTTCCTGGGCGCCGCGGGCGGCACCAAGCCGCTGCCGGTCTCGGAGCGCGAGGTCCAGAACATCATCGGGGCCGTGGAAGAGGGCGTCGAGCGTCCCAAGCCCACCATCCGCTTCGACATCGGCGAGAAGGTCAAGGTCATCGACGGTCCGTTCGCCAGCTTCGACGGCTCGGTCGAGAGCGTGGACGAGGAACACGCCCGCCTGCGCGTCGCCGTGTCCATTTTCGGCCGCGCCACGCCGGTCGAGCTGGAATATGCCCAGGTGGAGAAGGTCGCGGGCTGAGGCCGGCGAGATTCGAGATTTGAAGCCGCGTCCCAAGGGGCGCGGCTTTTTCGTTTCAGCGTGCCAATTTCTTTCGTCATCCCCAGGGCTTGTCCCTGGGATCCAGACTCGCGGTGTTGAGGATTGCGCACTCCGCCCAAGCACCGGGAGTCTGGATCCTCGCCACAAGGGCGAGGATGACGTGTTGTGAAGCGGCGGCCGGCCATAGTCGTTGTGTCTTTGCGGTCGTTCTGTTACAGGCGCGCCTTCGCTCGGCGGGCCTCGGCTCGCGGGGCGGCAAATCCGTGGGAGGCAGCCATGCCGCACCACGGCTCACCGGCCCTGCGTTCGTTCGCCGGGTCATTCATAGGAGAGACCAATGGCCAAGAAGATTCTCGGCTATATCAAGCTGCAAGTGCCGGCCGGTTCGGCCACGCCTTCGCCCCCGATC
>NZ_QFNM01000034.1 GCF_003248455.1 Brevundimonas sp.
CCTCGGCCGGGTCGCGCAGGACGTAGCCGCGGCCCCAGACGGTTTCGATATAGTGTTTGCCGTCGGCGGCGGTGGCCAGCTTCTTGCGCAGCTTGCAGATGAAGACGTCGATGATCTTCAGTTCCGGCTCGTCCATGCCGCCGTACAGGTGGTTCAGGAACATTTCCTTGGTCAGGGTCGTGCCCTTGCGCAGGCTGAGCAGCTCCAGCATCTGGTATTCCTTGCCGGTCAGATGCACCCGGTGGCCGTTCACCTCGACCGTCTTGGCGTCCAGGTTCACAGCGATCTCGCCGGTGTGGATGATGGCCTGGGCGTGACCCTTGGAGCGGCGGACCACGGCGTGGGTGCGCGCGATCAGCTCGTCCTTGTGGAAGGGCTTGGTCATGTAGTCGTCGGCGCCGCCGCCGAAGGTCTTGACCTTGGTTTCGATCTCGTGGCTGCCCGACAGGATCATGACCGGGGTGTTGACCTTGCCCACGCGCAGCTGGCGCAGGACTTCCAGGCCGCTCATGTCCGGCAGGTTCAGGTCAAGAAGAATGAGATCGTAGTCATAGATCTTGCCCAGATCGATGCCTTCTTCGCCCAGGTCGGTCGTGTAGACGTTGAAGCCTTCCGACTTCAGCATCAGTTCGATGCTTTGGGCAGTTGCGTGATCGTCTTCAATCAACAGGACGCGCATTCGTGCCCCTCCAGGCCATGGCTTTGCGGTAACGACCCTGGCTTACGCCCGAGTAACCTTGTTCGCAGGTTAAGACGTGAAAACCTTAAGAAGGGTTAACGCCATCCGATTGAGGCGAATCTAGGCTGATTTGCGAATCGGCGTCGAGTGGGCCGAGTCAAGGATTCGGAATTTATTAACCCTGTCCGTCGCGACGGGCGGCCGCGCGGGGCGGCCGTCCATCATAACGCCCCGCCCGCAACCTCAGGGCGGCCAAGGCGAAACGACCGATTTTGACGTCGTGTAGGTTTTTATTCCTATCTCCAGGTCGGGAGCGCCTATCGTGTCGGCGTTGGATTTCGAGCAAGCAGGGAGGCGTTCGCCGTGGAGGACTATATCGTGCCGGTCAGCGAGGAGGACCGGATCAAGGCCGGGCTGGCCATCCATCTGGTCGCCGCCCGCACGGGAGCGCGCCCGTCGCAGATGATCGGCAAGGGTCGGATGCATCCGCGCGCCGCGCGCCCGCGCTGGCTGGCCATGTATCTGTCGCACATCGCCTTCGGCTGGACGCTGGAGCGGGTCAGCCATGTCTTCGGCGTCAATCGGGCCAGCGTCGGGGCGGCCTGCCGCTGGGTCGAGGACGAGCGCGACCGGCGCACCGTCGACGACCTGCTGAACGAACTGGAGACCTGCATCCAGGGCCTGTATCAGCCGCCCGTGCTGGACTTGGCGCGATGAGCCGGATCGTGGAGCGCGCGCGG
Organism: Brevundimonas sp.; assembly: GCF_003248455.1. Classification (GTDB taxonomy): domain Bacteria; phylum Pseudomonadota; class Alphaproteobacteria; order Caulobacterales; family Caulobacteraceae; genus Brevundimonas. Next base: position 1,420 of record NZ_QFNM01000034.1, read on the forward strand.
GACCTGATGACCCGGTCCGGCGCCTGGCTGGCGCCCCAGGACAAGGGCGGCGGCTATACGCTGCGGCTGTCGGCGGATCGGCGCAGCCGCATCAGCCTGACGCTGACCGAGGCCGAGTTCCGCGCCCTGGTCGAGCGGCCGGGCCTGCGCGCCCGGCCCGGCGGCGGCTGGCAGGCGCGCCCGGTCGCCGAGACTGTCGCACCCGCCCCGCCCGGACGGCCGGGCATGGTCCTGGGCGAACGCGACCTGATCCAGCCCGACGGGCGGCTGGCCCGGCGCGCGGCCAATCTGGGCGAAAGCCCCATCGCCTGGCTGGCGCGGCGCAAGGACGTGTCGGGTCGGCCGTGGCTGACCCCGGCCGAGGCGGCGGCGGGCGAACGGCTGCGGCGCGAGGCCGAGTTCGCCCTGCGCGGCCCGTGTGTGACCATGCGCTGGGACGCCCTGCCGCAACACGGATCGGGAAGCGCGGGGACCGCAGCGCGGCTGGAGCCGACCGACCGCGCCCTGTCGGCCGCGCGCCGGGTGGAGGCGGCGCTGGCCGCCGTCGGCCCGCGCCTGCGACCCATGCTGAGCCGCATCTGCATCCACGGCGACAGCCTGCAACTGGCCGAGACGGGCCTGGGCCTGCGCCGCCGCCAGGGCAAGACGGTGCTGAAACGGGCGCTGCAAGCGCTGGCCGAACACTATGGCGTCGGGTGATGTCAGACGAAGCGCACACATTGCACCCCGTTTCGGCGAAGGTCAGCCGGCCGCCAGCGCCGCCTCTCTGATCCGCCCGACCATGCTGTTCAGGCCGTTGGCGCGCTGGCGGGTCAGGGCCGAGGGCAGGCCCAGGCGGTCCAGCGCCGCCCTGGCGTCGAAGGCCAGGATCTCGGACGGCGAGCGGCCCGAATACAGTTTCAGCAGCAGGGCGATATTGCCCTTGGACAGGGCGCTGTCGCTGTCGGCGGCGAACCACAGGCGGCCGTCCGCCGGGGTCACGGCCAACCAGACCTGGGCGGCGCAGCCCGGCACCTTGTTGGCCTCGGTCCGATCCGCATCGTCCAGGGGGGCCAGCCCCCTGCCCAGTTCGATCACATATTCGATCCGCTGCTCCCAGTCGCCCAGCAGGTCGAAGTCGTCGACCAGTTCGGCCAGGGTCTGTTCCAGACTGTCGGTCGGGGGGGTGCGGTCGGGCGTTGCGGTCATGCGCCGCCAGATAGGCCGCCCCGCCGTTAACGACAACCGGCCGTTTTGTCCCCCGGTATTCATGGTGAACGTCGCGACCGGGTTCGCCTGAGGGGGGAGCGGCCTCGCGCCGACTCAAGGGCGCGACTAGTCTGGAGGCGGACATGAACACCGGCCCCGCTGCTTGACCTCACCCGCCCGCCCCTTCCCGCACGACGACCGACGCCCGGCTCCGCATGGCGGCGACGACGGGGTTCGGGACGGCGCGCCGCCGGCGGCGCCCCTGCTCGCCCTGTGGCACGCCGTCTGGGCCGTTGCGGTCAGCCTGACGGCCCTGTCGGCCCAGATGCTGGACGGGTTGCGCGACGGGCCGTTGGCGGCCCTGCTGATCATGGCCCTGCCCGGCGTGCTGGGGGTGGCGCTGATGGTGCGCGACACCCTAGGCCTGCGGCTGGGGATCATGGTCGGCTGGCTGGTCGCGGCGACGGCGGCGGCGGGTCTGACGGGGGGCGTGACCGGCGCCCTGCCCGGCCTGGTCGCCCTGCCCCTGGCGGCGGGGATCGCCCTGGATCACGACCGGACGGGCCGCGACGGCCTGACCTGGCTGGGCGTGTTCGGCGTCCTCCTGCCGATCTTCAGCGGCCTGACCTCCAGCTGGCTGAACGGGCCGGAGGCGCAAGCCCCCCTGCTGGCCGCGGCCTCGGCCTTTCTGGCGCTCGGGGCCGTCGGCTCGGCCCTGCGCCTGACCTGGGGCCAGCGCCGGCGCCGCCTGGCCCTGGCCGAAAGCCAGGCCGAGCGCATCGCCGCCCTGCTGGCGGACCAGCCCGCCCTGACCCTGTTGCTGGAGCCGTCGGGCCAGGCGGTCGCGACCTGGGGCGCCGCCCCGCCCGCCCTGTCCGTGCCCGTCCTTTTGGACCAGGGGCTGATCGCCGGCGTCCACGCCCCGGACCGGCCCGCCGTCTCGGCCGCCCTGTCGCGCGCCCTGTCGGGCCAGACGGCCGAGGTGCAGTTCAGCCCGCGCGCCGCCCTGGACCGGCGCGTGATCCTGATCGCGGCGCCGTTCGTTCACGCGGGCGACCCGCCCCGCCTGATCGCCCAGGCGTTCGACGGCACGGCCCAGTTCGCGCGCGAGCTGGGCCTGGAGACCGCCCGTGTCGAGGCCGAGGCCCAGTCCGCCGGCAAGACCCGCTTCCTGGCCAATATGAGCCACGAGCTGCGCACCCCCCTGAACGCCGTCCTGGGCTTCGCCGACATCATGCGCCAGCGCCTGTTCGGCCCCCTGCCCGAACGTTACGCCGGATACGCCGACGCCATCCACCAGGCGGGCGGCCATCTGCTGGACCTGATCAACGACGTGCTGGACCTGTCCAAGATCGAGGCCGAACGCTATCAGCTGGCCATGGCCGAGTTCGACGCGCGCGACGCCGTCTCGGCCGCCGTGGCCCTGGTCCGGCTGCAGGCCGACGACAAGGGGGTCGATCTGGCCGCCGTCCTGTCGGCCGAGCCGCTGAAGGTGCGCGCCGACGCCCGCGCCCTGAAGCAGATGGCGCTGAACCTGTTGTCCAATGCGGTCAAATTCACCCCGGCCGGCGGCGCCGTCACCCTGACGCTGGACGCGGACGGCCCGGACCTGGAGCTGGCGGTGTCGGACACCGGCGTCGGCATCGCCCCCGAAGACCTGAAACGCCTGGGCCGCCCCTTCGAACAGGCCGGCGGCGCCGACCAGAAGGCGCAAGGCACGGGCCTGGGCCTGTCCCTGGTCCGCAGCCTGACCGAACTGCACGGCGGCCGCATGACCATCGACAGCACCCTGGGCGAAGGCGCCGCGGTGGTGGTGCGCCTGCCGGTGATGGCGGCGGGGTCCGCCGAGGTCGAGACGGCTGCGCCGGTCGCTTCGCCACGGCCCGCCGATGCGGTTCCCTAAACCTGCCCCATCGCCAGGAACGCCCGGCCCGCCGGGAAGTCGCCGGCCTCGAAGGTGGAGCGGGCGATGCTGCCGTCGCGGAAGACGAATTCGACCGTGAAGACCTCGCGCGGGTCCAGCCGCGACAGGGCGTTGGCGGCGGCGGCGGGAAAGACCCAGGCCTGGCCCTCGGCGCGGCCCTCGGCCAGCAGGGCGCGGTCCGCCGCCTGGACCCCGGCGGCCCAGAAGGCGCGGCGCTGCACCGCCGGCGGCAGGCCCCGCGACAGCCACGGACGCGGCGCCACGCCCGCGTCGCGCATCACGATTCTGGCCCCCGTCGGACGCGAGCGCCCGCGCCACGACACCACGGCCGCCAGCTGGTCGGGCCGGTCCATGCCGCCCACCACGCCGAACCGCACCGGCGAGGCGCCGGTCGTGGTCGCCTGCATCAGCCGCCAGGTCGGGCGGGAATAGGCGGCGCGGTCGGCGCTCCAGCCCGCGCGGTCGCCGGGAAACTGCATCCGCGTCGTGCGCGACCAGCCGGAGAAGGCGGTCTGGACCCGGCCCTGGACCGTCTTCAGATCGGCGGAGCCGCACGGGGTGACGCCCGCCCGCGCCCGCGCCCGCTGGGCCGTCTCGGCCAGTTGGCGGTCGTTGGCGCCCGCGCGCAGGGCCGCGCCCCGCGCCTGGTAGGCGGCGGCGGTCAGGGCGGCGGTCAACTGCGGCTCGAACAGGCCGCAGCGGTCGTTGGCGGCCAGCACGAAGGCGCGCTCGTAATAGCGGTCCTGCGGCGCGGCGAAGGCGGCGACGGGGGTCGCGGCGATCAGCAGGGCCGTGATCGGGGCCGACATCAGGGCTTGGGTCCGCCGGGGGGAAAGGCCTATCCTCATGCCCCGACCCTAGCGGCTCAGCGTTGGGGTTCCGTGTGCGAGCAGGGTTAGCGAATTGCTTCTTTCCAGCGACCTGTGGGTCAGCGCCCTGATCCGCCGCGCCGAGATCGGGGGCGCCTACGCCACCGTGGTCAAGAAGGGCGACGACCGCGCCGGCTCGGTCATCGTCAAGGCCTATGATGCGTCCACCCGCACCGCCCGCCTGTTCACCGAGGCCTTCGGTCCCGACGGCGATCGGCTGTGGATCCAGCCCGTCACCTCGGACAGCGAAAGCGAGCTGGACGCCTATATCGCCCGCCAGCGCGGCTACGACCCCGACCTATGGGTGGTGGAGATCGAGGACAGGCAGGGTCGGCATTTCATCACCGAGACGGTGCGGGAATAGGGCCGCCCAGCCTGCGCTCTCGAACGCGCTCCACGGTCCCCGCCTCGTCGCGATGCAATGCGGCCAGACGTCGGGCGGACCCGACTTCAGGCGGACCAGGCGGCCAGGACCTCTTCGCTTTCGGCCGTCTCGACCTGGACGGCGAACCGATCGTGATACAGGGCCATCAGGGCGTCGTGCGGTTCGTCGGCGGAACTGCATACGGCGTCGGAAACCACCACCATCCGATAGCCCAGATCGACCCCGCCCAGGACCGCCGCCAGGACGCAGACATCGGTTTCCGCCCCGGTGACGACCCCGCTGCGGCGCAGCACGGCGTCCAGGTCGGTGGCGATCCAGGGCGAATAGACCCATTTGTCCAGCACCCAGGCCGGCGGGACGAACCGCTGGAGCGGCACGGCCAGGTCGATCAGGCCGGGGGCCAACCGCTCTCGCGTCATCTGCGGCCAGCGCGTCCAGTAGTCCTTCCACCGGCCCCGTCCATCGCCCGGCCGATCCGCCGGGATGAAGCGGGTGAAGCAGGTGCGTTCGGCATGCCGTTCGCACAGGCCGACGATGACCGGCAGCACCCGCTCCGCCCAAGGCGCGCGCCATTCCGTGTCCTCCACGAACATCCGCTGCATGTCGATGCACAGATGAACGGCGGTGGCCGGAATGGCGTCTCGCAGCCCGTGGCCCATGTCAGGCGGCGGCGCCTTGGGCTTTCGCATTGGCCTTGGCGTCGGCCAGGGCCGTCAGGCTTTCGTCGGTCTTGGACTCTTCGGTCAGGGTCTCGTCCAGCAGGCGGGCGGCGTCGTCGTAGCCCAGCAGCGTGGCCCAGCGTTTCAGGGTGCCGTAGCGGGTGATCTCGTAATGCTCCACGGCCTGCGCCGCCGAGATCAGGCCGGCGTCCAGGGCGTCGGTCCCTTCGTATTCCTCCAGGATCTCGTCGCCTTCGGCCAGAATGCCCTCGATGGCGTCGCAGGTCTTGCCCTGGGCGCGCTTGCCGATGATCTCGAACACCTGCTGCAGGCGCTCGATCTGGCCCTCGGTCTCTTCATAGTGTTTGTCGAAGGCGGCCTTCAGCTCGGGCGCCTGGGCGCCCTTGGACATCTTCTTGAGGCCCTTCAGGATCTTGCGCTCGGCGTAATAGATGTCCTTGAGGGTGTCGTAGAACAGGTTGTCTAGGGTTTTCTCAGCCATCTTGGTCTCCTGGTTTTGCGGTGGGTGATGAAGGTTTCGCCTCCGACGGGGACGGAGGGGAATCGGCGTCGGCGTGGTGTTCGATGCGGCCGCTTTCGACCTCGGCGCGGGCGAAGACCTCTTCCTGCCCGTCCTGCAGAAGCTGGTCCTCGGGTCCGCCCAGGCCGCCCTGGGCCAGGCCCGATCTGCTGTCTGGGCGGCTGTCCGGGCGGGGCGGGATCGGCGCGCGGTCCATTTCGGGGTTCGTCAATGCGCGGCCTTGCGGCGACGGGTCTCCCAGCCCTTGCGGGCGGCGGCGGAGCGGTCGGCCTCGGGGCGCGCCGCAGCGGCCGCGCCGCCCTTGCGACCGCCCTTGCGGGCGGCGGGATGGCCGGTGGACTTGCCGCGTCCCGAGCCGCTTTTCTTGCCGCCCCCGTCGTCCTTGTTCACGGTGGCCCAGGCGCGTCGCTCGGCCTCCTTTTCGGACACGCCGCGCTTCTCGTAGCCCTCGGCGATATGATCGGCCTTGCGCTCCTGCTTGTCGGTATAGGCGGACTTGTCTCCCCGGGGCATGGTCTTCCTCCTGGCGTTTCCGCCAGAACAACACGCAACCCCGGTCGCGGTTTCAGCTTGAGCGCAAGGATCGGTCGACCGCCGCTTGCGTGCGAAGGCGAACCGGGCCGGCGAGGCGCCGTGAGGGGGCGCCGGGCGCTATCCCTTTCGCCCGTCGAAGGCCGCGCGCGCGGCCTCGATACGGTCGATGTTCCGTTCGGCCCAGGTCCAGACGCCGCAGAAGGCTTCGGCCAGGGTGAGGCCCAGGTCGGTCAGCCGGTATTCGACCTTGGGCGGGATGACGGGGTGAACGGTGCGGATCACCAGGCCGTCGCGCTCCATCTGGCGCAGGGTCTGCGTCAGCATCTTCTGGCTGATCCCGCCGACCAGGCCGCCGAGGCGGGTGAAGCGCTGCTCGCCGTGTTCGGCCAGGACCTCCAGGATCAGCATCGTCCATTTGTCCGCCACACGGCCGATCACGTCATTGACCAGGGCCTCGACGCGGGGATCGGCGTATTCTCCGGTCTCGGGATGCGAAATTCTTGCAGGCGGAACGGCCGTCATATCCAAATCTTTCACTCGGGTAAGTATGGCGACTTTTGGTGCCTGCTTTCCAATGGAGAGCGTCAGCCATGCCTCGTCTGTCGCAACGACGCACCCCGTCAGGAGAGACACCCATGAACATCACCGGCAACACCATCCTGATCACCGGCGGCGGCTCCGGCATCGGCCGCGCCCTGGCCGAGGCCCTGCACGCACGCGGCAACCAGGTCGTCATCACCGGCCGCCGCGAGAGCGCGCTGAAGGCGGTGGTCGAGGCCAATCCGGGCATGGCCTGGGCCGCGCTGGACGTCGCCGATCCGGCCGCGATCCGCGCCTTCGCCGCCCAGGTCGTTCGCGATCACCCCGCCCTGAACGTGGTCATCAACAACGCCGGCATCATGCTGGCCGAAGACCTGAAGGCCGAGCCGTTCGACCTGGACGTTGTGGAGGCGACCATCACGACCAACCTGCTGGGGCCGATCCGCCTGACGACGGCGCTGCTGCCGCATCTGCGGGCACAGACGGCGTCCACGGTGATCACCGTGAGCTCGGGCCTGGCCTTCGTTCCGCTGGTGGCCACGCCGACATACAACGCCAGCAAGGCGGCGATCCATTCCTGGACCCAGTCGCTGCGGCGTCAGCTGGCCGACACCTCGGTCGAGGTGCTGGAGCTGGCCCCGCCCGCCGTGGCCACCGACCTGATGCCGGGCCATGCGGAAAATCCCCAGTCCATGCCGCTGGCGGACTTCACCAGCGAAGTGATCGGCCTGATCGAACGGGGCGAGACGCCGCGCGGCGAAATCCTGGTCGAACGGGTCAAGCCGCTGCGGTTCGCCGAAGCGAACGGCTACGAGGCGGTGTTCGAGCGTCTGAACGGGGCGCACTGAGGCGGCACCGAAAGCATCTCCCTCCCGTCCGGGGAGGGAGACGCTGTGGGATCAATCCTCGTCCATCTTGAGCGCCGCGATGAAGGCTTCCTGCGGGATTTCGACCTTGCCGAACTGGCGCATCCGCTTCTTGCCGGCCTTCTGCTTCTCCAGCAGCTTCTTCTTGCGGGTGGCGTCGCCGCCATAGCATTTCGAGGTCACGTCCTTGCGCAGCGCCCGCACCGTCTCGCGGGCGATGATCTTGCCCCCGATGGCCGCCTGGATCGGGATCTGGAACAGGTGGGGCGGGATCAGCTCCTTCATCTTCTCGACCATGCCCCGGCCGCGCGTCTCGGCGCGGGCGCGGTGGACCAGCATGGACAGGGCGTCGACCGGCTCGGCGTTGACCAGGATGGACATCTTCACCAGGTCGCCGACCTTGTATTCGGTGATCTCGTAGTCGAACGAGGCATAGCCCTTCGAGATCGACTTCAGCCGGTCGTAGAAGTCGAACACCACCTCGTTCAGCGGCAGCTCATAGACCACCATGGCGCGGTTGCCGACGTAGGACAGTTCGATCTGCTGGCCGCGACGGTCCTGGCACAGCTTGATCACCCCGCCCAGGTATTCGTCGGGCGTCAGGATGGTGGCCTTGATCCAGGGTTCGGCGATGGTCTCGATCTGCATCACGTCGGGCAGGTCGGCCGGGTTGTGCAGGTCCATCTCGGTCCCGTCGCGCAGGCCGATCTTGTAGACGACCGACGGCGCCGTGGCGATCAGGTCGAGGTTGAACTCGCGGCTCAGGCGCTCCTGGATGATCTCCAGGTGCAGCAAACCGAGGAAGCCGCAGCGGAAGCCGAAGCCCAGCGCCGCCGAGCTTTCCATCTCGTAGGTGAAACTGGCGTCGTTCAGGCGCAGCTTGCCGATGGCGGCGCGCAGGTCCTCGAAGTCGGCGGCGTCCACCGGGAACAGGCCGCAGAAGACCACCGACTGGACCTCCTTGAAGCCCTTCAGCGGCTCCGCGGTCGGCCTCTTCTCGTCGGTGATGGTGTCGCCGACGGCGGCGTGGGCCACTTCCTTGATCTGGGCTGTGATGAAGCCGACCTCGCCGGGGCCGAGCTGGTCCACGGGCGTGTTCTTGGGCAGGAAGACGCCGACCCGGTCGATCAGGTGGGTCGAGCCGTTGCGCATCATCTTGACCCGCATCCCGGTCTTCAGCACCCCGTCGAACACCCGCACCAGCACGACGACGCCGAGGTAGGGGTCGTACCAGGCGTCGACCAGCATGGCCTTCAAGGGCGCATTCGCATCGCCCCTGGGCGCCGGGAGCTTGGTGACGATGGCCTCCAGCACCTCCTCGATGCCGATGCCGGACTTGGCGCTGGCCAGGACGGCCTCGGAGGCGTCGATGCCGATCACGTCCTCGATCTGGGCGCGGACGCGATCCGGCTCGGCGGCGGGCAGATCGACCTTGTTCAGGACGGGGACGATCTCGTGGTTGTTGTCGATGGCCTGATAGACGTTGGCCAGGGTCTGGGCCTCGACCCCTTGCGAGGCGTCCACGACCAGCAGGGAGCCTTCGCAGGCGGCCAGCGAGCGCGACACCTCGTAGGCGAAGTCCACGTGGCCGGGCGTGTCCATCAGGTTCAGGATATAGTCCTGGCCGTCGCGCGCCCTGTAGGTCAGGCGCACGGTCTGGGCCTTGATGGTGATGCCCCGTTCCTTCTCGATCTCCATGTTGTCGAGCACCTGCTCGGACATCTCGCGCGCGGTCAGGCCGCCGGTGTGCTGGATCAGCCGGTCCGACAGGGTCGACTTGCCGTGGTCGATGTGCGCGACCACGCTGAAGTTCCGAATGTTCGAGATAGGGGGAGTCGTCATCCGCGCGCCCCTATCACGGGCCGGGGCCGGGGGCCAGCGCAGGGCGCGATCCGAGCCTCCCGCAGTTCCAGATTAAGGCTTTGCAACAATCGCTTTCGCCGTTTCGGGGCGACGCGGGACATTGTATGAAGCCCGGCTCGACCGCGCCTGCCCACGCGGTCGCTTCGCCTGAACCGTGAGGAACGCCGCCTTGTCCAAGACGACCCGCACCCGGCCCGCCTTCGGCGCCGTCGCCCCCTCGGTCCTCGTGCTGTCGGCCCTGCTGCTGGCCGGCTGCGGCGGTCATGGCGAGGACAAGACGGCGGAGAAGACCGCCGGCGGCTCGCGCCAGACCGTCAGCGTCGCCGCCGTGGCCCAGACCAGCCTGAACCGCACCGTGACCGCGTCGGGCACCGTCTCCGCCTGGGAGGAAGTGCCGGTCGCGGCCGAGACCGGCGGCCTGACCGCGGTCGCCGTCTATGTCGACGAAGGCGCCTATGTTCGCCAGGGCCAGCCCCTGGTGCAGATGAACGACGTCCTGCTGCGCGCCCAGCTGCGCCAGCAGCAGGCCCAGGTGCAGTTGGCCGAGGCGAACGTGGCGCGCGACGACGCCGCCCTGGACCGCGCCCAGCAGTTGAAGGAACGCGGCTTCCTCAGCCAGGCGTCGCTGGACACGGCCCTGGCCAACCAGCGGTCCTCCACGGCCAATCTGTCGGCCGCCCGCGCCGCCCTGGCCCAGACCCAGACCCAGCTGTCCCAGGCCACCGTCCGCGCGCCCGTCGGCGGCCTGATCGTCAGCCGCAGCGTGACCAAGGGCCAGATCATCGCCGCCGGGACCGAACTGTTCCGCATGGTCCGCGACGGCCGGCTGGAGCTGGACGCCCAGGTGCCCGAGACCGAACTGGGCCTGGTCCGCGCCGGCCAGTCCGCGACCGTGACCTCCAGCGAGGCCGGCCAGACCACCGGCTCGGTCCGCATCGTCACGCCCCAGGTGGACGCCTCGACCCGGCTGGGCCTGGCCCGCATCTCCCTGTCGCCCGGATCGCAGCTGCGGCCGGGGATGTTCGCGCGCGCCGACATCGCCGTGGGCGACCAGCCGGCGACCACCGTGCCGACCGGCGCGGTGCTGTACCGCGAGAACAAGCCCGGCGTCTTCGTCCTGAACGGCGACGGCACGGTGCATTTCCAGCCGATCACGGTGCTGTCGCGCACCGACGCCCTGACGGCGGTCTCGGGCGTCAACGCCGGCGCGCGCGTCGTGGTGGACGGCGCGGGCTTCCTGAACGAGGGCGACCGCGTCAACGTGGCCCCGGCCGTCGCCGCCCAGCCCGCCGCCGGCCAGCCCGCCGCCGCTCAGCCCGCCGCCGCCAACTAGGACCGACGCCATGAATCAGATGTCGTCCTGGGCGATCAAGAATCCCATTCCGATCATCCTGCTGTTCCTGCTGCTGACGCTCGGCGGCGTGGTCGGCTTCTCGGGGATGCGGATCAATCAGAACCCCGACATCGACTTCCCCCTGGTCGCCGTCACCGCCGCCCGCCCCGGCTCGGCCCCGGCGGAGATGGAGGTGCAGGTCACGCGCCTGATCGAGGATTCCATCGCCGGCCTGTCGGGCGTGCGCCACATCTATTCCAACGTCAGCGACGGCGTCTCGACCACGACCATCGAGTTCGAACTGGGCACCGACACCGAACGCGCCACCAACGACGTGCGCAACGCCATGAGCGGCCTGCGCGCCAGCCTGCCCCAGGACATGCAGGAGCCGGCCGTCCAGCGCATCGACATCACCGGCGACGCCCTGATCACCTATGTCGTGCGCTCTCCGACCATGACGCCCGAGGAGATCAGCTGGTTCATCGACAACGACGTCAGCCGCGCCCTGCTGGCCCTGGGCGGGGTGGGCGAGGTCAACCGCTCGGGCGGGGTGGACCGCGAGATGCGGGTCGAGCTGGACCCCCAGCGGCTGGCCGCCTACGGCGTCACGGCCGCCCAGGTCAGCCAGGCCCTGAACAACGTCAACAACAACCTGCCGGGCGGCCGCGTCACCATCGCCGGGTCCGAACGGGCCGTGCGCACCCTGGGCGCCGCCACCTCGGTCCAGCAGTTGCGCGACACCCTGGTGCCGCTGGGCGACGGCAAGACCGTCCGGCTCGACGATCTGGGCACGGTCGAGGACAAGTGGAGCGAGCCGCGCCGTCTGGCCCGCTACAACGGCCAGGAGGCCGTGACCTTCAACTTCCTGCGCTCGCGCACGGCGTCCGAGGTCAAGGTGGCCGACCGGGTCCGCGCCGAGGTCAAGAAGCTGGACGACGCCCACCCGGAACTGACCATCAGCCAGGTTACGGCCAGCGTCGAACAGATCGAGGAATCCTATCTGGCCTCGCTGGAAGCCCTGCTGCTGGGCGCGGCCCTGGCGGTGGTGATCGTCTTCATCTTCCTGCGCGACTGGCGGGCCACCTTCATCGCGGCGACGGCCATGCCGATGTCGCTGATCCCGACCTTCGCCATCCTGGGGCCGATGGACCAGTCGCTGAACGTGGTGACGCTGCTGGCCCTGTCCTTGACCATCGGCATCCTGGTCGACGACGCCATCGTGGAGATCGAGAACATCGTGCGCCACATGCGCGATGGGAAGCCGCCCTACGACGCCTCGCTGGAGGCGGCCGACGAGATCGGCCTGGCGGTCGTGGCCACCACCGCGACCATCGTCGCCGTCTTCGCCCCCGTGGGCTTCATGCCGGGCATCATCGGCCAGTTCTTCAAGGCCTTCGCCCTGGCGGCCTGCGTGTCGGTGGTCTTCTCCCTGCTGGTGGCGCGCACCCTGACGCCGCTGATGGCGGCCTATATCCTGAAGCACACCCACCACGAGGACCGCGATCCGTTCTGGATGAGCGGCTATCTGAAGGCCCTGCGCTGGTCGCTGGCCAATCGGTGGAAGGTGTTCGTCATCGGCATCCTGTTCCTGGTCGCCTCGATCGGCACGGCCGTCGTGGCCCGGATGTCGTTCGAGTTCATGTCGCCGGGCGACACCGCGCGCGCCGCCTTCCAGGTCGAGCTGCCGCCCGGCGCGACCCTGCGTCAGACCGACGCCGTGGTTCAGCAGGTCACGAGGACGCTGGAGGCCCGGCCCGAGGTGACGTCCGTCTACGCCGCCATCGGCGGCCAGGACGTGACCCAGGCCAATGTCTACGCCGACCTGGTGCCCAAGGGCGACCGCGAACTGAGCCAGCAGGCCTTCGCCCGGACCATGGTGGATCAGTTGAAGAAAATCCCCGGCGCCCGCATCCGCGCCGGCATCGCCCAGCAGGGCGGCGGCCCCGGCGACGGCACGACCTACACCTTCTCGCTTCTGGGCGACAATCCCGACACGCTGAACGCGGCGGCGCGCAAGGTCGAGGCCGAGATGCGTTCCGTTCCGGGCCTGGCCAACATCGTCAACTCGGCCGCCATCGCCCGGCCCGAAATCCTGGTCACGCCGCGCCCCGACGAGGCCGCCCTGGCCGGCGTCTCGGCCGGCGCCATCTCCCAGGCCGTGCGGGTCGCCACCATCGGCGACGTGGATCAGAACCTGCCCAAATACAATCTGGGCGACCGCCAGGTCCCGATCCGCCTGCAGCTGACCGAGGCCGCGCGCGAGGACCTGACGGTGCTGGAGAACCTGCGGGTGCCGGCCAACAACGGCGCCTCGGTGCCGCTGAGCGCCGTCGCCGACATCCGCTTCGGCGCCGGCCCCGCCACCGTCGCCCGCCAGGACCGTTCGCGCATCGCCTCGATCAGCGCCGAACTGGATGGGACCACCACCGGCGCGGCGGGGGCGGCGGTCAACCGCCTGCCCTCGGTCCAGAACCTGCCCGCCGGCGTGCGCCAGGTGCCGGCCGGCGACGCCGAGTTCATCCAGGAGATGCTGACCGGCTTCGCCATCGCCTTCGCCTCGGGCATACTGCTGATGTATGCGGTGCTGACCCTGCTGTTCAAAAGCTTCGCCTATCCGATCACCATCATGGCGGCCCTGCCCCTGGCCATCGGCGGCGCCTTCATCGCTTTGGCCATCGGCGGCGCCAACTTCTCCATGTCGGCCCTGATCGGGGTGCTGATGCTGATGGGGATCGCGGCCAAGAACTCCATCCTGCTGGTCGACTACGTCATCATGGCCGAGCGGGACGGGATGCCCCGTCGCGAGGCCATTCTGGATGCGGCGCACAAGCGCGCCCGCCCCATCCTGATGACCACCTTCGCCATGGGCGCGGGCATGGTGCCCATCGCCCTGGGGGTCGGGGCCGACGTCCAGTTCCGCTCGCCCATGGCCATCGCCGTGCTGGGGGGTCTGATCTCCTCGACCTTCCTGTCGCTGCTCTACATCCCCGCCATCTTCACCATCGTCGACGACTTCGCCGGCTGGGGCCGCCGCATCCTGCACCGCAAGACGGCCGGACAAAGGGAACTGGCGAAGCCGAGGCCGCTGGTGGAGTGAGGTCGATCAGCCCTTTGCGGACCTGCGGCAGGTCCGCAATGGGTGGAAAGCGGTCGATCATGGTGGACGACGGTCGTTCTTCAGACCTTACGGAGCAATCGGGCTTTCGCGGTTTTCGTTTGGTCGAAACATATTGGTGGGCTCGGGTGCGTGATTGGGAAGCAGTAGATACGAAAATGCCGACTCCACGCGTTGAGAGCACCGCTCAGCATCAACATTAGTTGTGAGTCGGTCCTTTTTCCCCTGCTGGGATGCTGAAATCGCGGCTAGCAATATAGCTCTCGAGGCTTCATCCTCTGTGGAGGCCAAGTCATCACGTATAGATATTTCAACGTCTTCTTTGCCGAGCCAGTCACTGAGGTGTGGCTGGCATAGAGCCATCTGGTAGGCGACATTCACTGTGGCCGCCTCAATCCACTCGTTGCTGAGCGCTTTTTGCGGGGGTGGCGCGTGAAGGTTCGCGATGGCGGCAATCAGAGCGAGTAGCACTTTGAGGTCTCCTGAGCATTCCTCAATCGGTCAGACCATGATGTGGCACGGAGAGGTCCGCAACGGGTCGGAAGTCGAATTTGGGATCGCTTCTGAGAGCGGACATTCCCACACTCGCCTGAACACACGCACAACAAAAAGGGCCGGCCGGTCGCCCGGTCGGCCCTTCGTCGTTCAGCCGTGCGGTCTGACGATCAGTATTTGACCTTCAGCGTCACGCCCCAGGTGCGCGGGGCGCCGAGGTAGGCGTTGTAGGTCGCCGTGTCGGTGGCGATGTTGTAGTAGGTGCCGTCCGCCTGGGGCGTGGTGGTGTTGGCGAAGGCTGTGCCCTGCAGCGGGGCGGCAAAGCCGACCTGGGTGTATTCCTCTTCCAGCAGGTTCTGTCCCCAGACCTCCAGCGTCCAGCGTTCGTCGGCCGAACCGATCGAGACGCGGCCGTTGACCACGGTGAAGGCGTCCTGGTGCTTGTAGGGCAGCAGGTCCGAGCCGGTGTTGTATTCGGTCGAATACTTGGCCGACAGGTTGAACCCGCCGCGCAGGCCGCCGCCCAGTTCGCGGTCGAAGGCCAGGGCGCCGGTCAGCGACCATTCCGGGGCGAACGAGGCGCGCGCGCCCGGCAGCAGCGACAGTTGCGGGAAGCGGCCGGGGCTGGACAGGTCGCCGGCGCCGAACTGGCCGTATTTGGCGTCGGTGTAGGTCACGCCGCCCTGGAAGCTCAGACCCTCGACCGGGGTGAACCAGACCATGTCGGCGTCGACGCCGCGCGAGGTCAGTTCGGGGATCGATTCCACCACGAAGGCGGTGCCCAGGAAGGTGTTGAGCTGGAAGTTCTCGAACTTCTGGTCGAAATAGGTGACGTTCAGCAGCATGGTGCGGTCGAACAGGGTCGTCTTGATCCCCGCCTCGTAGCTGTCGACCGTCTCGGCGGCGAAGAACAGCGAGGCGTCCGGCGTCACCCCCGTCTGCACCCGGTCCATGTTGTAGCCCGCGCCCTTGTAGCCGCGCGCATAGGAGCCATAGACCATGATCGAGGGGTTGAAGCGGTAGGAGGCCTTGATGGTGCCCGACAGGTCGGTGTCGCTGAACTTCTCCTGGATGCGGCGGCCGTCGTAGAGCGGATTGGACCAGGGTAGGCACAGCAGGCCCAGGGCCGCCGCCGGCGTACGGACGTTGGCGGTGCCGGGGATCGGCGACGCCGGCAGAGTGGGTGCGAGGTTGTTGGCCAGGGCGCCGCCGCAGGCCGCGCCATTGGTCCCCAGATTGTCCTGAAGGCCGAACAGGCGCTTGCTGTCGTAGGTGTAGCGCAGGCCCAGGTTGATGTCGAAGGCCTCGCTGACCCTCCAGGTGTTGTTGGTGAAGACGGCGACCGATTCCGACTTCTGGCTGTAGTGATCCTCATAGGCCTTGCCGGGCGAGAAGACCGGGGCCGCCGCGCTGGGGGGAGCCAGGCCGAGCACGCACAGGGGCTGGCCGGCCAAGGCGCCCGTGGTCCCCACCAGGAAGCCCTGCGGATTGGTGAAACAGCCCGTACGCGACGGGCTGGGGCCGCCGAAGGCCGCCGGCACCGAAGCCGTCAGCAGCAGGGAGGCGAAGGCGTTGTAGTCGGAGCCATAGGTATAGCTGTCGTCGCGATAGACGCCCTCCTTGGTGGCGAACAGGCCAACCAGCCAGTCCAGCTTGTCCGACGTGCCAGCCAAGCGAAACTCTTGGGTCAGGTTGTCGACGCCATAGCCGTTGGAGCCGTCGTTTTCGCGATGGAGAATGTCGGCGCCGGTGTAGTCCTGGTCCATCCCCTGCTGGAACGACCAGTCGCGCCACGAGGTCTGGGACGTCAGGGTGGCGTTGAGGCTGGGGAAGTCGATGGTCGCTTCCGCCGACAGGCCCATGTCCTCGATCTCCTGCGGGGTCTCGCGGTTCGAATAGGCCAGGCGCGAGAAGGGCACGGTGCCATAGCCGGCCGTCGGCGGGGTCTGGCCGGGACCGTTGGGGGCCGTCAGCGCGGCGATGAAGGCCTGGGACGGGCCGACGCGGGTCTGCACCGCGGCGCAGCAGTATTCCTCGCGCTTGGTGTAGTCGGCGATCAGGCGGATCGAGGCGTTGTCGCTGGGCAGGATCAGCAGTTGGCCGCGCGTGGTCCAGTAGTCCTGGGTCTGGTCGTCGGTCTTGGTGTTGGGACCGTCGCCGGTGTCGACGTCGTAGAAGCCGTCCCGCTCGCGGTGGGCGACGAATAGACGGCCGGCGATCTGGTCGGTCAGGCCGCCAGTGACGGAGACCGAACCGCCGATGGCGCCGAAGTTGCCGCCGGTCAGCTCCGCCGAGATCGACGGATCGAACGACGGGCGTTCGGTGATGATGTTGATGACGCCGGCCGAGGTGTTCTTGCCGAACAGGGTGCCCTGCGGACCCTTCAGCACCTCGATGCGGCTCAGTTCGCCCAGGTCGCCGAAGCCGACCGAGTTGCGCGAGCGATAGACGCCGTCGATGACGACGCCGACCGAGCTTTCCAGGCCCGGATTGTCGCCCACGGTGCCGGCGCCGCGGATGCGCACGGTGGTGGAGGCTTCCGACTGGGTCGAGGTGACGGTCATGCCGGGCGTCAGGATCTGCAGATCCTTGATGTCCTGCACGCCCGCGCCGTCCAGCACCTCCTGCGACAGGGTCGTGACCACGATCGGCACGTCCTGCAGGCTCTGTTCGCGCTTCTGGGCGGTGACGATGATGTCGTCGACGCTCGCCGGCGCCTCCTGGGCGGCGGCGACGCCCGCGAAGCCCATGACGGCGGCGCCGACGACGGCGCCAAGTACTGCGGGGGCGGACACGGTGGTCCTGAGGTGAAGATTGCGGCGCATAGGCGTCCTCCCGGCTCTGAAGCTGTGATCCCGTTAGGGGGTCACGGCGTTTCCTGTTCCCATCGACGCCCCTCTACGTGGAGGGACGTTCAGTAAGGCGAAGGCTAACCGCGCTTCGGCATGAGCCACAAGCGAGCGTTGTCGTCCGCGACGATTTTTCGCCGCAGATTCGCCTTTGTGTGTCGAGGAAGCGACAGAAAACCCTGACGCTAGGTCAGTTTTTACCCGGCTTTCGGGCCGATCGGCTCGACTTCGGGCTTGAGCGCCGCCGGGTCGATCCGGCGCCGACGCCCGGCCAGCCCCAAAACCACGGCCGCCGCCACAGCCGACAGGATAGACCCGCCGATGACGCCCAGCTTGACCTCGACCTGTTCGGGACTGTCCACCGCGCCGGGGAAGGCCAGCACGCCGATGAACAGGCTCATGGTGAAGCCCACGCCGCACAGCAGCGAGACGCCATAGACCTGCAGCCAGCTGGCGCCCGTGGGCCGCGCGCCGATCTTGAGCGCCGACGCCAGCCAGGCGGCGCCCACGACGCCGATCTGCTTGCCGAAGAACAGGCCCAGGGCGATGGCGACGACCAGGGGCGCGAACGCCTGGTCCATCGACAGGCCGGCGAAGGACACGCCCGCCTTGGCGAAGGCGAACAGGGGCAGGACCAGAAAGGCGTTCCAGGGATGCAGGTCGTGCATCGCCTCCTTCAGCGGGCTCTGGCCGTCTTCGGCGCGCCCCTTGATCGGCACGATCATGGCGAAGGCCACGGCGGTCAGCGAGGTGCTGAGACCCGACAGGACCGTCAGATACCAGACCAGGGCGAAGCCCAGCACCCAGAAGGGCGCCGGAATGCGGACGCTGTGGGCGGCGACGGCCCCCGCGATCAGGGCGGCGGCCGCCCAAAGCAGCGGCAGCCATTCGGCCCCTTCGCTGAACAGCACGGCGATCAGGGCGATGGCCCCCAGGTCGTCGACGATGGCCAGGGTCAGCAGGAACACCCGAAGCGACGACGGCAGCCCCTTGCCCACGAAGCCGAAGACGGCCAGGGCGAAGGCGATGTCGGTGGCCAACGGAATGGACCAGCCCTGATGCGGCGCGCCGATCAGGTTCGACAACAACAGATAGATCGCCGCCGGCCCGGCCATGCCGCCCAGGGCCGCCAGGACGGGGGTGGCCAGCTTTCGGGGATCGCTCAGCTCGCCGCGCACGATCTCGTATTTGATCTCCAGCCCCACGACGAGGAAGAAGATCGCCATCAGACCTTCCTTGATCCAGTCGGAGATCGTCTCCTCCAGCCGGATCGGACCGATCTGAAGCAGGTGATAGCCCTTCAGCCAGGCGAAATAGTCGGCCGACCAGGGCGAGTTGGCGATCAGCACGGCCGCCAGGGCCGCCAGGGCCAGGGCCGAGCCGGATGCGGTCTCGGTCTTGAGGAAATCGAGCGTGAGTTTGCGCGCCACGGCGGCCTCCAATCGAACAACTGAAGCTGTCGTGACGCCAGGTTATCGACGGGCGCCGGACCGGATTCGTCGCCTCTCGGCGCGCCGGCCTGGCCGCCCGGTCCACGAAGACCGGCGCGACCTGATGGCTGCGGACTTTATAGACCGCCCCTTTTCTTTCGTCATCCCCCGGCAAGCCGCTTGCGGCGCAGACCGGGGGACCCAGCGGCGCGCGGGAGCGCGAATCTGTCGCGCAACGCCAACGCTCAACGCCGCCGAACCCTTTCGCCTTCGGCGCCGCTGGGTCTCCCGGTCTCGCTACGCTCGCCGGAGGATGACGAAAGAAGAGGGTTCGCGGTTGCGCTTTCGCGGCAGCGAACGCACCTAGCCCGCCATGCCCGTCTCCGCCGAATACCGCCCCGAACCGCGCTTCTTCGCCCTGGGGTCGGACTATGCCGATGCGGTGCGGGCCGCCGAATTCCCCAAGACGATCCTGCGGTATCGCAACGACCGCGCCGCCGCCGAGGTCGGGCTGGAGACGCTGAGCGAGGCGGAATGGATCGCCGCCTTCGGCCGGTTCGACCCCCTGCCCGGCCAGCCCGGCCCGCTGGCCATGCGCTATCACGGCCATCAGTTCCGCCAGTACAATCCCGACCTGGGCGACGGCCGGGGGTTTTTGGCGGCGCAGATGCGCGATGCATCGGGCCGGCTGATGGATCTCGGCACGAAGGGGTCCGGGACCACGCCCTGGTCGCGCGGCGGCGACGGGCGGCTGACGCTGAAGGGCGGGGTGCGCGAGGTGCTGGCCGCGTCCATGCTGGAGGCGCTGGGCGTTCCCACCAGCCGCGCCCTGTCCCTGATCGAGACCGGCGAGGCGCTGGAGCGGGGGGACGAGCCGTCGCCGACGCGCTCGGCCGTGCTGGTGCGGCTGTCGCACAGCCATGTGCGGTTCGGAACCTTCCAGCGCGCCGCCTATCTGAACCGTTCCGATCAGATCGAGGCCCTGACCGAGCATGTCAGGGCATTGTATCATCCGACCGTCGCGCCCGGCGACGTTCCCGGCCTGATGCAGGCGATCACGGCCGCCTCGGCCCGGCTGACGGCGCGCTGGGTGGCGGCGGGCTTCGTGCACGGGGTGCTGAACACCGACAATCTGAACGTCACGGGCGAAAGCTTCGACTATGGGCCGTGGCGCTTCCTGCCCGCCTATCAGCCGGGGTTCACGGCCGCCTATTTCGACCACGGCGGCCTTTACGCCTTCGCCCGCCAGCCCGAGGCGGTGTTCTGGAACCTGACCCAGCTGGCCAGCTGTCTGGCGGTCGTGTCGGAGCCCAAGACCCTGGCCGATGCGCTGAACGGATTCGGCCCGGCCTATATCCGCGAACTGCGCGCGGCCTTCACGATGCGGCTGGGGGTGAAAAGCCTGGGCGAGGCGGCGGACCAGCGTCTGGTCGATACGACCCTGGCCCTGCTGCGCGAGGGGAGCGAGGCCCTGCGCTGGGAGCCGCTGTTCTTCGACTGGTTCGGCGGCTTCGCCTCGTCGGCCCGCGCCCTGTCGGGACCGCGCGCCAAACTGTATCAGGGCGAGGCGTTCGACGCCTTCCGATTCGCCCTGATGGAGCACGAGCCGGACCGGATCGAACGGCTGGAGCATCCGATGTTCGCCGCGCGCGAGCCCGAGGAGATGCTGATCCAGGAGGTGGAGGCGATCTGGGCCGCAATCGCGGCCGACGACGACTGGTCCGCGTTCCACGCCAAGCTGGAACGGCTGGAAGCGGCCCGAGCGGCCTGGGGGTTCGCGGGCTGACGCCGGCGAATCCGGCCGACCGGTTCCAGCTGTAACAATAAGTCATCGACCGATGTCATCAGCTGATGTCATCGACGGATGACAAAGGCGAACGGCGCGGCTATAGACCCCTTGCGAACGGAGCCGACCGATCCGATATCGCCGCTGTTACGAATTTAGGCCGTCCCCAATGACCACCACAACCTTCCCCGCCCCCCGGGCCCGCAGCCGCGCCGCCTATCGCAACGTCGCCCTGTGGACCCTGCAGGGATGGATCGCGATGTTCTTCATCGCCGCCGGCTACGCCAAGCTGACCGAGCCGATGACGAATCTGATCAATCTGATGGGCTGGCCCGCCGTCGCGCCCGAGAACATGGTGCGCGGCCTGGGCGTGGTCGAGATGATCCTGGCGCTGGGCGTGCTGAGCCCGCTGATCTCGTGGCGCGTCGGCCGTCCGCTGCTGCTGACGGCCGCGACCGGCCTGATCGTCATGGAGGCGACCATGCTGGCCGTCCACGCCGTCAATCGCGACATCGGCCTGGCCGCGGTCAACGCCATCCTTCTGGCCTTCACGATCCCGGTCCTGCTGGGCCGCCGCCGGGCCTGAGGTCGAGTTCGAGCGCCGGACGTTCTCCCCCCTCCATCCGGCGTCTCGCGCCCGGAGCCGTTCCCCCGGTTCCGGGCTTTTTCTTTGCCGGTCGCCCCGTCGAAAAAGCTTACCCTTACGTGCGCGTAAACTCTTTCCTTTACGCGCGGGTAAAGTTATGGTCGGCGCATGGCCACAGCCGATGACCACAGAACCTATTCCATTCGCCAGCTGTGCCGCGAGTTCGGCGCCACGGCGCGGGCCCTGCGCTTCTACGAGGACAAGGGCCTTCTGACCCCTGCGCGCAAGGGCCAGACGCGGGTCTATGACGCGCGCGACCGCGCCCGGCTGAAGCTGATCCTGAGGGGCCGCCGCATCGGCTTCACCCTTCAGGAGATCCAGGACATGATGGACCTGTACGACCGCAAGGATCACAACGTCCATCAGATGGCCGTGGCCCTGGTTCGGCACCGCGCCCAGATCACGGCGCTGAAGCAACAGCTGGAAGACATAGAAGGCGCCATCGAGACGGCCGAGGAGGCCTGCGCCTGGATGGAATCCAAACTGTCCGAACACCGCCCCGACCTGCTGCCGGGCGCGGAAGACTACGAGCGGCTGCTGAAGTCGCGCCTGAACCACGACCACCACCCCTTCAAAGCAAGAGCGTAACCATGGCCTACAAGGCGCCCGTCCGCGATTTCACCTTCATCCTGAACGAAGTGCTGGAGATCGACCGCTACACCAACCAGCCGGGCTTCGAGGACGTCTCTTCGGACCTGGTCGACCAGATTCTGGAAGAAGGCGCCAAGTTCGCCGACGAGGTCATCGCCCCGATCAACAACCCCGGCGACAAGGAAGGCTGCCACTGGGCCGAAGGCGGCGTCGTGACCGGACCCAAGGGCTGGAAGGAAGCCTACAAGGCCATGTCCGACGGCGGCTGGATGGCGCTGGCCGCCGACCCCGCCTACGGCGGCCAGGGGATGCCCAGCGTGGTGGCCTCGGCCTTCGGCCAGATGACGGCCGGCGCCTCGGCGGCGTTTTCGATGTATCCGGGCCTGACGGCCTCGGCCTACGCCGGCATCCGCGCCAGCGCCTCGGACGAGATCAAGCAGAAATATCTGCCCAAGATGGCGTCGGGCGAATGGTCCGGCACGATGAACCTGACCGAGCCCCAATGCGGCACCGACCTGGGCATGGTCCGCACCAAGGCCGTGCGCAACGACGACGGCAGCTTCTCCATCACCGGCCAGAAGATCTGGATCTCGGCGGGCGAACACGACTTCTCGGACAACATCATCCACACCGTTCTGGCCCGCATCGAGGGCGCGGTTCCCGGCATCAAGGGCCTGAGCCTGTTCGTCGTGCCGAAATATCTGGTCGACGAGGACGGCTCTCTGGGCGAGCGCAACGCCCTGCAATGCGTGGGCCTGGAAGAGAAGATGGGCATCCACGGCAACGCCACCTGCGTCATGCAGTACGACGGCGCCAAGGGCTGGCTGCTGGGCGAGGAAGGCCGCGGCATGAACAATATGTTCGTGGTCATGAACGAGGCGCGCATCGGCACCGGCCTGCAGGGGCTGGCCATCGGCACGGCCGCCTATCAGGCCGCCGTCGAGTTCGCCAAGGACCGCCTGCAGGGCCGCAGCCTGACCGGACCGAAGAACCCGGAAGGCCCCGCCGATCCGATCATCGTCCACCCCGACGTGCGCCGCATGCTGCTGGAGGCCCGCGCCTTCGTCGAAGGCGGCCAGGCCTTCATCCTGTGGACCGCGCTGCACGCCGACCTGGAGAAGTCGGAAGACGAGGCCGTGGCGACCAAGGCCAAGGACTACATGGGTCTGCTGACCCCGGTTCTGAAAGCCTATCTGACCGACAAGGGCTTCCACGTCGCCTCGCTGGCGATGCAGGTCCACGGCGGTTCGGGCTATACCGAACACTTCCCGGCGTCGCAGTATCTGCGCGACGCCCGCATCACCATGATCTACGAGGGCGCCAACGGCATCCAGGCTCTGGACCTGGTGGGCCGCAAGCTGCCGGCCAACGGCGGCCGCGCCATCATGAGCTGGTTCGGCGAGATCGACGCCTTCGTCGCCGAGAACGAATCGAACGAAGCCATCAAGCCCTTCGTCGACGGCCTGGCCGACGCCAAGGCCAAGCTGCAGGACGGCGCCATGTGGCTGATGCAGAACGGCATGGCCAACCCGGACAACGCCGCCGCCGCCTCGACCGACTATCTGAACGTCTTCGGCCTGACGGCGCTCGCCTATATGTGGGCGCTGATGGCCAAGTCGGCGCAGGCCCAGATCGAGGCCGGTTCGACCGATCCCTATTACGCCACCAAGCTGCAGACCGGCCGCTACTTCGTCGAGCGCATCCTGCCCGACGCGGACGCCCACCTGAAGAAAATGAAGACCGGCGCCGACGTGCTGATGGCCATGCCGGCCGAGGCGTTCTGAGGCGCTGACTAGTGAGGGATCGGCATGAGCCTAGGCAAGTTCAGCCGATCTCTTTCTGCAAAGTATGTCGCTTCATCCAGCGGCCCGTTGACCCTGTCGCTGATCGCAGCCTGACCGGACCGAAGAACGTAGAAGTATTGGATCGGCTGTTCGGGTTTGTCCGGCTGTCCATCGAATGGGGCTCGATCTTCAAAAGGCAGCCGCGCAGCAACAAGGTAGGTTGCGTTATAGCCGACCGCGATGACAGTCGGCCCAACGAGACCAGCGCACCCCCCACCTCCTTCAAAGCTTCGGCAGAGCGATATAGCGTCAGGGTTGTCGGCCGAAAAGAGCCGGTAAGGGCCATCGACTTTCTCGTCATAAGCTGGCGCACCACACCCAGCCACCAAAAGACTCGCCGCCGTCACCAACAAACCTGCCTTCATAATCATCCCTCCCAAGTCCCATAGTCGACAGGCTTCCCATGAACGTGCTCACCAGCCCAGACCCCGATTTTATGCGTGAAGAAGAGATCACCCTCTTCTCCGACAGTGTCGGCAAGTGGATCGACGAGCACGCGCCTCTGGACAAGGTGCAGCAATGGATCGCCGACTCCTCGGTCCCGCGCCAGCTTTGGAACGATGCGGGCGACGCGGGCCTGCTGGGCCTGTCCATGCCGGAAGAGGACGGCGGCATGGGCGGCGACTATCGCCACGAGGTCGTGTTGATGCGTCAGCTGGGCTGGAAGGGCGCGGACCACTTCGGCATCTCGCTGCACAATGCGATCGTCATGCCCTACATCTGGCATTACGGCACCGAGGAGCAAAAGCAGCGCTGGCTGCCGCGCCTGCAATCGGGCGAACTGGTCGGCGCCATCGCCATGACCGAGCCGGGCGCCGGCTCCGACCTGCAGGGCGTCAAGACCACCGCCATCAAGTCCGGCAACGGCTATGTCGTCAACGGGTCCAAGACCTTCATCACCAACGGCCAACTGGCCAACTTCATCATCGTGGTGGCCAAGACCGACCCGGCCGAGGGCGCCAAGGGCACCAGCCTAATCGTGGTCGAGACGGACGGCGCCGAAGGCTTCGAGCGCGGCCGCAACCTGCACAAGATCGGCATGGAGGCCAACGACACCTCCGAACTGTTCTTCAACGAGGTGAAGGTCCCTGGCGACAACGTCATCGGCGGGACCGAGGGCCAGGGCTTCGTCCAGCTGATGCAGCAACTGCCGCAGGAACGGCTGAACATCGCCGTCCAGGGCGTCGCCGCCGCCGAGCGCGGGCTTGAGGCGACCCTGGCCTACGTCAAGGAGCGCAAGGCCTTCGGCAAGCGCATCCTCGACTTCCAGAACACCCAGTTCAAGCTGGCCGAGGTCAAGACCAAGCTGACCGTCGCCAAGGTCTTCGTCGACCACTGCATTTCCCTGCACCTGAAGGGCCAGCTGGACGCCGCCACCGCCTCCATGGCCAAATACTGGGTGACGGACATCCAGGGCGAGACCATCGACGAGATGCTGCAGCTGCACGGCGGCTATGGCTACGTGAACGAATACGCCATCGCCCAGCTGTACAAGGACGCGCGGGTCCAGCGCATCTACGGCGGCACCAACGAGATCATGAAGCTGCTGATCGCGCGGACGCTGTGAAAGCCTGATACTCACCACTTGCGACAATGTACGATACTTCGTACATTGTCGTCATGAACGCGATGTCCGTCACCGAACTCCGCAAGAACCTGGCCTCGGCCATCGACCGGGTGACGGCGGACCACGACTACACCATCATCACCCGCGAGGGCGGCAAGCCGGCTGCGGTGCTGATGTCGCTGGAGGACTTCGCCTCTTGGCAGGAGACGGAGTATCTGCTGCGCAGCCCGGCCAACGCCAGCCGTCTGCGTGAAGCCATAGCCGAACTCGATGCGGGCGGCGGTCAGGTTCGCGAACTGATCGAAGAATGAAGCTGACCTTCCAGACCTATGGGTGGGAGGATTATCTTCACTGGCAAGACCATGACCGAAAGATGCTGCGAAAGCTGAACCGACTGATCATGGAGTGCCAGCGCACCCCATTTTCCGGGATCGGAAAGCCCGAACCGCTGAAGGGCGATTTCGCGGGATGGTGGTCGCGGCGCATCGACCAAGAACACCGCCTGGTCTATCGCGTGACGGACGATACGCTTTTGATCGCCCAATGCCGCTATCACTACGACCGATGATCCGCCTTCACGTCGCATCCCCCCTCTCGGCCGCCGCTCCCGTCGCGCCCACGCTGGATCAGTCCCGCTATCTGACCCAGGTGATGCGGCTGAAAACCGGCGACGACTTGCTGGTCTTCAACGGCCGCGACGGAGAATGGCGATGCACCGTCGCCGAGGTGCTGAAGAAGGGCGTGATCCTGCGCGCCGAGGAGCAGGTTCGCCCCCAGACCCGCGGCCCCGACCTGGAGCTGATCGTGGCCGTGGTGAAGAAGCCGCGGGTCGAGACCATCGTGGAGAAAGCCGCCGAACTGGGCGCGCGCCGGGTGCGGCTGGTCGTGACCCGGCGCACCAACGCCGACCGCATCCGCCTGGACCGGCTGGACGCCATCGCCGAAGAGGCCGCCGAACAGACCGGGCGGCTGGACGTGCCGGTCATCGACGATCCGGTCAGGCTGGACGCCCTGCTGGACGGCTGGGAGGCCGGCCCCAATCCTGGACGTCGGCTGATGTTCTGCGACGAGACCGGCGGCGCGCCGGCCGTCACGGCCCTGCGGGGCGCGGGCGAAGGTCCATGGGCCATACTGATCGGCCCCGAGGGCGGCTTTTCGCCCGAGGAAGGCGAGCGGCTCCGGTCCCTGCCCTTCACCACAGCCGTCTCCCTGGGGCCGCGCATCCTGCGCGCCGACACCGCCGCCATCGCCGCCATGACCCTGTGGCAGGCGGCGGTGGGGGATTGGGAACGCTGATTCTCATCCCGCTCATCCCCGCGAAAGAGGGGACCCAGTGGTTTGGGAGGTGGCCGTCCGACTTATGCGACGACGCCGATCCCACAGGTCGGTGTCGCGAAGGAACGGGGTCCCCGCTTTCGCGGGATGAGCGGATTTTATTCAACCCCTTGAGGAACGCGGCTTTAGCCGCCATCTAGCCGCGACAGCAGGGGTTGCAGATGGCCGAGAACGCGCCGCTTTCCAGAGACGCTCTGATCGAGGCCATGTCCAAGGGGATCAAGCCCAAGGACCAGTGGCGCATCGGCGCCGAGCACGAGAAGTTCGGCTTCGACAAGATCACCCTGGCCCGGCCCGCCTATGAAGGCCCGAACGGCATCAAGGCCATGCTGGAGGGGCTGGAGCGGTTCGGCTGGTCGCGCGTCGAGGAGAACGGCGTCCTGATCGGTCTGGAACGCAAGAACGCCGAGGGCTTCGTCGCCTCGGTCAGCCTGGAGCCGGGCGGCCAGTTCGAACTGTCGGGCGCGCCGCTTTCGACCATCCACGACATCTGCAACGAGACCGGCCAGCACCTGATGGAGGTCAAACAGGTCGCCGACCAGATCGGCCTGGGTTTCCTGGGCGCCGGTTTCGACCCGCTGTGGCGGCGCGAGGACGTGCCGGTCATGCCCAAGGGCCGCTACGACATCATGCGCGCCTATATGCCCAAGGTCGGGACCCTGGGCCTGGACATGATGCTGCGCACCTGCACCATCCAGGCCAACCTGGACTTCGATTCCGAAGCCGACATGGTCGCCAAGTTCCGCGCGTCCCTGGCGCTGCAGCCGATCGCCACCGCCCTGTTCGCCTGTTCGCCGTTCACCGAGGGCCGACCCAACGGCTTCCTGTCGGCCCGCGCCAACGTCTGGACCGACACCGACGCCGACCGCACGGGGATGCTGGGTTTCGTCTTCGAAGAGGGCTTCGGCTTCGAGCGCTACGCCGACTATGCTCTGGACACGCCGATGTATTTCGCCAAGCGCGACGGCCGCTACGTCGACGCCTCGGGCCAGTCGTTCCGCGATTTCCAGGCCGGGAAACTGCCCGCCCTGCCCGGCGAATATCCGACGATCAAGGACTGGAACGACCATCTGACCACCCTGTTTCCCGAGGTGCGGCTGAAGGCCTATCTGGAGATGCGCGGCGCCGACGGCGGGCCGTGGAGCCGCATCTGCGCCCTGCCCGCCCTGTGGGCCGGGGTGCTGTACGACGCCCCGTCGCTGGCCGCCGCCTGGGACCTGGTCAAGGACTGGGATATCGCCGACCACGAGCGGCTGCGCCGCGACGTGACGCGTCTGGGCTTGAAGGCCGAGGTTGCGGGGCGCAGCGTGCGCGACATCGCCGTCGACCTGGTCGCCATCGCCAGACAGGGGCTGAAGAACCGCGCCAGATTCTCGGGCGGCATGGTGGACGAGCGCGGCTATCTGTCGGAACTGGAGGACATCGCCGACAGCGGGATCACCCCGGCCGAACGCCTGCTGGACCTCTATCACGGCCCCTGGCAGGGCGACGTGAAGCGGATCTACGCCGACTTCGCCTATTGAGCCTGCGACCGGTTTCGACGCAGACGCCGGCTATGACCGGCGATGGGCGGCGACGATTTCACACGATTCATACCTTTCACACGGTGTTTTTTCGTCGCGACCGTGTGAAGAATGGCAAGGATTGACAATGCTTGCCAAAACACTCTCTTCTTTCTGAAAGGAGACCGATCATGGCGACGATGAACATCTCCCTGCCCGATCCGATGAAGGCCTGGGTCGAAGAGCAGGCCAAGTCCGGCCGCTACGCCAACGCATCCGACGTTGTCCGCGACCTGATCCGGCAGGAACAGATCAAGACCGAGAAGATCGCGCACATGCAGCGGCTGATCGACGAGGCCTACGCCTCGGGCATCAGCGAGCAGACCCCCGCTGAAATCTTCGCCGAGGTTCGCGCCGAGTTCTTGGCCGAGAAGATCCGCCGGGCCAGTTGACTTGGCTCGCTTGCGGATTTCCAAGGCCGCGCGGGCCGACATGCGGGCCATCTTCCGTCAGAGCGCCGAGATGTTCGGCCTCTCGCAGGCGGACGCCTATGTCGCCGATCTTCACTCGGCGTTCGACCTGATCGCGACCTTTCCCCAATCCGGCAGGGAGAGCCGGAAAACCGAGCCGCCCGTTCGAATCCTGCCTCGCAAGGCGCACATCATTCTCTATGCCTCGGATGACCAGGGCGTACTAATCCTGCGCGTCCGCCACGCCAGAGAAGACTGGCTGAATGATCCACTCGGCCACACCGCCGATACCGGAGGCGAACCATGACCCACCCCATCCACGTCGGCGTCGGGGGCTGGACCTATGAGCCATGGCGCGGAACCTTCTATCCCGAGGGTCTGGTCCAGAAGCGCGAGCTGGAATACGCCGCGTCGAAGCTGACCAGCATCGAGATCAACGGCACCTATTATTCGACCTTCAAGCCGGACAGCTGGCGCAAGTGGCGCGACGAGACGCCGGACGGCTTCGTCTTTTCGGTCAAGGCCAGCCGCTACTGCACCAATCGGAAAGTCCTGTCGGAAGGCGCGGAAAGCTTCGACCGCTTCCTGTCCCAGGGCCTGACCGAGCTGGGCGACAAGCTGGGGCCGATCAACTGGCAGTTCATAACATGGATGACTATTATTTCGCTCGTGGTATGAGCGAGTATGGTTAAGAAGCCAACAGCCTACGCCTACAGCCGAATCAGCACCCGCGCGCAATTGAAGGGCGACGGTCTACGGCGCCAGTTAGCAGCGGCGCTCGAATGGGCTGAAGAGCATCCCGACATCGAGTTTGACCCTACGTTTGTGGATCGCGGGATATCAGCGTCGGTCGGTCTTCATCGCGAGACGGGCAAGCTCGGCGTTCTTTTGAACATGATAGAGGCCGGGACCATCCGGTCGGGCGATTACCTTCTTGTCGATGAATTCTCGCGACTGACCCGCGAGATCGAGAGCGAAGCCCTTCACCTTCTGACGTCGATTATTCGGAAAGGCGTCAACGTCGTCACTCTGGTCGATGGCGAGGTTTACCACAAACACTCGACGTCCCTTGAACTGATGCGGGCGTTGTTCACGATGTCCAACT
Organism: Brevundimonas sp.; assembly: GCF_003248455.1. Taxonomy (GTDB): domain Bacteria; phylum Pseudomonadota; class Alphaproteobacteria; order Caulobacterales; family Caulobacteraceae; genus Brevundimonas. The sequence continues at coordinate 30,857 of NZ_QFNM01000034.1, forward strand.
CCCACAACGAGAATAAGGAACGGACCCGTAAAGTCGCAAAGGCTTGGGCTGAGAAGCGTGAGGAAGCTCGCCTAACCGGTAAGAAGCTCTCCCGTCGTGGACCGGCGTGGACCGTCTTCAACGAGCGGACCAAGCACTTTGACCTGATCGGCGACCGGGCCGACATCATCCGGGGCATCTTCGCCGAGTGCATCGACGGGCTTGGGATCACGGCCATCGCCCAACGGCTGAACGCCAACAAGGTGGAACCCTTCGTCGCCGGATCGGACGGCTGGCATCAAGGCTATGTCCTCACCATCCTCCGGTCACCCTCGGTAATGGGGTTCTATCAACCGACCCTAACCAGCCAGCGCGCGCATAAGCGGATGCTTCGCCAGCCTGACGGTGACCCGATCCCTAACTATTATCCGAAGGTCGTTGACGAAGAGACCTTCGACCGCGCGCAGGCGATGATCGCCTTGCGAAACAAACGTGGAGGAGGCGCAGGTCGGAGAGGGAAGCGGTTCCCAAACCTTATCATGGGGATGGGTAAATGTGAGGCATGCGGCGGGACGCTCGTCGTCACGAACCACCCGAACTCGGCCCGTGTCCGATCCTTCCGATGCTATCAGGCCAACCGCAAACAGAACTGCGACAACCGTCAGACCTACCTGTGTTCTGATGTCGAAGAATGGCTGACCGTTTTCCTCATGGAAGCCCGGATGGAAGCGGCTCAACCCCTACCAGATCAAACGGACCTGACGCACAAGCTGTCCGCTCGCCGTGCCATTCAGGTCAAGATCGACAACCTCAATGATACCATCGAAGCTGCCGAACGAGGCGAGGACGTCAGTTCGACGCGCATCCGCTTGGCTGAACGCCAAGCCGAAGCGTCCAAACTGGACAAATTGATCGAAGACCTTCGGACCATGCTGAAACACCAGACCCGGATGGTTGGTGTTGATGCGGTCGAAGAGGCGGCGAAATGGATGGATAGCCTTCGCGACGAAGACACCGAAGACATCTACCGAAACCGGGCGAAGGCGAATGCAATTCTTTTGGCGCTCTATGACACGATCATGCCAGTCGAAGGTGGCCTCTACATTCTGTCAAACGGCAAAGGCTGGTTCGTTAACGATGAAATTTACGCTGAACTCGACGTCGAAGATAGGCGGCCGATCACCCGCAAAGAACTTGAAATGAGCGCCACTTGGACGAAAACCACGATGATTTAGAGTCGTGTCGGGGGAGCAAATGGCGAGACGGCAGTAGTAGAAATCTGGATGACATAACGATTCTTTGGGCGACAATGCCCCTCCCCCAGTGACGTGCCCCTGAGAATTTCCTCCACGCGGAGCTAGAGTCCGGCCCTTGAAAGGACGGACGGAATGAAACGAGCGAGATTCACGGAAGAGCAGA
>NZ_QFNM01000069.1 GCF_003248455.1 Brevundimonas sp.
TCAAATCCTCGACCGTCGCCCGCTTGCGCCACTTCGCCACCGTCTTGGGATTGATCCCAAGTTCCCGGCTCAGCGTCGCGAGCGAAGCCTGCGATCACTGTATTGCTGTTCTGACGGCGTGCGTGGTCGTGGCGCTCCCGTGACGAACTTGGCCCATAACGCTTCCTGCCATTCCGGCATCGGCACGCTTCTGAACCTGCCGACCGAAACCATCTACCAGGCGGTGCAGCAGGCCCTGCACGTCACCACCACCACGCGCCAGTCGCACAAGGGGGAAATCTCGACTTGGAAGGCCTACGCCCCGGCCTTCGCCTGCAAGATGGCGGTGGAGGCCGTGGACCGCGTGATGCGCGGCGAGGGCGCACCGTCCCCGGCCTGAGAAGGCGAGGATGGTTCATCGCCTGGCTGCTGAGCGGGCAAGAAGGGCGAGCCCAAGCGCGTCATCCTGGACACCTACACCAAGGAGCACTCGGCCGAATATCAGAGCCAGGCGCTGATCGATCTGGCCCGCCGCCTCGGTCCGAAAATCCGCGAGGCGGGCGGCTTCGACAAGGTGAAGGACGTGGTGCTGCATACCAGCCACCACACCCACTACGTCATCGGCACGGGCGCCAACGACCCGCAGAAGATGGACCTCGAGGCCAGCCGCGAAACGCTGGACCACTCCATCATGTACATCCTGGCCGTCGCCCTTGAGGACGGTGCCTGGCACCATGAGCGCTCCTATGCGCCCGAGCGGGCGCGCCGTCCCGAGACCGCCGCCCTGTGACGCAAGATTTCGACGGTGGAAGACCCGGAGTGGACCCGGCGCTACCACTCCAACGACCCGGCCGAGAAGGCTTTCGGCGGCCGCATCATCGTCACCTTCGAGGACGGCTCGGTCGTCCAGGACGAGATCGCCGTGGCCGACCCCCACCCGCTGGGCGCCCGCCCGTTCAAGCGCGCCCAGTATGTCGGCAAGTTCCGTGATCTCGCCGAGGGCGTGATCACCACCGCCGAGCAGGACCGCTTCCTGGGCCTGGTCGGCCGGCTGCCGGACCTGACGCCGGCCGAAGTGCGCCATCCGTCTGCACCTGCTGCACGGCAAGCCGCCGAGCGACAGCCATGTGCGCGCCATGCACACCTCGCTGATCCTCTACGCCGGGCACGAGTTCAACGCCTCGACCTTCACCGCCCGCACCATCGCCGGCACCGGTTCGGACATGTATTCTTGCGTGGCGGGTGCCATCGGCGCCCTGCGCGGCCCCAAGCACGGCGGGGCCAACGAGGTCGCTTCGAAATCCAGAAGCGCTACGCCGACTCGGACGCAGCTGAGGCCGACATCCGCCGCCGGGTCGAAGCCAAGGAAGTGGTCATCGGCTTCGGTCACACGGTCTATACGATCGCCGACCCCCAGAACGAGGTCATCAAGCGCGTGGCCCGCACCCTGTCGGAGGAAGCCGGCTCGATGAAGATGTTCGACATCGCCGAGCGAATCGAGAGCGTCATGGCCGACGCCAAGAAGATGTTCCCGAACCTCGACTGGTTCTCGGCCGTCTCCTATCACCTGCTGGGCGTGCCCACGGCCATGTTCACCCCGCTGTTCGTGATCTCGCGCACCTCCGGCTGGGCGGCGCATGTCATCGAGCAGCGCATCGACAACAAGATCATCCGCCCGTCCGCTAACTACGTCGGACCGGAGAACCTGCCCTTCGTTCCCTTGGCCGAACGCGGCCTGGACCGTTCCCACGCCTGAGAGACCGCATGCCCTACCTCGTCGCCGAAGACCTGCCGCTTGAACCCGCCGGCAAGCGGTTCCGCGCCGCCCTGGCCAAGCCCAGCATCTGGCAGCTGCCGGGCGCCTACAACGGCCAGGCGGCTATCCAGGCGAAACAGGCTGGCTTCGACGGCCTGTATCTATCTGGCGCCGCCATGACGGCCTCGATGGGCCTGCCGGACCTGGGCGTAATCACCGTCGATAAGGTCGCGCCTTCTTCATCCGCCAGATCGTGCGGTCGTCGGGCCTGCTGTTGGTCGATGGCGATACCGGCTACGGCGAGGTGCTGAACGTCATGCACATGGTCCGCACCTTCGGAGGACGCAGGCGCAGGTGCCGTCCATCTTGAGGACCAGATCCTTCCCAAGAAATGCGGACACCTGAACGGCAAGAACCTGGTCCGCGCCCTGGACATGGCCGCCAAGGTCGCGGCGGCGAAGAAGGTCAGCCGCGACATCGTCATCATGGCCCGCACGGACGCCGCCGGGCCCGCACGGACGCCGCCGGGCAGCGGGCGAAGATGTATGTGGACGCCGGGGCGGACGGCATGCGGATGATCTACCGGCGCATCATCGGCATTTATCTCGATCTCTATGCCGCCCAACTGACGGGGTGGCTGACCCACGTCCAACATGGTCAGCACGGCCGCCTCACTGAACATCGGTGATCGCTCCCCTTCGCCTTTCGGCCGCCTGCTGTCGAACGTGCGTCAACGCTTCCGCGAAGCGGTGGTCGCCGGGTGGGAGCCGCCTCCGCCTAAGGATCGTCCTCGCCAGCGCCGCTTACGCCACCGTCGTCGGACTGTCGCGACCTAAGCGCCCATCGTGGCGGCGGTCTCCGTCGTTTACCAACACCGTCGTCGCGCGTTGCGAGGCTGCATTGATGGCGCCGTAGGCCTTGACGTTCCCCCTTCCTGATCCTCCGTTTTGAGTGAGAGTCCGTTTCACCAAAGGAGACGGATGTGAAGAAGAGCAGGTTCAACGACGCGCAGATCATCGGCGTGCTGCGCGAATAGGAAGCCGGGAGCCCGACGGCGGAGGTCTGTCGGCGGCACGGGATCAGCGAGCAGACCTTCTATCGGTGG
>NZ_QFNM01000070.1 GCF_003248455.1 Brevundimonas sp.
GCAGGCCAGAAAGCCGGCGATGCCGATCGGCACGATGGAGCTTTCGGCCCCGCCCGCCACCATCACCTCGGCGTCGCCCAGGGCGATCATCCGCGCCGCGTCGCCGATGGCGTGGGCGCCGGTGGCGCAGGCGGTCACGACCGAATGGTTCGGCCCCTTCAGCCCGTGGCGGATCGAGATCTGGCCCGAGGCCAGGTTGATCAGGGCCGAGGGGATGAAGAACGGGCTGACCCGCCGCACCCCCTGCTCCTTCAGCACGATGGCCGTGTCCGCGATGGGCCCCAGGCCGCCGATGCCGGAGCCGACCATGACGCCCGTGGCCTCGCGGTCCTCGTCCGTCTCGGGCTTCCAGCCGGCGTCGGCCAGGGCCTCGTCCGCCGCCGCGATGGCGTACAGGATGAAGTCGTCGACGCGCTTCCTGTCCTTGGGCGACATGATCTTGTCGGGGTCGAAGTCGCCCTCGCCTCCGCCGCCGCGCCCGTCCACGCTGGGCACCTCGCCGGCGATGGTGCAGCCATAGCCTTCGGTGTCGAAGGCGGTGATCGGGCCGATGCCCGAGCGTCCCTCGACGATGCCCTTCCAGCTCTTCTCGACGCCCCAGCCCAGGGGGGTCAGCAGACCGATGCCCGTAACGACGACGCGGCGCATGGTGCGTGCTCCTTCAGATCCATACCTCCCCGACGGAATCACGGATTCGTCGGTCGAAAACAGTAAAGGCCGCCGGGCGGCTCCGCTAGGAGCGCCGGGCGGCCCTTTGAACCGTCAGCCTGTTCGGCCGATCTCGGCGACTGGGATCAGCCGGCCGACTTTTCGTCGATGAACTTGACCGCATCGCCGACCGTCTGGATGTGCTCGGCGGCGTCATCCGGGATCTCGATGTCGAATTCTTCTTCGAAGGCCATCACCAGCTCGACGTTGTCGAGCGAGTCGCCGTGACCTTGTCCGGATCGGCGTCCAGGTGGTCGATGACGATCTTGCGAACGCGCTCGAGGGTGTCGGACATGAGTGTCTCTCTGCCTGTTTGAAATCGCCGTAGAGGCGGGGGTAGCTCAGGAAATCGCCGTCTCACGGCAGCGAAGGCGACGCAAGCCCGAAAGCCCGAACCGCCGATGCATCCGACCCTTTAGCACAGGCTTTCGGGCTGGAAATAGTCTGTTGCGCGTCGTGATCTGGACGTTTGGTCCTAAATCATCGCCATGCCGCCGTTCACGTGCAGCGTCTGGCCCGTGACATAGGCGGCTTCGTCGGACGACAGATAGACGGCGGCGGCGGCGATCTCCTCGCCGGCGCCCAGCCGCCCGGCCGGAATACGGCCCAGGATGGTCTCGCGCTGCTGGTCGTTCAGCACGTCGGTCATCGGCGAGGCGATGAAGCCCGGGGCGATGCAGTTGACGGTGATCCCCCGCGATCCGACCTCCTGCGCCAGCGACTTGGAAAAGCCGATCATCCCGGCCTTGGACGCCGAATAGTTGGTCTGGCCCGGATTGCCGGTCACGCCGACGACCGAGGTCACGCCGATGATTCGCCCCGCACGGCGCTTCATCATCCCCTTCACCGCCGCGCGGGTCAGGCGGAAATAGCTCTCCAGATTGATCTGAATGACCGACTGGAAATCCTCGTCCTTCATCCGCATCAGCAGGCCGTCCTTGGTGATCCCCGCATTGGCCACCAGGATGTCCAGCGGCGCGCCCGCCGCCGTCTCGGCCGCATTCACCAGATTGTCGACCGATTCCGGGTCCGACAGGTTGGCCGTGGCGAAATGCGCCCGCTCGCCCAGTTCGTTGGCCAGATCGGCCAGCACCGCCTCGCGCGTGCCCGACAGCACCACGGTCGCCCCTTGAGCGTGCAACGCCCGCGCCACGGCCCCGCCGATGCCCCCCGTCGCGCCCGTCACCAGCGCGGTCTTGCCTGCAAGATTGAACATTTTTGTCTCTCCGAGAGTGGCGAGTGATTAGTGGCGAGTGGCGAGAAAAAGCAAAGCGGTATGGCGAATAGCTCGCCACTCGTCACTCGCTGCTCGTCACTCCCTTCGCGAACGCTTCCAACTCTTCCGGCGTGTTCAGCGGCAGGCTTTCCGCATCCGGCGCGATCCGCTTGGCCATGCCGGTCAGCACCTTGCCCGAACCGACCTCGGCGAAGCGGGTCACGCCGCCCCCAGAACCGGAAGCGCCGGCCATCCATTCCATGCTCTCGCGCCAGCGCACGCGCCCCGTCACCTGTTCGACCAGCAGGCGGCGGATGACTTCCGGATCGCTCTCGGGGCGCGCCAGGACATTGGCCACCACGGGCGCGACGGGCGACACGATGGTCGCCGAGGCCAGCGCGGCCGCCATCTCGTCCGCCGCCGGCTGCATCAGCGGACAGTGGAACGGCGCCGAGACGTTCAGCGGAATCGCCCGCGCGCCCAGTTCCTTGGCCTTTTCGATGGCCCGGTCCACCGCCGCCTTCTCACCCGAGATGACGATGTTGCCGGCGTTGTTGTCATTGGCCACCACGCAGACGCCGATCTCGGCGCCGGCAGCGGCGGCCGCTTCCGCCAGGGCCAGATCCGTCTTGGGTCCGATCAGCGAGGCCATCGCCCCGCGTCCCACCGGCACGGCCCGCTGCATCGCCTGGCCGCGCAGCTTCAGCAGCCGCGCCGTATCGGGCAGAGAAATCGCCCCCGCCGCCGCCAGGGCCGAATATTCGCCCAGCGAGTGACCGGCCACATAGGCCGCGCTCGCCACGTCGAAACCGAATTCGACCTTCAACGCCTGGATCGCCGCCATCGACACCGCCATCAGGGCCGGCTGGGCGTTCTCGGTCAGGGTCAGCTGGTCCTCGGGGCCTTCGCGCATCAGGACCGACAGCTTCTGGCCCAGGGCCTCGTCCACCTCGGCGAAGACGTCGCGCGCCGACCCGAAGGAGTCCGCCAGGGCCGCGCCCATGCCGACGGCCTGGCTGCCCTGTCCCGGAAACAGAAGTGCGAGGGCCATCGACCCCTCCCTGAATCGTTGATCGAGGCGCGGACCCGTAAGGCCAGACTTCCGTCAGGGCAAGCGGGGGCGCAGAGTCCGGCTATCTCCGCCTCACATCGTCGGCGCGACAGGGGCCGGACCGGAACCTCATCCTCGCCCCATCGTCTCCCATCATCCCCGCCTGTCATCCTCGGCCGCCACCTCGTCATCCTCGGCGCCCGCCCGTCATTCTCGCCCACCACCTCGTCATCCTCGGCCTTGTGCCGAGGATCCATACGCTCGGTCTCAAAGGTCGTGGGACGGCGGCGGACACCGGGGTTATGGATCCTCGGCACAAGGCCGAGGATGACGGATGAGAGGGTGGCTCGCCCAGCCATCACAATGCGCCTGGTGCATTCCCTGCGAATCCAACCGCTTGTCGAAATATCTCCCCCATCATCCATCCCCCCTCCAAACGCGCGTATTCTTACCCCGTCTCGTCGCATCGGAGGGCTCGCCTGGCCTGCGACCTTGCGGCGGCGGGAGCGGATGGAACGGGAGCGGGTCCGAAACGGCCCGCGCCGACATCGACTCATGGAGCGGTGTCGGAGGGTCGAGGGGGATACTCGGCCGCACTCGGGACGGGGTTTCGCAGACCCCGCCGACCCG
>NZ_QFNM01000035.1 GCF_003248455.1 Brevundimonas sp.
CAGGAACTGTCCAACCGGATGGCCGTGCGCGGCGTCGACATCATCAAATTCCTGATGCGTCAGGGCATGATGATGAAGATCAACGACGTGATCGATTCCGACACCGCCGAATTGGTGGCCGAGGAGTTCGGCATGGCGGTCAAGCGCGTGTCCGAATCCGATGTCGAGACGGGCTTCCTGGCCGATGCCGACGACGAAGGCGCCACCGAGACGCGCGCTCCGGTCGTGGCCATCATGGGCCACGTCGACCACGGCAAGACCTCGCTGCTGGACGCCCTGCGCACCACCGATGTCGCTGGCGGCGAAGCCGGCGGCATCACCCAGCACATCGGCGCCTATCAGGTGCGTCTGGAAAACGGCCAGAAAGTCACCTTCCTGGACACGCCGGGCCACGCCGCCTTCTCGGCCATGCGGGCGCGCGGCGCCAATGTGACCGACATCGTGGTCCTGGTGGTGGCCGCCGACGACGGCGTCATGCCTCAGACCATCGAGGCGATCCAGCATGCCAAGGCCGCCGGGGCGCCCCTGATCGTGGCGGTCAACAAGATCGACAAGCCGGACGCCAATCCGCAAAAGGTCGTCAACGAACTGCTGCAGCACGAGGTCATCGCCGAGAGCCTGGGCGGCGACACCCAGATCATCGAGGTGTCGGCCAAGGAACGGATGAACCTGGACGGCCTGCTGGAGGCCATCCTGATCCAGGCCGAGGTCATGGACCTGCGCGCCAACCCCGACCGTTCGGCCGAGGGCGTGGTCATCGAGGCCAAGCTGGACAAGGGTCGCGGCCCGGTCGGCACCGTCCTGGTCAAGCGCGGCACCTTGAAGCGCGGCGACATCGTCGTCGCGGGCGGATCGTGGGGCAAGGTCCGCGCCCTGCTGAACGAGCGAAACGAACAGCTGGACGAGGCGGGTCCGTCGGTCCCGGTCGAGATCCTGGGCCTGGACGAGGCGCCGTCGCCCGGCGACGTCTTCGCCGTGGTGGATTCCGAGGCCCGCGCCCGCGAGCTGACCGAATATCGTCAGCGGGTGAAGCGCGAGAAGGCCCAGGTCTCGGGCGGCTCGGTCTCGCTGGTCGACATGATGGCCAAGCTGGGCTCCAAGAAGGCCTCGGAATTGCCGGTCGTCATCAAGGCGGACGTGCAGGGTTCGGCGGAAGCCATCGTCGGTTCGTTGGACAAGATGGGCACCGACGAGGTCCGCGCCCGCACCGTCTATTCGGGCGCCGGCGGCATCACCGAGAGCGACGTCAACCTGGCCAAGTCGGCCGGCGCGCCGATCCTGGGCTTCAACGTCCGCGCCTCGAAACAGGCGCGCGACCTGGCCGAGCGCGAGGGCGTGGAGATTCGCTACTACTCGATCATCTACGACCTGCTGGACGACATTAAGGGCGTCCTGTCGGGGATGCTGGCGCCGCTGCAGCGCGAAACCTTCCTGGGCAACGCCCAGGTGCTGCAGGTGTTCGACATCTCCAAGATCGGCAAGATCGCCGGTTGCCGCGTCACGGAGGGCGTGGTGCGCAAGGGCGCCCGCGTCCGCATCATCCGCGACGATGTGGTGGTGCTGGAGCTGGGCGTGCTCAACACGCTCAAACGCTTCAAGGACGAGGTCAACGAAGTGCCCTCTGGCCAGGAATGCGGCATGCAGTTCCAAGGCTTCCAGGACATCAAGGAAGGCGACTACATCGAGTGCTTCACGGTCGAGGAGATCAAGCGCACCCTGGACTAGATCCTGGCGCGCGAGGCCCGATAAAGACGAAGGCCCGGAACGCTGGTTCCGGGCCTTTTTCGTTGCGCCGCCTGGGCTGGCGCCGGGCGTGTCCGTTCACGCTTCGCCAATGGACGGGCGTGGTCGTTGGCGAAGGCGGCCCGTGCGTCGCCGCAGACGTGATGGCGAACGGACGATGGCGGCGGCACGGTCGGGTCATCGAGGGCCGGTCGGCGGTCCTCCGACAGAACCGGACCAAAGCCATGAAGACCCTGTCTTTCACCCTCGTCCCCGTCGCCGCGCTGATGGTCGCCGCCGTCGTGGCCGCGCCCGCCTTCGCCGCCGACCTGACCGTCGCCTTCCCGACGGCGGCGCCCCAGGGCAAGATCATGGTCGCCGTCTTCGACAGCGCCGAAACCTATGGCGGCCACGGTCAGCCGGCCAAGGTCGCCCTGCTGGACGCGGCCGGCGGAGAGACGCGCGTCACCTTCGACGGCCTGCCGGACGGGGACTATGCGGTGCGCGCCTTTCACGACCTGAACGGCGACGGCAAGATGAACACCAATCCGTTCGGCATGCCGACCGAACCCTATGCTTTCTCCAACAATGCGGTGGGGAACATGGGGCCGGCCGGCTGGGACAGGGCGAAGTTCTCCGCCGCCGGCGCCGTCGTCCAGACCATCGACCTGAAATAAGCTTCCCAAGCGTCGGAGCCCGATCATGACCCCTTCCCGCCGTTCCTTTCTGATGGGCGCCGCCGCCCTGTCGGCCGCCGTCGCCACGCCCGAGATGGTGCGCGCCGCCGCCGCCCTGGAAGCCGCTGCAAGCGCCGATTGGGCGCTGGCCACCCGCGATGTCGAAGCCGACCTGCCGCGCCAGACGATGCGGCTGATCCACGGCCGCGCGCCGGTCGGGCTGGAAGGGGCGCTCTATCGCAACGGTCCGGCCAAATTCCGCCGGCCGGGCGGTTCGGCGACCCACTGGTTCGACGGCGACGGCATGATGCGCGCCTTTCGCATCAATGACGGCCAGGCGACGCTTCAGGCCCGGTTCGCCGACACCCCCAAACGCCGCAACGAGACCGAACTGGCGGCCGTGGTCACGCCCGGCTTCGGCTCCAAAGGGGATGCGCGGGCCCGCATCGGCTCCAACGACGACGCCAATGCGGCCAACACCGCCGTCATGGTCGCGGGCGACCAGATCTGGGCCCTTTGGGAGGCGGGATCGCCCCTGGCGATGAACCCGTCGGACTTGTCCACGGCCGGCTTCGTCACCCTGCGCGACGATCTGAAGGGCATGCCCTTCCAGCCCCACCCCCGTTATGCGTCCGACGGCTCCATCTGGAACGTGGGCGTGGCCGGACGCCGGGCGGTGATTTGGCGGCTGAACCCCGACCGCAGCCTGAACGACGCCCAGATCGTCGATCTGCCGCGCGCCAGCTATATGCACGACTTCACCGCCACCGACCGGCATATCATCCTGGTGCTTCAGCCCTGGGTGTTCGAGACCCGCGCCATGCCGGTGATCGCGGGCCTGGCCTGGCGCCCCGAGACCGGCACGCAGGTCCTGGTGCTGGACAAGGGCGACCTGTCCAAACGCCGCCTCTACGACCTGCCGGCCTTCTTCCACTTCCATCTGGGCGACGCTTGGGCGGAACGGGACGGCACGATCCGTTTCGACGTGGCCGCCAGCGGCGATCCGCGCTTTGCGGTGGATGGCGCGCGGGTGCTGGTCGAGGGACATGGCGTCGTGCCGGGCGATCCGGCCAGGTTGGCGCTGATCACCCTGCGTCCCGACGGCCGGGCCGATATGGCCCATAGCGCCGTCATGGGCGAATTCCCCAAGGCCGATCCGCGCCGCGCGGGCGAGAAACGCAGCCTCACGGCCCACACCTCGGGCGAAACACGGGGGCGGCCCCTGCCGACGGGCCTGGCGGTGCAGGACTGGGACAGCGGTCGCTCGCACACCTTCGAATTCGGCGTCCATCAGGTGGTGGAGGAGGCCGTCTTCGTGCCCAAGCCCGGCGCGACCGCCGAACGCGACGCCTGGCTGGTGGGGCCGTCGGTCAATCTTCGGGCCGGCCGCACCGAACTGCATGTCTTCGACGTGGCCCGGATCGAGGACGGGCCGGTGGCGACCTGGCAGGCGGATACGGCCCTGCCGGCGGGGTTCCACGGCGTCTGGGCGGGCTGAGGACGGCGCGGCACAACCTTTGCGCGCCTTCACGGTTCGAAAAGGCCGATGTGCCAAGGTGACGCCCATGACCCCCGTCCAGACGCCCGCCGATCTTCGACCGATCACCGCCCTGCGCTTTGGCGCGGCCATCTGGGTGGCGGTCTACACCTTCTGGGAGAACCTGGCGGGGGCGGGCGCGTCCAACCTCGTCGCCAAGGGCTATCTGGGGGTGGAGCTCTTCTTCGTCCTGTCCGGCTTCATCCTGTGCCACGTCTATCTGCAGGCGGCGGGCGAGGGACGGTTTTCCTATCGCGGCTTTCTGTGGACCCGGCTGGCGCGGGTCTATCCGCTTCATCTGTTCACCCTGATCGGGGTCGGCGTCCTAGCGACGGCGGCGCTGGCCGTGGGCGTGAGCGTCGACCCGAACGTGCGGAACTGGTCCGCCCTGCCGGCCAATCTGCTGATGGTTCACGCCTGGGGCCTGGCGCCGGTGGCGGGGTGGAACCACCCATCCTGGTCGATCTCGGCGGAATGGTTCGCCTATCTGTGCTTTCCGCTGTTCGCCCTTGCGTTCTGGCGGGTGCGGTCGCGGCCGGTCGCGGCGCTGCTGGGGACGGCCGCCTTCATGGTCATCCTGTATTTCGCCTTCGAACAGATCGCCGGCTTTTCGCTGACCGAGGCGACCATCCGCTGGGGCGCGCTTCGGATCGTGCCCTGTTTCGCCCTGGGCTGCGCCCTCTATCTGGTCTATCGCCGCGCCCCTTTGAAGGCGCCCTGGCTGTGCGCGGCCGTATCGTTCGGCCTGATGATCCTCAGCGCCGCGCTCGGTCTGTGGGACGGGGTGACGGTGCTGCTGTCCGGCGCCCTGATCCTGTCGCTGGCCTCCCTGCCCAACGACCGGGCCGGATGGCTGGCCTCCAAGCCCGCCGTCTATCTGGGGGAGATCAGCTATTCGGTCTATATGGTCTGTGTGCCGTGGAAGCTGCTGTCGGTCGGCCTGGCGGCCAAGATGTTCGATGCGCCCGACAAGCAGTTTCAAATTTTCGTGTGGCTGGCGATCCTGGCCCTGCTGCCGGTCGTGGCGGCGGCGTCCTATCACCTGGTCGAACGCCCGGCGCGCAAGGCTTTGCGCGGATTGACGGAAAAGCGAGGCTTTGGCGCAAGCAAAACCCGGCCGCACGGCGATATGCCGAAACAACTTGCGACAGGCCGTGATCCCGTGGCCTAAAGGGGGTTCCATAGGCGGGTCGGGATACCCCAATTATGACGAAACGGCTCAAAGCCGCCGCAGTTGCGGCGACCCTCGGTTTTTTCGCCCTGGGCGCTGTCCCCTCCGCTGCAAAGGCCGATGAGCCGTACTGGCAGTGCGTGACCTTCGCGCGCATGTTTTCGGGCATCAACATCTTCGGCGACGCCTGGACCTGGTGGCGCCAGGCCGCCGCCAAATTCCGCACCGGCAAGGCGCCCGAGACGGGATCGGTCTTGGTGTTCCGCCCCGAGGGGCGCATGAGCCGGGGTCACGTGGCCGTCGTTTCGGACATCCTGACCGACCGCGTGGTGCGTGTGACCCACGCCAATTGGGGCGGCAGCCGCGGCAAGGTCGAGGAGAACGTCACCGTCGTCGACGTCTCGCCCTCCAACGACTGGTCGCAGGTCAAGGTCTGGTACAATCCGATCAACGACCTGGGCACGACGGTCTATCCGACCTACGGATTCATCTACAAAGGCGCCCGCGACGCCTTCGACGCCGGTCGCCAGATGGCCGCCAACGTCTCGGCCCAGGGCCAGCACTAAAAAAGTCCCCGGCTTGCACCGCTCGCCCCGGCGGGCGATAGGCGGGCATGACCCAATCCAGCGACATCACCTACGCCGGCTATCTGGCGCTGGACGACCTGCTTTCGGCCCAGCGCCCGCTGTCGGACCAGCACGACGAGATGCTGTTCGTCGTCATCCACCAGACCAAGGAACTGTGGCTCAAGCAGATCCTGCACGAAGTGGCCCTGGCCCAGGCGATGGTGCGGGCCGGCGACCTGGTGCCCGCCTACAAGAGCCTGGCGCGGGTGTCGCGCATACAGGCGGTGATGACCCAGAGCTGGGACATTCTGTCGACCATGACCCCGGCCGACTATCTGCGCTTTCGCGGCGCGCTGGGGGCGTCCTCGGGCTTTCAGAGCGATCAGTTCCGCCGGCTGGAGGCCATGCTGGGGCTGAAGGACGCCAGTTTCCTGAAGTTCCACATCGACCGGCCCGAAGCCCTCGCCGCGCTGGAAGCGGCCATTGCGGCGCCCAGCCTGTATGACGACGCCCTGGCCCAGATGGCCAAGGCCGGGCTGCCTGTGCCGGCCGAGGTGCTGAACCGCGACGTCACCCAGCCCTACGAACCATCCGAGGCCGTCGAGGCGGCCTGGCTGGAGGTCTATCGCGACACCGAGCGCTGGTGGGCGCTATATCAGCTGGCCGAGAAGCTAGTCGATCTGGACGACGCCCTGCTGACCTGGCGGCACAAGCACGTGGTCACGGTCGAGCGGATCATCGGCCGGCGTCGCGGCACCGGCGGCACCGAAGGCGCGGCCTATCTGGCCTCGACCCTGACCAAGCGGTGTTTCCCCGAATTGTGGTCGCTCCGCACCAAACTTTGATGTCGCAGAGGGAAACCAACGCCCCGCCCGGCCATTTCGCCGTTCGACCGCATAGCGGAAGGAAGACCGAGATGACCAATCCCAATGCTCATGACATCAAGGTCCTGAACGGCCTGATCGAAACCACCCTGGACAGCGCCGACGGCTACCGCGAGGCCGCCGAACAGACCCAGGATCCCCATTTCCGCACGCTGTTCGAACGTCGCGCTGGGGAGCGTCAGCAGGTGGTCGAAGACCTGTCCGCCGCCGTGCGGGGTCTGGGCGGCGATCCCGAACCGCACGGCTCCATCCTGGCCAAGGCTCACCGCGCCTTTCTCGACGTGAAGCACGCCTTGTTGCGCAACGACGATTCCGTCGTCGGCTCGATCAACTCGGGCGAAGGCTTCATCGCCGGAAAATACGAAAAGGCGCTGGAGGACACCGGCATTTCCGCCACAACGCGCGAAACGATCCGGCGCGCCTATGCCGCCGTCAAGGTCGAGCACGATCAGATGGAGGCGCTGAAACGCAGTCTCGAGGGCCAGCGGGACGCCGACAATCCATTGTTCCCGCAATAGATTCTGGCCCAGGCTGGAATCGAAAAGGCCCCGGCGACGCCGGGGCCTTCGTCATGTCGCTGGCCATCCGCGCTCAAGCAACGCGAAGCGCGTTGGCGCCCTGGATGCGATCAGGCTTCGTCGCCGGCCTTGTCGACCGAACCCGTTTCCGGGACCACCACGCCCTTGGCCGGGCGCACCGTCTGGCGCTCGGCGATACGCGCCGACTTGCCGCGACGATCGCGCAGATAATAGAGCTTGGCGCGACGCACCACGCCGCGGCGCTTCACCTCGACCGATTCGATGTTCGGCGACAGGATGGGGAAGCGGCGCTCGACGCCTTCGCCGAACGAAATCTTGCGGACGGTGAAGGTCTCGCTGACGCCGCCGCCGTCACGGGCGATGCAGACGCCTTCGAAGGCCTGGACGCGCTCGCGCTCGCCTTCCTTGATCTTCACGTTGACGCGCAGAGTGTCGCCGGGCTGGAATTCCGGGATCTTGCGTTCGCCCAGGACGCGGGCTTTTTCTTCGGCGTCCAACTGCTGAACGATATTCATGTCATTTCTCCTCGGGCTTTGCGCCCTTTAGCTGTGAGTTGGCGGAATGCGCCGCCCAGAGGTCTGGCCGCCGATCCCGCGTGGTCGTCTCCCGCTGCGCCTGACGCCATTCTGCGACCTTCTTGTGGTCGCCCGACAGCAGCACCTCGGGAATATCCAGCCCCTCGAACGTCCGCGGCCGCGTATATTGCGGATGTTCCAGAAGCCCGTCCTCGAAGCTTTCGGACGACAGGCTGTCGCCTGAGCCGAGCACACCGGGGATCAGTCTTACGCACGCCTCGATCGCGACCATCGCCGCCGCCTCGCCGCCGGCGAGAACCGCGTCTCCGACCGAGACCTCCTCGAACCCGCGCGCGTCCAGCACCCGCTGATCCACCCCCTCGAAACGGCCGCACAGCACGACGATCCCGTCGGCCTTGGCCCATTCCTTGACGCGCGCCTGGGTCAGGGGCCGACCCCGGGCGCTCATGTACAAAAGCGGCCGCTTTGGTCCCGGCAGGCTATCCACCGCCCGGGCCACCACGTCCGCCTTCAACACCGCTCCCGGCCCGCCGCCCGCAGGGGTGTCGTCCAGGAAGCCGCGCGTATCTGTGGAAAAGGCGCGAATGTCAACCGTCTCCAGGCTCCATAGGCCTTTCTCGCGCCAGGCCGTGCCGATCAGCGACACCCCCAGCGCACCGGGAAAGGCCTCGGGAAACATGGTCAGTACGGTCGCCAGAAAGGGGGGGGCGGTCAAGGGCATGGCGGCGGCTCATACACCACAACGCCGCGGCCGTCGCCTCGCCGGGTTCGCATTCGTCGCCGGCCATGCAACCCCGGGCGCAGATCGGCGTTTGGACGGAGCTTGACCATACCAACCAAGGGGTTCCCCAAAATGCGCAAGATCATCACCCTGTCCATCGTCGCCGCCGCCCTGGCCGTTTCCGCCTGCAACACCATCGCCGGCGCCGGCCGCGACGTCTCCGCCGCCGGTTCGGCCGTGACCCAGGGCGCCAACGAAGCCAAGAACTAAGGATCGATCCTCTCGATCCTGACCCAGGGCCCGCCGGCGACCCGGCGGGCCTTCTCGTATCCGTCGCAAGTCGATGTTACGCTGCCGGTCTCGCAGCAGGAGACGGACGATGGGCTTTCTGGACAATGTGGTGAAGGGTCTGGGCCAGGACGCCGCAGGCGGCCTCGGCGACCTGTTGAAGAACCAGGGCGGCGTCGGCGGTCTGGCGGAGAAATTCGGTCAGGCAGGACTCGGCGACGTCATCGGCTCCTGGGTCGGCAAGGGCGCCAACGCCAGCATCACCCCGGAACAGATCGTCGCCGTCATCGGCCACGGCCCCCTGGCCGACATGGCCGCCAAGATGGGCGTCTCGCCCCAGCAGGCCGGGGAAACCCTGGCGGGCCTTCTGCCCGAAGCCATCGACCGCCTGACTCCCGGCGGCCAGATCGACGGCGCCGACGACCTGTTGAACAAGCTGCCGGGCGGTCTTGGCGGCCTGGGCGACATGATCGGCGGCTTCCTGAAGAAGTAGGCCTTCAGGAGGGCTGGCCCTCCGTCGCCGCGACGGCGGGGTCCTCCGCCGCCTCGCTCTCGCGCCGCTTCTGCAATGCGATCTGTTTGCCGGCCACGACGAAGGCCAGGACGATGCCGAACAGGCCGATGGCGAAGGAATAGAGGAAGAAGGCGGCATAGCCCGCGCCCAGGGCGGCGGGGCTGACGCCGCTGGTCGCCGCGCCGGCGGTCAGCACGCCCTCCTGCAGATTGGCGAACGGGCCGCGCAGGCCGGCGAAAGGACCGTTCCCCTCCGCCGCCCGCGCCGAAGCCTCGACGATCCGCCCAGACTGCGAGGCGATGAGCTTGCCGGGCAGGGCGTAGAGCGAGGTGAACAGGGCGTACTGGGTCGCGGTGAAGCCGATCGACGTCAGGCTGGACATATAGGCGATCAGGGCGGTCCCGGCGTAACCGCTGGAGACATTGTCGACCCCGATGGCGACCGTCAGCGCCGGTAGGCTGTGGCCCTGGGTCGCCAGCCAGGCGAAGACCAGATTGGACGCCGGGCTCATGAAGGCCCCGATGACCATGGTGCGGATCAGCCCCAGCCTGGCCACCGACCAGCCGCCGACGAAGACGCCGACCGTCGTCATGATCACGCCGAACACCTTTCGCACCTCGGCCAGTTCGGTCTTCGAGAAGCCCAGGTCCAGATAGAAGGGCGGCATGATGTTCAGCACGAAGTCCGCCAGCCGATAGACGCAGATCAGGGCCAAGATCAGGGTCGCGACGCCGGAGAACCGCCTGTAGAAGTCCGCCAGCGGCTGGCCGAACGACCCGGCCAGATAGGCGCCGGGCCGCGTCCGGACCCCCGGCAGGGGCCAGCAGGCCATGACCATGACGACAAGTCCAATGAGGACAAGGCCGAACTGCAGATAGACCCCCTCGGGCTTGGCCGACAGGGCCGCTGCGACCGACGCCTTTCCGTCCGCCCCCAGGCCGAACAGGCCGAACAGGGCGTTCAGCGGCGCCGACTGACCCGTCAGCCCCGCGCCCAGGAACATGGCGGCGATCCCGATCACGGCCAGGCGGACGATCCATTCCACGACTTCGAGCTTCGGCCGCGACGGCACGTCTCCGACCGGGATCGGCCGGATCTTGTGGGCTTTCTCGCGCGGGGCGAACAGGACGCCGGCGATGCCGAACGCCATCAGGGCGGCCATCACCGCGTAGGAAAGATTCCAGTTGTAGAGATCAGCCAGCACCAGCGGCACGGCCCCGGCGACGATCATGGCGACGCGGTAGCCCATCTGATAGGCGGCGGCCATGGCGCCGTGCCGGCTGTCGTCCGCCGCCTCGATCCGCCAGGCGTCGATGACGATGTCCTGGGTCGCGCCGAAGAAGCCGACCAGGGCGGCGAACCCGGCCACGGCGATCAGGGCGTTCGACGGGTTCAGGGTCGAGATCGACCACAGGCCGAAGACGATGACGCCCTGCGTCACCAGCATCCAGGCGCGGCGGTGCCCCAGCAGGCGCGTCAGGCCTGGTACGGCGGTCCGGTCGATCAGGGGCGCCCAGACGAACTTCAGCGAATAGGACAGGGTGGCCAAGGCGAAGAAGCCGATCACCTCCAGCGTCTGGCCGCTTTCGCGCAGCCAGGCCGAGAGGGTGTCGAAGATCAGCAGATTGGGCAGGCCGGCGGAAAAGCCCAGCAGCAGCATGATGAAGACACGCCGTTCGCCATAGACGGCCAGGCCGCCGAAACGACTGGCCGATTTTCCGGCAGCGGCGGGGGTGGTCTGGTCGATCATGGACGGCTCCGGCGGCGACCGGAACGCGGCAGCCTTGACTCAGCCGACCTTGGCGCGGATGTCGCGCTTCGTCCAGCGCGCCAGGGCGGCGCGCAGCGCCTCGGCGTCCAGCGGCTTGACGATATGATCGTCCATGCCCGCCTCAAGGCACAGCCGGCGATCCTCGGCGAAGGCGTTGGCGGTCAGGGCCAGGATCGGCGTCCGATCACCCGTCGCGCGAATGGCGCGGGCGGCGGCGGGTCCGTCCATGCCGGGCATGCGCATGTCCATGAAGATCAGGTCGTAGCGGGCGCGGCCGACGGCGGCGACGGCCTCGTCGCCGGTGGCGGCGGTCTCGACCACGCAGCCCTCGCGGCGCAGGAGGGTGCGGGCCAGAAGGGCGCCGACCGGATTGTCTTCGGCCAGCAGGACGCGAACCCCGGCGAAGCGCGCCGGCGCGACCCGGTCGTCCTCGACGGATTTCGCGCCGCTCGGTTCCGGGGTCTGGTCCCCGGCGGCGGCCAACACCCGCTCCACCAAGGATGTCCGCCGAAGCGGCTTGATCAGATAGCCGTCGGCGCCCGCCGTGCGATAGGCCGCGATCAGATCCCGCTCGCCGGGCTTCAACATGACGACGGCGCGCCCGCCCTGGGGCAGGGCGACAGGCTGGCCGGGCGTCATCGGCGCATGATCGATCAGGATCACCGGCGCCGAGTCCGACAGCATGGCGCCGGACGCTTCGATCTGGGCCTTCGCGGTCGACATCACGAAGGGGTCGGGCGAGCGCACGGCGACCGTTCGTCCTCGCAGCGACCGGGCGCGCGGGGCGCCGACGGCGTCGAAGGCGGCCTCGAAACGGAACCGGGCGCCGCCCAGGGGCGCGTCGGGGCGATCTTCGACTTGCACCGATCCGCCCATGGCCGTCGCCAGCTTGCGTACGACCGCCAGCCCCAGGCCGGCTCCGTCGTGACGCACGGCGTCGGAGGCGTCGGCGTGGCCGAACTCCTCGAATATGCGGGCGCGCGCCGGGGGCGGCACGCCGGGGCCGGTGTCGTCCACGAGGAACGCCAGGCGTGGACGGATGTCGTCGCCGCCAACCCTCTCCACCGTGACGCGGACGCCGCCTGTTTCGGTGAACTTGACCGCATTTCCGGCCAGGTTGAACAGCACCTGACGCAGCCGGCCCT
Organism: Brevundimonas sp.; assembly: GCF_003248455.1. GTDB lineage: Bacteria > Pseudomonadota > Alphaproteobacteria > Caulobacterales > Caulobacteraceae > Brevundimonas. The sequence continues at coordinate 12,072 of NZ_QFNM01000035.1, forward strand.
CGTCCGCCCGGATGTCGGGGGCGTCGGCGGCGACGGACCAGACGATCTCCAGCCCCTTGTCGTGCGCGCGCGGGCTGAGCAGTTCGGCGACGCCCTGGACCAACCCTTCCAGATCGACCGGCGTCAGGTCGAACTCCAGCGCCCCGGCTTCCAGCCGGGCGTAATCCAGAAGGTCGTTGACCAGGCCCAGCAGGTGTTCGGCCGACTGGCGGGCGTTTTCGGCATAGGCGCGCTGGGCGCCGTCCAGCCTGGTCCGCTCCAATAGGCCGATCATGCCCAGAACGCCGTTCAGGGGCGTGCGCATCTCGTGGCTCATCAGCCGCAGGAACTGCCGAGCGGCCGCGTTCGGCGGCGCCGTCTCGTCGGTCCTGTCGGTCGCCCGGCGTCGCGCCATCACAGTCTCCATGGCGACGAGGTTAGAGGCTTGGGGTTAAGGAACCGTCCCGTTCCTCCGCGCCCACGCCATCGCGAGGCGAGAAAGGCGTCGGCCCGTCGTGGGCGAAGGGGGCTTGTTCCACGTCGCCTTCGCGCAGGCCGAACGGCGCATCGCCGCGGCGACCCGCGCTGCGGTCAAAATCGGCCTCGGCGCCCAGGGTGGCGCGGCGATAGATCAGGGCCTCGGCGATATGGCGGCGCAGCACCCCGGTCGCGCCCTCCAGGTCGGCGATGGTGCGGGCCAGCCGCAGGGTGCGGGTCCAGCCGCGCGCCGTCAGCCCCCCGGCCTCGCCGGCCCGCATCAAGAGCATTCGTCCCGCCTCGTCGGGCGTGGCGAACCGATCCAATATCTCGCCCGATGCGCGGGCGTTCAGCGCCTGGGCCGGGTCCAGCCCGGCGGCGCGCAACCGATCCTCCTGCATGGCGCGGGCGACAGCGACGCGGGCGCGGGCCTCCGCCGTGCCCTCGGCCGGCGGCGGCAGGGCCATGTCGGCGGCGGTGACGGACGGGGTCTCCACCGTCAGGTCGATCCGGTCGAACATCGGGCCGGAGATGCGGTTCTGATAATCGCGCTGGCAACGCGGAGCCTTGCCGCAGGCCCCGCGTCCGGCCCCGCCCAAACCGCAACGGCAGGGATTCATCGCCGCCACCAGCTGGAACCGCGCCGGATAGCGGACATGGGCGTTGGCGCGCGCCACCACGATCTCGCCCGTCTCCAGCGGCTGGCGCAGCGAATCCAGGGCCTGGGCCGAATACTCCGCTGTTATGGCGCAAACACACCTAAGAGAGATCAGGCGTTCCCTGGCGTAGCAGGCTCGGTGGGCGCCGGGGCATCAGCCTCCGTTTTGGCCGACCCACCCGCCGCCTGCGGCACATCCTTGTTGACCATCGGCTCGATGAAATGAGGATGTCCTTCAAGCCTCATCGCCATGAGAAATCGTTTCAGGTACTCGAATACGTGGGGGTTGTTCCGCATCCGAGCGATCTCAGCCCGAGCGCCTGCGTTTCGCGCGATCATGGTGAGCGTGTCGCGCATATAGTCTTCGAGTAGTTGTTTCGAGGCACCGTGAACGGAGCGGTCCTGATGTATCGCGCAACCGACCTCGAACAGATTCATGAGATTGTGGAAGTGGTAGTTTCGTTTGGTCGCGTCTGGATCGTCGAAGCGTTCCCACGCCTCTCGGAAAGCTTCCATGATGGCAAGCAGCGTTGCTGCTGACGAATTGCGATCCGAATTCCGCCAAGCAATCCCCGCGATCACCAAAGCGGCGGCGGCCACGACCAGTGAACTAATGCCGACAAAAATGGAGACGGCGTCGACCCAGGAAGGCCCGGCGCTAGGCATCCTTCTTGGCCGACGCGGGAACGGTCGGCGTAGGCGTGGGTGTCGGCGATGAGACGCCCGATGCCGCCTTCAGCGGAGCCACCTGCATGTGCCGCTGGAGATGCGCCGTTGTCGCGCTGTTGACGGCGATTTGGGTCTTCGGGCTCTCGTCGGCCATGCTGTCACTACTCCGCGTCGGAGTCCTGAGAACTCGGCGCCACCGGTTCCTCCTGCGGAGCCGGTTCGAAATCCGGCATTTGGAGATGCGCCGTGGTGAGTGACTTCTGGATGATCTCGAAATCGGATTCTCGATCATAATCGCTGGACATCATCGGCTCCATGAAATGCGTCACACGCTCGGGCGATTCTCTGACGTCGTCGAATCGAATCTCGTCGATATGCGAGTCGGATCGCAGGTCGAACGAAGGACCCGTTCAGCTTGTTCGAAAACTCGACCTTAGCCGTTGGCTGGTCCATTCGCGGCCATGTCCAGCCGCCACGAAATCCGCGTCGCCCACGAACGTTCCTACCGTCTCGCTCTGGGTGAATACGAACGCGCCGAACAGCCCACCGAGACGATTGTAGGCCTGAAGGCGCTCGCAGATGCTGACAAAGCCATCCAAGCCCGCAAGCGGGTCTTGAAAGAGAGGATGGCGCACCTTGATTACCTGCTTCGTGATCTCGTCGATCCGGAATGGACGCCTCACCACCTGACGCCCCTACATCCTCGGAAGACGCGCCGGAAAGGCTCAATCGCCAAGGCGGCCTATCAGGCGCTGAGAGCCTTCAAGGAACCGATAACGACCCGCGAAATCTCCAAGGCAATCGCAGGTGCGATGGAAGTTGACGTCGGTGATAACGGCGCGATGAGCAAGCTGGACAACGCCGTCAGGGCTTCGATGAAGGAGCGGGTCAAGGACGGTGCCGTGCAGGAGATTGAAGGGCGCCCTACGCGGTGGCAGCTTGTGAGTAGGCCGAAATGGGTGCCGTCGGCCGTCCCTTACGCTTCAGCGTCAGCGCCCTTAGTCCGCGTCGACGGTTTATCGAACGCAGCCATTCGGGCCGTTTCTGCCAATATCCTACGAGTTCAGCGTCAGGACGCAGGTCGAGCGCGCGCTTCATGATCATGCGGAACTGCTGACCATTATCTAGCCGGCGAAAGTCGTCGCGCCAGGACAGTTCATCGGCGAACCGCTGGGCATGATTGCCGCTGGTACGCAGGTAGACCCCCCGCGTAGCGCGCCGAATGCGACTGTGTTGCGCCTCGACCAGATTGGTGTGAACACCATCCACCATCAGGCCGACGCTGTGATTGACCGTCGAGTGTTCGGCGAAGTGCATGAAGTAGCGCGAGTACGCCGGGGACTCGTCGGTCACGACATGAGCCGCCGGGTTCACCGTCCGTTTGATGCTGGGGTCGGCATCCTTCTCTACCGGCACTACCCAGGCGCGGGAACGCCCTCCGATCCGACGTTCACGAGCGGTCACGATCGTATGTCGCTTCGTATTGAACTGCTTACGGCCATCCCTCTTTCGATCCTTAACGAGGTTTTCCTGGCGCACGGAACCACCGTCGTAGAGGCCGTCGATGTCCACCTCTCCGGTCAAGACGGTCTCGGCCTGCATGGAGGCCATCACGCGCGACAGTTTCTTGTGCAGGACGAAGGCGGTCTTGTAGGAGCAGCCGAGGTCACGGCTGAGCCGCAGTGCGGCGTAACCGTTCACACCGTTCACGAACAGCACCACGGCCAGCATAATGTCGGCGAAGGACATCTTCCGGCTGCGGAAGACCGTTCCCGACGTAACAGTGAACTGCTTGTCGCAGCCCTGACATTTGAACAGCCGTCGCGCGCGGTACTCGTAGACGGCGACGATCCCGCAGCGTGGGCATTTCGGCTCCCCATCGCTCTCGGCAAACCGGATCGACTTGAACATCGCATACGCCTCCTCCTCGCCCAGGCGGGCGATGTCGCGGACGGAGATCGACCGCGCCTTTGCTGAGAGGAGAAAATGCTGGCTCAAACCGTCCTTTCCGTTTCATATGCATCACATGTGATGCGTTTGAACGGAACGAGCGCGTCGAGTCAAGTGCAAACGCATCATTTCTGATGTGTTCGATCTCGGAGTGATGTGTGGCAGGCCCAACCGCTGGTAACGATACGACCCTCAAGGCGAAGCGAATCCTCAAGGCCGAGATGCAGCGGAGGGGATTCACCTACAAGGATTTGGCCGAAGCGCTTCGCCAACGTGGCGCCGGTCCGGCCGCCAATGAGGCCAACATCAGGAACCAGATTAACCGGGGCGGCTTCGGTGCCGGCTTCTTCATCGAGTGCTGTTTGGCGATGGGCAGCTATGTGGTGCGGTTGGGCGAGCCGGGACAAGATGAATAGCGGCAAGATGCTCGTTATCGCGATCGACGTCGGCGGCCCCGAGAAAATCGGCTGGGCGTCTTCAAACAGCCGGTCCGGCACAGGTCAGGACCTAGATACCGCTCTCTACGATATGGCGAACGCGCTCAATAACGGCACGCCCGTCGCGCTCGGATTCGAGGCTCCGATCTGGACGCCTCGCCGTGAAGACCTGAAGCGGATAACGAGCCGGCGGCTGGGCGCAGAGATCACGTTCAATCGAGCGTGGTCCGCCGGCGCCGGCTGCGGGGCTCTCGGCGCCGCGCTGGGCCTCATGCCGTGGTGCTTTTCGCAGATCGCTCGAAACACCAATCATCGATTGGCGACCACCAGTCCGATCGCATTCGACGAGCGCGGTAAGGGTCTGTTTGTGTGGGAGGCGTTCGTCTCGGGTCACGCCAAGGCCGTTACCCACATGGACGACGCCTCACTGGCGCTGGCGGCGTTTCAGGCGCGCGATCTGCGGGCGCCGAGCGATGTGCCTGACGAGCCGGCGATCAACTTGGCGGCGGCTGCGTTGATGGCGACCGGTTGGACCCTCGATCCCTGGGAGATCAGCGGGGCCGGACATGTGATCGCCGTTGGACGTAGTGTTAATCTAGAATAAAAATGAAGAAGTACGTCATCAAGAAAATCTATCAACATCTAATTATATATCGAGAAAGTCTTGATGCCTATAGTAGTCCCGAAGTTTAGATAAATTCTCTAACGTCTTTGGATTGGCGTCCTGCGAAGCAATTATGAGAGGTTCACACTTATCATAGTAAAATTTAATCTGGCCTCTCATTGTAAGGTCAACGTACTTAAGGTCCAAATCACCACGCGTTATTCCAGCGGCAACGAACTCAAAATAGTTTAGTATGTATTTAACGGACTGAGCAGCTTTCCTGTCTGTCTCGTTTTTTGAGTTTTCCATACGAGAAAGGTCTGAAATGTAAACCATCGGCGATAGTTTAAGACCAAACGCTTCATGGAACGCAAAGGTGTTTTCGGCGAACGTGGGTTGAGAAACGCGGGCGAAAAGAAGATTTATGGTGTGCTGCACCCTTGAATTTCGATGGGATACCCATCCAGCAACTGCCCACCCTATTGCAGCGGCGGCAACAGCCATTGTCGCTACGGCGGCCGAAACGAGCGTAGTCTCGTCAGGCTTGTGAGAAGCAAGCCACAATATGTATAGCCCGAGCGCAAGGCACGCAAAGACTATCATGACCACCGTCGCGATTACTGGAGAGAAAGGCTTGATACGTTTCCAGGTCCGCATTCCGGCCGTGACTCGTTTTCTTCTTCCCGCCGCAGTAATGAGCGCATCGACCTCCTGAGCAAGGACGCGGGCCTCACGTTCCTCTAATCGGCCTTCGGCAACAAACCCTGCGCAAGCAGCCTTACATATGGTCCGGATGACTTTTTGACGCTCAGAATGGCTTATCATCGATCCAGACACGAAAAAGGCAGCCCGTAAGGCTGCCTTTAAATCTTCATCCTTAAGGGGGCGTTAGCCGCCAACCATACCTTCGCGCATATTGGCCTCCTTAGTTTGACCTAAACATACCCTATAGGAAGACGGGCCACCCGTCAAGGAATTCGGCCCTCACCCTCGTGCGGGGCTCTACGCATAGTGGCCTATGTTAGTTCCCAACGCGAGTTGAGATAGGGCTTCCGCCAAGCCATGCCAAGTGCTTCAGCGATGCCACTTATAAACGCAACGCCTGCCCTTTTGGCCCGCCTTAGAATTGACAATAGCCCGGCTCTACGCCCCGGCACCTCGGCCAACTTTACCGGAAACGCCAAGCTGGGGCTCTCCTCGCCGCGCTCGATACCGGCGAGATAGCGCATAACCATGCCGATCTTTCGGCCGACCTCAGACGCCTAGTGTTTAGCGCCGCTCTTGCGTCCTGCCGGTAAGGGCTCTGGCCGAGCCTGACCTTCTATAGGTTCCGCGAAGAATTCTGACAGAGGCGCCCGCAATACCTCCGCCAGCCGATCCAGCAGATCGACCGACGCATTTCCCTGACCGCGTTCCAGTTCGCTGACGTAGGCCCGATCTACGCCTGTGTCGGCGGCCAGCCGCTCTTGCGACAGCCCTCGCGCGGTCCGCAGCCTTCTGAGATTCCACGCCACCAGCGCCCGCCCGTTCATGCCCGGCAAGCGACAGCTTCACCAGTCATTAAACCACGGGATATAGCCTACAGATTAAGTCGAGGGGGCTGTTGGATGAAGAAGGCGACTGCACGGATCAGCCAATGGGCTGTCTGACAGGCATCATGCTCGGCGTGGTCGGCTTCTTCGTGGCTGGCCCCGTGGGAGCGATCATCGGATTGCTTATCGGCATTCTGGGCACCATGAACGGGAAACGTCGATGAAGATGAAGCTGCTGGCAACGCTGATGGCGACCGCCGCCTTGACCGGATGCGCAACGGTCGAACCCGAGTATCGCATGGTCCCGACCGGCGACTACAATGTCGGTGTTCGGTTCTCTCGCGGTAACGCCGCCATGGTCTCCAACGGCCCCGCCGGCGCCGTCATGTTGCTGCCGGTCAGATATAACGCGACGTCAAAGATGTTCTTCGCGGTGGCCGCTTTCAACACCAGCAACGCGCCGCTCAACTTCGGCGTCGAGAACGTCCGCATCCTCTTGGAAGACGGCACGCCCCTTTACGTCCAAGACTTCAACTACCTGCGCCACCAGGAGCGGATCAAAGCCCAGCGCGACATCAATGCGGCCTGGATAGACGCGGGTATCGAAGGGTATCTCGCCTACCTCGACACCGACGGATTGCCGGACCGTCACCGCCGGCAGATCGCGTATCGGACGGCCGCCGGCTCGTATGCCGTCGATACAGCAACGATCGAAAATCGACTGCGGCGGGCGATGTCGGCGTGGGGCCGCAACGTTCTCCAGACGACGACGATCGACTCAGGCGCGACCTTCGGCGGTTATGTCTTCGCTGACCAACTGTTGATCCCAGAAGGGACGCGCCGGCGGATTGTCGTCGAGGTCAACTTCGGCGGCGCCCCGCATAGATTCACACTCAATCTGGTGCCGTCGGGGACAGACTTCCCCGTTCCAACCGGCATTCCCGCCGTGCCAGGGCGCACGATGCAGGCTATGCAGCGGACACCCGAGACATGGCACTGGACCGATGGGCCGCCACCATCCAAAGCCGATGGGGTCCTTGTGATCGAATAGCGCTCGGCGATGGCCCGAGATGTGCTGCCGATCCGCCCTTGCTCAACGGCGACGAACTAGCCGCTGGGCACTGGTCATGGTTGTTCGGACCTAGTTCCACCCACTGGCATGTGGCGATCAACGACGCGTCCTCCAATTGATCGACTAAGACTGGTGAACGGCCAAACGTTGCGCCATCGCGGCGTTATGGAAAGCGCCCCCGATGGTCACCCCGCCGCTCGATCATCCTAGGGACGGCAGGGTCGATCATGTTGTGGGTCGGTGTAGCGCAGAAAGCCCATCTGGTCGCGCGGCTGGCTGTTAGCTAAAGGGTCTCGTGCCCTCGGACCAGATTGTTCTATCTTTTGAATCTGTTACGGGATTTCTTCAACGGCTTGTAATTTCGGGGAATTTATCCGATACTGGTCTGGGCAGACATGCGTCGGACTAACCCCGAGTTGCCTTTAGGCGGCAGCACTCTCGCAGTGTGAATCAGGGGCCGGGGGTCTGCCCACACCCCTTCGTAAAGGACAGAAGAAATTGTTTTTGGATGTCGGAGGGGTGCGACGCGTGCCATGAAGGGACCGGGGCGAGCCCATGGTTAAGCGCATTGCCAGCCTTGTGAATAAGGCGGGGTTTTAGAATCTCAGCATAGCGAGTCTCGTGATTGCCATAGACATTCGGCTCAACGGCTGTCCAGAACGCGCTCGTGATGCAATCCGCTATCTGCAAACCAGCCCAGCGTGAATGATCCTCCACTACGAGATCATCTATATTGAGGACCTTCCAGTTAATCGATCGCACAGGGCGCATAAGTTCACGGCCATCTCTCATCAAGCGAAGATAGTCCTTCATGTGATGATAGTCGGTTCCGCCTCGACGAGAGAACACAAGCTTTAGACGACATGGCTCAGCGCTGCTTCCAGCCGCGCACTCGGCCGTCACTCGTTCCAAAAGCCATCTAACTAGGTAGTTGTATAGCATCCCCTTCGACTTGAATACATTGGCCCATTTTGTCCCAGGGATAGTTGTTTTGTTAGAAAGCATCACAGCGGCTCCCAGAGGAAACCGACTTATTTCCTGGCAGGCCACCACTTTCTGATCGTGGTTCAAGTCACGGAAATGCAAATCTCGATTTGCTCTTCGAGGGAACTTAGCAAGTATCTCGTTTCTCAACTTTGGGAGGCTGGTGTCGTTGGTGGCGAGGACCAAGCAGGCTCCAATCGCTAACCATTGTGACTGACCACCGGCTCTGCCCTGCGCTTTCAGCTTGCCGAAGCCTTCATCTCCAGCTTCATCAATGTAGGCGATGAAATCCACGATGTCCGTTGCGAGACCGAGCCCCGGCAATCGGAACCCAACGATGAGTTGCATTATATGTTGACATAACGGCTCGACAGCAAAGAAAAATATGCGAACGAAGTGTTCGAGGTTCGATCAGTGGGCGCCTGTGAGGAACGGTCCGAAATCAATCGTAACCTGAGGCCTCAGCTTCTCCGCAACCTGCCATTTCGCACCACCTGCAAGCGCCCTCCCTGGAGGGTTGATCCCACCGTTCAACCAGTCGCACAGCTTCGAAAGTCGCCCTGACTGAAAGAACTCCTTGGCGCTTTCGATAGCGTCGATGCAGCATTCGGCCGCTTCCAGATCGACGTCGGCCTGACGGACGATTTGAGAAAGGCGCGAAGTGGACTTGTCTTGGGTCCCTTGGCCGATGGCGGCGAGTCCTCGAAGGCGCGCTACGATGTCGATCAACGTGCTTGATGGGCATCGGTCTGCCCGTATCCAATCGGCTCCTTCAAGTTCGCCATGATCGAGTTCGGCGGTTCTCGTGATCGGCTGGCCAGCGCCTAGCTTCGCCTTCAGTTGCCCGTGCTGGCGCGTGTATTCGTGATTGTTCAGCCCGAGTTCCATCAGCTTCCCGACCTCGACCAAGAACTCGCTCATCACCGCGTCCTCGGCGGCACGGTCGCGCACCTCTGTGGTATGGACCAGACGAAGCGTCGATCCGACGTCGGAGGGCCTTAGAGCGCGAATCTTGGCTACCATGCGTGGCGCATCCTGCTCCAACCGGTTTCGTCCGGCTCGGAGAACGCGTGCTTGGCCGCTCGACGCGATGGACGCCAACTCGTCGATCTTCGCGGGCAAGTCATCTCGAAGACGAAGCCACCGTGTCAGCACCTCGTAGCGACGCTTCATCTGCGTTCGGGCGTTCGAGGCAAGGCGGTAATTCGTGCCATAGGCCTTGGGACCGCAGGTGCTCCCGAGGAGGAAACGCCGCCCGTGTCCGTCCCTAAGGACGAACCCATGCCGGTGGGGCTGATGCTGCGGGCAGTGCGCGCAAGGTACAGCATCATCCTCAGGCGCAAGGTCGTATGCGAGTTCGATCTGAAATTCGCCGAGGTCCGCCGGGATCGACCGGTGAATGTTGGGCAGGGACATCGGGTCATTCGTCGACCATTGAACGAGCAGAAGCTGTTCGTCTGTGAGGCTGTCCCAGCCGCGCTCCACATACGAAGAAGACGCGCCGGTGAGGTTCGGGTTGGCGGCGTAAGGCATCTGTACCCTTTCAAGAATCGGGGGTTGATGAACCATACAACCTGAGCGCCGGGAGAACAAACCGTGTCCATAGGTCTGTCCCCAGTTTGCGACCCGTCCGTTCTCGGACGCGTTGTTCTAGCGCCGCCAGATCGCCGCCTTGATCAGTGCCCGCATGACGCTGGCGGTGTCCGGCGCCGTCGCCACGATCTGACCGCTGCACAGGCCAATGAAGCCGGTGCCCTCGCGCGCCGGCGCGATCTGATAGAGGTGGCGACCGCGCCAGAACTGAATCGGGGTCATCGGACCCACTCCCAGCCCTGGTAGAGGCCGACCTGAGGCACGACGCGGATCACGCCGTCGTTTTTCAGTTTGGTCAGGCATGCGCCGACGCGCTTCCGCATCAGGACAATTGTTTCGTCGTCGGCTTTGAGTCCGCGTTCCTCGATCTGAACTAGAACGAGGTCCAGCGACGTCAGCGGCTCGGTGGCGTTCTTCAACAGCCGCACCACCATCCGAACCACTTCGCCCTTCTTGGCGCGGTGCTTAGTCGGGAAGCGGACGATCCGGTCCTCGTTCGGCTTCGCGTTGAAGAGCCGGATGGCGGCGTCGATGTGATCCAGATCGCAAATGACTTTGCGCTCTTCGGCGCGCAGGTACTTCAGCTTGCCGGCGAGTTGAGCCCGCTTGTCCAGCAGGCCCATGACCGTGTTGGGGCGTTCGATGTCGTTCTTCATGAAAAGAACGTAGCAAGAACAACAAGATGCGTCTCAGGCGGCTAGGTGTGTTTGCGCCATAACAGCGGAATACTCGGGCAGTTCGTCGAGGAACAACACGCCGTTGTGCGCCAGGGACGCCTCGCCCGGCTTGGCGCGCAGGCCCCCGCCGGTCAGGGCGGCCATGGAGGCGGAGTGGTGGGGGCTGCGGAACGGCCGGTCGCGGGTCAGGGCGCCGCGCTCGATCAGGCCGGCGACCGACCAGACCATCGAGGTCTCCAGCAACTCCTGCGAGGTCAGGGGCGGCAAAAGGCCGGGCAGGCGCTGGGCCATCATCGACTTGCCCGAACCCGGCGGGCCGATGAACAACAGATTGTGCCCGCCCGCCGCCGCGATCTCCAGAGCGCGCTTGGCGCTTTCCTGACCCTTGACCTCGCGCAGGTCGGGTGCGGCGCGCCCGGCCGCCAGAGGACCGGGTTCGGGCGCGCGCAGCACCTGGGTTCCCTTGAAATGATTGACCACGCCGATCAGAGATCGGGGCGCCAGGATGCGCGCGCCGCCGGCCCAGGCGGCTTCCGGCCCCGTCGCCTCGGGACAGATCAGGCCCAGCCCCATGGCGTCGGCGGCGACGGCGGCGGGAAGGGCGCCGCCCACCCGCGCGATCTGGCCGTCCAGCCCCAGTTCGCCGATGGCCGCCCAGCCGTCCAGGGCGTCGGGGGCGATCACCCCCATGGCCGCCATCAGGGCCAGGGCGATGGGCAGGTCGAAATGGCTGCCCTCCTTGGGCAGGTCGGCGGGCGCCAGATTGGCGATGATCCGCTTGGCCGGCAGGGCCAGGCCGATGCCGGCGAAGGCGCCGCGCACCCGCTCCTTGCTTTCGGCCACCGCCTTGTCCGGCAGGCCCACGATGTTGAAGATCGTCGGTCCGTCGGAGCCGATCAGCTGGACCTCGACATCCACGCGCCGGGCCTCGACCCCGTCGAAGGCGACCGTGACGACCCGCGCGACCATATCCGTTCTCCAGCTCCACCGTGGAGAACGAACCATGAACTGAAATCTAATTCAAGTGGCGTTCACGCAACCTGAGCAGCGCGCTTCTTCTCGATCACGTCCCACATCAGGGCCGTGGCGTCGACGCCGGTGAAGGTCTTCAACTGCTGGGCGCCGGTGGGGGAGGTGACGTTGATCTCGGTCAGATAGTCGCCGATGACGTCGATGCCGACGAAGATCAGGCCGCGCGCCTTCAGCGTCGGGCCTATGCGGGCGCAGATCTCCAGGTCGCGCGGCGTCAGTTCCACCGGCATGGCCTTGCCGCCGACGTGCAGGTTGGAACGCACCGCCCCCTCGGCCGGCACGCGGTTGATGGCGCCGACCGGCTCGCCGTCGATCAGCAGGATGCGCTTGTCGCCCTTGGACACGGCGGGGATGAACTTCTGGATCACCAGCGGGTCGCGGCTGCCCGCCGCATGGATTTCGATCAGGGCGTCCAGATTGGGATCGTCGGCGCGCAGCTTGACCACCCCCGATCCGCCGTTGCCGTGCAGGGGTTTCAGCACCACCTCGCCATGCTTCTTGTGAAAGGCGGTCAGGGCGACGGGATCGGCCGAGATCAGGGTCGGCGGCTGCAGGCCGGGAAAGGCCGTGACCATCAGCTTTTCGGGCGCTGACCGCACCTGGGCCGGATCGTTGACCACCAGGGTCCCGGGGTGAACCGTCTCCAGGAGATAGGTGGCGGTGACATAGGCCATATCGAACGGCGGATCCTGCCGCATCAGGATGACGTCCACGTCCTCGGCCAGGTCCAGCCTTTCCCAGTCGCCGAAGCTGACGTGGTTCCCGGCCTCGCGGCGCACGGTGACGGCCCGGGCGCGGCAGTAAAGGCGGCCTTCCTCCAGCGCCAAGGTGCGGAAATCATACACCCATTGTCTGTGCCCGCGCGCCTGGGCCGTCTCGGCCATCAGGAAGGTGGTGTCGGCGGAAATGTCGACGGCCTCGATCGGGTCCATCTGGATGGCGACTCTGAGCATCGAGGCTTTCCTTGCGTTGGCAGGCACGAATGGAATGGGAATGAGGAAGCTCCACCGCAACCTTACCCGCGCATCCCCGCGAAAGCGGGAACCAGTTCTGTCGTTCGGCAGTGCGTTGGATTGAGACGAAAGCGGGTGATGCGCGGATCGCCCAAGGCGCTGGGTCCCCGCTTTCGCGGGGATGAGCGGAGTATGGAATCAGTCGATCTGGCGCGCTTCCTCGGCCAGCATGATCGGCACGCCCTCGCGGATGGGATAGGCCAGTTTGGCCCCGGCCGAGATCAGTTCGTTGGCGTCGCGGTCGTAGGTCAGCCTGCCGCGCGTGACGGGGCAGACCAGCACCTCCAGCAGGCGGGGATCGACGGAGACCGGCGTGTTGAAGGCGTCGCTCATTGTTCTGGGCCTATCGCGTCTGGCGCTGTTCGAGGGAGTCCTTAGCGGCCTGCCGGGCATTGCGCTACTGGATGGAGGGCGCGGCGTCGTCGCCGGCGTCGGCGGCGTCGATGCGCAGCAGGGCGGTCAGGGCCTCGGCGCGCGACATCAGGCTGGCGGCCTCCAACAGCGCCTGTTTTTCCGCCGGTTCGAACGGCAGGGCCATCGACAGGCTGTTGACCAGGGCCTCCATCGGGGCCGTTTCGGCCGTTTCCCAGTCGATGTCCAACAGGCGGTGCGCCATATAGGCGCGCAAGGCGTCCAGGAAGGCGTGGCGGTCGAAATCGGGCGCCTCGGTCGGCGAGGTCAGGTCCGTCTCATAGTCGTCGAACGCCGCCCGGACCTGGCGATAGGGCGCCTTGGACGGCAGTTCGGCGGCGATGCGGAATCGCGACACGCCCGTCAGGGTGATCAGATAGCGCCCGTCGGAAGTCTCGGCGAAACTGGTGATCCGCCCGGCGCAACCGACCGGCGACAGGCTGGGCAGGACGGGCGTTCCGCCATTGGGCTGGACCAGGCCGATCATCCGATCCCCGGCCATGGCGTCGTCCACCATGTTCAGATAGCGCGGCTCGAAGATGTTCAGCGGCAGTTGGCCGCGCGGCAACAGGATGGTCCCGCCCAGCGGGAACACCGGGATCACCTGGGGCAGGTCGAACGCTTTCACATAGCCCTGGGGCATGATGTCTCCCTGGCCCGTCGCGGGCCTCGGCCCATCCTCAAGAGAACAGGATCGACGACAGACGCCGCCGCCCGTCCTTGGCCACGTCCGAACTCAGGCCCGCCGCCTCGAAGATGACCAGCAGCTGTTTGCGCGCCGCCTGGTCGTTCCATTCCCGGTCGGCCTTGACGATGTGCAGCAGATTGTCGACCGCGCCCTTGAAGTCGCCCGCCGCGCTCTGGGCCTCGGCCAGATCATAGCGGGCCTGATGATCGTTCGGGTCGGCGGCGACCTTGGCTTCCAGTTCGGCGGACGCGCCGCCAGCGGGCGCCTTGGACGCCAGGGCCAGCTGCGCGCGCACGCTCTGCACCGCCGGCTCCTTGGAGTCCTGGGGGGCCATGGCGATGGTCTGGGCCGCCTGTTCGGGATCGCCCCCGGCCAGATAGACCCGCGCCATGCCGGCGATGGCCTTCTCGTTCTCCGGCTCGATCGACAGGACGTGGGCGAAGGCCTGGGCCGCGCCGCCGAAGTCGTTCAGGCCCAGCGATTCCTCGCCCAGCTCAAGCAGTTGCGCCGTCTCGGTCGAGCCGCCCTGACCGTCGGTCAGCTTGTCGATGAAGGCCTTGATCTGGCTGTCGGGAATGGCGCCCTGGAAGCCGTCGACCGGCTGGCCGTTGACGAAGGCGTAGACCGTCGGGATCGACTGCACCCGCAGCTGGCCCGCATAGGCCGGGTTCTTGTCGACGTCGATCTTGACCATCTTCACCGCCCCCTTGGCGGCGCGCACGGCCTTCTCCAGCGCAGGCCCCAGGGTTCGGCACGGCCCGCACCAGGTGGCCCAGAAGTCGACGATGACCGGCCGCTGCTTCGACGCCTCGATCACGTCGGTCATGAAGGAGGCGTCCGTGCCCTCCTTGATCAGGTCGCCGGCGGCTTCGGGGTTCAGGGTCGGGTCGAGCAGGGTCATGGGCGAGGTCCGCGCAGAGGTCGGTCAGTTTCAACGGTTCAGATGGCGTCGGGATGCGTCGGCATCAAGCGGCGATTTGGTCGCGCCGGGATTTCGCACGACGCCGCGAAAAACACCGTCTGAATAGTATGAATAGTGTGAAATCCCCTCGCCGTCCCGCTCGCCGTCGCTTTCCAGATGGGGCTTCGGCTTCGAGGTTCAAGACGGCGGCGGCCCTCGAAAGCCTCAGGTCAGCGCCCCGAAATCCACCACCACCGGCTCTCGCTCCAGCAACGCCAGCATCTGTCGAAATGCCGCCTGATCCAGCGCGGTCGTCGCCGTGTTGGTCAGGGGGTGGAAGTTGACGATGTCGGCGTCCCACAAGCGCTGGTCCAGCACGAAGGTCACGCGGCGGTCGATGTCGTTTATAAGGGCCAGGGCCGTGACCGAGCCGGGGCGCACGCCCAGCGTCTCCCACATCAGGGTCTCGTTTCCGAACGACAGCCGGCCCGAGCCGATGACGCCCGCCGCGCGCTTCAGGTCGATCACCGTGTCCTGGCGCGCCGAGATAAGCCACAGCCGACCCTTGTGGTCCTTCAGGAACAGATTCTTGGTATGGGCGCCGGGCAGGTCGGCCTTGAGGTCCAGTCCCTCCTCCACGCGGAAGACGGCCGGGTGGTCGTGGGTCGCGTGGGTCACGCCGTTCTCGGCCAGCCAGGCGATCAGGCGGTCGCGGTCGAAAGCCGGCGTCGGGGCGGGTTGGGTCGTCATGGTTGAGCCGTCGGGTTTCGGGCGGTAGGAAACGTCCATGGTCGATACCGTGCAGACGCGCCCGCTGGAACTGGAATGCTATCCGATGACGGCCCGGCCGCCGGACCTCGTGCCCGGCCGCCAGTCGCGCAACTGGATGGACGCCTTCATCAGCCGCCATCCCTATCGCTGCCTGCCGCTGAACATGGCCAACACCACGGGGTGGGAAATTCTGTGCCCGTTCGGCTTCTCGGCCGAGTGGAACGGCGGTCCGCGCCAGGAAGACATCGTCATCACGCCCGACCGGCCACAGCACGACCTGGATCATTTCGTCACCTCGCACTTCTCGCGCGGGGTCCTGACCATGCATCCCCAATATCTGTTCCGCACGCCGCCGGGCTGGGGGATGATGTGTTCGGGGTCGCCCAACCATGTGAAGGACGGCATCCAGCCGCTGGTCGGCCTGATCGAG
>NZ_QFNM01000036.1 GCF_003248455.1 Brevundimonas sp.
GATGAACGACACCGTCGTCGTGTTCGACCGTCTTCGCGAGAACCTGCGGAAATACAAGACCATGCCGTTGCGCGACGTGATCGACCTGTCGCTGAACGAAACGCTGTCGCGGACCATCATCACCGGCGTCACCGCCGTCATGGTGCTGGCGGCCCTGGCCATCTTCGGCGGCGAGGCCCTGTTCGGCTTCTCCATCGCCCTGATGTTCGGCATCATCATCGGCACCTATTCGTCGATCTATGTCGGCGCGCCGATCATCCTGCTGTGGGGCGTCAAGCGCGGCGCCTTGGCGGACGACGCCAAGCCGGTGAAGCTGGGCATGGCCAGTCGGCCGTAGAGGCAGGCGGCGTGAAGATCAGGCCGCTCCGGCATCGCTGGGGCGGCCTTTTCCTTGGGCGTCGTCCGTGCGAGGCTAGGCTTATGAAAGTTCTGACGACTGCCGCAACCGCGCTCGCCCTCATCGGCGCCCTGTCCGCCTGCACCGACAGCCGACGCGCCCGCAACGACGCCACATGGGGCGACAAGCCGGCGGACATCACCTGCTGGACCTATGGGGTCGAGAACTTCAAGGGCCGGTCGACGGGCAAGGTCGAGTACAACGACGGCGGACGGATCGCCTTCGTCGATGCGGCCAACAACCGCTACACCACGATCGATGGCGATTGCCGGGTCGTTTACACGGCGCCCTCGAAATAGGGCGGAGGCCGAAACCTCCGCCCTCGTTCGTTCAGCGCAGCGAGGCGGCGAATCGCTGAATGCGGGTGCAGGCTTCTTCCAGCACGGCGTCCGAGGTGGCGTAGCTGATGCGGAAATAGGGGCTGAGGCCGAAGGCCTCGCCCTGGACCACAGCCACGCCCTCGGCGTTCAGCAGTTCGGCGGCGAAGGTGGAGTCGCCGTCGATGACCACGCCGCCCTCCGTCGTCTTGCCGATCAGGCCGGCGATGGACGGATAGACGTAGAAGGCGCCCTCAGGCGTCGCGCAGGCGATCCCGGTCGCCTGATTCAGCATCGAGACGACCAGGTCGCGGCGTTTCTCGAAGGCCGCCTTGCGCTCCGGGATGAAGTCCTGGGTTCCGTTCAGCGCCTCGACCGCCGCCCACTGGCTGATGCTGGTCGGGTTGGAGGTGGTCTGGCTGGCCACCTTGCGCATCAGGTCGATCAGCGGCTTGGGCCCGCCCGCATAGCCGATGCGCCAGCCGGTCATGGCGTAGGCCTTGGACACGCCGTCGATCAGGTCCGGCGCCACCTGGGCGATGGTGGTGTATTCGAAGTCGCCGTAGACGAGGTGTTCGTACATGTCGTCGGTCAGCACCCAGACGTGCGGATGGCGACGCAACACCTCGGCCAACGCCTCCAGTTCGGCGCGGGCATAGGCGGCGCCGGTGGGGTTGGACGGACTGTTCAGGATCAGCCACCGGGTGCGCGGCGTGATCGCCGCCTCGAGCGTGGCGGGCAGAAGCTTGAAGCCGTCCTTCTCCTCGCCGATCACCGTCACCGGCTCGCCGCCGGCCAGCAGCACCATGTCGGGATAGCTGACCCAATAGGGCGCGGGCACGATGACCTCGTCGCCGGGGTTCAGGGTGGCGACCAGGGCGTTGAAGATGACCGGCTTGCCGCCCGGCGCGACGTGGATGTTCGCGGGCGTGTAGTCGAGGTCGTTCTCGCGCTTGAACTTGGCGACGATGGCGGCCTTCAGCTCGGGCATGCCGTCGGCGTCGGTGTATTTGGTCTCGCCGCGATGGATCGCGTCGATGGCGGCCTGTTTGATGTTGTCGGGGGTGTCGAAGTCCGGTTCGCCGGCGCCCAGGCCGATCACGTCGCGACCCTCGGCCTTGAGCTTCCGGGCCTGCGCGGTGACGGCGATGGTGGCCGAAGGCTTGACGCGGGCGAGGGCGGAAGATTGCAGGCTGGACATCGTAATCCCGTCGATTTGAAAGATTCATGCCGGGGAGGCGGGGTTCTTTACGCGCCGCCGTCGCGCGGGACAATGCGCTGACGCTCGCTAATGAAGACGGCGGGTGATAAGCGGCCGGTCTGATGCGCTGGATCGTGGATTTCCTGTCGAACATGGAGGCGCGTCGCTGGCGGGCGGTGCTGGCGACGGCCCTGCTGCTGGGCGCGATGATCGCCCTGTTCGCCGTCGGGAAAAGCCAGCTGGGCCTGGGCGCCGAAGAGCGGCTGGAGGCCTGGCTGACGGGATTTCGGCATGGGCCGTGGGGCCTGGTCGCGGCCGTCTTGGTGTTCACCGTCTCGGCCTTTTTCGGCGCGCCGCAGTTCATCCTGATCGCGGCCTGCGTCGTGGCGTTCGGGCCGTGGTTCGGCTTTCTTTACAGCTGGATCGCGACCGTGGCGTCGGCCGGCGTGACCTATTGGCTGGGGCGGGGGCCGACGGCGCGGCTGCTGGAGCGGCATGGCGGCGAGACCATCGGGCGGCTGACGCGGTTCGTGGGCAAGAACGCCTTCTACGCCAGCTTCATGATCCGCAACGTGCCGTCGGCGCCCTTCATCGTCGTGAACATGGCGTTCGGCGCGGCGCGGGCGTCTTTTCCGGGTTTTCTGACGGGTTGCGCCCTTGGCGTGTTGCCCAAGACGGCGCTGGTGGCCTTCTTCGGCGGCTCGTTCATGACGGCGGTCAGCGGCGACGGAATCTGGACCTCGGCCATTCTGGCCGGCGTGGCCCTGGCCTGGCTGGGCCTGATGCTGATCGTGCGGGAACGGGTGAAGCGGCGCGAGATTGCGCGCGGCGAGTGACCGGCGCATCGTCCGCATTCAGACGATCTGACGCATCGGGACGATGGGGCGTTCGGCCGCCGTCCACAGGCCCGCTACGGGGCTGTGTCATTCCGATATGACGAGACTGTCAT
This sequence comes from Brevundimonas sp., assembly GCF_003248455.1. Classification (GTDB taxonomy): domain Bacteria; phylum Pseudomonadota; class Alphaproteobacteria; order Caulobacterales; family Caulobacteraceae; genus Brevundimonas. The sequence goes on from NZ_QFNM01000036.1 coordinate 2,865, forward strand.
CGGGGCTTGTATTCCCGGTTTCATACAGGCAAACCCGCCGTCGGTAGGCGTGGCGAAGGCGATCAGGAACTGTCCGGCGTGGGGATGTCGGGGCAGTTGGGGCGTCGCCAGGTCGACTACGGAAACTGAAGACGCCCTGGCCAGCTAACAACGGTATCGATTCCCATGAGTTTTTCCCTTTTCGGCGCGATCTCGAACGACATCGCGATGGACCTGGGCACCGCCAACACCCTGATCTACATGAAGGGCAAGGGCATCGTGCTGAACGAGCCGTCGGTCGTGGCGCTGAGAAACGTCGGCGGACGCAAGGTGGTCCACGCCGTGGGCATCGAGGCCAAGCAGATGCTGGGCCGCACGCCGGGCCACATGGAGGCCATCCGCCCCATGCGCGACGGGGTCATCGCCGACTTCGAAGTCGCCGAGGAGATGATCAAGCACTTCATCCGCAAGGTGCATAACCGCAAGGGCTTCGTGAATCCCAAGATCATCGTCTGCGTGCCCTCGGGCGCCACGGCGGTCGAGCGTCGCGCGATCAACGACAGCTGCCTGAACGCCTCGGCGCGCCGCGTGGGCCTGATCGACGAGCCGATGGCCGCCGCGATCGGCGCCGGCCTGCCGATCCACGAGCCGACCGGCTCGATGGTCGTCGACATCGGCGGCGGCACGACCGAGGTCGCCGTCCTGTCGCTGTCGGGCATCGTCTATTCGCGTTCGGTCCGCGTCGGCGGCGACAAGATGGACGACAGCATCATCAGCTACATGCGCCGCAACCATAACCTTCTGATCGGCGAAACGACCGCCGAGCGCATCAAGAAGGACATCGGCACCGCCCGCATCCCGGCCGACGGCGAAGGCCTGTCGATCGAGGTCAAGGGCCGCGACCTGATGCAGGGCGTGCCGCGCGAGGTGCGCATCTCGGAACGCCAGGCGGCGGAAGCCCTTGCGGAACCTGTGACGCAGATCATCGAGGCCGTGAAGGTCGCGCTGGAGGCCACCCCGCCGGAACTGGCCGCCGACATCGCCGACAAGGGCATCATGCTGACGGGCGGCGGCGCCCTGTTGCGCGGCCTGGACGTGGAAATCCGCGACCACACCGGCCTGCCGGTGTCGGTGGCGGACGACCCGCTGTCGTGCGTGGCCATCGGCTGCGGCCGCGTGCTGGAGCATCCGCGCTGGATGAAGGGCGTGCTCGACTCCGCGCTCTGATCGTGGCGGACGAAACACGGCGGCCGGGCGGAAGCTTGGCCGCGAATCCTTCGCCCGCCGGCACGATCGAGGTTCCATTCCGGCCTTGATTTTGCGATAGGCAGGGCGTGCGGCGGGAGGCGTCCCGCCGATTCCAATCCTTTTGAGTGAAAGGTCGCCCGTGGCGTTTCGCGACGGACCTTTTGAGAACATCAAGGTGCCGCTGGCCTGGACCGCCGCGGTGGTCGCCGTCGTGGCCATCGTCGCCGCCGTGGTGCTGTTGCTGGGCGACCGGACGACCGCCGAAGGCGGCTCCAGCGTCGCCGGGGTGCGCGGCGGGTTCGAAACGGCGGTCGCGCCGGCGGGCGGCGTCCTGGCCGCGCCGGTGCGCTGGGCGGGCGGCGTGCGCGACTATGTCGGCGGCTATTTCTTCGCCGTCGGCGAGAATAGGCGGCTGCGGGCCGAGAACGCCGAACTGCGCGCGTGGCGCGACCAGGCCATCGCCTTGAAGAACGTCAACAGCCGGTATGAAGCGATGCTGGGCCTGCGGGTCGAACCGCCCGTGCCTATGGCGACGGCGCGTGCGATTTCGGATGCGCGCGGGCCCTTCAATCGCGCCAAGCTGCTGGACGTCGGCTCGGTCCGGGGCGTGCGGATCGGCAATCCGGTCATCAGCGAACACGGCCTGGTCGGGCGGATCACCGGCGTCACCCCGGGCGTCAGCCGGATGGTGCTGCTGACCGACGTGGCGTCGCGCACCCCGGTCATGATCGAACGGACGGACGCGCGCGCCATGCTGACCGGCGACGGCGGCGACAGCCCGCGCCTGGAGTTCGTTCGCGGCGCCGGGGCGGTGCAGGCGGGCGACCGCATCCTGAGTTCGGGCGACGGCGGCGGCCTGCCGCGCGGCCTGCCGGTCGGGGTGGCGGCCAAGGGCGTGGACGGCGCCTGGCGGGTCAAGCTGTTCAGCGACCACGGCGCGGTGGACTATGTGCGGGTGCTGCTGTTCCAGAGCTTCGGCCAGCTGGTCAATCCCGATGCGCTGAATGCGCCGCCGCTGGCGGGCCTGACCACGGCGCCCGAGCCGAACGCCGCCGAACTGGGCGCCATTCGCGATGCGACGGCGCGTCGTCAGGCGGCCCAGCAGGCCCAGGCCCAGCAACAGGCCGAGCGGGCCGCCGCGGCCACCGCGACGCCAACTGCGGCACCGGTCGCCAATACCGCCCCGTCGCGCCCAGCCGGGTCGACGCCGAGGCCAGCCCCGCGCGCGACGCAGACGCCCGCGCCCCAAACGCCCGCGCCCAGCCAGCCGGCGCCCGCCGCCGAGCCCGCGCCGGAGGGCGCGCTGTGAGACGGCCTGTCGCGGTTCGCGTCGTCGGGCCTCTGCAATGGATCGTCTATCCGGCCCTGGCCGCCCTGGCCGTCACGGTCCTTCTGGCCACGCCGATCCAGATGTTCGGCCTTCATTTGCCCGAGCCGGTGATCCCGATGGTTCTGGCGTTCGCCTGGCCGCTGATCCGGCCGTCGATGACGGCGCCGGCGGTGCTTTTCGCCCTGGGCCTGTTTCTGGACCTGTTCTGGAACGCGCCGCTTGGCCTGTGGGCCCTGTGCCTGATGGCGGTCTATTTCACGGTGCTGATGTCGCGCAATCTGATGGCCGGGCACGAGGGGCTGATCCGGTTCGGCGCCTACGCCGCCTGCACGCTCGGCGCCTTCGCCCTGGCCTATATGATCGTGGCGGTGCGGGCGGCCAATGCGCCGGCCGTCCTGCCGCTGATCGCGCAGATCGCGCCGACGTTGCTGCTGTATCCAGCGGTCAACTGGATGCTGGAGCGGTTCGACGACGGAGATATCCGGTTCCGATGAGCGGCGAACCCTCCATCTTCTTCGAAGACGTCAACGAGCGGCAGGGATCGTTCCTGCGCCGCACCTTCGTGCTGGGCGGGGCGACGGCGCTGGGGATCACGGCCCTGATCGGACGGCTGGGCCAGCTGCAGGTCGTGCAGGCCCAGGAATATGCGACCCTGTCGTCCCAGAACCAGTTCAACTTTCGCATGGTCCCCCCGCCGCGCGGCTTGATCAAGGACCGCAACGGCGTCGTCATCGCCGGCAACCGCCCCAGCTTCCGCGTGCTGGTCGTGCGCGACGAGACCAAGGACCTGGACCAGACGCTGGACCTGCTCGGCCGGCTGTTGCCCGATACGCTGGAGCGCCGCCGGGCCATCATCCGCGACGTCAATGCGGCGTCCAAGTTCAATCCCGTACCGGTCAAGAGCGACCTGACCTGGGAAGAGTTCGCCAAGGTCAATCAGTACGCCAACGAACTGCCCGGCGTGATGGTCGACATGAACGAGGTTCGCTACTACCCGTTCGGCGGGGCCTTCGCCCACGTCGTCGGCTATGTGGCCAAGGTGTCGGACCGGGACGTCAAGGCGATCCGCGACAAGGGCGAGCAGCCGCCGCCGCTGCTGTTCAATCCCAGTTTCCGCATCGGCCGCCAGGGCGTGGAGAAGGCGCTGGATCTGTCGCTGCGCGGCGAACCGGGCGGCAACCGGGTCGAGGTCGACGCGCGCGGGCGTGTGGTGGCCGAGGACATCGGCGGCTCGCGCCCGGCCGTGCCCGGCAAGGAGGTGATCCTGACGCTGGACGCCGACGTGCAGAACCGGGCGCTGGAAGTGTTCGGCGACGAATCCGGCGCCTGCGTCGTCATGGACGTGCGCAACGGCGACATCCTGTGCATGGTGTCGGCGCCGTCGTTCGACCCGAACCTGTTCGTCGCGGGGGTGCCGACCAAGACCTATCGCGCCCTGGCCGATTACGAGCGCAAGCCGCTGTTGGACAAGACGATCAACGGCACATTCCCGCCGGGCTCGACCTTCAAGCCGACGACGGCCCTGGCCCTGCTGGAAGCCGGGGTGGACCCCAATCTGACCGTGGTGTGCACAGGCGCCTATCGCACCGGCAACCGGGTTCAACGCTGCTGGGGGCGGCATGGCGTGCAGAACATGCACAACGCCATCAAGAACTCGTGCGACGTCTATTTCTACGCCATGTGCAACCGCGCGGGCGTGGACAACATCCGCAAGGCCGGGCTGGCGGTCGGGTTCGAACATACGTTCGACATCGGCGTGGACAACCAGAAGAAGGGGCTGCTGCCCTCGACCGAATGGAAGGCGCGCACCTTCCCGCGCGATCCGGTCTGGCATCCCGGCGAGACGACGTCCGTGGCGATCGGGCAGGGGGCGATCACGGTCAACGCCCTGCAACTGGCGGTGATGACCGCGCGTCTGGCCAACGGCAAGAAGGCGCTGCAGCCGCGTCTGATCAAGTCCATCGGCGGCGTCGAACAGCCCAGCGGCGCCGAGGCGCCCGACCTGCCGTTCAAGCCCGAACACATCGAATATGTTCGCCAGGGCATGATCGCCGTGGCCAACGACCGGTCCGGCACCGCCTATCGCCAGAGCCAGCTGGGTCTGGGCGACATCCAGATGGCCGGCAAGACCGGAACGGCCCAGGTGCGCAACTATGGCACCGGCTCGCGCAAAAGCGACATCTGGGCGCTGAAGGACCACAACCTGTTCGTCGCCTTCGCCCCGGTGGACGCCCCGCGCTATGCGGTGGCCGTCATCGTCGAGCATGGCGGCAAGGGCGGGGCCACGGCGGGCGCGCCGCGGGCGCGCGAGGTGATGCGCACCGTCCTGCTGAAGGACCCGGACATGCGCGCGCGGATCGAGCGGCCCCTGCCGCCGGAACCGACGGGCGACGCCATCGTCGAGGACGGGGTGGTCGGCGCCGCGCCCGGGCCGGACGTGGTCGCCGCGCCGCAACCGGCGCGCACGGCCCCGACCACGACAAGCGGGCCGCGCCCCTATCTGTCCGAGCCCGGCCGATGACCGCATCCGCCCTGTCGCGTCCGGGCGAGCGCGAGCGTCTTTCGACCAAGCTGGGCCAGATCGACTGGCGGCTGACGGCCCTGCTGTGCGTGGTCGCCGGCACCGGCGCCCTGATGCTGTATTCGGTGGCGGGCGGATCGTGGTCGCCCTGGGCGGCCAAACACCTGATCCGGTTCGGCATGTGCCTGGCGCTGATGCTGGCGCTGTCGCTGATCAGCATCCGCTACTGGTTCGCCCTGGCCTATCCGATCTATGGGTTGGCGCTGTTCCTGCTGGCGCTGGTCGAGACGCCGCTGGGCTATCACGCCCTGGGGGCGACGCGCTGGCTGGACCTGGGCTTCACCCGCATCCAGCCGTCGGAGATCATGAAGATCGGCGTCGTGCTGGCCTTGGCGCGCTGGTACCACGGGGCCTCGGCCAAGGAGGCGAGCTTTCACTGGAAACTGATCTTCCCGGTCGGGATCATCGGCCTGCCGTTCCTGCTGGTGGCGCACCAGCCGGATCTGGGATCGGCCATGCTGATCGGCCTGACCGGGGCGGCGATCATGTTCGTCGCGGGCCTGAGCTGGCGCATCATCCTGCCGCTGATCGTGGCGGCGGCCGTGCTGGTCCCCCCCTATGTGATGTTCGGCATGCACGACTACCAACGCCACCGCGTCCTGACCTTCCTGAGCCCGGAGGCCGACATGTCGGACAAGGGCTATCAGATCGTGCAGTCCAAGATCGCCATGGGATCGGGCGGGCCGCTGGGGCGGGGGTTCGGCCTGGGCAGCCAGAGCCAGCTGGAGTTCCTGCCCGAGCGCCAGACCGACTTCATCTTCGCCGCCTTCGCCGAAGAGTTCGGCTTTGTGGGCACCTTCACCCTGCTGGCCTGCTATGCGGCCATCATCCTGATCTCGCTCAGGATCGCGTCGCTGTCGCACAGTCATTTCGGACGATTGGCGGCGTCGGGCGTGACGGCGACCTTTGCGCTCTATGTGTTGATCAACGGGGCGATGGTGATGGGATTGGCGCCCGTCGTGGGGGTGCCGATGCCGCTGCTGTCCTATGGCGGCACGGTCATGCTGACGGTGATGATCGGTTTCGGCCTGGTGATGGCCACCCGGGTCCACCGCTACGCCGAACTGCCCAAGGGGCATGGGCTGATCTGACGTTACGTCAGATAGGTGATCGCCATTCAGGTTTCGCTTCCTAAGGCGGCGATTTCGAAGATAAGGTCGCTTCCAACGATCCGGTCGCGGCGGTTTCGGCCCTTAGCGACGGACGCCATGGGAGACGACGCATGAGCGACCTGGAGCAATTCCGCGCCGAGACGCGCGCCTGGCTGGAGGCGAACTGCCCGGCCGAATGCCGCGGGCCGATGGCCGACGACGAGATGATCTGGGGCGGGCGAAATCCCACCTTCAAGACCCCCGCGCACAAGCTATGGCTGGAGCGTATGGGCGCGCGCGGCTGGACGGCGCCGGAATGGCCCAGGGAATACGGCGGCGGGGGGCTGAGCCGCGAGGAGGCCAAGGTGCTGGCTTCAGAGCTGCGCCGCATCAAGGCGCAGCCCGCCCTGGCCAGCTTCGGCGTCTGGATGTTGGGGCCGGCGCTGCTCGCCTTTGGGACCGAGGAACAGAAGCAGCGGTTCCTGCCCGAGATCGTGCGCGGCGAAATCCGCTGGTGCCAGGGCTATTCCGAGCCGGGGGCGGGCTCCGATCTGGCCTCGATCCAGACCAGGGCGGAGGATCGTGGCGACCACTGGATCGTCAACGGCCAGAAGATCTGGACCTCCTATGCCGACAAGGCCGACTGGATCTTCTGCCTGGTGCGGACGGACCCGGAGGCGCCCAAGCATTTGGGCATCAGCTTCGTCCTGTTCGACATGAAGACGCCGGGCGTGACGACGCGGCCGATCACCCTGATCTCGGGCAAGTCGCCGTTCTGCGAGACCTTCTTCGACGATGTGCGGGTGGAGAAGGAAAATCTGGTCGGCACGCTGAACCGCGGCTGGGACGTGGCCAAATATCTGCTGGCGCACGAACGGACCATGATCGGCGCCATGGGCGAGGTCGGGGGCGGACGGCCGGTGGGGCAGGTGGCGCTGGACGCCATCGGCGCCGACGCGGCCGGGCGTCTGGACGAGCCGATGCTGCGCGCCCGGATCGCGGACCTGGAGATCGACGCCGCCGCCTTCCGCCTGGCGATGGAGCGGGTCGGCGATCAGGTGAAGGCCAAACAGGCGCATCCCGCCATCGCGTCCATGCTGAAATATTACGGCTCCGAACTGAACAAGCGGCGGCACGAGCTGCTGATGGCGGCGGGCGGGGCGGACGCGCTGGAATGGGAGGGCGAGCGGTCGAACGACGGCAAGGCGGCGCGCGACTGGCTGCGGACCAAGGCCAACTCCATCGAAGGCGGCACCAGCGAGGTTCAGCTGAACATCATCGCCAAACACCTGCTGCAACTGCCGGGGGCGTAAGATCATGCCGCTGATCCTGACCGAAGAGCAGACGATGCTGCGGGACGCCGCCGACGGCTTCCTGAACGAACAGGCGCCGATCGCGCATTTGCGGAAACTGAGGGACGACCGCGACGCCGACGGCCTGTCGCGCGACCTGTGGCGCGCGTTCGGCGAGATGGGTTTCGCCGGCGTCGTCATTCCCGAGGCGATGGGCGGCATGGGGCTGGGCGCCGTGGAGGCCGGGGTGATCGCCGAGAGCCTGGGCCGCACCCTGACGCCGTCGCCCTATCTGGGATCGTCGATCCTGTCGGCAAAGGTGCTGATCGACGGCGGCTCGGCGGCGCAGCAGGGCTGGCTGCCTAAGATCGCGGCGGGCGAGGCGATCCTGGCCCTGGCTGTGGACGAGGGCGCCAAACACGCGCCGTCGCGCATCGCGACGCGGGCCGAGCGGGCGGGCAACGGGTTCAGGCTGAACGGCGCCAAGGCCTTCGTGCTGGACGGTCATGTGGCGGACGCCCTGATCGTGGTCGCCAGGGCCGAGGAAGGCGTGACCCTGTTCCTGGTCGATCCGGCGTCGGCGGGCGTCGCGGTCGAGCGCACGGCGATGGTGGACGCCCACAATGCGGCGCGCATCACCCTGAGCGACGTCGAGGTCGACGCCGACGCGGTGATCGGCGATGTCGGGCGGGGCGAGGCGCTGCTGGACGGCGCCCTGACCCTGGGCCGGGCCTGCGCGGCCTCGACCCTGGCGGGGGCGGGCGACCAGGCGTTCAAGATCACGCTGGACTACCTGCGCACCCGAAAGCAGTTCGGCAGGCTGATCGGAGAGTTCCAGGCGCTGCAGCACCGGGCGGCGCATCTGTTTTCCGAGTTGGAGCTGGCGCGGGCGGCGACGATGGGCGCGCAACTGGCCATCGACGAAGGGCGGGGGGATGCGTCCCTGGCCGCCTCCATCGCCAAGGCGAAGGCCGGGCGCGTGGCGGAACTGGCGGTGCAGGAGGCGGTGCAGATGCACGGCGGCGTCGGCATGACCGACGAATTCGACGTCGGCCTGTTCATGAAGCGGGTGCGGGTGCTGAACGAACTGCTGGGCGACGCCGGCTTCCACGCCGAACGGGTGGCGCGGGCGCAAGGATTCTAAGCTCGGTTCTAGCCGACCTTTTCGCTCCACAGGTCCAGGTCGGGTTCGCGCCCGATCAGGGCCAGGCCGGCGGCGATGGATTCGAACTCGCCGCCCGTCTCGATGCGGTCCTGGCCGAAACGATCCTGGAAGATGGCGCGCACCGCCGGCACGAAGGAGGTGCCGCCGGTCAGGAAGACCCGGTCGATCCCGTCGGGCGTCAGGCCGCTGAGCGCCATCGCCTGATCGACCGCGCCCTCGATGGCGGCCAGCTCGGGGGCGATCCAGCCTTCGAAATCGGCGCGGGCGACCGGCTTTTCGATGTGCACGTCGCCGGCGTGGAAGGCGAAGGTCGCCGTGTCGCTGGCCGACAGGGCCATCTTCAGCGTCGAGACGGCGCGGTAGAGGTCGTGGCCGTGATTGTCGTCCAGCACCTCGATCAGCCGTTCGATCTTTTCCGGCTCCAGCGCCGTGCGGGCCAGCGCGCGGATGTCGCGCATGTCCCGCGACGCCCGCAACAGGGCCAACTGGTCCCAGCGCGCGAAGGCGGAATAGTAGCGTTGCGGGATGGGCAACTGTTTGCCGACCGAGCGATAGAGACCGCCTTTGCCCAGTTCGGGCGAGACCAGCTGGTCGATGATCCGATAGTCGAAGGCGTCGCCGGCCACGCCGACGCCCGACCGGGCCAGAGGCGTCGAACGCAGGCCCCCTTCCGTGCGCTCGAACCGGACGATGGAGAAGTCGCTGGTGCCGCCGCCGAAGTCGGCGACCAGGACCGTGGCGTCCTGGGTCAGATTGCGCGCGAAATAGAAGGCCGCGCCGACCGGCTCGTGCGCATAGCGGATGTCGGTGAAGCCCAGACGCCGAAAGGCCGCCTGATAGCGGGCCAAGGCCAGGGCCTCGTCGGGATTGCCGCCGGCGAAGGTGACGGGCCGCCCCACCACCACGGCGGGCGGCATGGCGCGCAGGGCGTCGCCCGCGTGATGACGCAGCCGCAGCAGAAAGGCGGCCAGCAAATCCTCGAACGCATAGCGCCGATTGTCGATGCGGGTTTCGGTGAAGGCGGCGCTGGCTGCGAAGGTCTTGAACGACTGGATGAAACGGGTTTCCAGCGGGTCTTCGACATAGGCGGCGATGGCCCAGGGGCCGGCTTCGACCACCCGCTCGGGCGGCTGGCCATCGACGCCCGGATGACTCTGGAAACCGAGCGCCGAGCGGAAGGTGGCGGTCGGCCCGTCGGGCGCCTCGAAAACCGCCAGATGCGCCGCGCCGTCCGCATCGCTCAGCGCCACCACCGTATTGGTCGTGCCGAAGTCGATGCCGATGGTCATCGGTCCTGTCGCCGTCATGGCCGCGCTCCTGCAAGGGGAGCCGGTTCCTAACGTCCGGGGCCGCAGACGCAAGAGGCGGACGACATTTGAACGCGGGGTCGCCGACGACGTTCAGACAGACTGGCCGCGCAATGGCCTGGCGCAACCCAATCGGGACGATCTCATGGACCATGACGAATACGGACCGCTGCCGCGCGGCGTGAACCATATCGGCTTGACGGTGGACGACCTGGACCAGGCCAGCGCCTTCCTCGCCAAGGGGCTGGGCGCCCAATGGTGTTACGACGGTCTGACGACGGACGACGCCCCGCGACAGGGACCGGAGGTCGAGCGCCAGCTGGGCCTGTCAAAGGGCGACAGGATCGTTCGCCAGCGGCTGATGCGGATCGGCAATGGCCCGAACGTCGAAATCTTCGAGATCGAGACCGCCGACGCATCGCCGCCGCTGCGCCTGCAGGACCGAGGCTGGAACCACATATCCGTCTACTGCGACGACATCGAAGGGGCGTTGAGACGGTTGATCGCCGCCGGCGCGACGGCCTTGTCCGAGGTGCACGGGAATTCACGCCACGAGGACACGCCCGGCAACGGGAGCGTCTATGTCCGCCCGCCCTGGGGCGGCCTGATCGAACTGCAGTCCATCCCTGGCGGCTATTACTACCCCGACGACAGCGAGGCCCCGACCTGGACGCCAGAGGCGCGACAGGACTGACGACGGTCTGGAGGGACGGCGGAAGCGGTGGGATTCGAACCCACGGACGGCTCGCACCGTCGCTGGTTTTCAAGACCAGTGCCTTAAACCACTCGGCCACACTTCCTCGCCGCGTCGAGCGGAGGCGGACGCCATAGCAGGCGAACCGGGCGTTAACCAAAGCGGAAATGTCTTCCTCCATCCTGTTTTCCAGAGATGGAGACGAAGGCGAGGCGGATGAAGGCTGGACGATGGATGCGCGGCGCCGCGCTGTTGGGCCTGTTCTCGCTGCTGGCGGCCTGTTCCAGCCTGGGCGGCGGGCGCGGGGCGGGCGGACTTCCGGTGGTCAAGGATCCGGCGCCCATCGTCTCGGGGACCATGCGCCCCTATCAGGTGCGCGGTCGCTGGTACACGCCCAAGGATCAGCCGAACTATGACGAGGTCGGGATGGCCTCCTGGTACGGCGACGCCTTCAACGGGCGGCCGACCTCGACCGGCGAGCGGTTCGACATGAACGCCTTGACGGCGGCGCACAAGACCCTGCCGTTGCCCGGCCTGGTGGAAGTGACCAATCTGTCGAACGGGCGCCGGATCGTGGCCCGGGTCAACGACCGGGGGCCGTTCGTGGACGGCCGGATCATCGACCTGTCGCGCGAGGCGGCCGATGAACTGGATATGCGTCGCGAGGGCGTGGCGCGGGTCCGGGTGCGCTATCTGGGACAGGCGCCACGCCTGGGCGGGGGGACGGTGCTGCGGGCCGAGGCGCCCAGGCCGGCGGCGGCGAGGCCCGTTCAGGTCGCCGCCGTCCCGCCCGCCGCGATGCAGACGACGCCCCAGCCCTATTATGCGCCTTCGCCGCTGCCGACCTATGCGCCTTCGCCCCAGGTCGCATCTCAGGCCGCATCCCAGATCGCATCCCAGGCCGCGCCGCCGTCGCCGGCGCCGATCGGCGGATCCTATTGGGTGCAGGCCGGCGCCTTCCGCGATCCGGGGGCGGCGCAGCGAATCGCCGAACGACTGGGCGCGCGGGCCAAGGTGGACCAGACGGGCGGCGGATACCGCGTCCTGGTCGGACCGTGGATCGATCAGGCGGCCGCCGAGAGCGCGCGTCAGGCGGTGGTGGCGCGCGGATATGCCGAAGCCCTGTTGATATCCGGCGGCTAAGGCTTGCCACCCGCGTTGCGGACGCCATTAGTGCGCCCGTGACCCGTGGACGTTTCATCACTTTCGAGGGCGGCGAAGGCGCCGGCAAGTCGACCCAGGTCGGGCGCCTGGTCGAGCGGCTCCAGCCCGTGCTGGGCGACCGCCGGGTGGTGCGCACGCGCGAGCCGGGCGGATCCAAGGGCGCCGAGGTGATCCGCCAACTGGTCGTGGCCAACGAGGCCGAGCCGTGGTCGGCCATGACCGAGACCCTGTTGATGTACGCCGCCCGGTCCGACCATCTGGAACACACGGTGCGGCCCGCGCTGGCGGCGGGCGACTGGGTCGTGTGCGATCGGTTCGCCGACAGCAGCCGCGCCTATCAGGGGGCGGGCGGCGGGGTCGCCCCGGCCTTCATCGAACAGATCGACGCCGGCGTGGTGGGCGCGGACCAGCCGGACCTGACCCTGGTGTTCGACCTGCCGGTCGAGGCGGGGCTGGAGCGGGCCTTCGGCCGGGGCCTGTTCGAGACGCGGTTCGAATCCAAGGGGCCGGCCTTTCACCAGCGGTTGCGCGAGGGGTTTCTGAGGATCGTCGAGGCCCATCCCGAGCGATGCGTGCTGATCGACGCCGTGGGGTCGCTGGAAGAGGTCGAGGCGCGGGTCTGGGACGCCGTGCGGGACCGGCTGTTGTGAGCGAGGACCATCCCCGCGACCGTTTCGATCTGGTCCCCGACGCGGCGGCCGAGACGGCGTTTCTGGACGCCTGGGCGCGGGGGCGGCTGCACCACGCCTGGCTGCTGTGCGGGGTGGAGGGCGTGGGCAAGGCGACCTTCGCCTATCGCGCGGCGCGGCGTTTGCTGGGCGCAGCCGCCGATCCGGCGCGCGGGCCGCTGGGGGCGCGGCGCGACGATCCGGCCAGCCGGCTGATCTCGGCCCAGGCCCACCCCGATCTGCTGGTGCTGGAGCGGCTGGTGGACGGGGGCAAGACCAAGAAGTCGATCTCGGTCGACCAGTCGCGCGAACTGCCGGAGTTCTTTTCCAAGAGCTCGTCGCAGGCCCGGCATCGGGTGGCGATCATCGATGCGGCCGACGATCTGAACGTCAACGCCGCCAACGCCTTGCTGAAGGTTCTAGAGGAACCGCCCGAGCGGGGCGTGCTGTTTCTGGTCAGCCATGCGCCGGGGCGGCTGTTGGCGACGATCCGTTCGCGTTGCCGGCGGCTGAGCTTTCCGATCTGGACGCCGGATCGGCTGGAGACCCTGGTGCGCGATCGGACGGGCGCGGAGGCCGAGGATGCGGCCCATGCGGCCGTCATGGCCGGGGGATCGCCCGGCGCGGCCCTGGCCCTGGCCTCGGGTTCGACTTTCGAGATGGATCAGCTGGCGCGTCGCTGGGTCGGGGGCGACATCGACCGGGCCGAGGCCCTGGCCGTCGCCGACCGTTTCCGGGGCGCAGAGGGGCAGGAGCGGTTCGAGGCGCTGATGGAGCGGTTGATCGCGGCGGTGAAGATGCGGGCGCTGGAGGGGGCGGGCGGCCATCGCTGGGCCGATCTGTGGGAGCGTTTGCAGCCGCTGCCGGAACGGGCGGCCGGACTGAATCTGGATCGCGGCGATGTCCTGGCGGGCGCCCTGGCCGACATCCGGCGGGTCCAGGCCCAGCATCAGAGGATGGGCTGATGCTGATCGACAGCCACGTGAACCTGCACGCGCCCCAGTTCGACGAGGACAGAGACGCGGTGATCGACCGCGCGCGGGCGGCGGGGGTCGGTCTGATGGTCGAGATCTCCGATCGGCTGACGACGTTCGAGGCCACGCACGGGCTGGCCATGGCCCATGACGACATCTGGTGCACGGCGGGGGTCCATCCGCACGAGGCCAAGGATGCGGCCGATCTGACGGCGGCGACGCTGGCGGAGCTGGCGCAGCGGCCCAAGGTGGTCGGCATCGGCGAATGCGGACTGGACTTCCACTATGACCTCAGCCCGCGCGAGGTTCAGGCGGCCGTGTTCCGCCAGCATGTCCGGGCGGCGCGCGAGACCGGCCTGCCGCTGGTGATCCACACCCGCGAAGCCGACGCGGCGATGGCGGACATCCTGCGCGCGGAATACGCCGCCGGGCCGTTCAAGATGTTGATGCACTGCTACACCAGCGGGGCGGAACTGGCGAAGATCGCTGCGGAAATGGGCGCCTGGTTCTCGGTGTCCGGCATCGCCACCTTCAAGGCCGCCGAGGACGTGCGGGCGGTGATCCGCGACATGCCGGGCGACCGGATCATAGTGGAGACCGACTGCCCCTATCTGGCGCCGATCCCGCACCGGGGACGGCGCAACGAGCCGGCCTATGTCGGGCTGGTCCTGGACAAGCTGGCCGAAATCCGGGGCTGGAGCGCCGAAGAGGCGGAGCGGATCACGACCGAGGCCTTTTTCGGCCTGTTTGATCGGATACCGAAACCGGCATGAGCATCGAGGTCGTCATTCTGGGCAGCGGATCGTCGGGCGGGGTGCCGCGCGGCGATGGCGACTGGGGCGCCTGCGATCCGGCCGAGCCGCGCAATCGGCGCACCCGCTGTTCGATGCTGGCGCGCCAGTCCGGGCCGGACGGCGCGACCCACGTGCTGATCGACACCTCGCCGGACCTGCGCGAACAGATGCTGGCCAGCGGGACGACGCACGTCGATGCGGTGCTCTACACCCACGACCATGCCGACCAGACCCACGGGATCGACGATCTGCGCACCTTCGCCGCGCGGGCGAGAAGGCGGATTCCGGCCTGGATGGATGCGGCGACGCGGGCGTCGCTGACGCATCGGTTCGACTATATCTTCGAGATGAAGCTGGGCTATCCGCCGCTGCTGGAAGCGCGGACCATCCCGCCGCATGGGACGGCCTGGTCGGTCGAGGGCGCGGGCGGGGCGATCCCGGTCACGACCTTCGATCAGGCGCACGGGCCGATCCGCTCGGTCGGCTACCGGCTGGGCGACATGGCCTATTCCAGCGACGTCTCGGACCTGGACGAGGCGGCGCTGAGGGCCGTGGCCGGTTGCCAGGTCTGGATCGTCGACGCCCTGCGCTACACGCCCCATCCGACCCACGCCCACCTGGATCGGGCGCTGGAGTGGATCGCCGCCGCCGAGGTGGAGCGGGCGGTGCTGACGAACCTGCATATAGACATGGATTACAACCAGCTGTCGGCGCTGGTTCCCGACAACGTCGAGGTCGGCTTCGACGGCTGGCGCCGCATGATCGGCTAGGCTGCGTCCGGCCTGTCGGATGGGCGAGGGCCGGCGCCGCTCGTCAAATCTGGGGATGGACGATGGTGGGTGATCACAGGTTCGAACTGTGGACCCGCTGATTAAGAGAACCCGTTCTTCGGTTTTCCGGACCCCGCCGATTGCACGCTAGGGCACGATCAAGCAATTGAAATAATTGACACTTTATACCCTCTAGAGCAGATTTGGCGTGTTCTTCGCATTTCGAGAAACAGACTCTCGAGCCGGAGTTCACCGTCCTAATCACCGTCCTAATGGGGGATTTCGGCACCGTCCTAACGCCGAAAACGTCAGCAAAATGCCCGATCAGCGCCTCGCTCTAACGGACAAAATTCTCATCGGCATGCCCTTCGCCAGAAGCGGGCAGATCGTGGTCCGCGACACCGAACAACCCGGCTTCGCGGTGCGGATCGGCGCCGCGACCAAGACCTTCATCATCCAGGCGGACTTGCGACGGGAGGACGGCGGTCGATCCACCATCAAGATGAAGGTGTGCGAGGTCGGCGAGCTCAACACGCGCGACGCCAGAACCAAGGCGAGGGGCCTGCTGCTTCTGATCGCCTCTGGAGAGGACCCGCGTCCCAAGAAGAAGGTTGAGATCCTGGCCGAGGCCAGAGCGGCAGAGCAGGCTGCGGATGAGGCGGCGCGTGTCGCGCCTCTCGGCATCCCGACCCTGCGAGAGGCTTGGTCGCGATTCAGGGTCTCCCACCTGGAGCGAAAGAAGCGAAGCCCCGCCACCATCCGGGGGTACGCAGACCATATGGAGCGTCTGTTCGCGGATTGGCTCGATCGTCCGTTGTCCGAGCTCGGCGACGAACCTCGACTTCTCGCGGATCGCCACGACCTGATCAGTGAGAACAACGGGCCGGCGATCGCCAACGGCGCGATGCGCAGCTTCCGGGCCATCTACAACCACGCGCGGAAGACATGCCGCGCCCTGCCGCCGGAGAACCCAGCGGCCGCAGTCGACTGGAATCCCGAACAGCGCAAGGACACCGCCATGGGCGTGACCGACCTGCCGGGCTGGTTCGAGCAACTTGCCCGGATCGCCAATCCGATCCGGCGCGAGTTCCACCTGATGACCCTGCTGTCGGGCTCGCGCCCGGAGGTGCTGAAGAATGTCCGTGTCACCGATCTCGACCTGAAGAACCGGGTCATGCACATGTCCAAGCCCAAGGGCGGGGAGGTGAAGGCCTTCGATATCCCGCTGTCGCGCGCGATGATGGAGTCGATCTTCCGGCTTCGGCGGATCGGGCCGATCATCTACCCGCAGAGCGGACGCGAGTGGCTGTTCCCGAGCGACGCGCCCTGCGGCCATATCACCGAGCACAAGGAAGACCGGGCTGTCTTGAGCCACTGGGGCAATGACCTACGCCAGACCTATCGGACGCTGGCGCAGGCGGCCGAGGTCTCCGAGGTCGATATGCATCTGCTGATGAACCACGCCCTGCCGGGCGTGAACTCCGGCTACATCACCCGATCGAAGCTGATGCGCGATCACCTGCGGGCTCAGCAGGAGCGGCTGTCCGCCTTCTTCATTGGCGCGGCCGTCAAGCGCGGTCGTGTGTCCAGCGATGAACTCAGCCGTTGGCTCAACAGCACCAGCCGGGCCGTGCTCGACGACCTCATGGCTGAGGATCCCGACGCCGTCCGCCTAAAGGCGGGGCCACGTGCCGCGCTGCGCAAGCTGGAAGTCCAGGCCGCGCGTATTTCGGTCCATGCCCTGCCGACGGTCCTTATCGATCCGCCGTCTCGCAGAAGCCGGCGGCCGGTCAAACTCGCGGTGGGAGACGCGCCTCCAGGCCGCACGATCGGTTGATCTGCGGGGGCCGTGTCATTCCGACGCTGTGAGGAATGTCCAAGCCGCAGCGGCGACGCTGTCGATCTGTTCTAGTGGCAAAGACTTCTCCGCCCGAGCCGCGAAGCGCGCTTTGAAATCGTCCGGCACGCCTCGGGAGAAGAACCAGTCAACCGAACCGGGCTCAGCAGCACGCAGGGGAGCGGCTGCCGACTGCGACAACGCCTTGTGATAGTTTTCATGGATGCTGGCGCGAGACGCCTCGGCTTCGTCGGCGCCGATAACATCCAGGCAAAGCTCCGCCGCGAGCGTCGCTGGGTAGAGGAACTCGGACGTGAAGAAGAGTTGGTCGAGACGGATGCCATATGTTTCGGCGAACGCCCGGCTCTCTGAAGACTGCGGCAGCAGCCAGACCCCCAGCTTCTTGGAGACGACGCAGATATCGGCAGGCGGTGCGACGCCACAGATATTTCGATGCGCTCGACGACCGGCGCCGTCGTTGTCGAACAGGAACAACACCGGAGCTTCCTGATGAAGGGCGCCAGCCAGAAGCAGTTTGGGAAGCAGCTCTGTGGTGGTCGCTGGCGTTCCATCGAGAATCCGAACGTTGATGGCCGCCTTGCTATGCCCGGCGCGAGCGAACGCGCTTTCCAGCAAAGCCTTGTCGTGGCGCCCCTCCACGAAGACAGTCGGCACCGTCAGAGCTTCGAGCTTGGCACGCAGTGAAGTGCTTTCGCGCTCAAGCTCGTCGCGTTCCTTCTTCAGTTCTCCCCAATGTCGGATCAGGTACGGGAGCTGGAGGAGGCTGGCCTCCTTCATTCGCGCCTCAGCGTCCTCCAGATTATCAATCACGCTGATGGCGTTCTTCGGCGTTACGGGATCAGCGCCTTCGCCATTGGCGCGCTGCTTCGAAACAAAGACGCGACGAATGTCCGTCTTCGTCTGTTCGGAGTTCGACAGATAGAAGGCGGGGGAGTGACTCGTGATGAACACCTGTGTGTCAGAGCGGGCCGCGATCACCGCAAAGCGTTCCGCCTCCGCGTCAGCAGCGCCGAGATCCAACGAGTTCTCGGGCTCCTCGAAGCCCCAGATGAAGAACTTCTTCCCAGATTCATTGTCGTTGATGTAGCGCAGCAGCTCCGGCAAATGGCGGGCTTTCACCCCGTCGCCCTTTTGACGCAAGAGCGAGTGCCCGTCTTCGCCATGAGCAAAGTCCAGGGAGCGGAACAGCAGTCCCATATCCGTCGGTGCGGCCAGCCGAGTCGTTGAACCAAACAACTTGCTAAGACCGTCCGACAGTCCGCTCGTCTGGCTTCTGATCGCATCTACGAATGTGTCGGTCGCCGTCTCGAACCCGCTGCTTTCGGCGGTCGCCGCGTACATCCGCTCGATCAGATCGCCGAAGACGTTCAGGTCCTTGATGGCCGGAATGTAGGTGAAGTCGATCTGATTGAGGAATCGGGTGAGCTGTATCCGCGACGCCTTCGACAGGCCGCGAGGCAACGTCTCCGTCATGTCGCCATCGATGTTCCACTGTCGCTTGATCGAAACAGTCTCGCCTAGAGATGCCCGGTAGTTCGAAGGCACATTGAAGTCGACGCGAATGGCGATGAACTGCCGACCCTTCGCTGCCTTGGCGGCGTCGCGGCGGATGTCACTGAAGTCCAGGTCAAAGTCGATCTCGCCGCGACCCGGCTCGGTCTCCTCGTTGAAGAAGAGGTTCAGAGCCCTCAGAAGGTTCGACTTGCCGCTGTCGTTGCGACCAAACACGACGTTCATGTCGCCGGGTCGATCAAGGCTCGCTGTGTAGAGGGAGCGGAGGTAGCTGATTTCGATGCGACGAATGAGTTTCATGAAATGGCGAGATCACGGCCCGACCGGTCTGGTAGCGAGCAGGGTGGAAGAATCGGCGGACAGCGCCACCATTGAGCGAATCCGTACCACCTCCAACGTTCTAGTACAGGTAGACAAGATCAGACCCCTCTATCCCTAACACGCCACGGGCGCGCGGTTCTGGCGGCAATTAGTCGGAGCAGGCTGGTGTGATCTCGCTCGGGGCCTACCAGGCGGACGCGTGGCCGAATGGGCCTCAGGGTTGTGGCGTCTTAAGGTCAAGCTGCTACAACGGGGTACTGGACTCGGATCATTTGACTATGGGCGCCGCCACCCCGCATTCCGCTGAAGCTTCGGCTTTGGGCTTCTACTTTCAGTCATTTGTCGGTCTGAGCACGCTTGTTGGCCAGGCTGACGACTCGGCGATCGTCGCTGTCGAGCGTGCTGATGATGTCGAGCTGAAGGTCAACAGCGAGACCCTCCTGTATCAGCTCAAGCACTCCATGGGGGAAAACCCGCCCGCCGTCACATTGGCCTCTCGCGCCCTCTGGAGAACGCTTAAAGTCTGGATCGACTTGCTACCTAGTCTCGCGCTTGCCGAGACCAGTTTCCATCTCGTGACGGTCGGCGAACTCGGTGCGGACAGCGAGCTAACGGCACTTCGGACGCCTGGCTCAAAGCGTGAGGCCTTGGTCGCCGCGCTCGTGAAGGAGGCGGAGCGGGTCGCGCAAGAGCGTGAGGCTGCGAAGGCAGAGGGAAAGAAGATTCCACACGCCGATCGGGCGGACGGCTGCGACGCGTTTCTCAAGCTGTCGGCATCCGTTCGACTGAACCTTCTCCGTCGCATCCATGTCGTCACAGGCGCCGCGACGATCGACCAGATGGAGGCTGAGATTGCTTCGAAGCTCCATCAGATTCGGGAGCGTGACCGTCCACAGATCGCGAGGTCTCTAATTGAGTGGTGGGACCGCCAGGTCGTGTATGCCCTCTGCGGTCGCCGCCAACGTTTCATCGGGCGAGACGAATTGCTTCAGGAGATTGCCGAGAGGATCTCGGACATTGAGCACGAGGTTCTGATGCCAGACTTCGAGCTCATGGTTCCACCGGCCGACTATCAGCCGGAGGGACTTCTGACGCGTCAGATCGCTCTGGTTGGAGGCGGCAATTCCGATATTGCCTGGGCTATCCGCGAGGAATGGCGGGCACGCCAACAGCGAGCGAAATGGATCGTTGATCGACCCGCAATGGCGTCCAAAATTGAGCGGCACGACGCGATCATGCGCGAGGAATGGTCTGATCGGCACGGGCGGATCGTCGACGACTGCGTCAGTGTGGGCGAGGACGAAAAGCGCGCCAGCGGTCTAGGATTGCTGCGCTGGACGCATGGGGACGCCCCCAAGGCGATTGAGCCGATATCTCCAGGCTGGCAGGCGCCATTCTACGTCAGGGGTAGCTTTCAGGTTCTCGCCATAAACAGGGAAGTGGGCTGGCATCCTGACTACGTCGAGCGCCTCAAGGATGATGAGGCATGATTGCTCATGACATATACGCTGAGACCAACCCCGCCTGGGGCGCATGGGTGCTCAGCAGTTTCATCAGGGGCTTCAGCGAAGCTGGCGCGCAGGGCGTAGATCTCCCGATCGCCTATCTGGCCCTGCCGATCTGCCTGTCCGGCGACCTTCTCAGCACGTTTGACGGCACCAACAAGAAGACTGGGTTGCGCGAGTGGGTCGAACGCAGTCCCCAGATCCAGTTGGAGCTCGGCGATCGCCTTAACGGGTCGCTTCGCATCGTGAGCGAGGCCGTGCGTCTTGGCTGCTTCACCAATGCCGTCCGACTGGACACTGAGGGGCGTCTGCTCGTGGGGTCGCTACCTCTCAAGACCGACCTGGCGAAGGGGCTATCGCCAGCGCTCGCCGGCCCGGTCAAACGTGCGGACCGACTCGGATATTGGATGGGGATGGCCGGCTCCACCAAAACAATCTTCGATATTGTGGGGATCAGTCTTTGAACCGCTGGAACATCGCGTCGATATTCTTCCTTGGATTGGACGGTCGGCAGCGTCTGGTGCCGTTTGGACCGGGCTTGAACATCATCACCGGCGCATCCGGAACGGGGAAATCCGCACTGATCAAGGCAGTGGATTACTGCCTTGGTTCAAGCGAATGCGAACTCCCGGCACACATCCGCCGTCACAGCATCGCGGTAGGCGTCAAATGGGTCGCCGGCGATGACGAAATGATCGTCGGCCGCATCATCCCGCCTGTCGGGCAGGACAGCAGCCACAAAATGTTCGCGACCGCGGGCCGCAATCTTGCCGTGCCATCGTCGCCAGAGGAGTTCGAAGGTCCGGTTCCGCTTGGCGCTGGAAAGGCGTTCCTCGAACGGGCGTTCGGTATCGGCGACCTTCCCGGAGAGCCCGATGATTGGGGGCGAATGCGCGGCCGAGCGACCGTCCGCCATGTCACCCCGTACATGTTTGTCACCAAGGAGGTCATCTACAGCGAGCAGGTGCTCCTTCACGGGCTTGAGCAGTCGGACAAGGCGCCCGACATCATCGCAACGATCCCCTATTTCCTACGAGCCACGGACGAAGCCAACGCCCTGAACGAACGTCGGCTTCGGTCTTTGCAACGCGACCTTGAGCGAAACGAAAACCGGAACAGGCTACGCGCCACTGCCGAGAGTGCGATGCGGAGCCGGGCTTTCAGCCTTCTGGCAGAGGCGGAACGCCTGGGTGTCGCCAATACCCCTCCTATCGAAACGGTGGACGCCGACCTGATCAGCCTCCTTGGACAAATCGCGTCATCGTCCGGTGAAGCGCGAACCCTTCCGAGTGAGAGTGAACTGTCTGCCCTCCATCGGCAACGGCGCGACGTGCTCGGCCGACTCTCTGACGCGAGACGTCAGGCGGACGCCGCTCGTCTGGCCATCCAGGATGTGTCCGGATTTGAAACCACTGTGCAGCGGCAACGCGAGAAGCTCGACCTTGGAGCGCATCTGGGGCTGGCGGAAGTTTCCGACCACTGTCCCCTGTGTGCCCAGCGGTCGGATGTGGGCGCAAGGGCGGCGGACGCGCTACGGACGACCCTGGCCAAAGTCCGAGGTGAGAGTGCGGCCGTGGAACGGATCAAGCCTCGTCTGATCGATTATGACGGAAACTTGGGCCGCCAGATCGACGGCTTGAAGCGTGAGCTCCGAAGCGTCGACGACAGGATCGCTTCCTGGATGCGGCAGTCCGACGAAAGCCGAAAGCTCGCTGATTTCGCGGAGGTCCGGGCCCACTTGATGGGCAGGGTCTCCTATTTCCTCGACACGATGAGCGATGAGAACCGACCTCAGCCAGCTGATTTGACTGTGCTCCGGGACCAAATCCGCGAGCTGGAGGGCCTCGTCAATCCCGAGGCCAGAATGGTGAGGCTTCGTCTCGCCGAGCGCAAAATCTCCGAGTATGCGACCGAGGTCTTTTCGGCGTTGCCGACCATTGAACCCTGCGTTGGTTCCGAGTTGGATTTCTCGGCCACCGAACCGGATATCGCGGTCATAGAGGCTGACAGCGCGGTGGTGCTGAAGATGTCGGATGTGGGCTCAGACCAAAACTATTTGGCCATCCACATCGCTCTGAACTTCGCGCTGCAGCGCTATTTGGAAAAGGTGCGGGCGCCCGTGCCTGGAGTCTTGATCTTCGATCAGATCAGCCGGCCATACTTCCCATCGACGGAGGGCCAGAAGCGCGACGAACTCTCAATTTCTGCTGACGGCGATGATGAGGACGAAGACATCAAGGCTATGCGCCAGCACATGAACTTCCTCTTCGCCGAGGTCGAACGGCGGGAAGGGCTACAGGTCATCCTGATCGAGCACGCCTATTTTGCGGACGATCCTCGATATGTGGACGCAACGCGCGAACGATGGACACGCGCGTCGGGAAGGGGACTGCTCCCTCTTGATTGGCCTTCGCGACCAGACGTCTGACCTTCTGGTCGATTTCTGCAGGAGACTAAAAGAGCCGAGGAATGTATCCGCCTCACCCTTCCAGTGCGGAGGATCAATCAGGCTGGCTTAGCGGGCCGACCTGGGCGCTCTGCATCCGGATCGGGGCCGCCGCGCTTGTTCTGATCTAGGCCGTCGATAGCGCGCACATCCTTGCTGGCGAGGGTGAAGTCGAAGACATCGATGTTCTCGGCGATCCGCTTCGGATTGACGGACTTGGGAATGACCGACACGCCGCGATCCAGATGCCAGCGCAGGATGACCTGAGCCGGGGTCTTTGCGTATTTTTCAGCGAGACCCACGATCAACGGGTGTGACAGCGGGTCCTCGCCGCTGTCCCAATAGCGGTTCACGCCGCCGATCGGAGACCAGGCCTGGGTGATGATGCCGAGGGTCTCGTCGGCGATGGTCTTCGGTGTCAGCGCAGGCATCGTGGCGTCGAGCCTCGTCGTCGCGGTGGCGCTGGTCATGTCCCGGAGTGAGCAACGCCCAGCGGTCCGCTGAGTTAATCTCACGAAGCTGCCGCGCTGCTGACGGGTTTTTTTGTGCCCGACCTCGCTCTGACGGCGGTCATGACGTCGGACCCAGCGCCCCGGCCGCGCGAGGAGAGCCACGTCTCGCTCCTGCACAGAATGGTCGATGACATGCTGATCCCTTCGGCGGAGCGCGGTGCCTGAGGCGCCGCCGCCAAGGCTGCGAATAGCCAAGAGCTAAGTCCGTATGTCCTTGCCCTCGTTCGGCCTGGCGCCGGATGCTGCAGCCTTCAGCAGCGCCTAGGAGGAAGGAATGGACACGCTCTTTGTGGG
>NZ_QFNM01000037.1 GCF_003248455.1 Brevundimonas sp.
CAGGGGCTGCCGACCCGTCGCAGGCTTATGGGGTTAGGCGATAAGACCGCCACCGCTCGGCGCCCCGAGCTTGCAGGCCAACCAACCGCGCGGAGCGTCGGACTTCGTCGAAACGGTACTTACAAACTCACACTCCGGGCGAAGGCCCGGCGCTCCGCCCAGCCCTCCATCCCACTTCGCAGCGAAAGCGCGAGGCGCTTTCGCGCGCCCGGACGCACCAGCGTCGCACCCGGTTCAAATCGGCGTCGAAGCGGCCTATTTGGGCGGCGTCGTCACGGAGCCTTGTCTTGTTGATCGTTCTCTCCCCCGCCAAGCGGCTGGACTTCACCGAGGCCGATCCGGCCCTGCCCGCGACCGAGCGCCGCTTCCGCGACGACACCGCCAGCCTGGCGGTGTCGTCGCGGCGACAGACGCGGGCGGACCTGCGCCGTCTGATGGGAATCTCCGACGATCTGGCGACCCTGAACGTCGAACGGTTCAAGGCCTTCGACGCCGAATCGACCGACGGGGTCCAGGCGGCGTTCGCCTTCGCCGGCGACGTCTACGAGGGCCTGAAGGCGCGCGAACTGGACGCCGAGGCCCTGGCCTTCGCCCAGGACCATGTCCGCATCCTGTCGGGATTCTACGGCCTGCTGCGTCCGCTGGATCGCATCCAGCCCTATCGGCTGGAGATGGGCACACGGTTGAAGACGCGGCGGGGGGCCAGCCTCTACGACTTCTGGGGCGACCGCATTTCCATGCAACTGAACGCGGACGCCGCCGGCCAGGCCGACCCGACCTTGGTCAACTTGGCCAGCCAGGAATATTTCGGCGCCGTCGACGCCAAGGCGCTGAAACTGCCGGTGGTCACGCCTCAGTTTCGCGAGGAGAAAAATGGCGAGACCCGCATCGTCTCCTTCTTCGCCAAGAAGGCGCGCGGCGCGATGACCCGCTTCGCCATCGACGAGCGGGTGGAACGGGCCGTGGACCTGAGGGCTTTCGACCGCGACGGCTATCGGTTCGACAAGGCCGTCTCGACCGACAGCGACTGGATATTCATCAGGTCGGGAAATTCTTGATCCCCGCCCCGTCCTGCCGCTAGTCTCGAAGGAAAGATCATAAAGGGCGGACCCATGTCACAACGGCCAAACACCTCGACCGACGACCAGGCCAAGCCCGCGCTGCGCCAGATCGGCGACCTGGCCGGTCAGGCGGCGGTCGTCACCGGCTCGACCTCCGGCATCGGCCTGGCCCTGGCGCGGGCGGTCGCGGCGGCGGGCGGCGACGTGGTTTTGAACGGCCTGGGCGATCCGGCCGAGATCGAGCGCATCCGCGCCGACCTGGCGGCGTCGTCCGGGCGGCGCGTGCTCTACCATCCCGCCGACATGACCGATGGCGAACAGATCGCCGACATGGTCGCCTTCGCCCGGCGCGAACTGGGCCGGCTGGACATTCTGGTCAACAACGCCGGGATCCAGCACGTCGAATCCGTCGAGAACTTCCCCGCCGACCAGTGGGAGAAGATCATCGCCATCAACCTGTCCTCGGCCTTCTACGCCACCCGCGCGGCCATTCCGATCATGAAGGCCCAGGGACGGGGCCGGATCGTCAACATGGCCTCGGCCCACGGTCTGGTCGCCAGCCCCTTCAAGTCCGCCTATGTCGCGGCCAAGCACGGGATCATCGGCTTGACCAAGACCGTCGCCCTGGAGCTGGCGCGGGACAACATCACCTGCAACGCCATCTGCCCCGGCTTCGTCGAGACGCCGATCGTGGCGAAACAGATCGCCGACCAGGCCCGAACGCGCCACATGACCGAGGCGCAGGTGCTGACCGATGTCATCCTGGCCGCCCAGCCGACCAAGCGGTTCGTCACGACCGAGGAATTGGTCGGGGTCTTCCTCTATCTGGTCAGCGACCTGGGCGCATCGGCCAACGGGGCCAGTTTCTCCATCGATGGCGGCTGGACCGCGCAATAGAACCCGACAGCGGGGGGCGAACAGGGGCGCATGGCGATCTTCAGACGCAAGGCCGCCGAGCCGGAGACGGCGCGACGATCGCCCGGCAGACGCCCGATTTGCCTGGCGCTCCAGGGCGGCGGGGCGCACGGGGCCTTTCAATGGGGCGTTCTTGACCGGCTGCTGGAGGACGACCGCCTGGATTTCCGCGCCGTGTCGGGCGTCTCGGCCGGCGCGATGAACGGAACGGCCCTGGTCTCGGGCCTGGCCGCCGGCGACGCCCGCGCGGCCCTGGACAAGCTCTGGCGCGAGATCAATCAGTCCGGCGGCCGCAACGTCTTCGGCGACAGCGCCATCTGGAACGCCGCCCAGCCGCCCGACTGGATCAAGGACAATCCGTTCTGGCGCGCCGGCGAGACCCTGGCCCTGTCCATGAGCCCCTATGAATTCAACCCCCTGAACCACAATCCTCTGGATCGGGTTCTGAAGGCCGCCGTCGATTTCGGCGCGGTGCGGGCGTCGGACATCAAGCTGTTCGTCGCCGCGACGGCCGTGCGCCAGGCTAGGGCGCGGGTCTTCACCTCGGACGAAATCACGCCCGACGTGCTGATGGCCTCGGCCTGCCTGCCGCATCTCTTTCAGGCCGTCGAGATCGACGGCGAGCCTTACTGGGACGGCGGCTATCTGACCAATCCGCCCCTCTGGCCTCTGACCGGCGAGGACACGCCCGACGACGTCCTCTTGGTCACGCTGAACCCCATGACCCGCGACGAGACGCCCCGCAGCGCCCCCGACATCATGGATCGGTTGAACGAGATCGTCTTCAACGCGCCCCTGGTCGCCGAACTGCGCGCCATCGCCATCGCCGGCGAGATGATCGGCCAGGGCCAGATCGACGTGGGCGGCCAGGGCCCCTATCGCCATGTGCGGATGCACGCCATCGAGGCGGACCGCTGGCTGTCCGACCTGTCGCTGCGGACAAAATTCAACACCGAATGGAGCTTCCTGAACGACCTCAAGACGCGTGGTCGCGCTGCCGCCGACGAATGGCTGGACAGTTGCCTGGGCGCCGTCGGCCGCCAGTCCAGCGTCGATATGCAGGCCCGCTTCGGCTAGCCCACAAAGCCGGCGGCGCGGCGCAGACGGTCGTTGATCGCCTCGCCCAGCCCCGCGCCTGGAATGGGCGAGACGGCGATGGCGGCCGGCTTTTGCCGATCCGCTTCCCGCAGCAGCCGAAACAGATTGGCCGCCGCCTGCGACAGGTCGCCGGTCGGGCTCAGGCTCCAGCGGGTCTCGCCCACGCCAGGACCGAAGCCCAAAAGGATTTCGTCCGGCGCCGCCGCCGTCGCCTCGATCCGCACCGGAGCGTCCGGCGCATAATGCAGCGCAAGCCGCCCCGGCGAGCGCCGCCCCTCCCCGTCGTCGGCCAGCGGGCCGATCACGGCCTCGATCTGCTCTCGCGTCACGGCGCCGGGCCGCAACAGGGCGACGCGACCGTCCAGCGCCGAGACCACCGTGCTCTCCAGCCCCACCCGGCATGGCCCGCCGTCGACGGCGGCGGCGACGGCGAATCCGGTCTCCTCGACCGCATCGGCGAAGGTCGTCGGGCTGGGCCGGCCCGAGCGGTTGGCCGAGGGCGCGACCACCGGGCCGCCGAACGCAGCCAGCACCGCCTTCGCCGCAGGATGGGCCGGAACCCGGATCGCCACGCTGTCCAGCCCGGCGCGGGCCAGGTCGCAGACACGCCCCGCATCCCGGATCGGCGTGACCAGCGTCAGCGGCCCCGGCCAGAAGGCCTGGGCCAAAGCCTGCGCCGCTGCGTCGAACACCCCGATGTCGGCCGCCATCTCGGCGTCCGCCACGTGAGAGATCAGCGGGTTGAAGCGCGGACGGCCCTTGGCTGCGAAGATAGCCGCCACCGCCTCGGGGGCGCCGGCGTCGGCTCCCAGCCCATAGACCGTCTCGGTCGGCAGCAGGATCAGCGCCCCGTCCGCCAGCGCCTTGGCGGCCTCGTGCGGCGTCGCGCTCACGGTCGGCGAGGAATCAGCGGGATCATCCGGTGCAGCACATTGTCCCGGTCGACGAACTGATGCTTCAGCGCCGCCAGCACATGCAGGGCGATCAGGACATAAAGCCCCTTCACCGCCAGGCCGTGCGCCGCCATGAAGCCGCGCGCCGTGGCGCGACCGCCGCCGATCGGCAGCAGCGGCCAGTCGAACAGGCCGAACCAGGCGATCTCACGCCCGCCAGCCGACGACGCCAGCCAGCCCGTCATCGGAATGACGATCAACGCCACATAGAACAACGCATGGGTCGCCCGCGCCGCCAGCCTTTGCCAGGGCGGCAAATGCGCGGGCAAGGCGATGGCCGGGTGCGCCAGCCGCCAGCCGATCCGCGCCAGCGTCAGCAGCAGGATCGTCAGACCCAGCGACTTGTGCAGCATGACGAACTGGCCCGACATCGGCCCTTCGGTATTCTCGTGCGCCGCGATCAGCAACACCTGGACCAGGACCGCCAGGGCGATGCCCCAATGCAGGAACAGGGACACGGTCGAATATCGATTTCGCGGTTCGCCCATGGCTTCCCTTCCGTGACGGCGCTACGTCACCTTGCGCAGAGACGGGACGCGTCGCCAAGACGCTTGCGACACCCTGTCTCGACGCGGCATCTAGGCCGCAAAGCCGATTGAGGAAACCCATGACCTACCGCGCGCCCGTTCGAGACCTGGCCTTCACCCTGGAGGCCGTCGCCGGAATGACCGATGTCGCCGCGACCGGCGCCTTTCCCGATTATGACGCCGATGTCGCCTCGGCGGTGCTGGAGGCGGCGGGTCAATTCTCCGAAGAGGTGCTGGCGCCTCTGAACCGCATCGGCGACCAGCAGGGTTCGACCTACGCCAACGGCGCCGTCACCGCCGCGCCGGGCTTCGCCGACGCCTATCGCCAATTCGCGGCCGGCGGCTGGACCGGCCTGTCGGCTCCGGCCGAGGCGGGCGGCCAAGCTCTCCCCAAGGCGCTGGAACTGGCGGCCTATGAGACGGTGCACGCCGCCAACATGGCCTTCGGCCTGTGCCCCATGCTGTCGCTCGCCGCCATCGAGGCGTTGGAACAGGTCGGCACGCAAGAGCAGAAATCGAAATATCTGACCAAGCTGGTCAGCGGCGAATGGACCGGCGCCATGGTCCTGACCGAGCCGGGCGCCGGTTCCGATCTGGGCGCCCTGACCGCCACCGCCACGCCGAACGGCGACGGGACCTATGCGCTGAACGGTCAGAAGATCTTCATCACCTGGGGCGACCATGACGCCACCGACAATATCGTTCATCTGGTGCTGGCCCGCCTGCCCGACGCGCCTAAGGGACCGAAGGGCATCAGCCTGTTCCTGGCCTCCAAATTCGCGGTCAAGGACGACGGGACGCTGGGCGAGCGCAACGCCTTCCGCCCCGTCGGGGTCGAGCACAAGCTGGGCATCCACGCCTCGCCGACCTGCGTCATGAGCTATGAGGGCGCGACCGCCGAACTGGTCGGGCAGCCGAACCAGGGCTTGGCCCATATGTTCGTCATGATGAACGCCGCCCGCCTGGCCGTCGGGGTCGAGGGCGTCGGCATCGCCGAGCGCGCCTATCAGCATGCCCTGGCCTATGCGCTGGAGCGCCGCCAGGGCCGGTCGATCTGGACGGGAGAAGCCAACGCCCCGATCTTCGACCACCCGGATGTGCGCCGGATGCTGGGCGTCATGAAGGCCAAGACCTCCGCCGCCCGCGCCATCTGCCTGTCCACCGGCGTCGCCGCCGACCTGGCCAGACATGCGGGTTCCGAAGAAGAGCGCCGCCGGTGGAAGGGCCGCGAGGACCTGTTCACCCCTATCGCCAAGGCCTGGTCCACCGATGTCGGCTGCGAGGTCGCCTCGCTGGGAGTCCAGGTCCACGGCGGCATGGGCTTCATCGAAGAGACGGGCGCGGCCCAATATTATCGCGACGCCCGCATCGCGCCGATCTATGAAGGCACCAACGGCATCCAGGCGATGGACCTGGTGGGCCGCAAGCTGTCGATGGACGGCGGCGAATCGGCCAAGACCCTGATCGCCGACATGAAGGCCACCCTGGGCCGCCTTGGCGGGCTCTATTCCGGCAAGCCCGTCGAACGGTTCGCCACCGCCATCGAGGCCGTCCAGGACGCGACCTTGTGGCTTCTGGACCAGAAGGCCGATCCCGAGGCCGCCGCCGACGTGCTGGCCGCCGCCGACGCCTATCTGAAGCTAATGGGCGATGTGGTCGGCGGCTGGATGCTGGCCAAGGGCGCCCTGGCGGCCAAGGCCAGGCTGGACGCGAACGACGGCGATCCCGCCTGGCTGCAGGGCAAGCTGGACCTCTACGAAATCTACGCCGCCAATGTGCTGGGCCATGTCTCCAGCCGCCTGGCGGCCGTGGGCCAGGGCGGCGCCGTGCTGCAACGCCTGTCGGTCGCGGCCCTGGCGGGATGAACCGTCCGCCGCCTCATTGACCTTGGCCGCCGGTCCCCCGCAAGGTGCGGCCTTCGGAACGAATAGGGGAGCGACCGATGAACCGTCGGCAAGTGATCATGTCCACCGCGGCGACGGCGCTGGCCGCCTCGGCCGCCCCCGCCCTCGCCCGTCAACCTGCCGGAACCTCGATGCCCCAACCGCCCGTCGCCAAGAAGATCCCCGTCGTCATCGAACAGCTCGGCCGCACCCGCACCGACGACTATCAATGGATGAAGGACGACAACTGGCAGGCCGTTCTGCGCGACCCGACGCTGATCAAGGCCGAGGTCAAGGCGCATCTGACGGCCGAGAACGCCTATCGCGAGGCCATGATGGCCTCCACCCTGCCCCTGCAGCAGGCAATGTTCGCGGAGATGCGGGGGCGCATCAAGGAGGACGACAGTTCCGTCCCCGCCCCCGACGGCGGCTGGGACTACTACGTCGAATACCGGAACGGCGATCAGCATCCCCGCTACATGCGGGTCGAGCGCCAAGGGACATGGATGGCGGACGGCCAGCCGGTGACGAAGAATTTCGTCGTCGCCCCCACGCCCCAACTGCTTCTGGACGCCAATGAACTCGCCAAGGGCAAGGCCTATTCCGAGGTTTCGGCCGCGAGCCACAGCCCCGACCACGCCCTGTTCGCCTATGCGGAAGACGCCCAGGGCTCCGAGGTGCACAAGATCTACGTCAAGGATCTGGCGACTGGCGAAGTCCTGCCCGAGGTGATCGACAGCGCCACCGGCGACTTCGTCTTCTCACCCGACAGCCAATGGATCTTCTGGACCAATCGCGACGACAACGGCCGCCCTGACAAGATTTTCCGCCGCCCGGCGCGCGGCGGCGAGACCACCCTGGTCTATGAGGAAGCCGACGACGGCATGTTCATCGGCGTGGGCCGTACGGCCGACGATCGGTTCATCGTCATCGGCATCCAGAACCAGGAAACCAGCGAGGCGCGCTACATCCCTGCGGCGACGCCGACAGCCGAGCCCGTTATCCTGGAGCCGCGCGTCGTCGCCACCCGCTACGACGTCGACCACTGGGACGACCGCTGGGTGATCCGCACCAACGCCGACGACGCCATCGACTTCAAGATCGTCGAAGCGCCGAGCGAGGCGCCGGGCAAGACGAACTGGAAGGACCTGGTGCCCCATACGCCGGGCCGCTTCATCGAGGGGCTGGACCTGACCAAGGGCCATCTGGCGCGCCAGGAACGGGCCGACGCCAACACCCGCATCATCATCCGCGACCGCGCCGGCGCCGAGCACGAGATCGCCGTGGACGAGCCCGCCTTCGCCCTGTCGCTGGCCGGGGCGTCGGAGTTCGACACCACGATCACCCGCTACGCCTACAACTCGCCGTCCACGCCGACCCAGACCTTCGACTACGACATGGCCAGCCGCGAGCGGACCCTGCGCAAGACCCAGGAGGTGCCCAGCGGTCATGACCCGGCCGACTATGTGGTCGAGCGGCTGAACGCCCCGGCCGCGGACGGCGAACTGGTCCCCGTCACGGTCCTGCGGCGCAAGTCCACGCCGGTCGACGGATCCGCGCCGCTGCTGCTCTATGGCTACGGCTCCTACGGCATCCCGATGCCGGCCAGCTTCTCGACCAATCGGCTGTCGCTGGTCGACCGGGGCTGGATCTACGCCATCGCCCACATCCGGGGCGGTTCAGACAAGGGCTGGGGCTGGTTCCTGGCGGCGCGGCGGATGACCAAGAAGAACACCTTCACCGACTTCATCGCCGCCGCCGAACACCTGATCGGGCGGAAGTACGCGACGGCCGGCAACATCGTCGCCCAGGGCGGGTCGGCCGGCGGCATGCTGATGGGTGCGGTCAACAACATGCGCCCCGACCTGTGGGCCGGGGTGATCGGCCAGGTGCCCTTCGTCGATGTGATCAACACCATGAGCGACACCTCGCTGCCGCTGACCCCGCCCGAATGGCCCGAGTGGGGCAATCCCATCGAGGATGCCGAGGCCTACGACTATATGTTCAGCTACAGCCCCTACGATCAGGTCGAGCCCAAGGCCTATCCGGCCGTGCTGGCGACCGGCGGCCTGTCCGACCCGCGCGTCACCTATTGGGAGCCGGAGAAATGGGTGGCCAAGCTGCGGCCGGCGACCACCTCGGGCAAGCCGGTGCTGCTGAAAATCAATATGGAGGCGGGCCACGGCGGCGCGGCCGGCCGGTTCGATTATCTGAAGGAGGTCGCCCACGACTACGCCTTCGCGGTCTGGGCCATCGAAAAGGGCTGGGAGACCGCGTGACCACCCCGACAGTTCGCGACGCCGGTCCCGACGACATCGCGGCGATCACCGCCATCTACGCCGAAAGCGTCGCCAAGGGGCGCGGCACCTTCGAGCTGGAGCCGCCCGACGAGGCCGAGATGGCGGCGCGGCTGGGAGCGGTCGCGGCGCTCGGCCTGCCCCGGCTGGTCGCCGAAATGGACGGCGCGGTCGCCGGCTATGCCTACGCCGGCCCGTTTCGCACGCGCCAAGCCTACCGCTACATGGTCGAGGATTCGATCTATGTCGCGCCTTGGGCGCGGGGTCGCGGCGTCGCCGGCGCCCTGCTCGACGCCCTGATCCAGCGCTGCGAAGCTATGGGACTTCGGCAGATGGTCGCCGTCATCGGCGATTCGGAAAATCTCGGCTCCATAGCCCTGCACCGCGCCCGAGGCTTCGCCGACGCCGGGGTCTTCAAGGCCGCCGGCTGGAAGCACGACGACTGGCGCGATGTCGTCTTCATGCAGCGTGCGCTGGGTCCAGGCGGCGAGACGCCGCCCGACGCGGCGGGCCTGCCGCTTGTCGATAAGAAGCGCGGCTAGGCCTGGGACGCCTGCGCGGGCCGGGCCGGCCGCTGCTCCATGTGCCGCACGGCCTCATAGCCAAGCAGCATCGCGCCCAGGACGAACATCAGCCCGCCGGCGATCAGCACCAGGCGGACGTGCCGGTGCAGATGATAGAGCAGCTCGCCGATCATCGACGGTCCCACGACATTCGAACCGTGCCAAATCGGTCCGTCCCGACCATTCTAACGCAAAAGCCGCGCCTGGCGGAATCGCAGGTCCGTGAACAGAGTTACGTCACACCAGCCGGCTTTGGACCACGGCCGCGCCGATGAAGCTCGCGAACAGCGGATGGGGCGCGAACGGACGGCTTTTCAATTCGGGATGATACTGAACGCCGATGAACCACGGATGGTCGGGACGTTCGACCGTCTCGGGCAGCACGCCGTCGGGCGACAAGCCGGCGAAGACCAGGCCCGCCTTGGCCTCGATGGCCTCGCGATAGTTGATATTGACCTCGTAGCGGTGACGATGCCGTTCGCTGATCTCGGTCGCACCATAGATTTCGGCGATCTTGGACCCGGCCGCCAGGGTCGAGTCATAGGCCCCCAGCCGCATGGTGCCCCCCAGGTCGCCGCCCTGCTGGCGAAGCACACGCTGATTGCCTTGCGTCCATTCGGTCATCAGGCCGACGACCGGCTCGGCGGTGGGCCCGAACTCGGTCGACGAGGCCTTGGGATAGCCGGCCAGGTTCCGCGCCGCCTCGATCACGGCCATCTGCATGCCGAAACAGATGCCGAAATAGGGGATGTTGCGCTCGCGGGCGAAACGGGCCGCCTCGATCTTGCCTTCCGAGCCGCGCTCGCCGAAGCCGCCGGGCACCAGGACCGCGTGGGCGCCTTGCAGCCGCTCCTCGCAGGCCTCCGGATCGCCTTCGAAGGTGTCGGCCTCGACCCAGTCGATGTTGACCTTGACGTTGTTGGCGACCCCGCCGTGATGAAGCGCCTCGATCAGCGACTTATAGGCGTCCTTCAGGACGGTGTATTTTCCGACCACGGCGATGGTGACTTCCCCGTCGGGGTGCAGGCGGCGACGCGCGATCTCCTGCCAACGCGACAGATCGGGCTCCGGCGCATCGACGATGCCGAAATGGGCTAGGACTTCGCGGTCCAGCCCCTCGCGATGATAGTCCAGCGGCACGGCGTAGATGTCGGCCGAATCCATCGCCTGGATCACGCCGCTCTCGCGCACATTGCAGAACAGGCCGATCTTGCGCTTTTCGTCGGCCGGGATCGGCTGCTCGCAGCGGCACAGCAGAATGTCCGGCTGGATGCCGATCGAGCGAAGCTCCTTGACCGAGTGCTGCGTCGGCTTGGTCTTCATCTCGCCGGCGGTCTTGATGAAGGGCAGCAGGGTCAGGTGGACGAAGCACGACTGACCACGCGGCAAATCCTGGCCCAGTTGGCGGATCGCCTCGAAGAAGGGCAGCCCCTCGATGTCGCCGACGGTGCCGCCGATCTCGACTAGGACGAAGTCGACGTCCTCGCCTTCGTCGGTCAGGGCAGGGGTCAGGCAGAAGGACTTGATCTGGTCGGTCACGTGCGGAATGACCTGGACGGTCGCGCCCAGATAATCGCCGCGACGCTCCTTCTCCAGGATGGTCGAATAGATTCGGCCCGTGGTGATGTTGTCGGACTTGGCGGCCGAGACACCCGTGAACCGCTCATAGTGGCCCAGGTCCAGATCGGTCTCGGCGCCGTCGTCGGTGACGAAGACCTCGCCGTGCTGGTACGGGCTCATCGTGCCCGGATCGACGTTCAGATAGGGGTCCAGCTTGCGCAGGCGGACCTTGTAGCCTCGCGCCTGCAAAAGAGCGCCGAGAGCGGCGGAGGCGAGGCCTTTTCCTAGCGAGGAAACCACGCCGCCGGTGATGAACACATAGCGAGCCATGGGCGGACACCTTACTCCATGATTCGCGAGCGGCGCATGTCCCGCGGCGAATCGAACTGTTGATCAAAAGAAGAAAGCGCGCCGCGGGGCGCGCTTTCCAAAACTCAGGTCGAATGTCCGACCTTTATTGAGCGGGCGGCTGCGCCGGCGCCGGCCGGGCGGTCGCCGAAGGAAGGCTGGCCTCCAGGTCGTCCAGCGACGGAGCCGCCGGCTGGGCCGGCGCGGCGGGCTGTTGCTGTGCAGGCTGCTGCGGCGTCTGGGTCTGCGGCGTGGTGGCCAGCGAGCCGACGGCGTCGGCGTCGATGCCGGACACCGCGGCGCGGTCCATATTGCCGACAACGGTCAACACGATGGTCAGGCCGAACAGCAGGGCCGCCAGGATCCAGGTGATCTGCGTCAGCAGGTTGCCGGCGCCCCGCGCCGTCATGAAGCCCGAAGGCCCGCCGCCCATGCCAAGGGCGCCGCCCTCGGACCGTTGAAGCAGCACTACCCCCGTCAGGGCGACGGCGACGATGATAATGGCGACGAGCAGAATGGTCTGGAGCATGGCGTCAATCATGTGGGCGCGTATCTGCGCCGATCAAGCGGCGGCCTCTATCACCGAAGCGGGCGCGGGGCAAACCTCAGACAGCGGCCTGGATGATCGGAATGAAGTCCGCCGCCTTCAGCGAGGCGCCGCCGACCAGGGCGCCGCCGACCTCGGCCGTGCACAGGATGTCCCTGGCGTTGTCCGGCTTGACCGAACCGCCATAAAGGATCGGCGCCGTGCGCGCGCCCTCCCCCAACCGCCTGACGATGGCGGCCCGCACGGCGGCGTGCACCTCCGCGATCTGTTCCAACGTCGGGATCAGGCCCGTGCCGATGGCCCAGACCGGCTCATAGGCCACCGCGAACGGGCGTTCGGACAGGCTGTCGGGCAGCGAGCCTTCGACCTGGGCCGACACCACGGCGACGGCTTGGCCGGCCTCGCGCTGCGCCAGGGTTTCGCCCACGCAGACGATGGGTTCCAGCCCGGCGGCGACCGCCGCTTCGGCCTTGGCGGCGACGTCGACGTCGGTCTCGCCAAACGCGGCGCGGCGTTCGGAATGCCCCAGGATCACCAGGGTCGCGCCGGCGTCCGCAAGCATCTCGGCCGAGATCGACCCGGTGAAGGCCCCGGACGGCTTGGCGTGGCAGTCCTGGCCGCCCACCGACGCCGAACCGCCCTCAAGCGCCTGGGCCATGCGCAGGACCAGGGTGGCGGGAGGACAGAGGACGACGCGGCAAGCGCCATCGACCGCGCCTGCGGCCTCGCCGATCGCCTTGGCTTCAACCAGGGCCGAGCCCAGGCCGTTCATCTTCCAATTGCCGACGATCATCTTCACGGATTGTTTCATGGCCGCCTGTCTAGGGGGCGCAAACCGCGAAGCCAAGAGGGCGCGCCGCAATCTGGACATGAAGCCGTCCTTGCGGGGTCGTGCCCGGCCCGACTATACGCGACAGCTGACGCCAATATCGCTCCCCCCAATTTCGGCCCTCCATCTCGGCCAGTCTCGGGTTTTCGAATGCTCACCGCCTTTCGCGCCTTCTCTCGATCCAAATGGGCGGCCGCCCTGCTCGTGCTTATCGCGATCAGTTTCGTCATCGTCGGGGCGCGCATGGACGTGTTCTCGAATCTGGGCCCCAAACACGTGATCGACGCCGGAGCGCGTTCGATGAACGAGGCGGAGTTCCGCACCGCCTTCGACCAGGTGCGCGAGCGGCTGCAGCAACAGGTGGGCCGGCCCCTGACCAATCAGGACCTGGTGGCCGAGAACATCCACACCCGCTTCCTGGCCGAACAGACCGAGCAGTTGGGCTTCCTGAACTGGGCGTGGAAGGCGGGCATCCGCCCCGGCCAGGAACTGATCGTCAAGCAGATTCGCAAGATTCCGGCCTTCTTCAACTCCGTGACCGGCCAGTTCGACCAGCAAGCCTATCAGGCCGCCTTGGCCCAGCAGAACCTGACCCCCGCCATGCTTGAGCAGGACCTGCGCGATCAATACGCCACCGAGCATTTCGGGGCCGCCGTCTTCGCCGGCGCCCGCGTGCCGCGCATCTATGGCGCCCTGCTGGCCGGTTCGGCCCTGGAGTCGCGTGACGGCCGCTGGTTCGAAGTGACCTCGGCCATGGCCGGCCAGGTTCCGGCCCCGACCGACGCCCAGCTGAACGCCTTCATCCAGGAAAACGCCGAGCGTCTGCGCGCGCCCGAGTTCCGCATGGTCTCGGTCGTGCTGTTCACACCCGAAGCGGCCAGCAGCGCCCCGATTTCCGAAGACCGCATCCGCGAGCGTTTCGAGTTCAAAAAGGACACGCTGGGCAAGCCCGAGACCCGCACCTTCGTCACCCTGACCGCGCCGAACCGCGACACGGCTCAAAAGATCGCCGCCGCCCTGCGGGCCGGTCAGTCGCCGGCCGATGTCGGCCGCGCCAACAACATCGCCCCCGCCAGTTTCGAAGCCACGCCGCGCGCCGCCATCGGCGACGCCGCCACGGCCGCCGCCGTCTTCGGCCTGCAGCCCAATCAGGTGTCCGATCCCGTCCAGGCCGGCGTCGGCTTCGCCGTGGCCAAGGTCACGGCCATCCAACCGGCTGCGCCCGCCACGCTGGAAAGCGCCCGCCAGGAACTGATCCAGGAACTGCGCGCCGAGGATGTGAAGACCCAGACCTACGCCAAGGTCGAGAAGTACGAAGCCGCCCGCACCGCCGGCAAATCCCTGGCCGACGCCGCGCGCGAGGCTGGCGGTCGCGTGGTCAACCTGCCGCCCTTCACCAAAGACGGAAAGCTGCCGAACGGCCAGGCCCTCAACGCCCCGCCGCAAATCTTCGAAACGGCCTGGAGCCTGGCCAAGGGCGGCGAGAGCGACGTGATCGACGCCGGCCAGGGCCAGTATTTCGCCATCCGCGTGAACGACATCCGCCCCTCGGCCCTGCCGACCCTGGCCGAAGTCCGTGCGCCGTTGGCCGAACAGTGGATCCAGCGCGAGACCCTGCGCCGCCTCTCGACCAAGGCCGAGGAACTGACCGCCCGCGTCCGCAACGGCGAGGATATCGCCGCCGTCGCCCGCTCGGTGAATGCGCCCCTGACGGTCCGCACCGGCGTCGTCCGCAACCAGG
Organism: Brevundimonas sp.; assembly: GCF_003248455.1. Classification (GTDB taxonomy): domain Bacteria; phylum Pseudomonadota; class Alphaproteobacteria; order Caulobacterales; family Caulobacteraceae; genus Brevundimonas. The sequence continues at coordinate 14,323 of NZ_QFNM01000037.1, forward strand.
CCACGCAGGACGCGCTGGGCCAGGGCGTGCTCCAGGGCTTGTTCGGCCAATCCAAGGGCCAGGCCTTCTCGCAACCGGCGTCGCAGACCGCCTATGTCGTCGGCCGGGTGGACAATGTCCATGCCGCCGATCCTGCCGCCGCCGGCCCGCTGGCCGAACAGGTGCGCCCGCGTCTGACCCAGGAACTGGTCCAGGCTATGGTGCAGTCGTCCTTCGCCGCCGGCGCCCAGCGCTCCAAGGCCAAGAACGATCCGGCTCAGGCGCTCTCGGCCCTGGGGTTGTCGGCCGACGCCAAGCCGACCGCCCCGGCGCAATGACGACGGAGACGACCGCCGCCGCCGATTTCGACGCCTTCGCCGCCGGTCTTGGGGCCGGTCGGCCGCAGGTGATCGTGCGCCGGATCATCGACGACCTGGAGACGCCGGTCTCGGCCTATCTGAAACTGGGCCGGGATCGCCCCTACGCCTGTCTGCTGGAATCGGTGGAAGGCGGCGCGGTCAACGGCCGCTATTCGATCCTGACGCTGGACCCCGACGTGGTCTGGCGCTGCCGCGCCAACGCCGCCGAGATCGCGCGCGGTTCCAACATTGCTCAGGGCGTCTTCACGCGCGATGCCCAGCCGGCGCTGCAATCGCTGCGCAGCCTGATCGCAGCATCGCGGTTCGACCTCCCCGGCGATCTGCCGCCGATGGCGGCCGGTCTGTTCGGCGTGTTCGGCTACGACATGGTGCGGCTGCTTGAGCCATTGGGCGCGCCCAATCCCGATCCGCTGGACCTGCCGGACGCCGTCCTGACCCGTCCGTCGCTGGTGGCTATCTTCGATTCGGTGCGTCACGAGATCGTGCTGATCGCGGCCGCCTACCCCGATGCACGACTGGAGGCGGAGGCGGCGCATCAGGCGGCGATCACGCGCCTCGACGCCTTCGAATCCGCCCTTCGCGAGCCCCTGCCCGTCCGCGCCCCGCCGTTGGAGACGCCTGCGCCCGCCTTCGCCTCGCCGGTCGATGAAGCGGGCTTTGGCGGGATGGTGGCCCGGGCCAAGGACTATATCGCCGCCGGCGACATCTTCCAGGTCGTGCTTAGCCATCGTTTCTCCGCGCCCTGGTCAGCCGATCCCTTCGCCTTCTATCGTTCGCTGCGTCGTCAGAATCCTTCGCCCTATCTGTTCTATCTGAACTTCGACGGCTTTCAGCTGGCCGGCTCTAGCCCTGAAATCCTAGTCCGCCTAAAAAATGGCGAAGTGACCATTCGTCCCCTGGCCGGCACCCGGGCGCGCGGCGCCACGCCCGAGGCGGACAAGGCGCTGGAGGCCGAACTTCTGGCCGACCCCAAGGAGCGTGCCGAGCACCTGATGCTGCTGGACCTGGGCCGCAACGACGTGGGGCGCGTGGCCGCGCCCGGCACGGTCGAGGTGACGGAAAGCTTCGTCGTCGAACGCTACAGCCAGGTCATGCACATCGTCTCCAACGTGCGCGGCAAGGCCGATCCCAGGCTGGACGCCGTCGATACCCTGCTGGCCGCCCTGCCCGCCGGCACCCTGTCGGGCGCGCCCAAGGTGCGGGCCATGGAGATCATCGACGAGCTGGAAAGCGAAAAGCGCGGGGTCGGCTACGGCGGCGGGGTCGGCTATATTTCGGCCGGAGGCGAGGCGGACATTTGCATCACCCTGCGCACCGCCCTGTTCGCGGACGGCAGAATCTTCGTCCAGGCGGGCGCCGGCGTCGTCGCCGACAGCGACCCGGCCGCCGAATACGCCGAGACCCGGCACAAGGCGCGCGCCCCGATGCGAGCGGCCGAGGAGGCCTGGCGCTTTCGCACTGGCGATCGCTAGGCCTTACCGGGCGCCGTAGGTCGCGGCCGGGTCTTCAAGGTGAACGCCTGGCCCGATCACGACGACCCCGGCCATGGCGATGGCCGCCGCAGCCGCAAGCGCGGCGGCCCCCAGGGCCGCCAGCGGATGGATCGGATCGGGTTCGACCTCGATCAGCTTGGCCTTCGCGGCGGCGATCTTGTCGGCGATGTCTTGTTCAGCGGTCAGTTTCACGGCCCCAAACTGCGTCAGCCAGTGTTAAGATGCGCTTTAACGACCGCGCCGCCTTGGCGCGGCGACCGACCACGCCTAAAAGCCAAGCCATGATCCTGGTCGTCGATAACTACGACAGCTTCACCTACAACCTCGTCCACTACCTCGCGGAGTTGGGCGCGCCGACCCATGTGGTGCGCAACGACGATCTGACGGTGGACCAGGCGTGGGCGCTGAACCCCGCCGCCGTGCTGCTGTCGCCCGGCCCGTGCGCGCCCGATCAGGCGGGAATCTGCCTGCCGCTGATCCAGACGGCGGCCGAATCCATGCCGATCCTGGGCGTCTGCCTGGGGCATCAGGCCATCGGCCAGGCTTTCGGCGGCGAGGTGATCCGCGCCAAGACCCTGATGCACGGCAAGACCTCGCCGATCCTGCATGAGGGCCGAAGCGTCTTCGCCGGCCTGCCCTCGCCCTTCACCGCCACCCGCTATCATTCGCTGGCGGTGAAACGCGAGACCCTGCCGGACTGCCTGGAGGTCACGGCCTGGACCGCCGACGGCGAGATCATGGGCTTGCAGCATCGCAGCCGCCCGATCCACGGCGTTCAGTTTCACCCGGAATCCATCGCCACCGAGCATGGCCACGACATGCTGGTCAACTTCCTGACGATCGCCGGCGTGAAGCGCCTCGCGGCCGCCTGATCGTGGCTGACGGATTCAAGCCGATCCTGGCCCGGTTGGTCGAGGGTCAGCCGCTGACGTCGGAGCAGGCGCACGACTTCTTCGCCGCCTGCCTGCGCGGCGAACCGACGCCGTCTCAGGTCGCCGCCGCCGTCACCGCCCTGCGCATCAGGGGCGAGACGGTGGACGAGATCGCCGCCTTCGCCGCCGCCATGCGAGAAGCCGCCCTGACCTTGGACCATCCCTATGACGTCATCGATACCTGCGGCACCGGCGGCGACGGCCAGCACACCTACAACATCTCAACCGCCGCAGCCTTGGTTCTGGCCGGCGCGGGCCTGAAGGTCGCCAAGCACGGCAATCGAGCGATGTCTTCGAAATCAGGATCTTCCGACGTTTTGTCGATCCTGGGCGTCAACCTGATGGCATCTCCGGCGCAGCAGAGGAAGGCGCTGGACGAGGCGGGCATATGCTTTCTGTTCGCGCCCGCCTATCACGGCGCCATGCGCCATGTCGGGCCGGTCAGGGCCGAGCTCGGCTTTCGCACCGTATTCAATCTGTTGGGGCCGCTTTCAAACCCGGCGTCTGCGAAGCGGCAGGTCATGGGCGTCTATGATTCCCGGCTGCTGGAGCCGTTGGCCGAGGTGTTGGGACGGCTTGGCGCGACGCGGGCCTGGACGGTGCATGGCCAAGGGCTCGACGAACTGGCCACCTCGGGTCCGACCGAGGTGGCGGAATGGAAGAACGGCGCCGTCCGCCGCTTTCAGGTCGCGCCCGAAGACGCCGGCCTTCCGCGCAGTTCCATCGACGCCATTCGCGGCGGCGACGCCGAGGAGAACGCTGCGGCCCTGCGCGCCCTGCTGGCGGGCCGGGCCGGCCCCTATCGCGACATCGTGGTGCTGAACGCCGCCGCCGCCTTGATGGTGTCGGACCGCGCGAGCGACCTGGCCGAGGGCGCCGCCCTGGCCGCAGCCGCCATCGACGACGGAAGCGCGGCCCTGGCGCTGGAGCGTCTGGCCCGGATCACCACGACGCCTCTGGACCCCGAAGACGACGCATGACCGACATTCTCGATCGCATCGCCGCCTATAAGCGCGAGGATGTCGCCGCCCGAAAGGCCGCCACGTCTCAAGACGCGATCGAGGCCCTGGCCCGTTCGGCTTCGGCCCCGCGCGGCTTCCGCGCCGCCCTGGAGCGCGTGGAGGAAGAAACGGGCCGCCCCGCCCTGATCGCCGAGATCAAGAAGGCCAGCCCGTCCAAGGGCCTGATCCGGCCCGATTTCGATCCGCCAGCCTTGGCCAGGGCCTATCAGGCAGGGGGCGCCGCCTGCCTTTCGGTGCTGACCGATGGGCCCAGCTTCCAGGGCGACGACGCCTATCTGACGGCGGCGCGCGAGGCGGTCGCCCTTCCCTGCCTGCGCAAGGACTTCCTGGTCGATCCGTGGCAGGTCGCCGAGAGCCGCGCCCTGGGGGCCGATTGCATCCTGGTCATCTTGGCCATGATCGATGACGGCCTGGCGGCCGAACTGCTGTCGGAGGCCGACCGGTTCGGCATGGATGCGCTGATCGAGACGCACGACGAAAACGAAATGGCCCGCGCCTGCGCGTTGGGCGGCGACCTGGTCGGCGTGAACAACCGGTCTCTGCGCAGCTTCGAGGTCGACCTGGAAGTCACCGAACGCCTGTCGATGCTCAGCCCTGTCCGCGCCCTGCTTGTCGCCGAAAGCGGCATCTTCACGCCTGACGACGTCGCGCGGGTGTCGGCCGCCCACGCCCAGGCGATCCTGGTCGGCGAAAGCCTGATGCGGCAGGACGATGTCGAAGGCGCGACCCGCGCATTACTTGCGGCCTGAAGACCGTCCTGCCCGGACAAGCGTCGGCGAACGTCGCCGTTAAGTTGACATTAGGAAGGAACACTTACAGAACATCGTCAATGTTCACGGCCCGTTCCGATTCTCCGAGCGGGCGCATGAGGACCGGGCGATGCTCACGCGCAAACAGCACGAACTGCTGATGTTCATCCACGAACGCATTCAGGAGACGGGCGTCTCTCCCTCGTTCGACGAGATGAAAGAGGCGCTGGACCTGGCCTCCAAGTCCGGTATCCACCGACTGATCACCGCCCTGGAGGAACGCGGCTTCATCCGCCGTCTGGCCCATCGCGCCCGCGCTTTGGAAGTCACCAAACTGCCTGAACAGGCGACCGCCGGCGCGCCGCGCGGCCGGCCCGGGTTCAAGCCCGATGTCATCGAGGGGGGCGCCCCGACGCGGGACGCGCCGATGGCCGCCAACGACACGCGCGAACTGCCGCTTCTGGGCAAGATCGCCGCCGGCACGCCCATCGCCGCCATCCAGCACGAGCAGGAGCGCCTGCCCGTGCCGGAATCCATGTTGGGCAAGGGGGATCACTATGTCCTGGAGATCGAAGGCGATTCGATGATCGAGGCCGGGATCCTGAACGGCGACCTGGTCGTGATCCGACGCGGCGACACCGCGACCAATGGCGAGATCGTCGTGGCCCTAGTCGAGGGCGAGGAAGCGACCCTGAAACGCCTGCGCCGCAAGGGCGGCTCCATCGCCCTGGAACCCGCCAACCGCAACTATGAGACCCGCATCTTCGGCCCCGACCAGGTCGAGGTTCAGGGCAAGCTGGTCGGCCTCATGCGCCGCTATCACTGACCTCGGGGTCCGTTCGGCGGGTCCAGGGGCGTCTGCCGCGCACCTCCGTCGTCCAAACCGCACGCCAGCCCTGGCCGTCGCGCCAGAGTTCGACCGCCCCCCCCTCTGGCGAAATCGACGCCGTCCAGAACCAGGCGACCGGCGCAAGCCGAGGGAAGCTCGGTGACGACGGGGCGCACGCCGATGACCACAGCACTTCGGCACAGCGCTGCCAGCCTTTCTACATCCGGCGCACGGCGCCCCCACCACAGAGCGACCGGCCCGGCGGCGGCATCGTCCGGGCCACAGGAGAAGCGGTCGCAGCTCCAGCCGTCCGCCTCGCGTTCCGTCAAGGCCAGTCCCCGTCGCCGCGACCACAGATCCACGGCGAACGTCCGCACGCCCGGCCGCAGGACGACCGCCTCGCCCTGGCGGCTGAAGGCCGCGTTGGTTCCGCCTTCTGCGATCCAGAGGTCCGGCGCCGGCGCTCGGGGCCAGACCAGCACCGCCGCCGCCAGCGGCAGGCCCAGCCAGCGCAGCCGTCCCCGCCACAGGCAGATGAAGATCACGCCGAAGAAGGCGATGGGCAGGACGAAATCCGGCGCGCTGGGGATTGTCCGAACCGCGCCCGGCAGGCTGGCGGTCCAGGACCCGATCGCCAGCATCAGATCGACGCCCCAGCCCGCCACCCACAGAAAGGGCGCTCCCAGTCCCAGGGGCTCCAGCGCGGCGCCCAGAGCCAGCGCGGGCATCAGAACGAAATCCGCCACTGGCGACGTGCCCAAATTGGCCAGCAGGCCATACATGGCCGTGCGGTTGAAATGCTGCATGGAGAAGGGGCCGGTCGCCATGCCGGCGACGAGGCTGGCCGCGACCGCCGCCGTGATCCAGCCGGCGAATCGTTGAACCGCCAGGATGGGCCAGGGCGCGGAAATCTCTCTCGGACCCGGGGGCCAGGCCTCGACCAAGGCCACGAGGGCCGCAGTCGCCGCGAAGGACATCTGGAACCCCGGCGTCACGATGGCTTCGGGCTGTATGGCCAGGACGATGAAGGCCGCCACCGCCAAGCCGTGCATGGTCACGGCCTGGCGATCCAGCAGTATGGCCAGAAAGGCGATGGATGCGGTGATCGCGGCCCGCTCGGCCGGCGGGGGCGCGCCCGACACCACCAGATAGGCCCCCACCGCCAACAGGCCCGCCACGGCCGCGATCTTCTTTCCGGGCGCGCGCAAGGCCAGCCAGGCCCAGGCCGCCACGCCCAGCCGCACAGCGAAAAAGACGAAGCCGCCGACGATGGCCATGTGCAGGCCCGACACAGACAGAATGTGCGCCAGGCCCGAATCGCGCATCACGTCCATGTCGTCCTGGCTGATCCAGGTCTCGTGACTGGTCGTCATGGCGGCTGCGATCCCGCCCGTCCGTTCGCCCAACCGCGCCACGATCCGTTCGGCCAGGGCGTAGCGCGCGCCGTTCACCGCCATTTCCAGGCGCAGACGCCAGGGCGGACGGGGCGGATCGGCCTGGCGCGTCTCACTCAAGGCGAAGGCCACCCCGCCCAAGCCCTGGAAGAAGGCGTTGCGGCCGAAGTCGTAGGCGCCCGGGCTGGCCGGCGGGGGTGGCGGGTTCAGAATGGCGAACAGTCTGATCGCCTCGCCCGGCCGCGGCGGTTCGCCCCGCACGGTGGCGCGCAGCCGGACCGGCGTCTGGTTCGGCGCCAGATCGCGAATCCAGACCGGCGCGATCACCACGCGCGCGCCGCGTTGGCCTGGGCTGTCGACGTCCACCACCCAGGCTTCGACGACGGTCGGCGCCGACAGGGCGGGCGCGATGGGCGCGGCTACGAAGGCGGTGCGCGCCTTTGCCGTCGCCAAGCCGGCCGCCATACAGGCGATCATCAACAACGGCCATGTGATCCGGCGCGACGCTCCACGGGCCTTGGCCAGACCCCAGGCCGACGCGGCCGCGCCGACCGCCAGAGCCAGCGGCCAGAACGCAGACTCGAACCTCAGGGCGAAATAGACGGCGCATCCCCCGCCGAAGGCCACAGGGCCCCACAGGCGCCACCGCGACGCCTGGGCCGCGACCTGCTCGGCCAGCCAGGATCGCAATCGCGCGGCGGGGGTAGGCTTTGCCGCATCGGGGCGTATAAGGGCCTCGCCTACGGACCCCTCTCCCATGACCTCACCTTCCTCGACTGTCGTCACCCGCTTCGCCCCCTCGCCGACAGGCTATCTGCATATCGGCGGGGCGAGAACCGCCTTGTTCAACTGGCTGTACGCCAGGAGACACGCAGGGCGCTTTCTGATCCGCGTCGAGGACACCGACCGCGAGCGTTCGACCGACGCGGCCGTCAAGGCGATCTTCGACGGCCTCAGCTGGTTGGAACTGTTCGCCGACGAGGAGCCGGTGTTCCAGTTCAGGCGCGCCGACCGCCACCGCGAGGTCGTAGATCGGCTGCTTGAGACGGGTCACGCCTATCGCGACTTCGCCACGGCGGAAGAGACCGGGCGACTGCGCGACGAAGCCAAGGCCGAGAAACGCAGTTTCGAATCGCCCTGGCGCGACCGGACACCCACCGTCGACGACCTAGCCCTGCCGCATGTCGTCCGTTTCCGCAGACCGCAATCGAGCACGGTGACGGTGCCCGACGAGGTCCAGGGCGCGGTCAGCTGGTCCACCGACGATCTGGACGACCTGGTGCTGCTGCGGTCCGACGGGGCGCCGACCTACAACCTGGCCGTGGTGGTCGATGACCACGACATGGGCGTGACCCATGTCATTCGCGGCGACGATCACCTGAACAATGCCGCGCGCCAGAGCCTGATCTACGACGCCCTGGGCTGGGCGCGGCCGGTGTTCGCCCACATCCCGCTGATCCACGGGCCGGACGGCGCCAAATTATCCAAGCGGCATGGCGCCCAGGCGGTCCATGAATACGCCGAGATGGGCTATCTGCCCGAGGCCATGCGCAACTATCTGGCCCGGCTGGGTTGGGCGCACGGGGACGACGAATTGTTCAGCGACGCCCAGGCCATCGAATGGTTCGATCTGGCCGGCATCGGCAAGGCTCCCGCGCGGCTGGATTTCGACAAGCTGGCGCACGTCAACGCCCACTGGCTGCGCCTGGCCGACGACGAGCGTCTGGCCAAGCTGGCGCTGGACGCCCACCTGCAGAAAGGCCACGTCCTGGCCGAGGCGGACGAGGCCCGACTTCAACGCGCCATGCCCTTCGTCAAGGATCGCGCCAAGACGGTGCTGGACCTGGCCGATCAGACGGCCTTCGTGCTGAAGACCCGCCCGCTCGACATCGACGACAAGGGCCGCGCCCTGCTGTCGGGCGAGACGCTGGATCGCCTGAGCCGCCTGCGCGAACGGCTGGCCCTTTTCCAATCCTGGGACGTCTTCGCCCTGGAGGCCGAACTCAAGGCCTTTGCGGAATCGGAGGGCGTCGGATTCGGCAAGATCGGCCCGCCGATGCGCGCGGCGCTTACCGCAGGGTCAGCTTCACCCGACATCGCACGCACTTTATCCGCCCTGGGACGCGACGAAAGTCTCGGGCGCTTGGATGATGCGCTGCAACAGACTAAGTGATCACCCACAAACCAAAAAGCGCCCGACGCCTCCCCGCGCCTGGACGTATGATGCAAAGGGGCATTCATGACTGAACAAGCCAAAACCGCCGGCTCGGCGACCCTGTCCTTCGAGGACAAGACCATCGAGTTGCCGGTCCTGTCGGGCTCCACCGGCCCGGACGTCATCGACATCCGCAAGCTCTATGCGGGAACGGGCGCCTTCACTTTCGATCCCGGCTTCACCTCCACGGCCGCCTGTGAATCGGCCCTGACCTATATCGACGGCGACGCCGGCGTGCTGCTGCACCGCGGTTATCCGATCGACCAACTGGCGTCGCAATCGAACTTCGTCGAGGTGTGCCACCTGCTGCTGCACGGCGAACTGCCGACCGCCGAACAGTACGAGAAGTTCGAGAACTCGATCACCATGCACACCATGCTGCATGCGCAGATCGACCGCTTCTTCGACGGGTTCCGTCGTGACGCCCATCCGATGGCCATCATGGTCGGCATCGTCGGCGCCCTGTCGGCCTTCTATCACGACAGCCTGGACATCCACGATCCGGTGCAACGCGACATCTCGGCCATCCGCCTGATCGCCAAGATGCCGACCATCGCGGCCCGCGCCTATAAATATCATGTCGGCCAGCCGTTCGTGTCGCCCCGCAACGACCTGTCCTACGCCGAAAACTTCCTGCGCATGTGCTTCGCCGTGCCAGCCGAGGACTATCACGTCGATCCGGCCCTGGTTCGCGCCATGGACCGCATCTTCACCCTTCACGCCGACCACGAGCAGAACGCCTCGACCTCGACCGTCCGCCTGGCCGGCTCGTCGGGCGCCAACCCCTTCGCCTGTATCGCCGCCGGCATCGCCTGCCTGTGGGGCCCGTCGCACGGCGGCGCCAACGAAGAGGCGCTG
>NZ_QFNM01000038.1 GCF_003248455.1 Brevundimonas sp.
TTCATGATGATCAGGTCTTCGCCGTCGATCTTCACTTCCGTGCCCGACCACTTGCCGAACAGGATGCGGTCGCCGGCCTTCAGTTCCAGGGCGTTGACCACGCCCTTGTCGTCACGGGCGCCGGGGCCGACGGAGACGACTTCGCCTTCCTGCGGCTTTTCCTTGGCGGTGTCGGGGATGATGATCCCACCCTTGGTCTTGGATTCTTCTTCAACGCGCTTGACCAGCACGCGGTCGCCGAGCGGACGGAACGCCATCGGACTTCTCCCTGTAAAACCCCCGGATCGGGGCGTTCTGAAACGGTGAACGGGTCCTCTCGCGATCGCCGTTTTGGCAGCCGACCGGCGAGAGTGCCAACACCGCGCAAGTAGGAGCGGACGCCGAAACCGTCAAGGCGGAACACGCGAAACAAATGCGACAAATCCACATCGGCTGGCCCGTCCGCCGGTCGCGCGGCCAGGCCTGCGGCCGGATCGCGGCTGTGGCGCAGGGTCGGCAGGGTGAACCCACGATGAACGACGGTCTGGCGGTGCGTTCAGACGCGGGCGGCTAGAACCGTCTCAACGTCGATGCGCTTTCCAAAGGCGCCGACCCCGAAACATAAGGAGACGGATATGTCCAAGCTGCTGAAGATCACCGCCGTCGTCGCCGCGCCGGTCATGGCCATGAGCCTGATGGCGGCCCCCGCCTCGGCCCAGTCCCGCGACCGCGACGACACCGGGCGAAACGCCCTGATCGGCGCAGCGGTGGGCGGTCTGGCCGGCGCCATCTACGGCAACGGCGACGGCAGCTATATCGCGGGCGGCGCCCTGGCCGGCGCGGCCCTGGGCGCCGTGGCCAGCAATCGCGGTTCCGGCTGCGAATATTATCGTGGCGGTCGCTGCTACCGCAACCAGGGCCACTGGGAGCGCGAGCACGGCATCGACCGCAGCCGTTCGGGCTATGACTACCGCTACGACGGCCGCCGCTACGATTCCCGCTACGACCGTCGCGATTATCGCCGAGACGACCGTCGCGACTATCGCTATGACCGCCGCTGGTAAGCGCGCCGTCGCTTGAAACCCGAAGGGCTCGGCCGAAAGGCCGGGCCCTTTTCCCTATCCCATCAACCGCGTCATCAGGGCCGCCGTGGAGGGGTCCAGATCGGCCGAAGGACCGCCGGCGTCGACATCCTTCAGGATCGCCTTCGCCAGCACCTTGCCCAGTTCGACGCCCCACTGGTCGAAGCTGTTGATGTCCCAGATCACGCCCTCGACGAAGGTCTTGTGCTCGTAGAGGGCCAAAAGGGCGCCCAGGGTCCGGGGCGTCAGCCGGTCCATGACGATGGCGGTCGAGGGACGGTCGCCGGTGAAGGTGCGGTGGGGCGCCAGGCGGGCCGCCTCGTCTTCCGACAAGCCCTGGGCCAGGCCTTCCGCCTTGGCCGCCTCGGTCGTCTTGCCTGTCATCAGGGCCTGGCCTTGCGCCAGGGCGTTGGACCAGAGGGGCGACTCGGGCGCGTCTTCGTGCGTCCTGGCGACGATCACGAACTCGGCCGGCACGACCTCCGGCCCTTGGTGGATCTGCTGGAAGAAGGCGTGCTGACCGTTGGTGCCGGGTTCGCCGAAGACCACGGGGCAGGTCTGGCGCGTCACCGGCGTTCCGTCGCGATGCACCCGCTTGCCGTTCGATTCCATCTCCAACTGCTGGAGGAAGGACGGCAGGCGACGCAGGGCGTGGGCGTAGGGCGCCACCGTCCGCGCCGGACGGTTCAGCCCGTCGACGTTGAACACCTGGGCCAGAGCCAGCAGGATCGGCGCGTTCCTCTCCAGCGGCGCCGAGACGAAATGGTCGTCCATCTCGGCGGCGCCGGCCAGCATCTCGTCGAACACGTCCCAGCCCAGGGCGATGGCGCACGACAGGCTGACCGCCGACCACAGCGAATAGCGCCCGCCTACCCAGTCCCTGAAGGCGAAGGTGCGGCCGCAGCCGAAGGCCGCCGCCCGGTCCGGCGCCGCCGTCACCCCGATGAAGTGTTTCGTCATGCCTTCGAAAGGCAAGGAAGCGGCCAGCCAGGCCTTGGCCGCCTCGGCGTTGGCCAGGGTTTCCTGGGTGGTGAAGGTCTTGGACACGACCACGACCAGGGTCGTTTCGGGATCAAGGCCGGTCAGGGCCTCGGCCATGTCGCGCGGATCGATGTTGGCCACGAAGCGCAGGTCGATCTCGGGGTCCAGCGGGCGAAGCGCGTCCCAGACGACGCGCGGCCCCAGGTCCGACCCGCCGATGCCGACATGGACGATCGCCTCGAATTTCTTGCCCGTCGCCCCCGCCTCGGCGCCGGACCGCACCGCTTCGGCATAGGCCTTCATGTCCGCCCGCACGGCGTCCACCTCGGCCGAGACCGGCTCGCCCAGGGCCTTGAAGGCGGCGCCCGGCGCGGCGCGCAAGGCCGGGTGCAGCACCGCCCGCCCTTCGGTCAGGTTGACGGCCTCGCCGGCGAACAGGGCGGCGCGACGCCCCTCCACGTCGCTGGCGCGGGCCAGGTCCAGACAGGCGTCGAAGACCGCGCGGGTCCAGCTCTGTTTCGACAGGTCCAGATAAAGCCCCGCCGCCTCGACCGACATCCGCGACAGCCGGTCGGGATCGGCCACGAACTGATCCACGATCCGCGTGCGGGCGGCCTCGGCGGCGGCTTGGTCGAAGGCGGTCCAGGCGGCGTCGGTCGTCATCGTCGGCTCCATCAGGCGGAAAATCAGGGTAAACACTCGTTTACGGCTGGGGCGTATTCAGGTTCAACGTCCCAGCCGACGATGAAACAGGAAGTCACCTCAATGTCCTGCGGCCTTGCTCTCACAATCGCGCTCGCGATGTCCAATCCGGCCGTCGCCCTGGCCGCCGAACAGCCGGCCGCGGTTCCCGGCGCGCCGATCTCGGTGGCGGGCGAGCCGCTGTTCGCCGACATCGTCTCGCGTTCGTCCAGCCTGAAGGCCGTGGTGGACGGCTGGGCGGCCGCCAAGGCCGCCGACGACGCCGCCTTCTTCACCAGCCAGGCCTTCGTCGGCTTCAAGGCCCAGGCCGAGCAGTTGGCCGCGCTCGACATGCAGGGCCACCTGATCCTGAAGGAACGCGGCACGGACGGCGATCTGAAATGCATCCTGCGCGGCATTTCCGAGGACATGCCCAAGAAGGTCGCCGCCGTTCAGGCCGCCGCCAGCCCGGCCGAACGCGCCACGGCCCTGTCGGAACTGTCCTATCTGCTGAACGACAATGTCGAAGTCATCACCGCCCCGCCCAAGCCGGAAGTCTGACGCGGACTAAAGGGCGGCCAGCGTGTCCAGCGCCCCCTTGCCATAGCGATCCAACTTGGACTGGCCGACGCCGGAAATGGCGCCCAGGCTGGCCATGTCGCCCGGCTCGGCGTGGGCGATCTCCAGCAGGGTCTTGTCCTGGAAGATGACATAGGGCGGGACGTGCTGTTCCGCCGCGCGGTCGCGGCGCCAGGCGCGCAAAGCCTCGAACCGGGCGCGCACATCGGCGTCCATCGTCTCCAGCGCCGCATTGCGCCCCTCGCCCGAACGGTCGCGACGGCGGGGCGCGGCGTCCGCCCGCAGCGGCGCCCGGCGCACCTCGATCTGACGCTCGCCCCGATAGACGGCCCGCACGGCCTCGGGGTCGCCGAGCCCCACCAGCGGCTTGCCGTCGTTGGGGTCCTCGACCAGCAGACCCTCGAACAGCAGGTGATCCACGATCTCGCGCCACGAGGTCAGGGAGATGTCGCGCCCTATGCCCCAGGTGGAGAGCTGTTGCTCCCACGGCTGCACGTCCCTGGTGCGGGCCGTCAGGTGGTCGATCACGCGATTGCGGCCGAACCGCCCGCCCAGCCGCTGCACCGCCGCCAGCGCCTTCTGGGCCGGGACGGTGGCGTCATACAGCTGGGGCGGGTCGCCGCAGATGTCGCAGACGCCGCAAGGGGCCGCATCCGTCTCGCCGAAGTATCGGCGCACGGCCTGGGCGCGGCAGACGGCGCCGTCCAGCATGGCGAACAGCTGGCGGGTCTTTCGCACCTGGACCTGTTTGACCTCTTCGGCCATCGGGCGGCTGTCGAGCCGGCGCAGCGACCAGGCGATGTCGGACGGGCCGTAGAGCGTGATCCCCTCGGCCGGTTCGCCGTCGCGCCCGCCGCGTCCGATCTCCTGCCAATAGGCCTCCAGCGACCCCGGCGGATCGGCGTGGATGACGAAGCGGACGTCGGCCTTGTCCACCCCCATGCCGAAGGCGATGGTGGCCACCATGACGGCGCCCTCCTCGGCCAGGAACCGTTCCAGGCGGCGGTCGCGCTCCTTCGCATCCATGCCGGCGTGATAGGCGATGGCGTTGGTCCCGGCGTCGCGCAGAGCCTGGGCGACGCGGTCGCAGCCGTCGCGGCTGCCGCAATAGACGACGCCCGACTTGCCCCGCCGCTCGCGCACCAGTTCGATGACCCGCGCGTCGGTCTTGGCGCGCGAGGCGCTCTCCTTGCGCTCGGCCGACAGTTGCAGGTTCGGACGCGCGAAACTGTCGACGAAGACGGTCGCCTCTTCCAGCCGCAGCGAGCGCAGGATGTCGTCGCGGGTTCGGGCGTCCGCCGTCGCGGTCACGGCGATGCGGGGCGTGTCGGGAAACCGCTCGGCCAGCAGGCCCAGATTGCGATAGTCAGGGCGGAAGTCGTGGCCCCACTGAGACACGCAGTGGGCCTCGTCGATGGCGATCAGCGACAAGCCGTTCTGGGCGGACAGTTCGGACAGCCGGTCCAGCATGGCCCCCGCCGCCAGACCTTCCGGCGAGACATAGAGCAGGTCCAGTTCGCCCGCCCGCGCCGCCGCCCAGATGACGGACCGTTCGTCCAGGGACACGCCGGAATCGAGCCGCGCGGCGGCCACGCCCTGCTGTTTCAGCGCCTCGACCTGATCGGTCATCAGGGCGATCAGGGGCGAGATCACCAGACCCAGGCCAGGGCGCAGTATGGCGGGGATCTGATAGCAGACGCTCTTGCCGCCGCCGGTCGGCAGGACGGCCAGCACGTCGCCGCCGGACAGGATCGTCCGCACCACCTCGCCCTGCAGCCCGCGGAAGTCGGCATGGCCCCACACGCGCGACAGCAGGGCCCGCGCGTCGTTCAGGTCAGGCGTATCGGCCGGGGAGAATTGGGGCTGCGTGGCCGGCATTCTGGATCTGTGCGCTCTTTGTTCCCGCAAGCGAAGTCCCGCAGACCGCGAAATGCGGCCTGGGGTCGCATCGGATGGGGATTAATCCGCAGCCCGCTCAGTGCGCCGGGGCTTCGGCGAATTGGCCGCCGACGCGGTAGCGCCACAGATAGGAGGGGGCGATGGCGGCCATGCCGGTCGGATGTTCGACGCCCAGGGCCGCAAGGCCCAGGGCGTCCGGGGCCACGACATTGTCGCGCTCCAGCATCAGCACCTGATCGCGGGTCAGCGGCGGGGTCAGACCGACGAACCGGCTCAGCTCCAACAGCGAACCCAACGGCTTGGCCACGGCGAAGGGCACGGAGACCAGCAGGCGGTCCCGCCCGGTCTCGCGCCGGACCAGCTCCAGAACTTCGCGGAAGGTGCAAACGCTCGGCCCGCCCAGTTCGAAGGTGCGGCCGGCCGCGTCGGCGCGGATCACGGCGCGCGCGACGGCCTCGGCGACATCGCCGACATAGACGGGCTGGAACCGCGTCTGCCCCCCGCCGATCAGCGGCAGGAAGGGCGACATCGTCGCCATGGAGGCGAACCGGTTCAGGAAGCTGTCGCCGGCGCCGAACACCAGGGAGGGGCGCAGGATCACCGCATCGGGATAGACGGCGCGGACCGCCGCCTCGGCCTGGGCCTTGGTGCGACCGTAGGCCGAGGGGCCGGCGGCGTCGGCGCCGATGGCGGACATCTGCACCAGACGCTTCACGCCGGCCGCCCTGGCCGCCTCGGCGATGGTGCGGGCCGCCTCGACATGGACGGCGTCGAAGCCGCGCTTGCCGCCCGCGTCGTGCAGGACGCCCACCAGATTGACCACGGCGTCCGCGCCGCGCACGGCGGCCGCCACATCGGCGGCGTCGGTGACGTCGCAGCGCATGAACTGGATCTGGCCCGGATCGCCCAGCGGCTGGATCTCGATGGCCAGGACGGGGTTGCGCACGGCGATGCGGATGCGCCAGCCGCGCCGCGCCAGGGCGCGCACCGCCTGGGACCCGATGAAGCCCGATCCTCCGAAGAGTGTCACGACGCCGGGGGCGAGGTCAGCCATGGGAAAGCTCCAGTGAAAAGCGGTGTCGGCGGGATAGCCGATGGGGCGCCGCACCGCAACGGAGGCCGCATATTCACTGGACGGACGCGGTTGATCGGCTTCGCGCCGGACGGCTGCGAAGTGGGATGGAGGGCTGGGCGGAGCGCCGGGCCTTCGCCCGGAGTGTGAGTTTGTAAGTACCGTTTCGACGAAGGGTATGACGCTCCGCGCGTGCGAAACCCCGTCCCGAGTACAGCCGAGTATCCCCCTCGACCCTCCGACACCGCTCCATGAGTCGATGTCGGCGCGATGGAGTTTCACCATCGCCCCCGTTCCATCCGCTCCCGCCGCCGCAAGGTCGCAGGCCAGGCGAGCCCTCCGATGCGACGAGACGGGGCAAGAATACGCGCGTTTCGGAGGAGGGATGGGAGATTGGGGAGATAATTCGACAAGCGGCTGAAATCGAAAGGAAACGACCAGCCGCATTGTGATGGCTGGGCGAGTCGGCCTCTCAATCCGTCATCCTCGGCCTTGTGCCGAGGATCCATAATCCCGGTGTCCGCCGCCGTCCCACGACCTTTGAGACCGAGCGTATGGATCCTCGGCACAAGGCCGAGGATGACGAGGGCGGGTGGACGGCTTGGCCGTGACGGAGGGCTCTCGGCCGCATCAACTGCGTCCGTGGGACGTCAAGAGCCCCTCCACCGCTTCGCGGTCCCCCTCCCCACGCTGTGGGGAGGAGACGGCGGTCGCTTTACGGGCGGCCGACCAGTTGATCGACCGAGCCGCTGGTCACGGGGTGATACAGCGGCCGGGCCTCGGCGTAGATGCGGCGGGCGATGGGCCGGCCCCAGTCGCCTTCGTTCCACAGGGTCTGGAACAGGGGCAGGACGAATTTGCGCCGGCCCTGGCTGGTCAGGAACTTTTCGGCCGTGGCGACGGCCGGCCGATAGCGATGGGCCAGGGCGATCTGCAGCCAGGCGAAGGTCAGTTCGCTGTTGCCCTCGTCGGCCAGGTTCAGGGTCCGCTCCAGATCGGCCAGCTGGGCGGCGGTCAGCCAGTCGGCGCCCGCGCGCAGCCCCTCGGGCCGCCAGCCCAGGAAACGCTGGCGCTGCTGGGTGTTCCAGTCGCCCCACGGAATGGCCGAGGCCGGTCCCTGATCCTTGAAGAAGGCCACGGCGGCGGCGTCGACGGGCGTGAAGGCGTCCGACACGGGCGCGATCGCGTTCGACGGCAGGCCCGGCTGATAGACCCAGGCGTCCAGTTGCAGTTCGGATTCCAGACCGGCGTCGCCCTTCACCAGATGGGCGCGGATGTCGTCCAGGAACATGGCCGTGGTCATCGGGCGATAGGCGTTGCGGTCGAAATAGCCGCGCAGCCAGGCGTCGAACCTGGGCCGGCCGACGATCCGTTCGATGGTGCGCAGGAAGGCCGAACCCTTGTCGTAGGCGATGGTGTTCATGCCGTCGTCGGGATCGCGGCCCGTCAGGTCCAGATGCAGGCGGGTGTCGGGCGCCGGCAGGGTCTTCAGCTCGTCCTGAAGCCCGTCCCAGCTCAGCACCTGTTCCTGGACCGCCCGGTCGTGGCCGTAGATCGATTCCATGATGCGGTTCTCGAAATAGGTGGTGAACCCCTCGTTCAGCCAGAAGTCGTTCCAGGTGGCGTTGGTCACGAGATTGCCCGACCAGGAGTGCGCCAGCTCGTGCGCCACCAGCGATACCAGCGACCGGTCGCCGGCGACGATGGTGGGGGTGGCGAAGGTCAGTTTGGGGTTCTCCATCCCGCCGAACGGGAAGGAGGGCGGCAGGACCAGAAGGTCGTAGCGGCCCCAGCGATAGGGGCCGTAAAGCTTCTCGGCCGCATCGACCATCCGGGCTGTCGGCTCCAGCTCCCACTGGGCGGCGGCCAGGCGGCCGGGTTCGGTCCAGACGCCGGTGCGGCGGTCGAAGGGCGCGAAGGCGATGTCGCCGACGCCGAGGGCGATCAGATAGGGCGGGATCGGATTGTTCATCCGAAAGCGCCAGGCCTTCCTGCCGGGGCCGGCCGGTTCGCCGTCCGGGGTCAGGTGGTCGGCGCTCATGACCACCGTCAGGTCGTCGGGGGCGACGATGCGGGCCGAATAGGTCTGGCGGACGCCGGGGCTGTCCTGGGTCGGGACCCAGGTGCGGGTCAGGATGGCCTGGCCCTGGCTGAACAGATAGGGCTTTTGGCCGCCGGCCGTCTGGCTGGGGCTCAGCCACTGCAGGGCCGAGGCGTCGGGCCGGGTGGCGTAGCGGACCACGATCTTGCGCCGCTCGTTCTCCGCGAAGGCCGGGAAATAGACCGTCAGGGGCTGGCCCTTGATGGCGTCGTCGTCGCCGACGACGAAGCGCAGCGGCTGGCCGGCGGCGTCGCGCACGTCCTGGATGTCCAGGTTCTTGATGTCCAGGATCACCTCGTTGGCGCCGGGGGCGGCCAGGATGTCCAGCGTCGCCGTCCCCGACAGGGTCCGGGCGTCGAAGTCGGCGGTCAGGTCCAGGGCCACATCGACCACGCGGGCGATCTCGGGCCGGGCGTAGGTGTGGGTGTCGACCGCCTCCGGCCCCGGCGCTGGGGCGACCGCGGGCGGGGCCAGGGACGCGCCGCCGGTCGTGGTGGAGCAGGCGCCGACCCCGAAGGCGGCGGCGATGGCGAGGGCGGAGACGAGACCGAGCGCTTTGCGCGTCATCGAGGCATTCCTGAGCTGACCGTTGCGATTGGCCGGACAACGCGCGGAAACGCCGGAAAGATCAAGCCTCGCGAAACCCGCGTCAGGCGGCCTTGACCGGCGGCAGGTGATGCGACCGGAACAGCCGCCCGCGCTCGGCGAACAGGACGCACCCCAGGGCGATCAGGCCGAACAGGGTGAAGCCCGCCGCCATCGGAACCGTCGTGCCGTCGAACTGCTGGCCCACCGCAAAGCCCAGCAGCGAGCCGGCGATGGTGGAGACGAAGCCCTGGATCGAGGCGGCGGTGCCGGCGATATGGCCCATCGTCTCCATGGCCATGGCGCCGAAGTTGCCGGCGATCAGGCCGAAGCAGAACATGGTCAGGGTCTGGAGCACGGCGAAGGTCCAGATCGATTCGTGGCCGCTGATCGCCACCACGGCGTGGACGGCGGAAACGGCCGTGAAGCCGATCAGGGCCGTGTGCGAAATCTTGCGCGACCCCAGGCTGACGACCAGGCGCGCATTGACCAGCGACGCCACGGCGATGCCGCCCGCGATCAGGGCGAAGATGGCGGGGAAGGCCGCCTCGGCGTGGAAGACGTCGGCGAAAATCTGCTGGGACGAGTTGATGAAGCCGAACAGGGCCCCGGTGATGGCCGTCATGGCCAGGGTGTAGCCGACGGCCGTCCGGTCGGTGACGGCGATGCGATAGGCCGAGGCCAGGCGACGGAACTGGATCGGCAGTCGATCCTCCGGCCTCAGCGTCTCGGGCAGGCGCAGGGCCGCCCAGACGATCAGGCCCACGCCGATCAGGCCCAGGCCGGCGAAGATCCAGCGCCACGGACCGACCAGCATGATCGCCTGGCCGATGGACGGCGCCAGGATCGGCACGCCGAGGAAGACCAGGAAGCTGAAGGACATGACCCGGGCCATCGTCCGCCCCTCGAACCGATCGCGCACGATGGACACGGCCAGCACGCGGGTGCAGGCGCTGCCCAGCCCCTGGCCGATGCGGGCCAGGATGAGGGTGTCGAAGGTCGGCGCCAGCGTGGCCAGCAGGCTGAACACCACATAGACGCCCACGCCGAACAGCAGGACGGGCTTCCTGCCGAACCGGTCGGCCAACGGCCCATAGATCAGCTGCGCGCCGCCGAAGCCCAGCAGATAGGCCGTGACCACCCACTGGCGGCTGTTGGCGTTGGCCACTCCCAGCTCGTCGCCGATGTGCGGCAGGGCCGGCAGCATGGAATCGATCGCCAGGGCGTTCAGCGCCATCATCAGGGCGATGAGGCAGACGAACTCGACGAAGCCGAGATCCTTCTTGGCGGGGGCTGACGCGACGGAAGACGACATCGCGGCCAGATGCCCGCTCCTGCCGGATTTCGCAACCGCAGCCCTGTCATAAATTGCTGCGATGCAGGGAAGTCGAGGTCGCACGCTGAAATCCAGATTGAACCCGGGACGCCTCGCCAAAGCCAAGAAGCTTCGCTAGAGGAAGTCATGACAGAACAGATGACAGCACAGGCGGCGCTGGACCGCCTCGAAACCCTCTACACCCGATCCGTGACCAACCTGCGCGACGCCGTGCGGGACTTCGTCGCCACCGGCGAGCGGCCGGATCCGCTGAAGCGCGCCGACGGGGTGTTCGCCTATCCCGAACTTCGCATCCGCTGGGACGGCGATCGCCCCCAGGACCTGGAGCCGCGCGCCTACGCCCGGCTGTCGAAACAGGGCAGCTATTCCACCACCGTCACCCGGCCGGACCTTTTCCGCCCCTATCTGACCGAACAGCTGGGTCTGCTGGAGCAGGAGTATAACGCTGCGTTCGAGGTCGGGCTGTCGCGCCAGGAAATCCCCTTCCCCTATGTGACGGACGGGCTGGAGGTCGCGCTGGACCGGTCGATGACGGCGGCTCTTGCGCGCTGGTTTCCGACCACCGACCTGGCCCATATCGGCGACGAGATCGCGGACGGCCTGTTCGAGATGGGCGGCGACTTCCCCCTGTCGCACTTCGACGGCCTGCGGACCGACTTCTCGCTGGCGCGGCTGAAACACTATACGGGCACGCCGGTCGACGACGTCCAGTCCTACGTCCTGTTCACCAACTACAATCGCTATGTCGACGAGTTCGTGCGCTGGGCCATCGAACAGCTGCAGTCGCCCGACAGCCCTTACGAGACCCTGTCCTGCGCCGGCGGCGTCATCATCACCCGCGACACGCCGAACCCCGAGACGGCGATCAGCGACACGGCCTGGAAGAAGCACCAGATGCCGGCCTATCACCTGACCGCGCCGGACCATAAGGGCGTGACCCTGGTCAACATCGGCGTCGGCCCGTCCAACGCCAAGACCATCACCGACCACCTGGCCGTCACCCGGCCGCACGTCTGGCTGATGATCGGCCATTGCGGCGGCCTGCGCGCCAGCCAGACCATCGGCGACTACGTCCTGGCCCACGCCTATCTGCGCGACGACCATGTGCTGGACGCGGTGCTGCCGCCAGACATCCCGATCCCGTCCATCGCCGAGGTGCAGCGCGCCCTCTACGACGCCACCAAGTCGGTCAGCGGCATGCCGGGCGACGAGGTCAAGCTGCGCCTGCGGACCGGCACCGTCGTCACCACCGACGACCGGAACTGGGAGCTGCGCTATTCCAAATCGGCCCTGCGCTTCAACCAGAGCCGCGCCGTCGCCATCGACATGGAAAGCGCCACCATCGCCGCCCAGGGGTATCGGTTCCGCGTCCCCTACGGCACCCTGCTGTGCGTGTCCGACAAGCCCCTGCACGGCGAGATCAAGCTGCCGGGCCAGGCCAACCGCTTCTACGAAGGCTCGATCTCGGAACACCTGCAGATCGGCATCCAGGCGGTGGACCTGATGCGGCGCGAAGGCCCGCGCCTGCACTCGCGCAAGCTGCGCGCCTTCGACGAGCCGCCGTTCCGGTAGGGACAAAGGTCTCCTCCCCACAGCGTGGGGAGGGGGACCGCGTAGCGGTGGAGGGGTTCTTGACGTCTGCCAAGCACTGGCGATGCGGAAAGAGCCCCTCCGTCTCTCCGCTTCGCTACGAGCCACCTCCCCATGAAATGGGGAGGAGACGGTTCAGACGGCCGCCTTCTCCAGTTCGCCGGGCTCGACCGGACTGGGGGCGGTGGCGGCCTTGCGGGTGTCCTGACGACGCGGCAGCCGCCAGACCTGCTGCGAGCTGTAGCGCATGCCATCCCAGGCCAGGGCCGTCACCGTGATGGTCTTGGCGTCCCAGTCGATCTGGTTGAAGCCGGGGGGCGAGCCCCGCTCGCGATGCGACAGGGTTCCGCACCCGACCGCATAGGAGCAGTGGTCCGCCAGCGGGATCGGCATGGCGAAGGGCACATGGACATGGCCCGTCATGATCAGATCGACCCCGGCCTCGGCGAAGATCAGGGCCGCCTCGTCGCCGCGCTTGACGTCGCCGGTCATCGGCGTGCCCACCATTTCGATCAACGGATGGTGGCAGGCCAGGATTCGCAGCGCGCCGATGGGCGCCTGGCGCAGCGCCTCGGCCGCGCGCCGGGTCTGGTCCAGGTCGATCACGCCCTTGGACCAGTTGGGCCGCGCCTGCCAGCCGCGCGCGGTGACGACGCCGCGCACCATGACCGCATCGCTGCGGAACTGGCCGTCGTGGGCGGGAAAGCCCGTCTCCGTCTCGAAGGCGCGCCAGGGATGGAAGATCCGCGCCACCGCGTCCCAGTAGGGCACGTCGTGATTGCCGACGATGACGAAGCGCGGCTCGGGCATGGCGCGCATCCAGGCCCCGGCGGCCTTGAACTCGTCCGGGAAGCCCTTCTGCGTGATGTCGCCGGTGATCAGCACCAGATCGTTGGGCGTGGCGTGGGCGTAGTCCAGGGCGGCGGCGCAGGCGTGTTTGTGCTCGCATCCGAAATGGACGTCGGAAAACTGGAGAATGCGCCCCATTACAGGCTGTCCTCGGCCGACGGCGGCTTGGGCGCCAGGGCCTTGAAGGCCTTGGGCACGAAGCGGATCACGGCCTCGGGCTTCAGCAGCAGCGGCTCGCCGTCGATCACGGCGGGGATTCTGGAGCGCGCCCGCACCTCGATCCGCCGGGCCGGGCGGGTCGAGACGGCGGGGTCGTGGCGCCAGTCGCTGAACAGGGCGTTGGCGGCCAGGCGGAAGGCCTGGGTCGCGTCCGACGGGTCCATGGCCGCCGCCTCCAGGCCGACGGGCTCCTCCATCGCCTTGGAGATCATCGGGCTGATCAGCACCAGCGCCTCCGAGCGCCGCTTGTCGCCGCCGTCCAGGGTGAAGCGCAATCGGCCGGAAAAGGCGCGTTTCAGCGCGCGCCGACCGTATTGCCAGGCCAGTCTGATCTTCCCGGTGCGCATGGCCTCGCGCGCCGGCGCCCACAGGGCGGGCGACCCCAGGATGGCCGCGCAGTAGAAATACTCGCCCTGGACCTCGCCGCCCGAGACGGACTGGGCCTCGCCCTCCTCCAGCGCCCGCCTCAGCGCCAGCTTCCAGTCGGCCGTGCCGTAAAGCGCCTTGGGCAACATGTTCATCGTGCCGCCCGGCAGGGGGGCGATCATCGGGCCGTTCGGCTTGGCCTTTGACGCCACCGAGCGCGCGGTCCCGTCCCCGGCCAGCACGAAGATGACGTCGGGCCTCGCGGCGAAGGCCTCGGCGATCGCCTCGTCGAACGCCCCCGCCTCCAGGGTGACGACCTTGGCCTCCAGATCGTAGTCGGCCAGGATCGCCTCGGCCTCGGCGACCGCGCGCGGCCCCACGCCGCCCGACAGCGGATTGACCAGCATCACCGCCTGCTTCAGCGGCGCGTGCGGCGTCAGGGCGCGGGTGTCCGCGGCATGGGCGGGCGGGGTCGAAACATCGGTCATGTCGGCCGAACGCCTTGCAGCCCCGCCCGTTCCGAACAAGCGTAGCCATATTTCGCTTGACGGGGGGAACCTATGCCGGGACATCACGTTTGGGCTCAAGGGGCGACACCCAGGCAAGAGGATTTCACCATGAACAAGGCGATCATCGCGATTGCAGGCGCCGGGCTGCTGGCTTCGGCCTGCGCCAGCGACCCGTACGGCTACAACAGCGGCCCGAACCAGACCGTCCGCCAGGGCGCGGTGGGCGCCGGCCTCGGCGCGGTCGCCGGCGCCATCATCGGCAACAATGTCGGCGGCGGCAACGCAGCCACCGGCGCCCTGATCGGCGGCGCCCTGGGCGGCGCGGCCGGCGCGATCCGCGGTTCGAGCCAGGACCGCAACAACCAGCAGCGCTATCGCGACAGCCAGGGCCGCTACTACTACTGCTACGACAACCGCCAGGACGAATGCTACTGGGACAACGGCCAGCGTCGTTACTGACCGCTTCGAAATGCGTCGGATCGCGGGACGCGGACCGGCGCCACGTCGAAGAGGCGGCTTGTGCACGGACAGGCCGCCTCTTTGCATATTGGGGCATATTGGGCCGGTTCGCCGGCGGGAGGGCTGAGATGAAGTTTGCGAAAGGGGCTGCGGGCCGGATCGGCTTGGCGGCGCTGACGGTCGCGGGGATGGCGGCCTGTGCGCCGACGGCGAAGCGGACGGACCTGGTGGTGGGGGAATCGATCTGCGCTTCGGGCCGGTTCGACGTCTATTTCGTGGAGAACCAGGCGCGGCTGACCGATGCGGCGACCCTGCTGCTGAACACCGCCGCCGAAAAGGCCAGGGACTGCCGCATCCAGCGCGTGCGCGTGATCGGCCTGGCCGACGCCACGGGCGCGCCGGACGTCAATCTGAGCCTGTCGCAGCGGCGCGCGCGGGCGGTGGCGGACGCCCTGGCCCGCGCCGGGATGCCCGCCCCGGCCTTTGAACTGAACGCCGTGGGCGATGCGGGCGCCGTGACGCCGTCGGGCGCGGACGAACTGCTGCGCCGTCGCGCCGAGGTGATCATCGAGGCCGTGCCGCGCTAAGCCGACGATGGCGCGCGGGGGACGGAGGGGTTAGAGGTCGGTCCGCCCCGCCCGCCATTTCGGATACCGCCGCCCTTGCGTTCGCTCCCCCTTCTGTTCGGCCTTCTGTGGCTTCTGCTGTCGGCGGGGGCGGTCGTCGCCCAGCCGGTCGCGGGGCCGGTCGCTGGGCCAGTCGCGGGGCCGGTCGCGGGGCCGGCGACGGGCCGGGTCGCCTTCGGGCCGCAGCGCACGGAACGGATCGAGGCCGAACTGGTGCCCCTGTCGCAATGGGCCGCGCCCGGATCGACGACGGTTGTGGCGGTGCGACAGAAGATCGCGCCCGGCTGGCACACCTATTGGCGCAATCCCGGCGACAGCGGCGGGGCCACCAGCCTGACCTGGACCCTGCCCGCCGGGGTCGCGGTCGATCCGATCCTGTGGCCCCTGCCCCGCCGCCAGCGGCTGATGAGCCTGATGAACTACGGCTATTCGGGCGAGGTGCTGTTGCCGGTGCCGATCCATGTGCCGGCTTCGGCCCGGCCGGGCGAGGTCCTGACCCTGACGGCGGACGCGCTGTTTCTGGTGTGCAGCGACCAGATGTGCGTGCCCCAGCCCCTGACCCTGTCGCTGGCCCTGCCGGTGCGCGAAGGCGCCGCCCCCCTGGCCCGCCCGTGGGGCGCCGAGATCGAGCGGCTGGTCGAGACCGCGCCGCGCCCGGCCGGGATCGAGGCGCGGCTGACGGGGCGGGACGGACGGCTGGTCCTGACGGCGACGGGCGGACCGCTGGCGGGCGGCGACGTCGGCCAGGCCTATTTCTTTCCCTATGACGGCGACCGCATCGACCATGCGGCGCCCCAGACCGGCCAGGTCGGCCCCGACGGCCTGACCCTGAGCCTGACGCCTGGAAAGCGCGGCGCGGACACGGCCCTGACGGGCGTTCTGGCGACCGACAAGGGGGCCTGGGAGATCGAGGCCCGTCCCGGCCCGCCCTTGCCGGGCGCCCAGGGCCGGGGCGGCCTGGCCCCCTTGCAGGACGAGGACGCCCCGCCAAGCGGCGGCGGCGCATGGCGCTTCGTCCAGGCGATGGGGCTGGCGCTGCTGGGCGGCCTGGTGCTGAACCTGATGCCCTGCGTCTTCCCCGTGCTGGCGATGAAGGCGGCGTCCTTGTCGGCGGCGGCGCACGATCCGCGCCGGGCGCGCCGCGACGGCCTGGCCTTCGCCGCCGGGGTGCTGGCCAGTTTCCTGGTCTTGGCCGGGGCGCTGCTGGCGCTGAGGGCGGCGGGCCAGGCCGTCGGCTGGGGGTTCCAGCTGCAGTCGCCGGGCGTGGTGGCGGCCCTGGCCCTGACCATGCTGCTGGTCGGGCTGAACCTGTCCGGGGTCTTCCATGTCGGGGCCGGGTTGCAGAGCGCCGGGTCCGGGCCCCTGTCGCGCCTGCCCGGCGCGGCCGGCGCCTTCTTCACCGGCGTGTTGGCCGTCGTCGTCGCGGCCCCCTGCACCGCGCCCTTCATGGCGGCGGCCCTGGGCGCGGCCCTGGTGCTGGCCTGGCCCCTGGCGCTGGCGGTGTTTCTGATGCTGGGGCTGGGGCTGGCCCTGCCCTATCTGGCGATAAGCCTGTCGCCCGCCCTGCTGGCGCGCCTGCCCCGGCCCGGCGCCTGGATGACGCGGCTGAAGGGCGTCCTGGCCTTTCCGATGTATGGCGCGGCCCTGTGGCTGGTCTGGGTGTTCACGAAACAGGGCGGGATCGACGCCCTGGGCCTGTTGCTGACGGCGGCGCTGCTGCTGGCCTTCGCCGCCTGGCTGGCGGGCCTGGCCCAGGACGCGCGCCAGCATGGGCGGCGGCCGGCGATGGCGACGATCTGCGCCGCCCTGTCCGGGGTCCTGGCGCTGGGGCTGGCCGGGGTCGCGGCCGGGGCGGCGCGAACCGCCGACCCCGCGCCCGCAGGCGAAGGCGGCCCCCTGGCCGCCCAGCCCTGGTCGGCGGCGGCGACGGCCCAGGCGAGGGCCGAGGGACGGCCGGTGCTGGTCAATCTGACCGCCGACTGGTGCGTGACGTGCAAGATCAACGAACGGGCCGCCCTGTCGTCGCCGCGCGTGGCCCAGGCGATCAAGCGGGCGAACGCCCTCTATCTGGTCGGGGACTGGACGCGCCGCGACGACGCCGTCACCCGCGAGCTTCAGGCGCACGGCCGGTCGGGGGTGCCCCTTTATCTGGTCTATCGGCCCGGCCGGACCGAGCCGGAGATCCTGCCGCAACTGCTGACCGAAGGCGTGGTGATCGACGCCCTGAAGCCCGAACCCTGAGCCTCAGGCCAGGAAGCGGCGCACCGCCGCCAGGAAGGCCGACGGCTGTTCGATCATGACCTGGTGGCCCGCCCCCTCGATCCGTTCGAAGCGGGGCGGCTGACGCAGCCCTTGGAAGCCGTAGCGATAGAGGCCCTCCAGCCGGTTGCGCGGATTTTCGGGATCGCGGGTCCAGCCATAGACCACCGTGACCGGCGCCGTGATCTGGGCCAGGCGCGGGCGCAGATCGACGGTCAGGGCCTCGTAGAGACCTTGGGCCAGGACCCGCCGGTCGCCGCCCTGAAGCCCCAGGCCCTGGAACACCATGTCGCCGGCCAGACCCATGTCGACGCCCAGGGTCGCCGCCTGGCTCTTCAAGGCCTGGTCGCCGAACAGCAGAAGGGCCTGATAGCCCAGACGGGCCAGCGGCTCGACCTGGGCCGAGGTGGCGCGCGAATCGACCAGGGACGGGAAGAAGGGCGAGGAATCGACCACCATCACCCGCCCCACCCGCCCGCCCATGTCGGCGGCGACGCGCAGGGCGATCTGGCCGCCCAGCGAATGGCCGATCAGGGCGGGGCGCTCGATCCGCTGCTCGCGGATGTAGCGCTCGATTTCGGCCGCCGCCGGCCCCGCCAGGCCGCCGTCGGCGTTGCCGTCGATGGCGGTGCCGCCGAAGCCGCGCAGCGTGACCAGATGCACGCGATAGCGGTCGTCCAGCCGATCCGCCGTGGCGCGCCAGGCCGCGCCGGTCGACCCCAGGCCCGGGATGAAGACGACGTCCGGCCCGGACCCGCGCGTCTCGACGATGATCCGGTCCGAGGCGAAGGGCCGGGTCTGAACCTGCGCCTGGGCCTGGGCCTGGGCCCTAGCAGGCGCGGTCATAAGCGCGACCGCCAGACACGGGGCGACCAGCAGGAGAACGAGGAGACGAAACATGATCCCCGCCTAACGCCCGATCACGGCGATCGGTTGACGGTTCAGCGGCCCTTGAACTCGGGTTTGCGCTTTTCGACGAAGGCGGACATGCCTTCCTTCTGATCCTCGAAGGCGAACAGGGAGTGGAACAGGCGACGCTCGAACTGGACGCCTTGCGTCAAGGTGGTCTCCAGGGCGGCGTTGACCATCTCCTTGTTGGCCATGACCGCCAGGGGGCTTTGCGCGGCGATCCGGGCGGCGATCTTGCGCGTCTCCTCCATCAGGGTCTCGTGCGGGAAGACGCGCGAGGCCAGACCGGCGCGTTCGGCTTCGGCCGCGTCCATCATGCGGGCGGTCAGGACCATGTCCATGGCCTTGGACTTGCCGACCAGACGGGTCAGGCGTTGCGAGCCGCCGATGCCGGGGGCGACGCCCAGATTGATCTCGGGCTGGCCGAACCGGGCCTTCTCCGAGGCGACGACGAAGTCGCACAGCATGGCCAGTTCGCAGCCGCCGCCCAGGGCGAAGCCGTTGACGGCGGCGATGATCGGCTTCCTGAAGCGGGTTATGCGGTCGTGGCCCAGGGCGAAATAGTTGGCCGTGTACATCTGGGCGTAGGTCTGGTCCGCCATCTCCTTGATGTCGGCGCCGGCGGCGAAGGCCTTGTCGCCCGAGCCGGTCAGGATCAGACAGCGCACGCCGTCGTCGTGTTCGACGCTGTCGAGGAAGTCGGCCAGATCCTTGAACAGGGCCGCGTTCAGGGCGTTCAGCGCCTCGGGCCTGTTCAGGGTGACGACGGCATAGCCGTCTTCGCTGCGTTCGATCAGCAGGTTGGAATAGGCGTCGGACATGGTCGATCTCCTTTTGAGGGCGGTCATATAGCGGCGCTGCCGGACCCGCTAGCGGCGCGGCATCAGCGCCAGGGTCAGGGCCGCGCGGACCAGTTCGGCGACGACCACCAGGGCCAGCAGCAGATTGGCCGCGATCACCTGTCCGCGCGGCGCCGCCAGGTCCAGGCTCCAGCCGAAGACGGACGACAAAGCCAGGATCAGGGCGGTCAGCAGGATCAGCCCGACCAGCAGCATCAGGGCGACATGGCCGGCCTTCAAGGCGGCCGACAGGGTCGGCCCCTCGTCCAGCACCCGGGCGCGACGGCGGAACAGGCGGGCGATCAGACCGGTCGCGGCGGCCTCGGCCAGGGCGGCGACGACCAGGGCCGCGACGAACCACCAGACCAGGTCCGACAGGTCGCCCGACCGCACCCCCTGGACGAAATGGACGAAATAGGCGCCCCAGACCAGAAGGCCGACGACCAGACTGATCCAGAGGTGAATCTTGCGCATGGGTCGAACCTCTCG
Source organism: Brevundimonas sp. (assembly GCF_003248455.1). Classification (GTDB taxonomy): domain Bacteria; phylum Pseudomonadota; class Alphaproteobacteria; order Caulobacterales; family Caulobacteraceae; genus Brevundimonas. Next base: position 19,410 of record NZ_QFNM01000038.1, read on the forward strand.
GGCCTAAGGTTTCTGGCAGGACGGACAGTAGAAGGTGGAGCGGCCGCCCTGGACGATGCGGGCGACGACGCCTGCGCAGCCCTGCCCCCGGCACGGCTCGCCCTCGCGGCCATAGACGTCGAACCGGTGCTGGAAATAACCCTGGCCGCCCTCGGCGTTGGCGAAGTCGCGCAAGGTCGAACCGCCCGCCGCGATGGCGTCGTTCAGCACGTCGCGGACCTGGATCGCCAGACGCTCCAGCCGCGCCTTCGACACCGACCCGGCCGCCACCAGGGGCGAGATGCGGGCGCGGTACAGCGCCTCGCACACATAGATGTTGCCCAGGCCGGCGACGATCCGCTGGTCAAGCAAGGACACCTTGATGTTCTGTGTCTTGCCGGCGAAGGCCTGGATCAGATGGGCACCGGAGAAGCCGGCGCCCAAGGGTTCGGGACCCAGGCCGGCGAACCAGGGATGGGTCTCGACCTGATCGCTGGGGATCAGGCCCATGAAGCCGAAGCGTCGGGCGTCGGCGTAGCCGATGCGGGTCGCCGCGCCGTCGCGCACGGCGCAGGCGGTGAAATGTTCGTGCTTGCCGGCGATGGGGGCCGGCTCCTCGAACTCGCCGAGCTGCGCTCCATCCAGGGTGAAGCGGCCGGTCATCCCTAAATGGGCGATCCAGGTCTCTCCGGTCGACAGGGGCATGAGCAGATATTTGGCCCGACGTTCGATCAGCTGGACCGTCGCCCCCTCCAGCCGCTCGACGAACCGCTCGGGGAAGGGGAAACGCAGGTCGGGCCGGTTGATCCCGACGCGCGACAGCCGCGCGCCCTGAAGCACCGGCGTCAGGCCGCGGCGGACGGTTTCGACCTCGGGAAGTTCGGGCATGGACGGGTCGTAGCCCGCCCCGAGGGCCAGGCCAAGGCGGCCCGATCCGCGTCGCGTCGCCCGCCGCGCGAACCGAGACGTGTTGCCGCCTGCGACATAATGCGCTTACGGTCCGCGCGAACGTGGGACCCCTTTCTATGACAGACGCCTCCGCCGCCCCGAAGGGCCGGCTCGAACTGACGCTCCGCGCCCTGGTGCTGGGCTGTCTGCTGGCGGTGATCTTCACCGCCGCCAACACCTATCTGGGCCTGCTGGTCGGCCTGACCTTCGCCTCGGCCATTCCGGCGGCGGTGATCTCGATGGCGGTGCTGCGGGCCTTCCGCACCTCGACCATCTGGGAGAACATGACCGTCCAGACCGTGGCCTCGGTCGGCGGGGCCATGAGCTCGATCATCTTCGTCCTGCCCGGCCTGGTGATGATCGGCTGGTGGCTGGAGTTCCCGTTCTGGCAGTCGGTGGCCATCTGCATCCTGGGCGGCGTCCTGGGCGTGACCTTCTCGATCCCGCTGCGCCGGGCCCTGGTCGTCAACGGCGGCCTGCCCTATCCCGAAGGCGTCGCCGCCGCCGAGGTGCTGAAGGTCGGCTCGCGCGGGGCCGAACAGACCGAAAGCGCGGTGCGCGAGAACAAGTCCGGCCTGTGGGTCGTGGTCGCCGGGGCCGTCGTCTCGGCCGGCTACGCCCTGCTGGTCGCGGGGCGGGTGTTCGCCGGCGAGGCGGCCCGGTTCTTCAAACTGCCCGCGGCCCTGGGCGGCGGAGCGACCGGCATGGGCTTCGGCATGCAGTTCGCGCTTCTGGGCGCCGGACATCTGATCGGCCTGACCGTGGGCCTGGCCCAGCTGTTCGGCCTGGTCCTGGCCTGGGCGGTCGCCGTGCCGATCCTGACCAGCCCCGACACGGTGGCCTGGCTGACGGCGCACGGGATCCCGTCCATCGCCTCGACCCTGCCGGCCGGGGCGCCGGCCGAAGAGCTGGCGAGCACCGTCTGGGCGCGCGAGGTGCGGTTCATGGGCGCCGGCGTGATCGGCGTCGCCGCGATCTGGACCCTGATCAAACTGGCCGGGCCGCTGATCGGCGGCCTGACCTCGGCCCTGGCCGCCAACGCCCGCCGCGCCCATGGCGAAGTGCTGGAGCGGACGGAACAGGACCTGCCGATCAAGCTGGTCGGCGGGGTCTCGGTGGTCTGCCTGATCGGGATCGCCGGCCTGCTGGCCTGGTTCGCCCAGAGCGCCCCGGCCCTGGCCGCCTCGACCCCGCTGCTGGTGATCGGCGGCCTGGTCTATGTGGTGCTGATCGGCTTCGCCGTGGCGGCCATCTGCGGCTACATGGCCGGCCTGATCGGCTCGTCCAACAGCCCGGTGTCGGGCGTCGGCATCCTGGCCATCGTCATCGCCTCGCTGCTGATGCTGGGCGTCATGGCCGTCGCGGGCGTGCCGGCCGATCCGTCCATCATCGCCTTCGCCCTGATCGTGACGGCGGTCGTCTTCGCCGTGGCCGTCATCGCCAACGACAACCTTCAGGACCTGAAGACCGGCCAGCTGGTCGAGGCGACGCCGTGGCGGCAACAGGTGGCGCTGATCGTCGGCGTCGGCGCCGGCGCCCTGGTGATCCCCTTCATCCTGAACCTGCTGAACCAGGCCTTCGGCTTCGAGGGCGGCCCGCCCGCCATCGTCGAAGGCGTCAAGACCCTGGCGGCGCCCCAGGCCACCCTGATCTCGGCCCTGGCGCGCGGCGTCATCGGCGGCGACCTGCGCTGGGACTTGATCGGCCTGGGCGCGGCGATCGGCGCGGTCATCATCGTGCTGGACGCCGTGGTCTCCAAGGCCACGAACGGCAAGATCAAGCTGCCGCCCCTGGCCGTCGGGATCGGCTTCTATCTGCCGGCCGCCGTCACCACCATGCTGGTCATCGGCGCGGTCTGCGGCTGGATCTACGACAAGGCCGTCTCCAGCACCCGCTACGCCGATGTGGCGCGGCGGATGGGGGTGCTGCTGGCCTCGGGCCTGATCGTGGGCGAGAGCCTGTTCGGCGTCTTCACCGCCGGCGTCATCGTGGCCACCCGCGACGACGCGCCCTTCGCCATGCTGCCCGAGGGTTCGGCCTGGCCGGCCATGCTGGCGGGCATCTTCGGCTTCGCCGTGGCGGTGATCGGACTGTATTCCTGGACGCGAGGCCGCGCCGCCAAGGTGTGATGGCGGCTCAGACCACCTGATCGAGAACGAAGGCGACCCGCTCGGCGATGGTCGCCTTCGGCATTTCTACGAGGCGATATCCATAGTGGGGATAGACCGCCGCCATGGCTTCATAGGTGCGTTTCGCCTCGTCGAAATCCTGACGTCGCTCAGCGTCTTGTCCGAAGATTTCGGGCCAGGGCGGAGCAATGAACACTGTGGGGTGATATCGCAGCATGCGCGCCGCATCGGACATGTGATCGGGGACCGGCAGGCCGCAAAGGGTCAGATAGCCGATGACGTCGGGCAGACCGCGATCGTGAAAGACAAGGCCGTTGGCTCGACTGCGGTCATGCGCTTCGATGTCATGCTCTAGCATGCGCTGCGCAAACAGCGCGCGGTCTCGCCAAGGCAGGGCGGGACCATCTACCGATTGTTGCTGGCGGATGATCGCGCGGCCGGCCTCGGGTTCGACGTCGTAGCCCAGGTTCGCCAGCGCCTCGATCAGGCTGGTCTTGCCCGAACCAGGTCCGCCCGTGACGACGACGCCGGTCATGCGGCTCGCGTGGCGACCATCATATAGTTGATCCCCGCGTCGTCCGACGGGCTCCAGCGGTCGTTCAGCGGGTCGTAGTTCAGGCCGTAGGGGCCTTCGACCGTCACCGGCTCGGCGGCCAGCATGGCGCGGATCTCTTCGGGCTTGAGAAACTGGCGCCAGTCGTGGGTGCCGGCGGGCACCCAGCGCAGGATGTATTCGGCCGCGACCTTGCCCAGGGCCAGGGACTTCAGGGTGCGGTTCAGGGTGGCGACCATCATCACCCCGCCCGGCCGAACCAGACGCGAACAGGCGCGCACGAAGGCTTCCGGGTCGGCGACGTGCTCGATCACCTCCATGGTCAGGACCACGTCGAACGGCCCCGCGCCCTCGGCCTCGATCTGCTCGACCGTGGCGGCGCGATAGGCGATGTCCAGACCGACCATGTCCGCATGGGCGCGGGCGGTGCCGATGTTCTCGCTGGAGGCGTCGATGGCCGTGACGTCGAAGCCCATCCGCCGCATCGGCTCGGCGATCAGCCCGCCGCCGCAGCCGACGTCCAGCAGGGTCAGCCCCTCGAACGGGCGGATCGCGCCCGCATCGCGGCCCAGACGGGCGCACAGCTGTTCGCGGATCAGCTTCAGACGCGCCGGATTGAACCGATGCAGCGGCGCGAACGGCCCGCGGGCGTCCCACCATTCGGCCGCCTGGGCCGAGAAGCGGGCCACGTCCGCCGGATCGATCGATGGGCCGAAAGCGGCTTCGGACGAATTTTGCGAGAAACCCTGCCCGGAACGGGGTAGGCGAGGCGAGGCGGCGCCGTTAGAAGCGGTCATGACGCGAGGGATGAACCTTTGCGGCCTTTCACGCAAGCAGGGGGCGGAACGCCACGATGACGCGGCCTGATTCTTCACGATCTGCGACGACAAGGCTGGTGATGAAGTTCGGCGGCACCTCGATGGGCGACCTCGAACGCATCCGCCGCGCGGCGCGCATCGTCGCCGCAGAGGCCGCGACCGGCAAGAAGGTCGCCGTGGTGGTCTCGGCCATGGCCGGCAAGACCAATGAACTGGTCGCCTGGACCGACGGCGCCGGTCCGGCCGCCGCCGGCCTGCCCCTGTCGGACGACGAATACGACGTGGTGGTCGCCTCGGGCGAGCAGGTGACGTCGGGCCTTCTGGCCATGACCCTGCGCAACATGGGGCTGGACGCTCGGTCGTGGATGGGTTGGCAGGTGCCGATCGTCACCGACGACGCCCATGGCCGCGCCCGCATCGTCGACATTCCCGCCGCGAAACTGGGCGCCGCCCTGGACGCCGGCCAGATCGCCGTCATTCCCGGCTTCCAGGGCGTGACCCCGGAGGGCAAGATAACCACCCTGGGCCGCGGCGGGTCCGACACCTCGGCGGTGGCGGTGGCGGCGGCGCTGGAATGCCCGTGCGACATCTATACCGACGTGGACGGCGTCTATACGACCGATCCCCGCATCGAGAGCCGGGCGCGCCGGCTGAACCGCATCTCCTTCGAGGAGATGCTGGAGATGGCGTCCCTGGGGGCCAAGGTGCTGCAAACGCGATCGGTCGAACTGGCCATGGCCAAACAGGTGCCGGTGCGCGTGCTGTCCAGCTTTATCGAACCTGACGAAAACGGCGCCCTGCCCCACGAGGCCGGCACCCTGATCTGCGACGAGGAGGAGATCGTGGAAAAACGCATCGTGTCCGGCGTGACCATGAGCCGCGACGAGGCCCGGATCACCCTGCTGGGCCTGTCGGACCGGGTCGACGCCCCCGCCGACGTCTTCACCCGCCTGGCCGAGGCCAATGTGAACGTGGACATGATCGTCCAGAGCCAGGCCCGCACCGCGGGTACGGTCAACCTGACCTTCACCACGGGCCGCCGCGACGCCGTGCGCGCCGCCGACATCATGAAGGCCGCCCAGGCCGAGCTGGCCTTCGAGGAGATCCGCGTCGACGAGGACGTGGCCAAGGTCTCGGTCGTGGGCGTGGGCATGAGGAGCCATGCGGGCGTCGCCCAGACCATGTTCAAGGCCCTGGCCGACAAGGGCGTCAAATTCCAGGCCATATCGACGTCCGAGATCAAGATCAGCGTGCTGATCGACGCCGCCTACGCCGAACTGGCCGTGCGCGCCCTGCATTCGGCCTACGGCCTGGACGCGCTATAGGTGATCTGAACAGGGCGCCTACATCACAGGAAAGGGCGCGGGAGGGATGATGCCGGCAGGCGGCGCGATGACCAGGGGACCCAGGATCCTCCTGCGCCAGATCCGCGAGGCTCTGGGCGGGGCGGGCGCGGGCGCCACGCCGGCGCAGGACCGGCTGAACATGGTCGTCCGCATCATCGCCCGGTCGATGGTCGCCGAGGTCTGCTCCATCTATCTGCGCCGCGCCTCGGGCGAGCTGGAGCTGTTCGCCACCGAGGGTCTGAACCCCGACGCCGTCCACAACACCCGCCTGCGCCCCGGCGAGGGTCTGGTGGGCGAGGTGGCGCGCATGGCCCAGCCGATCAGCCTGTCGGACGCGCCGTCGCATCCGGCCTTCTCCTATCGGCCCGAGACGGGGGAAGACCCCTATCACGCCTTCCTGGGCGCGCCGCTGCTGCGCGGCGGGCGGGCCATCGGCGTCCTGGTCGTGCAGAACCGCACCGAGCGGCGCTACGACGAGGAAGAGGTCGAGGACATCCAGACCATCGCCATGGTCCTGTCCGAGACGGTGGCGTCCGGCGAACTGCTGGCCCAGGACGAGCTGCGCGACGTCGAACTGGCGCCCCACCGGCCCGAGCGGCTGAAGGGTCAGAAATTCGCCGACGGCCTGGCCTTCGGTCGGGTCGTGCTGCACGAGGCGCCGCTGGCCCCCGAACGGCTGCTGTCCGACGATCCGGCCATGGAGGAGGCGCGGCTCAAGCTGGCCCTGGCCACGCTGAAGACCGGGCTGGACGTCATGCTGGACAAGGGCCAGGGCCTGGCCGGCCCCTCGTTCGAGGTGCTGGAGACCTATCGGATGTTCGCCGACGACCGGGGCTGGAACCGGTCGCTGGAAGAGGCGGTGCGCAACGGCCTGACCGCCGAGGCGGCCGTCGACCGGGTGCGCAACGAACACCGCGCCCGCTTCGCCCAGGCGCGCGATCCCTATATCCGCGAGCGGCTGCACGATTTCGAGGACCTGGCCAACCGGCTGCTGAGGGTGCTGGCGGGCGACAAGCCGGGCGAGCGCGAACTGCCCGACGACGCCATACTGGTGGCCCGCAACCTGGGGCCGGCCGATCTGCTGGAATATCCGCGCGACAAGCTGAAGGGGCTGTTGCTGGAGGAAGGTTCGGCCGCGAGCCACGCCGCCATCGTGGCGCGGGCGCTGCAGATTCCCTGCGTCGGGCGGCTGATGGGGCTGCGCGACCGCCTGTCCGAGGGCGACATCGTCATCGCCGACGGGGAGACGGGCGAGGCCTATCTGCGGCCCCGCCCCGACATGCTGGAAGCGGTGCAGTCGCGCATGGCCGTGCGCGACCAGCGCCGGGCCGAGTTCGCCCAGCTGCGCGACACCCCGGCCATGACCCTGGACGGCCAGCGCATCAGCCTGTTGACCAACGCCGGCCTGGCGGTGGACCTGGAGAACCTGAAGGAGACGGGAGCCGAGGGGATCGGCCTGTTCCGCACCGAATTCCAGTTCATGGTGTCGGACGAACTGCCCCGGCTGGACGCCCAGACGGCGCTTTACAAACTGGTGCTGGACGCGGCCGGCGACCGGCCCGTCACCTTCCGCACCCTGGATATCGGCGGCGACAAGGTGCTGCCCTATCTGGAGGCCGAGCGGGAGGAAAATCCGGCGCTGGGCCGGCGCGCCATCCGCCTGGGCCTGGATCGGCCGTCGCTGTTGCGGATGCAGCTGCGCGCGCTGCTGGCGGCGGGGGCGGGACGAGAGCTGCGCGTCATGTTCCCGATGATCGCCACGGTGGACGAGTTCCGGGCCGCGCGCGAATTGGTCGATGTCGAATGCGCCTGGGCCCGGCGGCGCGGACGGGCCCTGCCGGCCCTGTTGCGGGTCGGGGCCATGGTCGAATGCCCGTCGCTGCTGTGGCACCTGGACGCCCTGCTGCCGCTGACGGACTTCGTCTCCATCGGCACCAACGACCTGTTCCAGTACATGTACGCCGCCGACCGGACCAATCCGCTGGTGTCGGACCGCTACGACCCCCTGTCGCCGCCGACCCTGCGCGCGCTGCAGACCATTCAGAAGGCCTGCGCCGACACCGGAACGCCGGTTTCGATCTGCGGCGAACTGGCCGGGCGGCCGCTGGAGGCCTTTGCGCTGATCACCCTGGGCTTCACCCGGCTGTCGGCTCCGGCGGGCGGCGTCGGTCCGGTCAAGCGGATGATCCTGTCGGCGGACCTGACGGCGGCGCGGCGCGGCATGACCAATCTGCTGAACCTGTCCACCGGCTCGGTCAGGAACGAGATCGAATCCCTGGCGCGCAAGCTGAACGTCTCGGTCTGAGCGCGAAGGCGCGGCGTCGGCGGCGTTGCTGGCGATGGCGCAATCGTCTATCCCGGCGGCTGTTGCACGGCCGTTTCGAAACGGTCCCTTCCCGGACAAGGGTCAGGCCTGATGGCGTCGAATGCGGGGATCGGCCCCGATGCGTTGAAGACCCCTGCGGAGGGGGCGGACCCGGCCGCCGCCTTCGCCGAGGCCGCCACATTCGGCGAGGGCCTGCGCCAGGCGCGCGAGCGGTCGGGCAAGTCGATGGCCGAGCTGGCCGCCGAGACCAAGGTGCATCGCCGTTTCCTGACCGCCCTGGAACAGGGGGACTGGTCGTCCCTGCCCTCGCGCGTCTTCGCCCTGGGCTATGTGCGGGCCTACGCCTCGGCCCTGGCCCTGGACGAGCAGCTGGCGGTCGAGCGGTTCAAGCAGGAAAGCCCCGACACCTCGGTTCCCCTGAAGGCGCCGATCGGCGTGGCCTTCCAGGACGTGCGCCGCCACTCGCCCCGCATCGTCGCCGGGATCGCGGTCCTGATCCTGGCCGTGATCGGCTGGAACGTGTTCCAGCGGGTCAGCCTGCGCCAGGCCGCCCATCCCTCCGACATCGCCATGACGCCCCGGACCTGGGCCGGGGGGGACGCGCCCGACCCCCGGTTCACGCTCAGCGCCCCCATGGCCGCGCCGCCCGACCAGACCACGCCCGCCCCCTACATCACCCGCGGACTGGAGGCGGAACTGACCGGCGTCGATCCGGCGGACCCCGCCGCCGTGGCCGCCGCCGCCCATCCCGAGCCGGTTCAGAAGGCCTTCAACCCGCGCGGCGCCGTCTATGGCGCGCCGGCCAACGCCTCGATGGTCGTGATCCAGGCCCGCACCGCCGGCGCCCTGGTCGTGCGCCTGGGCGATGGACAGGCGCTGTTCGCGCGCCAGATGGCGCCGGGCGAGGCCTGGCGGGCGCCGATCGGCGTCGCCGCCACCGTCGACGTGTCTGATCCGGCCGCCTTCGACGTCTATCTGAACGGGGAATACGGCGGGCCGCTGGCCGGGGTGCTGACGCCGCTGGCCCAGTTGAACAGCCGCGCCGACCAGGCCGCCAAACAGCTGGCCGCCGCCCAGGCGCGCGCCCAGGTCCAGGCCCAGATCCAGGCCCAGATCCAGGCCCAGGCGGTCCGCGCCCAGGCCGCGACGGCGACGCCTCAGCCGGGGTCCGCGCCAGCCGCGACGCCGCGCGCGCCGAACTGATCGGTCGGCCGTGGTCCCGCCGTCATCATCGGCCTATATGATCCAGTCATGAGCGACCACACCCACGTCCGACCCTGGCGCCATATCGAGCGCCGCAAGAGCCGCCAGATCCGCGTCGGCTCGGTCCTGGTCGGCGGCGACGCCCCGATCAGCGTCCAGTCGATGACCAATACGCCGACGTCCGACGCGGCGGCGACCCTGAACCAGATCCGCCAGTTGGAGGAGGCCGGGGCCGACATCGTGCGCGTCTCCTGCCCCGACGTGGAATCAACGGCGGCGTTTCGCACCATCGCGCGCGAGGCCAGGGTCCCCTTGGTCGCCGACATCCATTTCCACTACAAGCGCGGCGTCGAGGCCGCCGAGGCCGGCGCCGCCTGCCTGCGCATCAATCCGGGCAATATCGGCAGCCCCGACCGGGTGCGCGAGGTGATCCAGGCCGCGCGCGACAACGGCTGCTCGATGCGGATCGGCGTCAACGCCGGCTCTTTGGAAAAGGAGCTGCTGGAGAAATACGGCGAGCCCTGCCCCGACGCCATGGTCGAGAGCGCGCTGAACCACGCCCGTATCCTCCAGGACAACGACTTTCACGAGTTCAAGATTTCGGTGAAGGCGTCCGACCCTTTCCTGACCGTCGCGGCCTATCAGCAGCTGGCCGAGGCCATCGACTGCCCCCTGCACCTGGGCGTGACGGAGGCGGGCCCCTTGCGCACCGGCACCATCAAGTCGGCCATCGGCCTGGGGTCGATGCTGTGGGCCGGGATCGGCGACACCATCCGCGTCAGTCTGGCCGCCGATCCGGTCGAGGAGATCAAGGTCGGGTTCGACATCCTGAAATCGCTGGGCCTGCGCCACCGTGGCGTCAACATCATCGCCTGCCCGTCCTGCGCCCGCCAGGGCTTCAACGTCATCGAGACGGTGGCGGTGCTGGAGGAGAAACTGGCCCATATCTCGACCCCGATGAGCCTGTCGGTGATCGGCTGCGTCGTGAACGGACCCGGCGAGGCCCTCTATACCGACATCGGCTTCACCGGCGGCGGCAAGGGCGCGGGCATGATCTATCTGAACGGCAAGATCGCCCACAAACAGGCCAACGACGAGCGGCGGAGCTTCAGGCGGCGGAATAGGCCGCGATCCGCAGCGCCGGGTAGCACCCTTCACATTCCCCGCGCTAGAAACGGGCGATCGGCGTTGGCCGATTCTCTTAGTTTCCTTGGGGGAAAATCAATGAAAGCGAACATCTTCGCCGGCTTGGCCTTGGCCGGTCTGATGGGCCTTGGCGCCTGCGCCACGTCGGAAGACATCGTTCCGGTGCCCTATGCCGTCAGCACGGCCGCCGCCACGCCTGGCGCTCAAAACATCCACGTCACCGTGGCGTCCAGCGATGCCCGCACTGAAAACCGCGCGCGCATCGGCGTCCAGATCAACGGCTACGGCATGGAGATGGCCGCGATCCGGTCTCAGGTCGAAGTGACGGATATCGTGCGCGACGCCATCGCCGCCGAATTGCGTCAGCGCGGCTATCAGGTAGGCGACACAGGCGCGCGAGTGAATGCCGAGGTTACGACCTTCTACAACGACTTTTCGGTCGGGATGCTGGCGGGCAAGTCCAAGGCCGACGTCGGCCTGACCGTCACTGTGACCAATGCGTCTGGCGCGGAAGTCTATCGCCGGGCGATCGCCGGGCAGGCCGAGCGGACCGTGCAACTGGCCAATGGCGGAAACGCCGCCACGACCCTGTCGCAGGCCTTGAGCCTCGCCCTCAAGGAACTGATGGCCGATCCGGCCTTCGTCGCGGCCCTGGCCCGCTGAGATGGAAAGACGGGGGCGCGCCCGGCGCGCCCCCGCCGACGATCAGGCGCCGAACGCCCGCTTGCAGATTTCTTTGCCGAAGGCCTCGGTCATCTGTTCTTCGGCCTGGCTCATGCCGGCGGCCGCGATCAGCCCGCCGCCGCCGACCGAGCGCGTGATATCGAAGTCGGCCACCTTTCGTCCCGTCGCGGGGTCGATCAGAACGGCTTGGCCCTTGATCACGTTGGAATCGCCGACCAGGAACGTCATGGCCGGGTTGGCCTTCTTGAACTCCGTCACTCGAACCTCCAGCCGCAGAGGCGTCGCGCCCGTGGCGCAACGATCGGTTTCCTGACGGACCTGAGTGGCGAAGACCTGTTCGAAATCTTCCGACACGTTTTCAGGGCGGCCGGTGAGAACGATTTGTCCCACCGACATCGCTGCAGCCTGTTCACGCGGTATGGCGAGGATGGTGTCTCCGCTGCCGGACGACACGCAACCGCTGACGCAGAGCGCAGCGAAAGCCGCGCCAACATATTGAATCTTCATGATAAGCCCCATGCGCGAAAACTGCGCAAGGCGAACATATCCTGAAATGCGCCGCTTGCAACCGAGCGTGAGCGTCAGATCACCTTGAACAGGCGCAGGGCCTGGTAGCCGGCGGAGATCAGGACCACGAAGCCGACCCCGTAGGTCAGGGCGCGGCGGGGCGCGATGCGGGCGACGATCCCGGCCAGGGGGGCGGCGATCAGGCCGCCGACGATCAGGCCCAGCACCGCCATGGCATGGGTGGAGATGCCCTCGGCCTGTTCCCAGTGGCCGGTCAGCAGCGCGGCCAGGAAGGTGGCGGAAATCGCCGAGGTGACGAAGAACTCGGCCGTGTTGGTGGTGCCGATCGAGGCGCGCGGGTCCTGGCCCGTGCCGACCAGGGTGGTGGTGACGCTCGGCCCCCAGCCGCCGCCGCCGATGGCGTCGAAGAAGCCCCCGATCAGGCCCAGCGGCCCGGCGAACCTGGGCGGGAATATCCGCTCGCGCGTCTGGCGGGTGGCGCGCCAGATGATGACCAGACCCATGACGGCCAGATAGGCGGTGATCCACGGCCTCAGCACGTCGCCGTCGATGCTGGTCAGCACGAAGGCCCCCAGCCCGCCGCCGATCACGCCGCCCAGGGCCAGCGGCGTGAACAGCTTCCAGTTCACGTTCTTGTTGACGGTATGCGAACCGGCGGAGGCGGCGGTGGTGAAGACCTCGGCGGCGTGAACGCTGGCCGAGGCGGGCGCGGGCGGCACGCCGAACGACAGCAGGACGGTGGAGGAGATCACCCCATAGGCCATGCCCAGGGCGCCGTCGACGATCTGCGCCAGGAACCCGACGGCGAGGAAGAGAAGGAAATCTTGCATTGCGGCCCCTGAGACGCGCGGACGGTGCGGTTTATTTCCCTAGCGGGTCAATAGGAGAAGTTTTGGCGGCGGCTTGCAGAAGCGTTCGCGCCTCGAACACCGAGGCCAGGGCGTCGCGTCCGTCGCGCAGGACCGGCTGAAGCGGGCAGGTTTCGACGTCCGGGCAGGTCTCGCACGGGCCGTAGGCGGTGCGCGAGGCGCAAGGCGTCAAGGCCAGGGGCCCTTCCAGGGCGCGGATCACATCGGCGAAGCTGATGGCGTCGGCCGGGATCGCCAGCGCATAGCCGCCCGATCGACCCCGCCTGGACATCAGAAGCCGCTGACGCCGCAAGTCCAGCAGAATGGCCTCCAGGAACTTGCGCGGGGCCGCGGCAGCCTCGGCGATCTCGGCGATGGTCGCGGGGCCGCCGCCGGGCAGCCCGGCCAGATGGACCATGGCGCGCAGGGCGTAGCGGGACCGATTGGACAGCATGGCCTGTGATCGCGCGCCGCCGCCCCGGGCGCAAGACGCCATCGCCCGGCCGATCCATCCGTCAGGCCGCCTGGCCGATCCGGGCCACGGCCTCCAGGATCTGGGCCCCGTTGTAGGGCTTCAGCACCAGGGCCTCGGCCATGTCGGCGTGCCGGGCGGCGGCGGCCACGTCGCCGGAGACGAAGACGACCCGCACGTCCCAGCGCGCCGTCAGCACCTGGGCCAGCTCCACCCCGGTCATTTCGCCCGACAGATTGATGTCCAGTAGGGCGGCGTCGATGGAATGCAACGCCGCGGCGGCCTCGGCGGCGGCCGCGTTGTGGAAGGGGCCGACGACGCTGTGACCGGCCTCGGACAACAGTTCGGTCAAGGAGGCGGCGGCGTCCGCATCGTCCTCGACCACCAGCAGCGTCAGGGGGCGCGCGTCGGCGTGCGGCGCGGTGCGCGGGTCGACCTCCGGCTGCTGGCGCGTGACGACCGCGCGCAAGTCCTTCCATACCTCTGCGGCGGGCCGGTCGGTGTCCAGATCGTAGATGGCGGCCATGGCGTTCAACTCCCTGGCGTCTTCCGGCGACAGGGCGCCGCCGGTCTCGGCAAGGCGGCTGTCATAGAGGCGGCACAGACGTTCGACGCTGTCCGAGACCAGGTCCGCGGACGCGGCCCGGCCCTGAGGTGCGGTTTCCGAAACGGCGGGTCGATCGAACAAGGCATGCTCCTCACGCTGGTCAGACAGCCAGCTAAACGGTCGGGCCGCCGTTCGTAACCACGACTGACGCCATCGTTATCGGGGATCACAAAGGCGGCGCCGGCCTTGATCGCCCATTCGCAGGCGCAGCGCCTGCGCCGCCGCGCCTTCCGGCGCTTGCGGCATCGACAGGCGCCGCCCGCAGGGAGTAGAGACCAGCCCCTCCACCAGAGGGACTAGAACTTGCGACTGCCCCAGGCCCGTCTCGATCAGGTGCTCGACCGTTTCCACGAGGTGGAGGCGCGAATGGGTTCGGCCGCCGACGGGGCCGAGATCGTCCGCCTGTCCAAGGAACACGCCGAGCTGAAGCCGGTGGCCGACGCCGTCCAGGGCCTGGCGCGCGCCCGCGCCGAGATGGACGATCTGAAGGCCATGACGGCCGATCCCGAAATGGCGGCGATGGCCGAGGACGAACTGGCCGCCCTGACCGAGCGGCTGCCCGAACTGGAGCGCGAGGTCGCCCTTCTGCTGGCGCCGCGCGACGCCGACGAAAACGCCTCGGCCGTGCTGGAGGTGCGGGCCGGCACGGGCGGCGACGAGGCCGCCCTGTTCGCCGGCGACCTGTTCCGGATGTATTCGCGCTACGCCGCCGCGCGCGGCTGGCGGATCGAGCTGGATTCGGCGACCGAGGGCGACGCCGGAGGCTATAAGGAGATCATCGCCACCGTCACCGGCGAGGGGGTGTTCGGCCGGCTGAAGTTCGAAAGCGGCGTGCACCGGGTCCAGCGGGTGCCGACCACCGAGGCGGGCGGGCGGATCCACACCTCGGCCGCCACTGTCGCCGTCCTGCCCGAGGTCGAGGACGTCGAGATCGATATCCAGGACAAGGACATCCGCATCGACACCTTCCGCGCCTCCGGCTCGGGCGGCCAGCACGTGAACAAGACCGATTCGGCCGTGCGGATCACCCACCTGCCGACCGGGATCGTGGCCACCAGCTCCGAGAAGTCCCAACACGTGAACCGCGAAAAGGCGATGAAGAACCTGCGGGTGCGCCTCTATGACATGCAGCGGCAGGCCAAGGATCTGGCCCGGGCGGATTCGCGCAAGTCCCAGGTCGGGTCGGGCGACCGTTCGGAACGGATCAGGACCTACAACTTCCCGCAAGGGCGGGTGACGGACCACCGGATCGGCCTGACCCTGCACAGCCTGCCGCAAATCCTGGAAGGCGATATCGACCCGCTGCTGGACGCCCTGATCGCCGAGGACCAGGCGGCGCGACTGGCCGACCTGGAAGCCGAGTTCGGCTGAACCGTCAGCCCAGCACGCCCATCAGCGGCATCGTCAGGACCAGGGCGGTGGCGGCGGTATAGGCCGCGAAAGCATGGACCGCGCGTCGCCGACCGGCTGCAGCCGGGTCGTTCGGATAGGCGCGATTGGCCCAGAGCAGATAGGCCGCCTGGATCGTCCAGCCCGCCAGGAAGGCGACGACGGCCCAAGCGCTGAGCGCGGCCAGGGCAAGCCCCGAGGCCAGGACCAGCAGCCCGCCCAGGGCGATCACCCCGTCCGCCAGATGGTCGTCGAACGATGTCGACACCAGCCCCGACAAGGCCTGCTGGAGCCGCCAGTTGAGCCAGGCCTGATACAGAAGCATCAGTCCGCCCAAGACGTAAAACACCCCGATCGCGCGCGCCGCCCACTCCATGGCGAGAATAAGGCCATGAAATCGGGCGACCTGAAATGCGTTAAATCAAACGGCCGCGACGATGCTGGCGGACCGACGCCGCAAAGACACAACCGTTGGTATTTCAGCGCGCCCGCTCAGCTTCCCAGGCCAGGACGCGCTGGACGGCAGGACGCTGCGACATTCGCCGGAAGTGGGCGGCGACGCGGGGGAAGCGGGCGATGTCGACCCCGTCGCCGTCCAGCCAACCCGAGAAGACGAACAGATACGGGTCGGCGACCGAATAGGCGTCGCCCATGACCCAGTCGCCCGTCAGGCCCGCCTCGATCAGTTCGAAACCGGCGCCCATGTTCTGGGCCACCTTGGCGGCCATGCTGGCCTGAGCGGCGGGATCGTCGCTCCAGCGAGCGGCGCGGCGACCGTGGGCGTGGGCGACGTGGATGGTCGAAGCCAGATAGAGGTTGAAGGCCTGCATCCGGGCGAAGTCGAACGGATCGGCGGGCGCCAAGGCGGCCTCCGGCGCCAGGGCCGCGACATAGGCCAGGATGGCCGGGCCCTCGGTCAGGACGCCGCGGTCGGAGACGAGCGCGGGCACCCGCCCCTTGGGATTGACGGCCAGGAAATCGGGCCTGGTCTGATCGGCCTTGGCGAAATCGACGAAGCGCGGCCGATAATCCAGCGCCGCCTCTTCCAGCGCGATATGGCTGGCGCGACTGCACGAGCCGGGCGAGGTGTAGAGGGTCAGCATCGGCGAGGCCTTTCGGTCGAAACGAAAGGGGGCGACCGAACCGGCCGCCCCTTCGTGACTTACAGGTCCAGAAGCGCCCGCTGCGGGTCTTCCAGCAGTTCCTTGACCCGGACCAGGAAGGTCACGGCCTCCTTGCCGTCCACGATCCGGTGGTCGTAGCTGAGGGCCAGATACATCATCGGCCGGATCTTGACCTCGCCGTTGATGGCCATCGGGCGCTGGACGATGTTGTGCATCCCCAGGATACCCGACTGCGGGGCGTTGAGGATCGGCGTCGACATCAGCGAGCCATAGGTGCCGCCGTTGGTGATGGTGAAGGTGCCGCCCTGCATCTGATCCATGGTCAGGGCGCCGTCTCGGGCGGCCTTGCCCAGGGCGCCGATGCCCTTTTCGATGCCGGCGAGCGACAGGGTGTCGGCGTCGCGCAGGACCGGAACCACCAGACCCTTGTCGGTGCCGACGGCCACGCCGATGTCGTAGTGGTTCTTGTAGATGATGTCCGTGCCGTCGATCTCGGCGTTGACGGCCGGGATTTCGTGCAGGGCCGCGACGACCGCCTTGGTGAAGAAGGACATGAAGCCCAGCTTCACGCCGTGGCGCTTTTCGAACACGTCCTTGTACTGGGCGCGCAGGGCCATGACGTTGGTCATGTCCACCTCGTTGAAGGTGGTCAGCTGGGCGGCCGTGTTCTGGGATTCCTTCAGGCGACGGTGGTCGGCGCGGGGAGCGGCAGGCGCGGCAGGCGCGGCCGGGGCGGCGGCAGGAGCCTGGCCGATGGCGGCGATGGCGTCGCCCTTGGTGATGTTGCCCTTGGGCCCCGTCGCGTTGATGGCCTTGGGGTCCAGGTTGTTTTCGGCGACCACCCGCTGGACGGCGGGCGACAGGGCGTCGTTCCGGCCGACCTGGGCCGAGCCGGTGTTGGCGGGCGCGGCGGCGGCCTGAGACGCCGCCGGGGCGGCGGCGGCCGGGGCGGCGGAGGCGCCCGAGCCCGAAACCGAACCGATCTTCTGACCCGGCGTGACGGTCGCGCCTTCGTCGGCGGCGATGGTCAGGACGCCGTCGGCGGGCGACGAGACTTCGACGGCGACCTTGTCGGTCTCGATCTCGACCAGCAGTTCGTCCTTCTTGACCGCATCGCCGTTTTTCTTGAGCCACTTGCCCATCGACCCCTCGGCGACGCTTTCGCCCATGACCGGCACGGTGATGTCGATGGCGGCGGCTTCCGCGGGCTTGGCCGAGGCGGCCGGGGCCGGCTTGGCCTCGCCCTTGGCGGCCTTGGCGGGGGCGGCGGCCGGAGCGGCGGCGGCGCCGCCGCCCTCGGTCACGGAACCCAGGACCGTGCCCGGAACGACCGTGTCGCCCTCGGCGGCGTTGATGGCGCCCAGGACGCCGTCGGCCGGGGCCACGACCTCCAGCGAGACCTTGTCGGTTTCCAGTTCGACCAGCAGTTCGTCCTTCTTGACCGCGTCGCCGACCTTCTTGGTCCATTTGGCGATGGTGGCTTCGGTGACGGATTCACCGAGGGCGGGGGTCAGGATGTCG
>NZ_QFNM01000071.1 GCF_003248455.1 Brevundimonas sp.
GTCACGATCCTGACCGAGCCGAAGAACGCCCTGGTCAAACAGTACAAGCGCCTGTTCGAGATGGAGAATGTCGAACTGACCTTCACCGACGACGCCCTGATCGCCGTCGCCAAGAAGGCCATCACCCGCAAGACCGGCGCGCGCGGTCTGCGGTCGATCCTGGAAGGCATACTGCTGGAGACCATGTTCGAACTGCCGACCTTCGAGGGCGTCGAGGAGGTGGTGGTCAACGCCGAAGTCATCGACGGCAAGGCCCAGCCCCTGCTGATCTACTCCGAAGCCTCCAAGAAGAAGGCCGACGGCGCCGCCTGACGGACGGTCGCCGCATGAAGACAAGGGCCGGGGAGGGCGACCTCCCCGGCCTTTTTCGCGCCAGTCCAATCCACATCGTCTCTTTCCCACAACGTGGGGAGGGGGACCGGTTGAGGGGCTCTCTTGACGTCCTACAGGCGCCCGCGATGCGGCGCAGGGCCCCTCCGTCCTCGTCATCCTCGGCACAAGGCCGAGGATGACGGATTCTGAGAGGCGCTCCGCCCAGCCCTCCATCCCAGTTCGCAGCCGTCCGGCGCGGGGAGAAACGCGCATGTCCGGCCCCGAAAACACTCTGCGGCCACGCAGATGTGGGCCGTTCGCCCGCCACGCTTGAACCGCGGGTCTTTCAAACCACATACTCATCCGAACGCCGTCGGAATCGACGGGTCGTCACGCGCTGGCCGGGCCTGTCGTCCGGGCGACCGTGACGGCGGGCCGGAGATACGCAATGGCCCGGGAGTATGTGCATCATGACTGAACCCAAGATCCTGCCCGTCCTGCCGCTCAGGGACATCGTCGTCTTCCCGCACATGGTGGTGCCGCTGTTCGTCGGCCGCGAGAAGTCGGTGAAGGCCCTCGACGAGATCATGAAGGGCGATAAGCAGATTCTTCTGGCCACCCAGAAGAACAGCGTGGACGACGATCCGTCGCCCGACGCCATCTATCCCGTCGGCGTGCTGGCCTCGGTGCTGCAACTGCTGAAACTGCCGGACGGCACGGTGAAGGTGCTGGTCGAGGGCAAGAGCCGCGCGCGCCTGACGCGCTTCACCGACCGCGAGGACTATTTCGAGGCCGAGGCCGTCGAGATCGAGGACGAGCCGGGCGAGGCCTCGCAGGCCGAGGCCATGCTGCGCGCCGTGGTCGAGCAGTTCGAGAACTATGTGAAGCTGAACAAGAAGGTGCCGCCCGAGGCCCTCAGCTCCATTCCCCAGATCGTCGACGCCTCCAAGCTGGCGGACTCGGTCGCGGCCCATCTGTCGGTCAAGATCGCCGACAAGCAGGGCCTGCTGGAAACCTTCGAGGTGCCCAAGCGGCTCGAGAAGGTCTACGGCCTTATGGAGGGCGAGATTTCCGTCCTCCAGGTCGAGAAGAAGATCCGCTCGCGCGTGAAGCGCCAGATGGAGAAGACCCAGCGCGAGTATTATCTGAACGAGCAGATGAAGGCGATCCAGCGCGAGCTGGGCGAGACCGACGACGCGCGCGACGAGATCATGGACCTGGAGAAGCGCATCCGTAAGACGCGCCTGTCCAAGGAAGCGCGCACCAAGGCCGAGGCCGAGGTGAAGAAGCTGCGCAACATGAGCCCGATGTCGGCCGAATCGACCGTGGTCCGCAACTATCTCGACTGGCTGCTGTCCGTGCCGTGGGGCAAGGCCAAGCAGAAGCCGATCGACCTGGCGCGCGCCGAGGACATCCTGGAAGAGGATCATTTCGGCCTGGAGAAGGTCAAGGAACGGATCATCGAATATCTGGCCGTCCAGGCCCGCACCGGCAGCCTGAAGGGGCCGATCCTGTGCCTTGTCGGCCCTCCCGGCGTCGGCAAGACCTCGCTGGCCAAGTCCATCGCCAAGGCGACCGGGCGCGAATACGTCCGCATGTCGCTGGGCGGCGTGCGCGATGAGTCGGAAATCCGCGGCCACCGCCGGACCTATATCGGCTCCATGCCCGGCAAGATCATCCAGTCGATGAAGAAGGCCAAGACCACCAACGCCTTCGTCCTGCTGGACGAGATCGACAAGCTGGGCGCCGACTGGCGC
>NZ_QFNM01000039.1 GCF_003248455.1 Brevundimonas sp.
GTCGGTGGCGACCTGCTGCTTCAGCGCCTCGTCGCGATACTTCGACTGCCAGACCTGGGCCCAGCCGTAGAAGAAGCGCTGGTCGCCGGTCGTGCCGTCGATCACCGGCGCGGGCTGGCCGTTCAGGGACAGGTGGTAGGCTTCCAGACCCACGGCCACGCCCGAGGCGTCGCCGATGTTCTCGCCCATCGTCAGGCCGGGGTTGATGTGATAGCCGGCGATCGGCTCGTAGGTGGCGTATTGCTCGCCCAGGCGCGCGGTCAGGGCCTCGAACCGGGCCTTGTCCTCGGCCGTCCACCAGTTGCGAAGCACGCCGTCGCCGTCGGACTTGGAGCCCTGGTCGTCGAAGCCGTGGCCGATCTCGTGGCCGATCACCCCGCCGATGCCGCCATAGTTGACCGCCGCATCGCCGTTCGGATCGAAGAAGGGCGGCTGCAGGATGGCGGCCGGGAAAACGATCTCGTTGTTGGCCGAGTTGTAATAGGCGTTCACCGTCTGCGGGGTCATGCCCCACTCCGACTTGTCGACCGGCTCGTTCAGGCGCGACAGATCGTAGTTCCATTCGAACAGACCTTTGCGTTCGGCGTTGCCGACCAGGTCGTCGGCGCGGACGTCCAGGCCGGAATAGTCGCGCCACTTGTCGGGATAGCCGATCTTGACGGTGAATTTCCGCAGCTTCTCCTGGGCCGCCGTCTTGGTCTCGGCCCCCATCCAGGTCAGGTTGTCGATCCGGTGCGACAGGGCGGTGCGCAGATTGGCGACCAGCTCTTCCATCTTGGCCTTGGATTCGGCCGGGAAATACTGGGCGACGTACAAACGGCCCGTCGCCTCGCCCAGCGAGCCCTCGGCGAAGGAGATGGCGCGTTTCTCGCGGGTGCGCTGCTCGGGCTGGCCCGACAGGTCGCGCGAACGGAACTCCCACTGGGCGTCCGAGAACCGCTTGGACATCAGCGGCGCCATGTCGTCGACGGTATGGAAGGCCTCCCACGCCTGCAACAGGGCCACAGGCGTCTCGGCGTAGAGGGCCGCGATCTTGGGCATGGCCGTGTCCTGGCGCACGATCAGGCGCGGCACGCCGCCCAGCTTGGCGGCGTCGTAATAGGCCTGCCAGTCGAAGCCCGGCGCCTGCTGGACCAGCTGGGCGATGGTGAACTCGTTATAGGTCTTGTCGCGATTGCGGTTCTCGACCGGGCTCCAGTGCGCCTGGGCGATCTTCTCTTCCAGGGCGACGATCTGGGCGGCGGTCTCGGCCGGATTGTCCCAGCCGATCATCGTCAGCATCCGGCCGACATAGGCCTGATACTTCTCCTTCTTGTCCGCATAGCGGGCGTCCAGATAGTAGTCGCGGTTCGGCAAGCCCAGGCCCGACTGGCCGGTCGAGACGACGTAGCGGTTGGGCTGTTTCGCGTCGATGGTGATGCCGGTGCCGAAAAAGGACGCGCCGAAACGGCCGACCGTCTGGCCCATGTAGACGGCCATCTTCTCATGGCTGTCGGCGGCGCGGATGGCCGCCAGATAGGGTTGCAGCGGCTGGGCGTCCAGCTGTTCGATGCGCGCCTCGTCGATGTAGGAGCGGTAGGCGTCGGCGATCTTGGCCTCGTCCGAGCCGGGGGCCAAGTCGGTGCGCGCGGCCAGGCCCGTGACCAGTTCCTTCATCCGGTTGTCCGACAGTTCGCGCAGCAGGGCGAAAGAGCCGTAACTGGTGCGGTCCGACGGAATGACTAGCTTCTCCAGCGCCCTGCCGTTGGCGTACTGGAAGAAGTCGTCGCCCGGCTTGACCGACGTATCGCGGCCCGCCAGGTCGAAGCCCCAGGTTCCGTAGCGGGGCGCCTGGGTTCCCTGCCAGCCGGCGGCCGTCTCTTCGCCCGAGAACAGCGAGACGATCGAGCAGGTCTCGTCGATGCACGCGTGGTCGTGATCGGCGTCCTGGGCGAAGGCGGCGCTGGCGGGCAGCAGAAGGGCGCCGACGGCGGCGCCGATAAGCAGTCGTTTCATCACGGGATCCTAGGCTCCGCCCCGGAAATGGACGGTTCGGCCGGGACCCTAGCCCCGGAGAGGGGGCTGTCGCCTTAAAAAAAATTCATGAAAGCGCTGCGACATCTCGCCACCGTCGCCGGTTCGGGTTCAGATGCGGCCGGACGGAGGGGCGATGCACGGGCACGGCGGCGACTACAAGGATCTGGTGGTCTTCCTGGCCGCCGCAGGCGTGATCGTGCCTCTGGTCAACCGGCTGAAGATCAGTCCGGTGCTGGGTTTCCTGGCTGCCGGCGTGCTGCTTGGCCCCGACGGCCTGGGTCGCTTCGCCGCCGCGCTGCCCTGGCTGTCGTGGCTGACCATCGGCGACCCTGCCCAGTTGGCGCAACTGTCCGAACTGGGGGTGGCCTTCCTGCTGTTCATGATCGGGCTGGAGCTGTCGTGGGAGCGGCTGCGGGCCATGCGCCGGCTGGTCTTCGGTCTGGGGCTGATGCAGGTCGTGGTCTGCGCGGCCGTGATCGGGGCGGGCTTCCTGCTGATCGGCCAGACCTTGGCCAGCGCGGCCGTCCTGGGCATGGGCCTGGCCCTTTCCTCGACCGCCGTGGTCATGCCGGTCCTGGCCGAGCGCGGGCGGCTGAAGGGGGTGGTCGGCCGCTCCACCTTCGCCATCCTGCTGGCCCAGGACCTGTCGGTCGCTCCCATATTGATCACGGTGACGGTGCTGGCCGCCGTGGCCCAGCAGGGCGGCGCCCCGGATCCGGCGATCCTGGGCCGGTCGCTGTTCACCCTGGTTCCGGCGGCGGTGGGGCTGGGCCTGCTGGTGGTGCTGGGCCGGGTCGTGCTCAGACCCATGTTCCGCTCGGTGGCCAGGGCGCGAAAGGCGGCCCAGGGCGGGGAGCTGTTCGTGGCCGCCAGCTTGCTGGTGGTGGTCGGCGCCGGGCTGGCGGCCCAGGCCAGCGGCCTGTCGATGAGCATCGGCGCCCTGGTCGCCGGCGTCCTGCTGGCCGAGACCGAGTTCCGGCGCGAGGTCGAGGTCTCGATCGAGCCGTTCAAGGGGCTGCTGCTGGGCGTCTTCTTCGTCGGCGTCGGCCTGGGGCTGGACCTGGACGCCATCGCCGCCGATCCGGCCGGGATCTTCGGCCTGGCCCTGGCCCTGACGGTCGTCAAGGCCGGCGTCGTCTTCGGCCTGGCCCGGCTGTGGGGTCTGGGCGCCCGACCGGCGCTGGAGACGGCCCTGGTGCTGGCCCCGGCCGGGGAGTTCGCTTTCGTCGTCTTCGCCACCGGCATGGTGGAGGGCCTGGCCCCGCCCGGCCTGACCAACACCGTGGCCCTGGCGGCCACCGTCAGCATCTTCTCCATTCCCCTGCTGGCCATGATCGGCCAGCGACTGGCCCGAAGGGCCGGGCCGGACGCGGCCCTGCCGGACATCCCCGCCCCGGCGACGGCGGACGGCGCCGTCATCGTCGTCGGCTTCGGGCGGGTGGGGCGCCTGATCGGCGAGATGCTGAAGGAACACGCCCAGCCCTTCATCGCCCTGGACACCGACGCCGGCGCGGTCGCCGCCGGCCGGCGCGACGGGTTCGAGGTCTTCTATGGCGACGCAGGCCGGCGCGAGATGCTGCAGCATTGCGGCGTCCAGTCCGCCCGCGCCCTGGTCGTGACCATGGACGCCCCGGCCAAGGTGGACGAGGTGGTCCAGGCCGCCCGGGCGATGCGCGACGACCTGATCCTGATCGCGCGCGCCCGCGACGACCAGCACGCGGTGCGCCTGTACGGCCTGGGCGTCACCGACGCCGTGCCCGAGACGACCGAGGCCAGCCTGCAACTGGCCGAGAACATCCTGGTCGATCTGGGCGTTCCGATGGGCCTGGTCCTGGCCTCGATACACGAGCGGCGCGACCGATTCCGCAAGGCCTTCCAGGCCGCGACGCCGGCCGAGCGCCGCAACCGCCCCAGCCGCGCCCTGCGCCGCACGGTCCGCAACCCGCGTTCCGAGACCGGCGGGCGCTAGGCTTGTGCCTGCGGTCGGCGGCGGACCCATTTTCGTCATGGTTCCGTGATGCAAGCGGGGTCCGCCTGTTGCTGCGCCGGGAGCGGAAAGCGCCTGTACGTCCCGGTGTGGGCCGCGGTCTTCACCTCAAGTCGCCTTCGAACCCGTCCGCGGCGTTCGGGACTCAAAGTAGAGTAAAAGTCTGATTTCATGACCGATACCGTCGCAAGCCTCGCCGTCGAACCCCGCTTGAACCGCCGCCAGGCCGCCAAGATCCGCACACGGCAGAAGGTTCTGGACGCCGCCCGCTCCCTGTTCGCCGAGCGAGGCTACGAGCCCGCCACGATCCGCGACATCGCCAAGGGCGCGGGCATGTCCACCGGCGCCGTCTTCGCCAACTTCCAGGACAAGGCCGAACTGTTCGAAGCCGTCCTGACCGAGGACATGACGCGCCTGGCCGAGGTGGTCGAGGCCGCCGCGCCCGAGGGCGAACCGGTCCGCCAGCGCCTGGTCAGCGCCCTGACCGCCGGCTATCAGTCCTCGCTGGACCAGCTGCCGCTGTTCCAGGCCATCGTCGCCCGCTCCTGGTTCCAGCCCTTGGCCGCCGAGATGCGCGCGCGCGCCGCGACCAAGAACCTGCTGCTGGCCATCGGCGGCATCCTGCAGAAGGCCGTGGCCAAGGGCGAACTGAGCAAGGACGCCGACATCCGCCTTTTGGTCGAATTGATCTGGGACGCCTATCTGTCCAACTATCGCCGCGCCGCCTATGACGAATGGGACGCCCAGGCGCTGTCGGACCATATGGGCAAGCAGATCGACGTGATCCTGGCCGGCGCCCTGGCGACCAGATAGGTCGTCGTCCAAGCCATGCGAAGAGGCCGGGCTCGCTGCGCGCCCGGCCTTTTTTCCATCAGACGCGCCGCTTCAGGGTGACGTAGAAGGCGCCGTTCCCGCCATGCCTGCGATGGGCGGCGGTGAAACCGGACACCACGCCGCGCAGGGCCGGCGCCTGCATCCACTCGCCGAAGGCCTGGCGGATCACGCCGCCCCCCATCCGCCCCTGGCCGGTGATGACCAGCACCGCCCGCATCCCGCGCGCCTGGCACGATGTCAGGAAGCCGCGCAGTTGATCCTCGGCCTCGAACCGGCCGAAGCCGTGCAGGTCGATTCGCGCCTCGATGGGATCGCGTTCACGCGACAGCCGCTGCTTGCGGCGCGGCTCCAGGTCTTCCGGGGGGGGCTTGGGACGCGGCGACGGAGCGGGAATCTTGTGCGGCGACGGCGGCGGGACCAGGCGGGGCGCCGGCTTCGACGCCGGATTCAGCGAAGGGCGTGCAGGCGCTTGCGGCGAAACCGCGATCTCGGTCGGCGTCTCGGCGCCAGGCGTGACGCGGGCGGCCTTTCTCACGCGGGGCGGGGCGACAGAGCTGGAGACGCGGGTCCAGATGCGCCGATCCTCGGGCGTCAGTCCGTTCTCGTCGCGCCCCGGCCCCTTTCGTCTCATGGCGCCTCGTCGTCCTCCAGGACGTCGGCCGGGCCCGGCTCGTGGACCAGCAGGTCGCCGGGCTGGCAATCCAGTTCGCGGCACAGGGCGTCCAGGGTCGAGAACCGCACGGCCCGCGCCTTGCCGGTCTTCAGGATCGACAGATTGGCCACCGTCACCCCGACCCGATCCGCCAGTTCGGTCAGGGACATGCGGCGCTCCACGAGAACGCGGTCGAGCTGGACGCGAATGGCCATGCGGAAATCCTAATCTAAACGGCTCAGATCGTCAGTTCGGATTCGCGGCGGAGACGCGCGCCCTCGCGGAACACCTCCGCCAAAACGAAGACGATCAGGACGGAGAAGATGGGGGTCAGCAGTTCGCCCAGCCCCTGGGGGTCCATGACGCCGGGCGCCAGCCGCTTGGCCACGAAGCCCTGCGCCAGCCAGACGCCGCCGGTCACGACCGCCAGGGTCAGGCCGATCTGGCGCAGCCGGCGTACATTGCCCGGCTGGAAAGGGTCGCCCAGGGTCAGGGTGCGGATGATGCGACGCAGGCTGCGCAAAATCAGCATGAAGCCGCCGAAATAGGCCGTCGCGGCCCCCAGGCCGAACAGCAGCAGGGCGCGCGTCAGCGGCAGCTGCTTGCCGCCCGCATCGCTGCTGACGGTGATGTTCACATTGTCCAGGGGAATGAAGATGGCCGCGATCACCAGCAGCAGCAACAGCCCGGTGATCAGCCACAACAGCACATAGGCCACGTCCAGCACCACCTTCAGCGCGCTGGACACAGACCCCGGCCCCATGGCCCGCAGCCATGTCAGGGATCGCGTCTCGCCTCGCTTCGTCGGATGTCGCGGGCTCGGCAGGCGCATGGCGGGTCAGGTCTCAGGCCGGAGGAAGGCCGGCGATGGCCACGCGGGGTCCGGCGAACCCGCGCGCGGCTCTATACATCGCGGTCTTCATGCAGATCGTCAAAACTCTCGTGATCGAAATGGCGTATGGATCAGAGGGCCGGTTCAGAAGGCCTGGATCAGCACGGTGAAGAAGGCGGTCGGCAGGGCCGCGATCAGGACCGTGCTGACGAAAGCCGCGCCGACCTTGTCCAGCCACATCGAGGTGTTCATCGTATGCATCATGTTTCTCCGTCTCTCCTGAAGGGCGATTATCGCCCATTTGCTTTTGTCGTCGCACGAACGTTTCGGCCTTGACCGAAATCAAGAACGTGGCGACCTCGTTCTCGATGTTCAGAAGATAGGTCGTGCGAAGCGGAAAGACACGTTACATATCGTTTAACGATATTAAACTTTGGCAATAGACTGGTCGATGCGAAAGGCCGCCGATGAATCTCAAGCTTATCAAGGGGATGCGGATCGTCGTCGCGACCCACAATCCGGGCAAGGTCCCGGAAATCTCGGCGCTGCTGGGCGGAGATTACGAGATCGTCACCGCCGGCCAGCTGAATCTGCCCGAACCGGACGAGACGGAGACCACATTCGCCGGCAACGCCATGCTGAAGGCGCGCCATGCGGCCGAACGTTCGGGCGAAGTCTCCCTGGCCGACGATTCCGGCCTGTCGGTCGCCGCCCTGGACGGGGCTCCGGGCATTTTCTCGGCGCGCTGGGCCGGCCCCGGCAAGGATTTCACCGTCGCCATGGCCAAGGTCGAACAGCGTCTGGAGGAGATCGGCGCGACCGACCGCACCGCCTGGTTCACCTCGGCCCTGGCGGTGGCATGGCCCGACGGGCCTTGCGTCGTGGTGGAAGGGGTGATCGACGGCGGCCTGACCTTCCCGCCGCGCGGCGACCGGGGTTTCGGCTATGATCCGATATTCATACCCCAGGGCGGGACGCTGACCTTCGGCGAGATGGAGCCGGCGGCCAAGGACGCGATCAGCCACCGCACCCGCGCCTTCGAAAAGCTGAGGGCCGCCCTGATTGACTGATCCGCCAACGCCCGATCAGGGACCGCCCGACCCGGGGTCCGACGTCGCCCTGTACGTCCACTGGCCCTATTGTTCGCGCATCTGCCCCTATTGCGATTTCAACGTGGTTCGCGACCGAGGCCGCGAGGCCGAGCAGGCCGGGCTTGTCGCCGCCATCCTGGCCGACCTGAAGGCCCAGCGCGCCCTGACCGGCCCGCGGCGGCTGGCGTCCCTCTTCTTCGGCGGCGGCACTCCGTCGTTGATGTCGCCCCAGGCCGTGGCCCGCATCGTGGAGGCGGCCGAATGGCTCTATCCCCCGGCCGGCGCCATCGAGATCACCCTGGAGGCCAATCCCACGGACGCCGAGGCCGCCCGGTTCGCCGCCCTGGCCCAGGCCGGGATCAACCGTCTGTCGATGGGGGTCCAGGCGCTGGACGATGCGGCCCTGCGCTTTCTGGGGCGGGACCATTCGGCGGCCGAGGCGCGGCGCGCCGTCGATCTGGCGCGCCGTGCGTTCGAACGTCTGTCCATCGACCTGATCTACGCCCGACCGGACCAGACGCCGCAGGACTGGGCCGCCGAACTGGGCGCGGCGCTGGACCTGGGGTTCGAACACGTCTCGCCCTATCAACTGACCATAGAGCCGACGACCGCCTTCGGCCGGGCGTCGGCGCGCGGAACCCTGGTCCCGCCGGACGAGGAGGCGGCCGCCGCCCTGTACGAAACCACCCAGGCGGTCCTGAGCGCCGCCGGTTTCGACCCCTATGAGGTGTCCAACCATGCGCGCGGCCCGGCGGCGCGGTCGGCGCACAATCTGCACGTCTGGCGCGGCGGCGACTATCTGGGCCTGGGGCCCGGCGCCCACGGTCGGCTGACGCTGGGCGGGGTCAGGACGGCCACCGTCGCCCACCGCCGCATCGCCGACTATGTCGCAGGCGTCGAAGCCGGCGCGCCCTGGTCGGATCGCGAGGACCTGACGCCCGCCGACGCCGCCGAGGAACGGCTTCTCCTGGCCCTTCGCACGACGGAGGGCGCGCCGGCCGATCTGTTGTCGGCGCTGGACCTGTCGCTGGAGACCGCGCCGGTCTTGGACCTGATCGCCGACGGCTTCCTGACGCTGCGTCGCGGCCGGCTGATCGCCACCGAGCGGGGACGGCCGGTTCTGGACGGCGTGCTGAAGGTCCTTCTGACCTAACGCTTCTTCAGGCCCAGCATCCCCAGCCAGCCGCCGCTGGACAGAAGCGCCACATCCAGCAGCGCCAGGGGCAGGGGGGTCGAAACCGGCGCGGCGATGAAGCGGGGCCGCCAGTCGGGCGCGAACTTGGCCTTGTAGCTGCGCAGGCCCTGAAAACCGTAAAGCGCGCCGCCCTCGTCGAACACCAGGGCGCCGACGCGCGCGAACACTGGGGCGATCCGCCGGTCCTCGAGCCCCGCCAGCGGCGCCATGCCCAGGTCGAAACTGGCCAGCCCCTGGTCCTTTGCCCATTGGGCGCAGCGGACGAACAGATAGTCCATCACCCCGTTCGGGGCGTCGGGATGATGGCGCATCAGATCGACCGCCGCCTCGTCCGGCGCCGTCAGCAGATTGGCGAAGGCCACGATCCGCCCGCCCTCGCGCACCACCGCCAGGGGGGTCAGGTCCAGATAGGCGACGTCGAACCGACCCAGGGAAAAGGCTTTCTCCGTCCCCTCGTGCATCGCCAGCCAGGCGTCGGACACCGCCTTCAGCTCGTCCGCCACGGCCGTCGCCGATCCGGGCGGCAAGACCTCGAAGGCCGCGCCCTCACGCTCGGCCCGGTTGACCGCCGTGCGCAGGTTCTGCTTGGACCGGCCCTCCAGCGAGAAGGCGGCGGTGTCGATCACCGCCGTCTCGCCCACCTTGCGCACCGCCAGACCCATGGTGGCCAGGTCGCCCAGCACCTCTTCGCCGACGGAATAGAAGACGGCCGCCCCGCCGTAGCTGTCGGCCATCTCGGCGAAGGACCACAGCAGTTCCCGCCGCTCGACCCTCAGACCCGCCGGCTCGCCCATGGCGATCCAGCGCCGTCCCCGAACCCGATAGGCCAGGAAGCTGGCGCCCGACGGGCTGAACATCAGCGCCTTGTCGCCCAGCATGGCCAGCCAGGCCTCCGGCGTCGCCGAATCCGCAGCCGCCAGCGCTCCCCGCGCGCGCGCGATATCGGCGGGACTGGCCGGGCCGTGGCTGTGGGCGCCCGGCGAACTGAGCAGCGACCGGCCCGCCACCACCAGCGTCAGGATGGCCAGCACCAGGCCGGCGCGCAGGAAGCCCGAGGCCTGGCGGTCGCTGATGAACCGCCACCACAGCTCGTCGCTATAGTCCACGTCGCGATAGGCGAAGAAGCCCAGCCACAGCATGGACGCCACCACCGCCGTCAGCAGCAGCAGCCAGCTGGGCCGCAGCGGCTCGCTGAGCCGCGAACGCCGGTTGAAGGCGGAACGACACGGCGCCAGCAGGGCCGCGACGATCACGAGGTCCGCCGCCTGCTGCCAGTCCAACCCCTTCAGCACCGAAAACACCGCCCCGATCCCCAGCACCGCCAGCGCCGCCCAATAGGCGCCCCGCCGCCGCCGCCACAGGCCCGCCGACAGCATCAGCAGCAGAAAGCCCGCGATGCTGCCGACGAAATGCGACAGGTCGATCAGGATCGGCGACACCACCCCGGTCAGCCGACGCAGCCGGTCGTCGAACTCGGGCGTCACGGCCGAGAGCAGCATCAGGGCCCCGGCCCCGAAGGCCAGCACGGCGAAAATCTGCGGGGTCAGTTCATAGGCTAGGCCCAGAAGACGACGGATCAGGCCGGGGACGTGCGCAGGGCGTTTGGACAAGAAGGCGGCCTTCGATTCGCGAGCGCCCGATCATAGACCAAGAATCGTCCAACCGGGGCGCTCCCGAGGTCATTTCGGGGCAGGTGAAACAATCTGTAACGCGGGGAGTATATTGCGTTGCGGGCGTCGGGCCCGCGTAACCGGGGACGATTTCCCATGACCATCAAGACCGCTCTTCTGGCCGGCGCTGCCGCCGCCTTCATGACCGCCGCGCCGGCTCTGGCGCAAGACGCCGCTCCCGCTCCGACTGGCGCCCCCGCCGCTCCCGCGCAGCAATCGCTCTCGCTGACCCCCGGTTCGAGCGTCAGCGGCCCTGACGGCGAACTGGGCAAGCTGGAAGGCGTTCAGACCAACGCCGAGGGCAAGCAGGAACTCACCGTTCGCGGCGCCGACGGCCAGCTTCGCGCCGTGCCGCTGAGCGGCATCCGCCAGGAAGGCTCCGGCGTGGTCGTGGCCTACACCAAGGCCGAGTTCGACGCCGCTTCGCCGATCGCCGGCGCTGCTCCGGCCGACCCGGCGGCGGCCCCGGTTGCGACCCCCGCTCCTTCTGCGGACCCGCTGGCGGAACCGACCGACCCGTCGGCCACGCCGCCGACCACCGCCCCGGATGCGTCCGAGCCGACGTCGGCGCCGACCGAGCCGCAATAAGCGATCGACGGGACGAGATATCAGGCGGCCGGGATGTTTCCCGGCCGCCTTTTCTTCGCCTTGCGCCTCGCGTCGGCGAAGGCGCAACGAAAAGGGCGGCCTCGGGAGGCCGCCCTTTCCTTTTCGACCCTGCTGCGATCAGGCGCGACGCTTGATCAGCCCCAGAAGGAACAGCAGGACGATGGCGCCGATGGTGGCCACGATGGTCGACCCGATCCAGCCGCCCCAGTTGATGCCCAGGGCGCCGGCGATGAAGCCGCCGATCAGGGCGCCGACGATGCCGACGATCAGATTGGTCAGAAGACCGTGGTTGCGGCCCATGATCTTTTCCGCGAGCCAGCCCGCGACGATGCCGATGATGATCCAGGCGATGATGCCCATAATGAAATCCTTCCTGTAAAAGCCAAGCTGCCGCTTTCAAATGCGCTTCGACCAATCCGGTTGCGCGCGGAGAAGTGCGGAGTCTTGAATTCTCCTGGCGCGCGATCCGGCACGGAGATTGCCGCGCGTGCGGCGATCAGTCCCGCTTCGGGACGCAAGCCTCATGCCGGGAGCCCTTCGATGGCCGCCGATATCGACCTGCACCTGGGCCGTCGCCTGCGTCGGCGCCGCCGTCTTTTGGGTCTGACCCAGCAGCAGCTGGCGGTCCAGGTCGGCATCCGCTTCCAGCAGATCCAGAAATACGAATGCGGCGCCAATCGCATCTCGGCGGCCCGCCTGTGGCGGCTGGCCGAGGCGCTGGAGACCTCGGTGGCCTATTTCTACGACGGCCTGGCCGAGGCCCTGGACGAAGCAACCCCCGCCGCCGCGCCGCGAGAGGTCTTCTCGCGCAAGGAGACGCTGGACCTGATCCAGGCCTATTATCAGCTGGACGAGCGGCCGCGCCGGCGCCTGCTGGATCTGGCCAAGTCGCTGAACACGGACGAAGCGCCCGCCTGAACGCCGCGACGGGCGCCCAAGGCCGCAAAAGCGGGCTAAGGGAGGCGTATGACCGAATACGAAGCCTTCGCCATCGAACTGGCGCGCGAAGCCGCGCGCGTCACCCTGCCGTTCTTCCGCTCGGACATCGGGCACGAGGACAAGGGCGGCGCGGCGGGCTTCGATCCCGTCACCGAGGCGGACAGACAGGCCGAGGCCGCGATCCGCCGCCTGATCGCCGTCCGCTATCCCGACCACGGCGTCATCGGCGAGGAATACGGCGCGGATCGGCCGGACGCCGAGCACGTCTGGGTGCTGGACCCCATCGACGGCACCCGCGCCTTCATCTCGGGCCTGCCGCTGTGGACCACCCTGATCGCCCTGCGCCAGGCTGGCCGTCCCACGGTCGGCGTCATCGCCCAGCCCTATCTGAACGAGATCTTCGTCGGCGGCCCGTCCGGCGCGCGCCTGCTTCGGGGCGAGACCGAGACGCCCCTGGCCGTTCGGGCCTGCGAGAAACTGACCGACGCCGTCATCTCCACCACCGACCCCGACATCTTCGACGGGGCCGAACTGGGCGCCTGGACCCAGGTGCGCGCCGCCGCCCGCCTGGCCAGGCTGGGCTGCGACGCCTATGCCTATGCGATGGTTGCGGCGGGCCGGATGGATCTGGTGGCCGAAACCAGCCTGAAGCCATGGGACTGGTCGGCCCTGGTCCCCGTGATCGAGGCCGCCGGCGGGAAGGTCGTCAACTGGCGCGGCGCGCCCCCCGACGACAAGGGCCAGGTCCTGGCCGTCGGCGACGCCCGCCTGATCGACCCAGCCCTGGTGACGCTGAAGCGCGCGGCGATCTGAACAAGGGCAGCGCGCGGTTAGTTGACGAACAGATCAATCGTGAACGAAACGGCGGCGATGACGAGCGCGATACGCGCTGTAACGAGGAAAAACCACGCGAACCTAGACCCAACTTCCGATCGCTTCACGCTGAAAAAACGCGCTGTCTGAGCCGGCCCCCACCAGCGATCCAATACGGTGTCGCCTTTCCAGCTAGGCCTCAGCAACTTCGCCGTGATCCCGCTTGAAATGTGTATGAACAGCGCAGCAACAGTCACGACAAAGAAAGGGAAGTTGGCAATAGTCATCGAACTGAGCCTCCTCTCCTAGCTATTTCAGGCCCCGACCGGCGTCTCCGCCGTCACGTCCACGGTTCGCGCCGACGGATCGACCGCCGCATCCGCCGTCGGCGACACCAGGTCGGCCATGGCGTCGAACTCGTTCAGGAAGACCGCGCGCATGTCGTCGGCCTCCATGATGACCTCGTGCCTGGCCCCGGGAACCTCGACGTAGCGGCCGCGCGCCAGGCGTTTGGCGGCCCAGCGGGCGGTCTGTTTCCACACCACGTCGTCGGCGTCGGCCTGGACGATCGTGACCGGCGCCTTGACCGCCTTCAGCGCCTTGGGTTTCAGCGCCCGTTCGCCGGCGTCCAGCGCCACGGCCAGCCAGCCATAGGTCGGGCCGCCGATGGCCAGGTGCGGACAGGCGAACAGCTGCTGGCGCCACATCTCGTAGCGGCTTTCGTCCGAGGTCAGGGCGTCCTCGGCGAAGTTGTGGTCGAACGGATCGTCCGGGTCGCCCAGGATATAGTCGCCCGCCTGGCCGTGGCGGATGTTCCAGCGTAACACCAGCTTGACGGACCACATCGACCGTTTGCCGGTCTTGATGCGCAGCATGGGGCTGGACAGAACCGCGCCGGCGAACCGATCCTCGCCGCCTTCCAGGGTCAACAGGTTCAGGCAGGCCCCCATCGAATGGCCGACCATGATCCAGGGCCTTGGGCACTGGCTCTCGTAGGCGTTCAGCAGGCGGTTGTAGTCGTCCAGAAACTCCTCGACCGCGCGGGCGTGGCCCTTCAGCCGGTCGGGCAGCAGCCGCGCCGACAGCCCCTGGCCGCGCCAGTCGTGGATCAGGACGCACCAGCCCCTCGCCAGGAAGTTGCCGATGACCTCGTAGTATTTCTCGATCGGCTCGGTGCGGCCGGGGCTTAGGACCACCGTCCCGCGCACCTTGTCCGCACCCAGGTGCGGAGGCGTCCACAGGCCGGCGCGCAGCCGCATCCCGCCGGCTCCGCGGAACCAGTCCCCCTTGCCGCCAGGGGGCGGATAGGCGCCGGGCACCCCCATCAGAGGGGCGTTGGCGGCGAAGGCTTGGGCGCGGTTCACTCGGGCTTCCTGAACTTCAAGGTCATGCGGTCGCTCTCGCCGATCGCGTCGTATCTGGCGCGATCGAAGGTCGGATCGGCCGGCTGGCCGCGCGGCGCGGTCAGCCGGGTCGGCGCCAGGGTGTCGACCCCGAACGGATGATCCTTTGTGTCTTGGAGGTTGGCGTTGATCTCGGACGCCTCGACGAAGACGAAGCCCGCCTCGGCCGCCAGTTGGCGCACGAAGGCTTCCTGGACATAGCCGTTGGCGGCGACCGGATCCTGGTCCTGCGCCGGGGCCAGCCGGTGCTGCTCCACGCCCAGGACGCCGCCGGGCCGCAGGGCGGCGAAGGCGTCGGCGAAGGCCTTCTCCGCGATCCCGGCCGCCATCCAGCCGTGCAGGGTGCGCATGAACAGGCACAGGTCCGCCGTGCCGAACGCCGTCACCGGGCCGGACGCGGCGCCGAACACGCTGAACTGCGGTTCGCCATACAATTTCTTGTCGCTGGAGAAACGGGTGCGGAAGGCGGCGTTCAATACGGCCTGGGCCGGATCGGCCGTAGGCCCTTCGGGGAACAGGGCCGCCACATAGGTTCCGCCGCCCTTAGCCAGATAGGGCGCCAGGATTTCGGCGTACCAGCCGCCGCCCGGCCAGAATTCGACCACCGCCATCTTGGGCTGAAGCCCATAGAATCGCAGGGTCTCCATCGGGTGGCGGAAGGCGTCGCGCGTCTTGTCCTGGGCCGAGCGCCACGGCCCCTGCACCGCCCATTCCAGCGACCCTTCGGGCGGGCCCGCCGGGGCGGACGGCGCATCGGGCGCCGCGGTCGCCTTGTCGTCCTTGCGACCGCAGGCAGCCGCGCCGGTCAGAGACAGGGCGGCCGCGCCGCCCAGCAGAAACCGGCGCGACACCGCGTCCACGCTCGCCTGACGTTCAGCCATTCCATACTCCCGCGAGGGTGCGGCCCCGCGTCCGACACACCCGACAGACGGGGCTTAATCGGGTTCGCGGGCCGGGTCAAAACGGAACGGCCTATTCCGGCTTCCTGAACCGCAGGGTCATCCGATCGCTCTCGCCCACGGCGTCGAAGGCCGCCCGTTCCTCGGGCGTCAGGGCGCGGCCCGACGGATCGTCGCGCGCCGCCGACTGGCGCACGGGCGGCAGGGTCCAGACCCCGAACGGGTGGTCGTGGTCGTCCTTGGGATTGGCGTTCAGCTCGCTGCGCGCCTCCAGGACGAAGCCGGCGTCGCGCGCCTCATGGATCACATAGCTTTCGGGCACATAGCCGGTGGCGGCGACGTCGGCGACGTTCAGCCCCTCGGCGCTGCGGTGCTGTTCGACGGCCAGGACGCCGCCGGGCTTCAGCGCCTTGAAGAAGGCCTGCAGATAGGGCTGAGTCCGTCCGTCGCGCGCCCAGTTGTGAAAGGCCCGCGCCACCAGGATCAGGTCCGCCTGGCCGTCCCCGACGCCCATGCTCTCCAGGGGACGGTCGACCGGGACGTAACGCCCGCCGGTAGCGGCCGCATAGGGTTCCAGGATACGCC
This sequence comes from Brevundimonas sp., assembly GCF_003248455.1. GTDB lineage: Bacteria > Pseudomonadota > Alphaproteobacteria > Caulobacterales > Caulobacteraceae > Brevundimonas. The sequence goes on from NZ_QFNM01000039.1 coordinate 15,526, forward strand.
GCCACCAGCTGGCGCCGCCCGGCTCGATCTCGACCACCGTCATGCCGGGCGTCAGCCCCCAGAAGGTCAGGGATTCGTAAGGATGGCGATAGACGTCGCGCGCCCGGTCCGCCGCCGGTCGACTGTCGGCGGCGACGGCGGCCAGCAGCGCCGTGTCCTCGGCGAAGGTCGGCATGGCGCTGGACAGGGCCGAGCGCGGCGGCGTCCACGCCCCTTCGGTCTGGGCGGCCGGTGTGGCCGTCTGGGCGAAGGCCGGCGCCGTGGCGGACATGAGGACGGCGAGGCCGAGGGCGGCGAAACGCATGGGCGGAAGATCCTGCTCTTGAAACGCCGCTTCTCCATAGGCCGCCCGACGCCCGGCGCAAATGACGATGACGAGACGTCGACGATCGGTCGCAGATCGGGCGTCGCCACCCCTTGACGCGCCATTCGGGGCCACCATCTGATCGTCCGAGAGCGCCGATTTCGGGTTCTCCAGAACGGCGGCGCCGATTTCGGGTCGTCGGTCTGATCCCCCACCGTCCGGGCAAACCGCCGGGCGGCTCAACCTTGCTGATCCTCAGGAGGATGCTGATGCGTACCTATGATTTCTCCCCGCTGTACCGTTCGGCCGTCGGCTTCGACCGTCTGGCCAATCTGCTGGAGAGCGCGTCGCGCGCGACTAGTCAGGACACGGGCTATCCGCCCTACAACATCGAGACCACGGGCGAGAACGCCTATCGGATCGAGATCGCGGTGGCCGGCTTCGCCAGCGACGAACTGAACATCGAGGTGAAGGAAAACCTGCTCACCGTCACCGGGCGCAAGACCGCCAACGACGATGCTGCGACGCAGAAGACCTATCTGCATCGCGGCCTGGCCGAGCGCGATTTCGAGCGCCGGTTCCAGCTGGCCGACTATGTGGTCGTCACCGACGCCAACCTGGTCAACGGCTTGCTGTCCATCTCGCTGAAGCGCGAACTGCCCGAGGCGCTGAAGCCCCGCCGTATCGAAATCGGCGCCGGCCAGCCTCTGATCGAGGGCAAGGCCGAAACCGCCAAGGCGGCCTGATCGCCTTCGCCAACCTGGAAAGGGCGGCGTTCGCGCCGCCCTTTTTTCATGCCCGGGCCAAGTGTGCGAAGGCGGCTACCACCCGTTCGTAGGCCGGGCGTTTGAACGGCACGATCAGGTCGCAGGCCTCCGACAGATCGCCCCAGCGCCAGGCGTCGAACTCGACGTCCTTGTCGGCCGTCAGGTCGATCTCGGCCTCGTCGCCGAGGAAGCGGAAGGCGAACCACCGCTGCTTCTGGCCCTTGAAGCCGCGCCAGGCCTTGGCGTTGTTCATCGCTTCAGGCGGAAAGTCGTACAGGATCCAGCCGTCCGTCCGCCCCAGCAACTCGACCGAGGCCACGCCCGTCTCCTCGCGCAGTTCGCGCCGCGCGGCGGCCTCCAAGTCTTCACCCTCGTCGACGCCGCCCTGCGGAAACTGCCAATTATAGGGGCCGGGCGTGGCGTGGCGCTGGCCATACCAGACGCGGCCGTCCCGGTTGAACAGCACCACCCCCACATTGGGGCGATAAAGCGAGAGGTCGGTCATCAAGCGGCGAGCGGCGAGCGGCGAGTGACGAGCCGCTGCGGCGAAAACTCGTATGGCTGCCGCGTGACATGGTCGATGGGGCGGCCAAAGCCGCCACTCGCCACTCGCCGCTCGCCGCTCGCCACTTCCTAGCGCCCCGGCCGCATCGACATGGCCGAGGCGGGGGCCAGTTGCAGGCCGCGCTGCTCCAGCCCGGCGGTCCAGCGGGCGGCGGCCTCGACCGTCACCGGATAGCTGAAGCCGGTCCCCAGCGCAGAGCCGCGCATCTTGGCCTGGGCCTCCAGCCCGTTCAGGGCGGCGATGATGGCCGCGGGCGACTGGGTGCGGTCGATGACGCGGTCGGCGCTGGCCCGCGCCCAGGCTCGTGGACGGCGCTGGAACGCGCCGTCGTCCAGGAAGGCCACGCCCTTCTGGCGCAGCACGGTCAGGAAGGCGTTCATGCCCGTGTCCGAAGCGGCGAAACGGTCGCCCAGATAGTTGGTCACGCCGAAATAGCCCGTGGCGCGGCTCAGAAGCCAGTCCATCTTGGCCGCCACGTCGTCGGCCCCGCCGTCGGCCAGCAGCGTATAGGGGCCGGGGTCGTTGTCGGGATAGCCGGTCGGCTCCATCGGCATTTCCAGCATGACCTCGTGACCTTGCGCCCGCGCCTGGTCGATCCAGGCCTGCAGGTTCTCGGCATAGGGCACGAAGCTGAGCGTCACCTCGGGCGGCAGGCGCTCGATGGCGGCGCGGGTCGTCACCGCGTTCAGCCCCAGCCCGCCGACGATCAGGGCCACGCGCGGCTTGCCGTTCGGGCGGAAAGGCCGGGCGTAGGCCTGGGCCGGCACGCGGCCGTCCGGCGCGATCATCGGCAACGGACCGTTGGGACCGGGCTGCGACAGGCCCGCGATGGGGGCCTTGACCAGGGGCGATGCGGCGTGGACCGGCGCCGTATAGGCCGCGGTCGCCCCGCCCGACACGCTGCCCCCGTCCGGCAGGGTGATGACGGCCTCGCCGTTCGCGGCCGGATCGCCGCCCCCCGCCAGATTCTGATAAAGGCCCATGGCCCCCATGGAAAAGGCCTCGAAGCCGGTCGGCGCGGGGGCGGCGGCGGCGGGCTGTTCGCGCTCCAACGCCACATGGGCCGAGGGCGCCCCGGCGTTGGGATCGCCAAGAACGGTCAGGAACAGGGCGCCGGCGCCCAGCAGGAACAGGCCCGCCAGCCCCGCCGCGACCGGCGGCTTCTTCAGCGCGTCGACCACGGGCTTCAGACTGGGGGCGTCCTTGACGCGCGGAGCGGCTCCGGCGGCGGCGGCGAGGGCGGACTGGCGTTTGGCGAACATGGGCGCGAGGGGGGCCGATCTGGAATCCTACGCCCCATCATCGCCGCGGGCCGGTTAAGAAACCCTAACGGCCGGTTCACCATGATCGGCCCTATCGGCGGCTGTCACGGATCGTGCGTTGACGGAAGGCGTTTCAGCCCCTCCAGATAGCTCTCGCCCCGCCAAGCTTCAGGATGCCGCCGATGATGAGCCCCGCCGCCGACGACGCCCTGCGCGACGAAGTCCGCCTGCTGGGCGGCATACTGGGCGACGTCATCCGCGACGAGGGCGGACAGGCCCTGTTCGACCATGTCGAGGCGGTGCGCCAGGCCTCCATCGCCTATCACCGCGACCCGGCGTCCCACCCGGCCAAGCGGCTGGAGAAACTGTTGACCGCCATGTCGGTCGATCAGGCGGCGGGGCTGGCCCACGGCTTCGCCTTGTTCTCGCTCCTGGCCAATATCGCCGAGGATCGCGCCACTCGCCGTCGCGCCCAGGACCAGGCCGAGGCCGGCGCCCGGCCCGACACCCCCGAAGGCGCCCTGAAGCGGCTGGCCGACCAGGGCGTGGAGCGCCAGGCCGTGCGCGACCTGCTGGACCAGGCCCTGATCTCGCCCGTGCTGACCGCCCACCCGTCCGAGGTGCGGCGCAAGAGCGTCATCGACCGGATCGCCGCCATCACCGACCTGCTGGACGCCTGCGACAAGGCCGGGGACGCCTGCACCCCCGCCGCCGTGTCGGAGCCGCTGCGCCGCCAGATCGTCATCCTGTGGGCCACCCGCCTGGTCCGCACCCAGGGGCTGGTGGTGCAGGACGAGATCGACACCGTCGTCTCCTTCCTGGACCGCATCTTCCTGCACGTCGCGCCCAAGCAGTTGGCGGCGTGGCGGCGCCTGCTGGACGCGCCCGACCTTCAACCCTTCATGCGGGTCGGCACCTGGGTCGGCGGGGATCGCGACGGCAATCCGAACGTCGACGCCGCCGTCATGGCGGCCGCCTTCCGCAGCCAGGCGCGGGCGGTGCTGGCCTTCTACCTCGACGAGGTCCACGCCCTGGGCGCCGAGCTCAGCCTGGCGGCCGAACTGGCCCAGGTGTCGCCCGCGCTCCAGGCCCTGGCGGACGCCGCCCGCGACCCCTCGCCCCACCGCGCCGACGAACCCTATCGCCGCGCGCTGACGGGGATTTACGCCCGCCTGGCCGCCACGCACCAGACGCTGGGCGACGCCCCCGCGCCCCGCCGGCCCGCCGTCGAGGCCGAGCCCTATCCGGGGCCGGACGCCTTCGAGGCCGACCTGAAGATCCTGCGCGACAGCCTGGTGTCGCACCACGGCGGCGTCTTCGCCGACGACCGGCTCGGCGACCTGATCACGGCGGTCGAGGTGTTCGGCTTCCACATGGCGACCCTGGACATGCGCCAGAACGCCGACGTCCACGAGCGCGTGGTCGCCGACCTGCTGAAGGTCGCGGGCGTCCAGTCCGACTATCTGGCGCTGGACGAGGAAGGGCGTCTGAACGTCCTGGCCGCAGAACTGGCCTCGTCCCGCCTGTTGTTCAGCCCCTATGCCGAATACCAGGCCGAGACGCTGAAGGAGCGCGCCATCCTCCAGGCGGCGGCGACCGCCCTGTCCGCCTTCGGCCCCCAGGCCATCCGCACCCATATCGTGTCCAAGACCGACGCGGCGTCCGACCTGCTGGAGGTCTATCTGCTGCTGAAGGAGGTCGGTCTCTATCGGCCCGAAGACCCCGCCGCCTGCCCGATCCAGGCCGCGCCCCTGTTCGAGACCATCGAGGATCTGCGCGCCGCCCGCCCCACCCTTGAGCGGCTGTTGCAGGAGCCGTCCGCCCTGGCCGTCGCCCAGGCGCGCGGGGTGCAGGAGGTGATGATCGGCTATTCGGATTCCAACAAGGACGGCTCCTATCTGACCTCGGGCTGGGAGTTGCACGAGGCGTCGCGCGCCCTGGTCGAGGTGACGCGCAAGCACGGGCTGAAGCTGCAACTGTTCCACGGGCGCGGCGGCACGGTCGGGCGCGGCGGCGGCTCAGCCTTCGCCGGCGTCCTGGCCCAGCCCGAAGGTACGGTCCAGGGCCGCATCCGCACCACCGAACAGGGCGAGGTCATCGCCAACAAATACGGCGAACCGGACATCGCCCTGCGCAATCTGGACGCCCTGACCTGCGGCGCCGTCCTGGCCTCGCTGGGCAAGGGGACCGACCACGTCTTCACCGCCGAACATGGGGCGACCCTTTCGGCGCTTTCGGCCCGGTCAATGGCCGCCTATCGCAAGCTGGTCTACGAGACCGAGGGCTTCGTCGACTATTACCGCGCCGCCACCCCCATCGCCGAGATCGCCGACCTGAAGATCGGCTCGCGCCCGTCGTCGCGCACCGCCTCGACCCGGATCGAGGACCTGCGCGCCATTCCCTGGGTGTTCAGCTGGTCGCAGAGCCGGGTCATGCTGCCCGGCTGGTTCGGCTTCGGCTCGGCGGTCCAGGGCTGCGACATGGGCGAGTTGAAGGCGATGGCCGAGGCCTGGCCCTTCTTCAAGACTCTGGTTCAGAACATGGAGATGGTCATGGCCAAGTCCGACATGACCATCGCGCGCCGCTATGCGACCCTGGTTCCCGACGCCTCTCTGGCGGCGTCCATCTATGGCGAGATCCGCGCCGAATGGGACCGCACCCATGACGCCATCCTGGCCATCACAGGTCATGACGCCCTTCTAGGCGGTCAGCCCGAACTGGACCGGCTGATCCGTCTGCGGATGCCCTATGTCGAGCCTCTGAACCACGTCCAGATCGAACTGATCCGCCGCCGGCGCGCCGGCGACGACGACCCCCGCGTCCGCGAAGGCATCCTGCTGGCCATCAACGGCGTGGCGGCGGGCTTGCGGAACAGCGGCTGACGGCCTTCCTCTGCAATCCCAACGCCGTGATTCCGGGGCGTCCAAAGGACGAACCCGGAACCCAGGTGGCTTGCGTCAGGCGGCGAATGTTCCACGCGCCTTAATCGCGGTCCTGGGTTCCGGGTTCTTCGCTACGCTCAGCCCCGGAATGACGAGCGGCTGATTGTCTTTACAACCACTTCGTCTTCTTGAAGGTGATGAACAGACCCGTGCAGATGGCCGCCATCAGCGCCATCACGCCGAAATAGCCGTAACGCCAGTGCAGTTCGGGCATGAATTCGAAATTCATGCCGTAGATGCCGGCGATAGCGGTCGGCACGGCCAGCAGGGCGGCCCAGGAGGCCAGCTTGCGGGTGATCACGCCCTGGCGCTGCTGCTCCAGCAGATTGGCGACCTCGAACACCGACGACAGGATGTCGTTCAGCCCGCCTAGGCGGCTGTTGACCCGCCGCACATGGTCGCCCACGTCGCGGAAATACGGGCGGACATCGGAGTCGATACAGGGCAGGTCCAGCGACTGAAGGCGGCCCAGCACCTCCTCCATCGGCCCCAGGATGCGGCGGAACTTCAGCAATTCCCGCCTCAGGGTGAACAGCCGCCGAATCTCGACGCGCGCCAGGAAGGCGTCCAGCGTCTTCTGCTCCATCGCCAGCACGCTGTCTTCGGCGTCGTCGACGATGGGGGCGTAGGCGTCGACGATGAAGTCCAGGATGCCGTGCAGGACGAAGTCCGGCCCCTTTTTCAACTGCAGCGGCGAGGCCTCCAGCTGCGCGCGCAACAGGCTGTGGGCGCGCGCCGAGCCATGGCGGATGCTGACCACATGGTCGTCGCCGACGAAGACATGGGTCTCGCCATAGGCGATGCGATCATCGATCTTCATGGCCGTGCGCGCCACCACGAACAGTTCGCGGCCATAGACCTCGACCTTGGGCATCTGGTGGGCGGCCAGGGCGTCCTCCACCGCCAGCGGGTGCAGCTTGAACCGCTTCACCAACACGTCGATCTCGGCGTCCGAAGGCTCGTAAAGGCCGATCCAGACGAACTCGTTCGCCGCCAGCGTCAGCCCCTCCGCCGTCAGCGGCGCCTCGCGCACGCGCTGGCCGTCGCGATAGACATAGGAGGCGACGACCGACATGGACTATTCCCCGATGATTGCGAAACCTGATCTAGGCCAGGTCGCGGCCAAACGAAACGGCCGACGGATCGCTCCGCCGGCCGTTCGTCAGGGTCTAACGCCCTCGGGCCGCTGAATGGGCGGCCGGCCCGGGCCTCAGGAAACCGGGAAGCCCCGGACCTTCAGCAGGGCCGCCACGTCCGGGTCGCGGCCGCGGAAGGCGCGGTAGGCTTCGGCGCGGTCGGTGGTGTTGCCGGGCGCCAGCATGATCGACTTGAAGCGGCCGGCGATGTCCGGATTGAACACGTCGCCCGACTCCTCGAAATAGGCCCAGGTGTCGGCGTCCATCGTCTCGGACCACA
>NZ_QFNM01000040.1 GCF_003248455.1 Brevundimonas sp.
AGCTGCGCGGCTCGGCCTGTTGCTCACCCCACGCTGCGAGGCGTAACTAACCCAAGGACTCTGGTCGCCGCTGGATGAAAACTCAGAGGCACGTCACCAGCCCGGAGGTCATTTGAGCCAGCACACCATCGTCTTCGATCTCGAAACCGTCCCTTGCACGGAGACCCTCGCCCGCCACCACGGTCGCGATGCCCTCACCGACGATGAGGCCGTCGAAATCCTCGGCGAAAAGTTTCCGAAGCTTCCGCTCCACAAGGTCGCTGTTCTCGCTGCGCTGATCGCAGAGCGGATCGACGGCGTTTGGCGCGTCCAGTCGCTGGGTGCCCCCCACATTGGCGAGCGGAGTGAGGTCGATCTGATCTCGGCATTCGCAGCCCGCGTGGACAGCCTCCGACCGACGCTGGTGACCTTCAACGGCAATGGGTTCGATCTGCCCGTTTTGAGGTATCGGGCGATGGTCAACGGGATCGCTGCATCGGGTCTGACCTCCCGCCCCTACTTCAAGCGCTATGATCAGGCCCACGTCGATCTGTGTGACGAACTTGCCAGCTTCCAGTCGAACGCCAAGGCATCGCTGGATGACCTTTGCAAAATGATGGGATTGCCCGGCAAGCCCGATGGGATTGATGGCTCAAAGGTCTGGGAGCACGTCCGAGCCGGGCGCATCCAAGAATGCGCCGACTACGGAGAGACTGATGTCGTGAATACCTACCGCGTCTGGCTCCGCTACGAACTCTTTCGTGGTGCTATCACGCCGGAACAGATGTCAGAGAGCGAAGCTGACCTCACTTCGTTTATTCGGGCACGTTTGGCTGAACGGCCGCACCTTGCATTCCTCGTGGCGTGACGCTCTTCGGCACTGATCGCAACTCGCGGATTGGTTGAGCGGAAGTGTCGCGCTATACGCGAACAATGCCTACAAACGTCGCATCAGAGATCGATCTCCAAATCGGAAAGACTGTCCGCACCCGTCGTGAGAATGCCGGGTTGACACAGGCCGATCTCGGTCACGCAATAGGCGTCACCTTCCAGCAAGTTCAGAAATATGAGCGGGGCACGAACCGGGTCTCGGCCGCTGCTATGGTCAGGGTTGCCGAGGCTCTCAAGTGCAGCGTTGCGGACCTCTACGACGATCCCGATCCAAGCGGCAGCAGCGTATCCGAGCGCACGATCCTCAAACTCTGGGGGAAGCTTCGAGAGGCTGAACGCGATGCGGTAGTTGCAATGATCCGCGAGTTTGTGAAGCGGTAATGTGCGGGCGGTTTGAGACAACCGGAAAGTTCACATGGGCCGAAATCCACAAGGCTCTCTCGACCATTGCGCCCGTCACGACTCCACCTCTGAACCTCCAACCCGACAACGATGTTCGTCCCACGACCATTCAAGCTACTGCACGGCTGGAGAGCGACGGCTGGGTGGTCGAAAAGATGCGCTGGGGCCTCGTGCCCTTCTGGCGGTCGGGCAAGCCCCTCAAGGACACGGATAAGGGCAAAGACGATGGCTTCAAGCTCTCGACCTTCAACGCACGATCCGAGACCTGCGCTGGCACCTCCACCTTCCGTGAGGCGTATGCCAAACGCCGCTGCATCATTCCTGCCAGCGCATGGTTTGAATGGACCGGCGAGAAGGGAGCGAAGATCAAGCACCGCTTCGCTCGGGCAGATGGCGATCTCCTATGGTTCGCGGGCTTGTGGGATCACGTCATCACACCTGATGCTGGCGAGTTCGGATCGTTCACGATCCTCACCGGACCCTCGGCTGGATGGCTGGGCGATTATCACACGCGGGCGCCGATGATCCTCGATCAGCATGATTGGGAGGCGTGGCTGGACCCCACCGCAGAAGCTCGCGACCTGTTTGCGGCAGTGCGTCCTGAACGGTTTGTGGTCGGCTGATTTGATGACGACCAACACAGTTTGCGATATTGCGACCCATGGTTTCGTTCGACGATCTCGCCGCCGGTAGCGACATTCACATCGTGGTTCCGCTGACGGGAGCAATCCTGATTCAGCCTCGGCCAGACTGTGAGGAAGAGTTCGATACGCTCGTCGCGCACCTCTACGAGGTTGAGGATCGCGGGTTCGCCATCTTCCCGAAGATGGGGCCAGCCGGGTTCTATGCGTCGGCCGAGGTCATGCGGCTGAACTGATCGCGCCGTCCGCCTGAAGGTTCGCGGACGGCGCGTTGTCGCCCGGCTCGTCCGATTTGGCGGCGCTAGATGCGCCACATTCGAGTTTAGCGGCACGGCGATCTAGGTCATCGCAATGCCCTTCAATAGCCGCGAGGGTCTGGGCGTCCGTTACCCAACGGGCCAGTGCGCGAAAGCGAACAGATTGTTCTCGTAGGCTTTTTACTTCAGGCGACATGCTCTCCCAACCCCGAAACGAACTTGGGGTTCTGGCGCAGCTTGATCTTAATACGGAACGAAGCGCTGCCATATTTGCATCACGCTCGCGCTACGCTTAAAATTGTCGAATGATTACATTCGCCGACTTGCAGAAAGATGGTGAGGTCTACGTTTCCCGCGAGCGTGACGGCTCGTGGACGATCCACCCGAGGCTTGGTTTCGAACAGGAGTTCGACCGGTTCGTTGCGTCCCTTCAGGACATGACGGTTCGCGACTTCGCGCTGTTCCCTCGGCTCGATGAAAACAAGCTCTACGACTGTGCCGAGATCATCCCCGTCTAGCGGTCTACGCTCGCACTTCCATCAGTTCGGAGAACCGCGTCGTGTATCGAGGTGACCGATTGTTCGCCCGCGTGGACCACGGCGTCACCGGGCGTATCCCGCCCGGCCGCAATGTCCCCCGTCCAAACTTCGCGTTCACGGCATCCAGCGCCGTCATCAGCTTCTCGGACTTGATCGGATCAACGGTAGGCAGGAGGTCACGGGGCGCATCAGCCTCGGCCTGAAGGTCCAGCAGGATCACCCCGGCCTTGGCGTAGCGCGTGTCAGGCTTCCACATCGACCGGCCCGCTGCGACGGCCTGACCGATGATCGCGAAACTGTCCGCAGTCGGCTCGATCTCAAACGAACGCTGGCCATTATACCAAGGGTCGCCGTTGTGCGGATGCGTGTGGAAGAACACCTGCATCGCGCTCGCTACCAGCCCATGCTTTCGACACTTCTCCGCAGCCCGTGCAGCGTGGGCAGCTAAAGCCTCGCGCATGTCCTTCCAAGTCTCGACTGGGCGCCCGAACATCCGCGTCACCGCCACCGTCTGTTTCTGATCGGGAGCAAGGGTCAGCGGAATGCAGGACACGCCGTTCAATTCTGCATGAGTCCGCTGCCCTGTGACGGTCATGATCTTCCTGACGCTGGCCGAAGAGAGCGCGGCAAACTGGTGGACCGTGTGGATGCCGAGGTTGTTCAGCTTTGTTTGGCTGGCCCCGCCCACGCCCCAGATTTCACCGATAGGCATTTCGGCAAACGCCTGACGCCGGGCGTCGAGGTCACTGAAGTCGGACACGCCGGTCGGCCCGCCCTTCGCGTGCTTGTTCGCCAGCTTCGCCAGCGTCTTCGTCGGCCCGATTCCGATGCAGGTTGGAATCTTGGTGACTTGGCGGACGCGATCTCGAACGCGGCGGCAGTAGTCCACCCTCGCGAACTGCGTCAGGTCCAAGAACATTTCGTCGATGCTGTAGGGTTCGACCCTCTGAAAACTCTCGGACAGAACCTCAAACACGCGGCGGCTCATGTCGCCATACAGAGCGTAGTTGGACGACTTCGCGATGATGCCCCGGAACTCCGGCTTGCGCTTCGACAGGTGCCAGACCTCGCCCATCTTCACGCCGAGAGCCTTGGCTTCCGCAGACCGCGCAATGGCGCAGCCGTCGTTGTTCGACAGCACGATCATCGGCTTACCAATCAGCGTCGGGTCAAAGGCCCGCTCGCACGAGACATAGAAATTGTTGCCGTCAATCAGACCGAACATCAGACATCCGTCCGAACCAGCGCGGCGATCATGGCCCAGACTTCGGTCTCGTCAGAGACAGGTTCAGGAGCGTGATTGGATGGTTCTAGCCACCATTGCCCGTCCTTTTCCGTAAGGACCGCAAGCACGACATCGCCGTGCAAGAAGGCGACGCAGACCTTGCCAGACCGTGGCTCCGCGTCGGTGTTGACCACGAGAATGTCGCCACCGTGGATGCCGCGCTTTCGCAGTCCCTCGCCTTTGACCCTGACTGCGTATCGCTGAGGCCGACGTAGCTCCAGAAGCTCAGCGAGATCGGGCACGCCTTCGATGTGGTCCTGTGCAGGGCTTTGGAAGCCCGTCGTCTCGTCGCCCTGATATGCCCTCTCGCTCATAATGAGAACGTATGGGGAACATTTGATTGGGGGGAAAGCAGTTTGGTTACATCTCCACAGGCGAGCGAGCCGTCAGCTACATTCTCTCAAGGATTTTCGCGTAGGTTCACCAAGGCGGATGCAAGGAGCTATGACGGTGGATCAGGCAAAGTTCGACGTCATCCGTGAAGCTGCCAAGGCCCGTAAATCGGCGCGCGAGGCGGCGGAAGCGGCCCCCATAGCCGTGTGGCCCGAAAAGTATGCGGCAATGGTAATGCGTGCGGGAGGCCCAGCAGACTATTTCGGGCCGTTGACGGACATCAGCGTCGAAGACCTCTCAGCAGATCAGTCCAGTCAAGACGCAATTACGAAGCCCGCCTGAACGACCGTCGCCAGAACCAACAAGGCAATCAACCAAAGTTCCGCTCGATCACGCTTTGGATACATGGCCGTCCGTCTAAGCGACTGGCTGGCCCAATGCGGCACGGCCACCCGGCACCGTTCGATACAACGTGCTCGGCGCCACCCCCACCTGACGGGCGATCTCCGACATCGAAAGCTGATCGTCGGCCATCAGCGCCTTAGCGATTTTAAGCTTGGTCTCGTCCATAGCCTTGGGGCGGCCACCGAGACGACCACGGGCAATCGCGGCCTTCCGCCCGGCTTCACAGGCGAGACGTTTCTGTTCGACTTCATACTGTCCGAGCGCTGCCAAGGTGTGGACCGCAAGCCGACCGCTGGGTGTGGTGCTGTCGATGGCCTCGCTCAATGACTTCAGCCCGATATCGCGGCGGGTGAACTGATCGACGAGATCGAGGATTTGGCGGACATCACGGGCGAGACGGTCGAGCCGCAGGACAACCACGGTATCTCCGGGCCGGGCGAAGTCGAGAAGCTCGGTTAGCTGCGGCCGATCACTGCGGGTGCCAGATGCGGTCTCGATGAAGATACGTTCGCACCCTGCCCGCTCCAGCGCGTCGATTTGAGACTCGTGATTTTGCCCACGAGCCGAGCACCTCGAATATCCGATCAGCATCCGTTTCCGAAAACCTCTGAAAGCTCCGCGTTGTCGGAGATAGATTTCAGGATACGGTATTCGGAGATTCTGTCATCCATATCTGATGATTAACGAGATACTTCCAGAGCCGGGCCGCGACCACTCCGAGAAGTATACCTTCTGCGAGACTGGAAACTGGCTGCGATCTGCTCACCCATTTCTGGACGGGGCGTCACTGGCGCACCCACCCGGTCGCTTCGCGACCATCAGAAAGTTGGGGTCTCGACCGAAGGACATCGGAAGCCTCCGCTGTCGAATGACGTGCTCGAACTGAAACGTAGCAGCCCAGCGATGTCGCCGACGCCTTCCGGCGCCGCCAGCAACTTCGAGATCGGCGAAGGCGGCCGATCTCTTCGTTGCCTTGCTTTCGCGTTGATCGGGGAAAGAGCCGGGTTCCTCGACCCCATCCAGTTCCCAATGGAGCGACTTGGCTTCGATAGGCCGAGCGGCCCTTCGCCGGGAGGCCGTGATCGAAGGCGAGGCGCCGTTGCGCGTAGCGCAGCGCAATGTATCCGCAGACAAGGATTGGAATGGCGCTCAAGCGCGTCACGCCAATCCTCTAAAGAATATTAGAGTAATGATGTGACGGGGTGCGCCCGTGACGGCCTCTTTCGATCATTCGAAACGCGATTAATAATGCAGTTCGGCCTATATCCGTTATAAGTAGAGATACAGCCGAAGGCATAGGGGTCTCGGCCCGGTTCTAATCTCTAATGCACAATCAGGATATTTACTACAGCAGCGCAGCATGTGGCGCTGGAAAGACGACGTGGGCGGTTCAACACATGGGGCGGACGCCCGGCCGCTACATCTACGCGGTGGATCGCACGGAGGAGTTTGACAGACGTCATAGCCTCATCGCGAAAGAAGCCGCTGAGGCCGGTCGCTTCATCGCCATCCGCTCGTTGTCCAGCAAGGCGGGCAATGTCGTCTCCCGCGACTTCCCGCTGATGATCGAACGCTCCAGCGACGAGGAGCATGTTGTCGTCATCATCACCCACGAGGCGATGAAGATGGTAGATCACTTCGTCGTCGAGGGGCGTGGCTGGTCAATCATCATCGACGAAGACCCAAAGGTCTGGTCCTCGGGATCGTTCGACCTTGGTGCCTCCACGCCGTTCTGGGAGGCGACCTACAATCTGGAGCCTTTCGCCAAGGGCTACTCCAAGCTGCTGGCCAAGGCCGACGCGCCCTCGTCTCGCGATCTTGCGGCCGACGACCTCACTCGGCCGGTCGCAGCGCTGCACAATCGAGTTCAACGCGGCGGCGCCGTCGTCAATCTGGAAGCATGGGAAGAACTCCAGCACCGCCAACGTCTGACCTACTTCAGCATCTGGGACGTGACTGAACTGGCGGTCTACGACCGAGCCGTGGTTCTCGCCAACAGCTTCACCAGTCTCATCACCTATCGGCTGACGACGGCGCTGCACGGCAACGTGTCGTGGAAGCCTCTTTCGATTGGACAGAGCCTCGCGTGGAAGGGCCGCGACCTGACGATCAACTACGTTGCGGACGATCACCGCGCCGGTTCGACCTTCTTCGGGGAAACGGATGCAGGCCGCCGAGCCGTTGCGGCATGGTCGAAGTGGGTTCGGGATAATGCCACCGCTGACCAGCATTACTGGGCGGTCAATAAGAGGCGGGGTGATCTCAGACTGCCGGGTGAGCAGGTCTCGCCCAAAATCGCAGGGTCGAACAAATACCGGTTCCTGACCGAGTGCTCGGTCCTCTACAGCGCCAAGGCCAGCGACGCGGAGAACAAGGTCTTCGCCGCAATGACGGGCGGACTGTTGGACTATGAGGCAGTTCGTCGAGATCGCGAATTCGAAGACCTGATCCAGATCGTCTTCCGGTCGTCCCTGCGTATGCCCGACGATGTTCGGCCGGTGACGGTCACGGTCTATGACAAAGAGCAAGCGACCTTCCTTGCCGACTACTTCAGGGCGGCGGGCTTTCCCTTCCGCACTTCGTTGAACTTCATCGACCTCGGACTGACCTACAAGAAGGCCAAACCCGGTCGGAAGGCCGATCCGTTGAAGGTGCCGAAGACGGCCGCTGAACGGGCGGCTGACTACCGTGCGCGGAAGGCGGCAGCGCGATGACGCAGGACGAGATCATGTCACTGTTGGCGGACGCCTTGGATGACGCCCAGAAGCGCCTCGATGTGCAGGAGAAGTGCATCGAAATGTTGGTCGATCAGATCGAGGACATGTCGCACCAAATGACCGGTGTGCTGGAGGAAGCTCGCACCGCACGCCTCCACTACGCGGAGCAGCGTAAGCGGCTGGGGCTGACGGTCGATGTGACGGGTGGCAGTCTGATCGGAGGCGGCTTCGGTCTGGCGGGGAATGAGGTGAAGTGAGTTGGCGGGGGGATGAGCCGTGCCTCAAAAGGTGGCGCGCTGATTGATGTGGCCGAACATCATGGGAGTGCCCTGACGCATATGCTGCGGACGGACATGCACAAGTGGACCACATATGGATCGGTAATCCGCCGCGTCCCAACGCCACGCTTCCTGAATGACGTAATGTGGATCGTAAAGCAGCCAGATCAGCACGTCGAAATCGTAGTTTGAAGCCTTCGCGCATTTCGTCACAGTTGATCCACGACGGCCGCTGGGTCGATTGGCTTTGACTTGGTAGCGTTTGCCTTCCCACACAAAGTCGAACCCTTTTCGAACCGCGCTCGCGTCGCCGATTGCTTCAGCCAGCTTGTTCATGGGCACACCGACCAGCACGGCTGCGTCATACTCCGAGATTGCGGAAGTTATCGACGGTGCAACGCCGAAACGCCGTTGCCATTCGAGAGCCGTCGAGACCAATCGCTCGCGCAGTTCGATTGTCATGTGAATTCCTCGCGAGTGCTCGCCAATGCTATTCGCTGGTCAGCGATGTGGAGCGAGTATGCGTCAGCCTGTTGAGAACATCGAGCCGCCGACCCTGCCGCGCTCGATGCGCGATCCTGAAGCGCGGGCGGTTCGACGAGCCATGCTCGATCTTCCGCACATCATGCCGCTCGCCAAGTTCGCCGCCGACCTCCGCGTCCGACACAACATTGAAGTGCCAGACTTCGACCCGCTGGATGGCGGCATCCGTTCTCGCATCCTGTTCCTCAAGGAGAAGCCCGGCCCGATGACATCGACATCTCGATCAGGACGGGTCGGCTCTGGCTTCATCAGCAGGGACAACGACGACCCCACTGCGGAGGCCACCTTCCTTTTCATGCAAGCGGCTGGAATTCCAAGAGATGACACCCTGATGTGGAATGTGGTGCCCGGCTGGAACGGCACGCGGAAGATTACGCGGCAGGAGCTTATCGAGGGGGTTGCGGAAGTGCGAAACCTGATGAAGTTGCTGCCTGACATCGAGGTCGTCGTCCTTGTCGGAAAGAAGGCTGCACGGGCCGAACCACTACTGGAGGGAACTGGTGTGATTATCCGGCACTCACTTCACAACTCCCCCTTGGTGCGCGCCTCCAGACCGGAAGAGTGGGCGCGCATTCCCGCAGTTTGGGGCGAGGCATACTCCAAAATCACACACAAACTGGCGTGAAGGATATCCCGGCGGAAGCTTGCCCGTCGCCGATGGTCCATCTTACGCTGACACCATCTGTCAAACGGTAGTCTCGACTATCGCATTCTCGCCACGGCTTCGGTCTCACGCATTAAGGCTCCAGCAAACGCTGCCTCGGAAACTCGGAGGTCTTCACTCGCAGCAGCGTGGTAGAGAAAAGGCCATATCGGCGATCCATTGGCTTCACGCATGGCTTCGAAGATTCTGTTCTGCGCGACCTCGATGTAGGAATGACCCAACCCGTGATCCGGGGCGGCTGAACGGACAGCCAATGCGCCAGCTTGGAGCGCGGCGGGAATCTCGCCGACTTTTAGTTGCCCAGACTGAACCAATAAGGCGATGCTGTAATGCAGCCATCCGGCGAACATGATCGTCGCGTCGCGATCACTTATTTCTCCGAGATCGTCCTCGACCGTGTTGTGAAAGCCTTCAAGCACAGCGACGCTATTTTGCTCGATGGCCTTCCTCCCCCTCGATCCGAACATGGTCACCTCCTTAGCTCATGCAGATGGGATGTTGCCGGTTGAAGCGTTCCCACACAACCGCCGCCCCGCGCTCCACCATGGCGCAGTTGATCTCCACGCCGGAGGCGTTTCGGCAGATCGCAGTGACGCGCTCGTAGCTGGTGCCAGTCTGGAGGCAGGTGATCCGGCGACCGGCGAGTTGGGTCAAAGCCGCTGTGCTCATCGACGCAGATGCAGTCGGACATGGATGTCCCGGCGAGCACGATCCGTCCGTCTCTCTCGCAGAGATGGCGTGGAGCCGAACCCGCGTCCCGGCCTCACATCGGAGGGTGTCGCCGTCGTTCACAAAGGCCACTTCACACGCGAAGTCGTAGGCCCAACTCGTGTCTTGAGCCGAGACCGGATCGCCGCCGTCGCGGGCCGACACCACATCGGCGGAACGAGGCCACATCAGCGTGGCGAGGAAGGCCGCCCCCGCGACGACGATAACGGTGCCCACGAACTTCGCGTTCGACCCCTTGGCCCGACCTTTCGGCCAGCGGCGGAAGCGCGTGACATTCGATCCCCTTCTCATGGCCAGAGTTCACCACGGTCAGGGAAACGACCTCCTAACGGTCGAGAGAGACCGCCTACATCGTCCCCGATCTGGTTGACGGGCTGAATTTGCATGAGACGCTGAAACCTCCACAAAATAGGAGGTTGAATGGCACCGGAAGAAGCCCCGCTGCGATGTCTGGCTGTCCGCGCCGTCGCTGACGAGGCGGGCGAGATCGACGGTCTCGAACTCGAACTCTTCATGAACGCCGTCGCCGGTCCTCACCAATGGATCAGCACGACAGAGTGGCTGTTCATCAGCCCTCCGGCGGAAGCTGCCGGGGAAATCACCGTCCCCGTCGTGGTCCCCGAGGCCATCGCAATCAAGGCGATCCTTGCGGACCTTACCAACGCGCCGCAGCGCATCGTATTCGACCATGCCACGACGCCGGGCGAGACGCGGAAGTGGCGCTGGGTTGCCTTCCAGACTGCGCCGAACGCTCAAGGTCAAGGCCGCTTCCCATGGGAGCGCTTCAATGCGTGAGGGAGGGCTGCTGGGGTGGGCCACGGCCGCTTTGGTGAAGCTCGACGACGAAGTGCCCGGCATCCTGTCGCGCGTGCTCACGGCCGCCCCTGCGCGTCGGCAAGCGATCCTCGCAGCGCTGGCAGCGTATGAGGTAAAGGCCGGAGTTTTCGACGTGAGCGAAGACCTCATCCCGATGTCGTTCGCCGAAGTCGTCCGCCACGGTCGCGTCGCGGACATCCTCCGCATGACCTTTGGTGATGTCCCCGAGGGTCTTCCGGGGCTGCTCGAACGCATCGGTGAGCGACCGCTGGACCGACGGGCCGACTATCTCGCCATCTTCCAGATGCTCGCGCGCAACGATGTCCGGGCGGCCGATGCCTTGCGCGGAGCGGGGCGGATCACGCGGCGCAAGCTCGAAGTCCTGTCATCCCTCGACCCGCGCTGGCATCACACCCATACGCTCGAACGGCTCGATACCGGCGCTGAGGCGACCACGTTCAACGCGGCCGTGGAGTTCGTGCAGTCGGTCTGCTCGCGCGCGTCTGACGAGACGGTAGCGGAGGCTATCGCGCAGATGCGCCCCACATCGACGTTGCCGCGCTTGCTCGACCGCTTCATCCGCCGGGCGGATCGTCTGCCGGTGAACCCAGTTCCTGTTGGCGACAACGACCTAAGACCGCTCTCGACAACGCGAGACCTTCTGGAGGCAGGGCTTCGATATCGGAACTGCATCTCCCACCGACTTTCCGAAGTGGCGGCGGGGAAGCTGGCGATAGCTGAGTATCAAACCCAGCTTCTCGTCGAGTTTCGTCCGCTTTCGCTCGGGGCGGCTTGGATGTTTCGCGACGTTCACGGACCTCGCAATGGGCCCGTCGCGCTGGCCTTGATCGCTGAGGTGGAAGCGAAGTGCGACGCGCTCGGCATTCCGCGCATCACCGAGGCTGGCGGCGGGGACGGCTGGAAAAGCTACAGGCGGTTCACGGGAGAGTTGGAGTGGGGCTGACCGCTCCATTATCGGCGAAAAGACTACGATTTAAGAGCGACTTCAACAGCCTCCTTCGCATCGTTCACCGCCTTGGCTCTGATCTTCCCTGTAGACTTAACCGCCGAGAAAACAGTCAGGCCATTGGACCCAAGCTTCTGAAGGTCATCATTGAATCTCCCTTCGCTGATGAACCGCACGAGGAGCTTCCGCTCTCCCTTATCCCCTTGTATGTTCATGATCTTCTTGCCCGCATCCCCCGCAAGAATGTGTCCGCCTTTCGGGTCGATGGCGAAGATCAGGTCGTCCTTCCAAACGAGAAAATCAGGGAAGAAGCGGCGCTTGTCGCCGATATCGAGCAAGGGGATGGCGAACCCGCCATTCACCGGGTTTCGCACCCAGTCGAGCTTGGTGGCGTCCAGCGCCTCCGCAATCTGGTGCTCCAACGGATTGAGGTCATACGCGCTGTGGAGAGCGTTCGCGTATGGCTTGGCCTTCGCCGGATTTACGAGGACCGGACCAACCGTGAACGGGTTTTCCTCTTCGAAGACGAGTTCACTGTTCTTGACGTAAGCGAGTGCGAGTTGCTCAGCATCCTGCCTCAGCGCCGCCGCCGCCGGGCTGGTGATCTCAATGAAGGCGTCGAACCTACCGTCAGCCCAATCAATGGCTTTTGCAGCCTCGGGATATAGCGATTGCATCCCTCGCCTTACGATCCAGCGGGCTGTGACGCGGTTCGAGTGGGGCGTCTCAACCGGCTGCACGTCGGGCTTCTGGCCCGTGCCGATTTCCTGAACGGCCCGCACCATCTCTCCCTTGCCAGCGGTGTTCACCTTGTCGGGACGATAGTCGTGGACCTCGCTCAAGCGGTCTGCAAGCGGGCCGAGGGCCTCGCTCGCGTCGATATGGATTTCGGGGACAGTGCGAACCTTCTTGGCGTCTTGGCGGGCGCGCTGGCGGTCTTTGGGGTCACTGAAACCCTCGACCTTCACTTCCGGCATTTCGGCCCCAAGCTTGGCCTGAACCATGCTCAGAATTTTAGGGAACTCTTGCTTGTCATCGACGCGGATGAAGAAAGTCGCCGTGTTGAGGTCGGCGTCGGCGTAATGCTTCGCCCCCGGCTGGCGAAGCACACGTCCGATGACTTGCTCGACCTGCACGCCGGAGCCCATCGACTTGTCGATGTAAGCGAAACAGCACGCAGGATCGTCCCAACCCTCCTGAAGGCTCAGGTTGAAGATCACATGGCGGTAGTTGCCCGCCGAGAAGACGGCAAAGTCCTGCTCTCCGCCTGAGAACAGCTTGAAATCAGGCGGCGGCGGATGGGCGGTGCGATCCAGCTTCAGGTCGCAGTAGACCGCGATCTCGGACGGATTTACGCCCTTCTGCTCCACCAAATAGCGCCATATCAGAATCGGAGGTGCCTTGCGCTCCACGAACGGTCGCGACACCACATCTGTCGAACCATCGTCCTGATTGATGTTGGTGCGGCAGACGTAGATGGCCTTTGGCAAGAAACCTGCTTGCAGAAGCTCGGCCTTCTCCGTCGCGGTTTCCATCGACTCGATCAGAGAGTCGATCATCGTCTCCATAATGGACGTGGACGCGCCGATTACGACTTGCTGCTTCACAAGCTCCGCATCAACCACAGCCTTGCTGCTTACGGCGGTGACAAGGCAGGGTTTCACGTCCGTTTTGTCGTCGTCCTGCGCGAGATCGGACCAACCGACTTCTTTGAGGCGCTCGATCAACTTGCCGAGGCGACCCGGTGTTCGCATCGTCGCGCTCGCGACGAGGATGGCGTCTGGTTCAAGTTCGAGCAGCAATTCGGTTTGCTGGTCCGAGAGATTGTGCCCCTCGTCGTAGACAACGAAGAGCGGCCTACGTTTGCCGTCCGTTCCAAGCCTTGCCGTTAAAGTGCCCCAAAGAGAGCCGTCGCCAGCATCATCATCTGTCTTGTGGACGCTGAGAGTGCCACCGCTCTTATCCTTCTGATTGAAGGTGCCCACCGTGGTGAGAGCCACGAAGGCTGTGCTGGAATCCGCGATGCGCTCAGGCGTAAGTTCCGCGAGGTAGACCACCTCATAGGCTTCGATCAGGTGGCTGTATTTGCCGCCGGGCTCGAAGTTTCCATAAGTCTGACCAACGACTGCCTTAGCCTTTGAAATCCACAGGACGATAGGGGCAACTGGCGTAGTCGCACGCATCTGAGAGATGGCGTCGGCAAGGATCGGTGTTTTCCCTGCGCCTGTCAGCGCCGCGAGTGCTTGGTAGTAGGGAACGTCCCATCCTTTGTGAACGGAGGGACGCTTGGGGTCCTCCGTCAGCTTCAGGTAACGGTTTACGATCTGCTGAGAGGCTCGAACTTGGAACGGCAGAAGTTCTATAATGCTTGTCATCCTGCGTGCTCAGCCGCAGATGAGTAAGGTTGAGTTGTGTCGTTAAAGCCGAGTTTATCGAGAATCCGGTCCGGTATCTGGTAAAATTCTATGTTGGGACCGGGGTAAATCGAGGTTCTTGCATAGACGTGGTAGGGTGCGGACAGGCCCTCCTTCTTGGCTTCTTCCACAATCGCCTTAAACGTGGCCCGGTCAAAAACCGAAGCTTTACTTGGCCCGCTCCACACGAGAAAGAAGCCTTCTCCTCGCGCGCTGACGGCAAAGAGATGGGCGTGCTGGCCCGCCGGAAGCCGACGCAAGTGCGAAGCGCTCCGCTCGCTCTGGTCCCAATGAGACGTAAGCAACAGATCGAGCATCTCTTCCCGTTCCAACGCCAACACCGCGTCGGCATCAACCGCCAGCATCAACTTGGAATAGCGGAAGCCGCCAGTGAGAGGCGTGGCTGTTCTGCTTACGACCCCTGCCTTATCAACACGCTCGCCGCTGATTGCACGTTCGACACGTTTGTAAGTCAGGGTTCTTGCGTAAGGGTCGCCACGCTCCGGGCGCCCTTGCTCCACGAGAATAAACCGACGATTCGCACCAGCTTCGGTGTTGAGTTCAAGAACGGCGTGAGCCGTCGTGCCTGAGCCCGCGAACGGATCGAGGACAATACCAGTCGGCGGGCACCAGATTTGGATCAGCTTCTTGATTAACTTGAGCGGCTTGACGGTCTCGAAGCCGTGATCACGTCCTACAAGTGCGTTAAGCTCTTCAACCCCATCGCGACTCCGGCCGCTCAACGAGGAAAGCCAAGATACCGCGCCGATCTCGGTAGGTGTTTCGTCCTCCTCCACCCAGAAAGTGGTTGGAACAACACCCGCCTTTACTAACTCCTTGTGCATCTTTTTGACCGGCTTCTGAAGCCCGTCGAGCCCCCAATAAAGGGTTGGCCATGCACCTTGATCAAGCCGGGTTTGCGCGCGCGCTCGCGACTTAGCGAGAAGCTGAGCCCGCTTCTCCTCGCTGGCCCGTGCCCAACCCTTAATCGCTAAGGCAAGCCCCCGATCATCCCCCAAGTCGTAGTCTTCGTAGTCAGCATCCCACTCTTGCAGCCACGATTTCATCTGAGTGCGTCGGCTGGCCCAATGCCTGTTGCCCGGACCGAAGAACTCGCCTGTAAAAGGATTTTGAATCGCGTAGTCGCTGGCTTTGCGTCGCTCGGGTGCCGTCAAGTCACCTTGCTTCCATTCTCCAAGCGGATCGTTGTCGAGGTTCTGGAACCGCGCGGTAGATTTTGCGCTACGCTGGGTTCGCGCAGCATCCTTATTCTTGGCGTAGACCAGCACATACTCCGTTGTGACAGAGACGTGCGACACGTCATTCTTCGGTGTCGTTTTCTGCCAATTGATGATTGCGAGGCGATTGTGTTCACCAAAAACCTCGTCCAGCACCATTCCCAGTCGGTAGAGTTCCCGCTGGTCGATACACATCGCCAGCACGCCAGAAGGACGAAGCATCTCCTTCATGGCCCAAAGTCGGGGCACGATGAAGCGCAGCCATTTGCTGTGCTTTGAACCGTCGTCAGCCGACACAAGGGGTCCAAGGTCTGGGTCGTTAGGGTCGGTGTCCCAGCGGTCGTTGTAGCGGAAGTCTTTGCCTGTGTTGTAGGGCGGATCAGCGATGATGAGGTCCGCTTGGCCTCGATACTTGTAGAGGGAGACCATCGCCTGAAGGTTCTCGCCTTCGACGATTAGGTTGCAGGCTTGGTCCGCCTCGGAACCGACGCAAAGCTTCCCCTCGATCTTCTGACGGCGGGGTTTCACCATCCGAACAATCCGCCACGGAAGCGACTGGCCCTTATAGTGGAGTCGCAGCGCGCCCGCTTCCTCAGCATCGCGACGGTTGAGCGCGTGGATTAACTCTTCCCGACTGAGAGCATCATAGGACGTTTCGGACAATGCAGAGCGCCCCGCGCATATGTGGAGATGATCGAGCGGGGGTGGATAGCCCGTGGCCGACATCCTCGCTCAATCTTAGTAGCAGCTAGACACCAAAGCCCAAGGTGAAACGCAAGGGTCGGGGTCAAGACAGAAGCATTTAAGGCGTGGGTGCGTCATAGTCGGTCGTAATGACCGCAGCCGCAGTGTTGCTCTCGACGAGAGGCGCACTGACGGCATAGGTAGATAAATACCGGAAAGGAGACCTCCGGTATGGACATCTATCACCACTTCGAAGCTCGCGGTCTCACCGACTCTTACAGACATTTCAGCAGCGCATGGCTTGGCCGCGCAGAGAACTATCTCTGCCTCCGATCTGGGCGAGGGCCTTCCGCTGATGCCTTGATCGAACTGTTCCAAACCCTCTGGAGAGAAGGTGAGTTCGCGCTTGCGGCGAGGGTCGCGTGGGCGGTTTTGTGGCTGAAGCCAGAGGCGCGGCGATGAACGACGACGACCTGCTGTTCGGCGTGGACGATCTGGAAGGCTACAAACGGGGAGAACTGCCGGAGGGGTGGCTGTCTGACCAGCATGACCTACTGGAGGCACGATGTCGCGCCCATACGGCCAAGCTCGAAAAGCTCCTCGCCTCGGCGCCCCCGGCGGTAGTCGCGCGCTTTGACGAGCCGATCTGAAGGACCCGACCGAGGATGACGCTCAGTCGCCAAAGTGGTCGGGGTCTGGGAAGAGCGACTAAATCCTCGCCGCGAGGGTTGCGTGGACGATCCGGTCGGAGGACCGTTCAGATGGATAATGATTGTGCGGATCACGCGGCTGGCGGCATCATTGGCATATCTGCTTCATAGTCGCCCACCTCGGCTCTCTCGCGCCATCGCTTCTCATCCTTAAACAAGTTTCTCAATGCGGCAGCAATGGCGTTCTTTGCAGCTAACATCGTGTGATATTGCTCATCGCGATCAGCGAATGACTTAATCCAAGGCAGGCCGATTTCAAGAAAAACAGCCTTTGTCTCTAGCTCGATGTTTCGGGTGAACGCTTCGACTTCCTGATCTGTGGGATCGTTCCATTGAGGATCATACAGATAGCATAAGTCTTTGAAGCGCATCTCGCCGGTGGTGCGGAAAGCTTTGCGCGTCAGGATGTCGCTGGCGCGTCGCCACCGCTCCTGCTCCTTCCAGCCGGAAATGAGTCCGAGGGCAACGCCGAGCGGCGGCAGAGTATCGGATGTGGATTGATGCTCAATCTCATCGCCCCGAGGTGGGTAGCCGCCTTCAAGATACCCGCGAAGGGTGGTCGCATTGTCCCTGAACAGTAGCAGATAGTCATACCGCCAGCGCCGCTGCTTCCCGACCTTGATGAACGGGGGAATTTTCGAGGCGTCGTTGGTGGCCGTGTGGTGCTCAAAGCGCCGCGCAAGGGTTCGCTGGCTAATGCCGAGCACGTCGCAGACGTTAGATTGTCCCAGCAGGTCCGTGGGGAAATAGGTTCTCGCGGCCATGCCTGACCTGATCAACCCGTAGTTAACGCCCGGTTAACAATAGAAAAGCCGCCAGTGTCATAGTTTGGCATAGTTTTCGCCGTTGCTGTCATATGGCAATGGCGCGCGTGTATTTGTGAGTATCCACCCACCGAAGAGCAACGCCAGATCGGCGAAGCAGAAATGATGGGAGATACGATGAAATACTTTTTTCACTACGCCGATGGCATTGCCGGTATCAACATTGATGACATGGGTCGCCTGCCTTCGGGTCGTGCGTGGTTTCACATCAAAGAACCCTGCGCTCCTGAAATCGGCAAGCGCGTTGCGTCTGCGTATGCAGATGATCAGGTTATCACTCAATGGGTTGTTGACGGACACCCGTCCGGTGAGCCGCTGTTTGTCTGGACTTCAACGCCGCGTCCTAGCGCAGAAGATGAACGGTTCATGGGTCGGGAAATCGACCGGCTGACGGGTGTCAAGATCATGCCCGAACCTCAAGCATCCGCTGCTGATTTCGAGAGAATCAATAGGGCCGCCCTGAAGCGTGCTCGGAAGGCAATGAAGCGGCGTGAAGGGACGGTGGCGTAATGAGCGGACGCGAAGCATATGCCGTTGTCTCGCGCGAGCGTGGCGATGACGGGCGAAAGCAGCCGCACGTCCAAATCACCTGCGCTGACTGTCGCGCCCACGATTACCTTGTGATTAGCGGCGCCTCTGCGCCCCCGGCAGTCGCCAACCAAGCGTTTCGGCGACGCGGTTGGAGTGTCGGCCACTCCCGAACCCACGACCTCTGTCCGAAGTGCAACCCGCGCTTCGGAAAGGCCAAAGCCCATCGGGCGGTCGCCAATCTCGCTGTCGTAGTGCCGCTGCCGCCGGTCAATCCGCCGCAAAGTCCGCAACCTGTTTCCAACAACAAAGGAGTCGAACCAATGCCCCGCCTCGTCACCAACAACCCTCGCCCAGAAGTGCGTCAGCCGACCCGTGAAGACCGCCGCCGCGTGCTGGATGAAATCACCGCCTGCTACACAGACATTGGATACGCCGGAGATGCTTCCGACGCCACTGTTGCGGCGAAGCTCGATGTGCCCCGCGTATGGGTTAGCGACATCAGAGACGAATTCTTCGGCCCGGATCAGAACGAGGCCACCGTCGTCTTCCGCGCCGATGTGGAGAAGCTGATCCGACTGGGCCGCAGCCTCGAAGATCGAGCCATGACCCTCGCAGCCGAAGGCGAGGCCCTGCGTCAGGAAGCTGAGCGCATCGCCAACCTCGCCATAGACCGGAGGGTCGCGTGATGCCCACCCGTGCTGCGACCGTCTCAATCGCGTTTTCTAAGCGCTGAATGAAGCCGATAAACCAAGGAGTGATAACGATCATGACCCCCGCCGACGAAATCCTGCTGACCACGATCCTTCGCCGAATGCTCGTCGCAAATGACGACACCGCGATCCTCGCCGACGCTCGCGGCCTTCAGCGCAAAGTCGTGGGCTTGGGCTTGGACCCCCATAAAATGTCTACGACTTTTGCCGCTGGCTATGGGCGGTATGAACTTCTCACCGGGGCGATCAGCGAGCGCGACGGCGCGCGATCAGTCGCGCGGATGTGGGAGAAGACGGCCGAAAAAACTCTCAAGACGCTGGCAGATAGCCGGGGCGGTCAGCCACCTGAGGGCTACACATGGCGTTGGTCAACCGAGAGCATGGACACCCAAGAAGAGGTGACTGATCGCTGGTCCAAGCGTCTCCAGTGGGAGGTCAAACAGATCATCCGCCGCAACGGCGAACTCCATGCGGACAAGGCCAAGCTGGAAGATCAGGTCGCCTACCTTAAGGCGGCGCTGGCCCATGTGACCGGGAAGGAAGCCGCATGACCGGCGACGAAATGGAAGCCGCTCGGGCTGCGATGTCGCAGCCGTCGAAGGTCCACTTGTGGCTGGTCAACAACCACGAAGTCTATTGGGAGCAGCTTGACGCGCTGCTTCCGAACCGGTGCTTCGTGCCGCCCAAAGATCATGGGAGCCAGCCTCTCATGGCGGTCTACGTTCCTGAATATTCGGTCCCGATTGGGACGCGGATTTTCGCTGACGACGACATCAGCGACGGTTTGCCTCCGAACGTATTGAGCATGTGGGACGAGCACACATGCCGCAAGAACTACGGGCCTTGGCCGTGGGAGACCGCGTGATGGAAGACGTGTTCCAAGCCATCCGCGCGATGGCCGAACAGCAAGTTCGGGGAGCGGACAGCCGCAAACGATCTGCCATCGCTAAAGCCGCTTGGGCACGTCGCAAGGCGAACCTCGGGCGCGCGTCGCAAACTCGTCAGGACTGAAAACATCATGGCCAACGCATACGTTTCGGCTGAAACCATCACGCTCGGCGAGGTCATCCATTTGGCCATCGAGCAAGGCTACACCATCGATGTTACCCACAAGGACGGCAGCGGTCGCCCGGTGATGATCAGCCTCCTATCCTCCGATGGAGAGGATTGGTGTCGCGAGATGTCGGAAGAGAAATCGGCGAATGGCAAGACCCACATCGGGAGCATGGGCGACCCGCGTCTCGCCAATCTGAACATGGTCGAGGAAGGGTCAGAGGATTACAACATCGTCTGTCATGGCCACTCAGAAGGGGTCGAGTGGTGATCCCCTTCCGCGACATCACCGGCAATCCGGTCGAACTGGCTAAGAGCAAACGCAGAGCCACCAAAGCCAAAGAACCCGGATGGTGGGGAGAGTTCGAAGGCGAGGTGTTCCAAGCGGACAATGGTTTGAGCCGGTGGGCCGTGATCTGGAAGCAGCAGGTCCACCCGGAAGGCTACGACCGGATCAGCTTCTACCGGACCAAGGACGATGCCGTTCAAGGCTGGGGGAAGGTCCACCGCGAAAACTTTGCGAGTTGGAATCCCAGCGCGCAATTCCATCTGGTCAAGCTGACCAAAGATCGCTCGGTGAAAAGCTGAGGATGGTCGTCTTCCCGACATCTGCTGACAGGATTTCGTCTTCGGGTGATCGACCTGCTGATCCTCGTTGGAACATATCCTCCAACGGCGTTCGCCCCCGGCCTTCTGTTAGCCGCGAAGAATGGCTCTCAGCGCGTCTCTGAAGGCACGGAACGGGTTGATCGTGGTCGTGAGCCAGAACGCCCATGAGAGGCCTGTGCGCGGCTCTCTGGGGCATTTGGAGGGTCGCGGCCAACGGTCAACGAGTGAAAGTCTGCGAAACGATTGGCGGGCGTCCTCGACAGCCGTCTTGTTCTAGCGCTCGCGCTGGTAAGCCTCATAGAGAGCGGCATAACACCGAAGACCAGCATACTGGGTCCGGTCTCAACCCGCCTGAAAGCGCTGTTTATCTTGACGCTGCTAATAGTATTTCATGTCATGGGGACCAAGACGTTCGATCCCGAGGATTTCGAGGGCTTCCTGAAGCTGCTGCCCAAGGAGAAGGACGGCGTGCGGCTGCGTCATGCGCTGGAAGTGCGAAATCCCACCTTCGCGACCGAACGGTTCCATGACCTGGCCCGCGCATACGGCGCCGCCATCGTCTACGCCGTGGACGACGAGGAGCCGACCTGGCCCCGGATCGACGAGACGACCGCCGACTTTCGATACGCCCGGCTGATGTCCAGCCGGGAGGACGAACCGACCGGCATGACGGGCGCCGAACTGGACGCCATCGCCGAACAGACGCAAGGCTGGGCCAGGGACGGCGAGGTATTCGCCTATTTCATCTCAGGCGCCAAGGTGCGCAACCCGGCGGCGGCCCAGGCGCTGATCGCCAAGCTGAAATAGGCCGCGCCGTCTTGCGACCGCCCGGCCAGGGCCACATCTAGGCTCCACCCGCCGCAAAGCCTGAAGGATCCTCCATGCCGATCGCCACCCGCGCCTTCGCGGCGACCGCCGCCGACCAGCCGCTGACGCCCTATCGATTCGAACGGCGCGATCCCGGCCCGGACGATGTGGTGATCGACATCAAATACTGCGGCGTCTGCCACTCAGACCTGCACGCCGCGCGCGGCGAGACCGGCCGGTCGACCTATCCCCTGGTGCCGGGCCACGAGATCGCGGGCGTGGTCAGGGCCGTCGGCGAAAACGTCACCCGTTTCAAGTCAGGCGACCGGGTCGGCGTCGGCTGCATGGTCGACAGCTGCCGCGAATGCGCCGCCTGCCGGGAAGGGCTGGAGCAATACTGCATTCCCGGCTTCACCGGCACCTACGGCGGCAAGGACAGGAAGGGCGGCACGTCCGAGACGATCACCCAGGGCGGCTATTCCGACCACATCACGGTGGACCAGCATTTCGTCCTGTCCATCCCCGACAGCCTGGCGCTGGACGTCGCGGCGCCCCTGCTGTGCGCCGGGATCACCACCTATTCGCCGCTGAAGGAATGGGGCGTCGGGCCGGGGTCCAAGGTGGCGGTGATCGGCCTGGGGGGCCTGGGCCATATGGCGGTCAAGCTGGCGACCGCCATGGGGGCGGAGGTCACGGTCCTGTCCACCTCGGACCGCAAGAAGGCGGACGCCGAACGGATGGGAGCCCGGCATTTCCTGATCAATTCCGACAAGGATGCGATGAAGGCGGCCGCCGAGCAATTCGACCTGATCATCAACACCGTCTCGGCCACGCACGAGATCGCCAGCCACATCCAGTTGCTGGCCCGCGACGGAACCATGATCATGCTGGGGCTGACGACCGAGGGCCTGCCGGTCCACGCCGTGCCCCTGCTGTGGCGTCGCCGCCGCATCGCCGGGTCGCTGATCGGGGGGGTGCGCGAGACGCAGGAGATGCTGGACTTCTGCGCCCGCCACGGCATCGCCTGCGACATCGAAACCATCGCCCCGGACCAGATCAACACCGCCTATGAGCGGATGCTGAGGTCGGACGTGCGCTATCGCTTCGTCATCGACATGGACAGGCTGGCCGCCTGATCGCATCGGCGGGGCGGCCGGCGAACGTCCGTCGCGCCGGATTCACGCCTTGCGCGCGCCCCGCCGCTCGTTGATCCTGAGATCGGACACGGCCCTCCAAGGGCTGGCGAAGGGACAGGAAACGACATGGCGCGCGTAGCGTTCGTAACGGGCGGCACCCGGGGCATCGGCAAGGCCATCGTGCAGCGGCTGTCGGAAGACGGCGTCAGGGTCGCCGCCGGCTATTCCGGCAATGACGAGGCGGCCCAGGCCACGGCCGCGGCCCTGGGCGTGATGGTGGTCAAGGGCAATGTCGCCAGTTTCGACGACTGCGCCCGCGCGGTTAGGGAGGTCGAGGCCGAACTGGGCCCCATCGACATCCTGGTCAACAACGCCGGCATCACCCGCGACGGCTTCTTCCACAAGATGAGCCACGACCAGTGGTCCGACGTGATCCGCGTCAACATGGACAGCGTCTTCAACATGACGCGCCAGGTCATCAACGGCATGCGCGACCGGGGCCACGGCCGCATCGTCAACATCTCCTCGATCAACGGCCAGAAGGGCCAGATCGGCCAGACCAACTATTCCGCCGCCAAGGCCGGGATGATCGGCTTCACCAA
>NZ_QFNM01000041.1 GCF_003248455.1 Brevundimonas sp.
CGGCATCAACCTGATCGCGACCATCGTGAAGATGCGCGCGCCCGGCATGGGCATGATGAAGATGCCGGTCTTCACCTGGACCTCGCTGTGCACCAACGTCCTGATCGTGGCGTCCTTCCCGGTCCTGACCGCCGTCCTGGCCCTGCTGACGCTGGACCGCTACGTCGGCACCAACTTCTTCACGAACGACTTCGGCGGCAACCCGATGATGTACGTGAACCTGATCTGGATCTGGGGCCACCCGGAGGTCTACATCCTGATCCTGCCGCTGTTCGGCGTCTTCTCGGAGATCGCCTCGACCTTCTCGGGCAAGAAACTGTTCGGCTATACGTCGATGGTCTACGCCACGGTCGTCATCACGATCCTGTCCTACCTCGTGTGGCTGCACCACTTCTTCACCATGGGCTCGGGCGCCTCGGTGAACAGCTTCTTCGGCATCACGACGATGATCATCTCGATCCCGACGGGGGCCAAGATCTTCAACTGGCTGTTCACGATGTATCGCGGACGCATCCGGTTCGAACTGCCGATGATGTGGCTGGTCGCCTTCATGCTGACCTTCGTGATCGGCGGGATGACGGGCGTTCTGCTGGCGGTGCCGCCGGCCGACTTCGTGCTGCACAACTCGCTCTTCCTGGTCGCCCACTTCCACAACGTCATCATCGGCGGCGTGTTGTTCGGCCTGTTCGCGGCCATCAACTTCTGGTGGCCCAAGGCCTTCGGCTTCAAGCTGGACAAGAAATGGGGCCTGGTCAGCTTCTGGTGCTGGGTGCCCGGCTTCTGGCTGGCCTTCCTGCCGCTGTACGTGCTGGGCCTGATGGGCGTGACGCGCCGGATGCGGGTGTTCGACGATCCGTCGCTGCAGATCTGGTTCGTGATCGCCGCCATCGGCGCGGGCGTGATCGCCCTGGGCATCGCGGCCATGTTCATCCAGTTCGCCGTGTCGATCATCAACCGCGACAAGCTGCGCGACGTCACGGGCGATCCGTGGGGCGGGCGCACCCTGGAATGGGCCACGTCCTCGCCGCCGCCGGACTACAACTTCGCCTCGACGCCGGTCGTCCATGACGCCGACGCCTGGTGGGACATGAAGAACAAGAAGTATCAGCGTCCGCTGAGCGGCTACAAGGCGATCCACATGCCGTCGAACACGGGGGCGGGGGTCATCATCTCGGGCCTGTGCCTGGTGATGGGACTGGCGCTGGTCTGGTACATCTGGTGGCTGGCGGCCTTGTGCTTCGTCGGCGTGCTGGCGGTCGCGATCGGCCACACCTTCAACTACAAGCGCGACTACTACATCCCCGCAGATGAGGTGCGCGCGACCGAAGAGGCGCGCACGCGCGCCCTGGCCGGAACGGAGGCCTGATCCATGAGCGCGACCGCGATCAAGCTGGACGATCCCACCGTCTTCCACCTGGAAGAGGAGCCGCACCACGAGGAAGGCTCCAGCACCATGCTGGGCTTCTGGCTCTATCTGATGAGCGACTGCCTCATCTTCGCGATGCTGTTCGCCGTGTTCGGCGTGCTGGGCGGCAACTACGCCGCCGGGCCGGGGCCCAAGGAGCTGTTCGACCTGGAGCTGGTGGCGGTCAACACCGCCATGCTGCTGTTCTCGTCGATCACCTACGGCTTCGCCATGCTGGCGATGGACAGGAACAACACTCGCCAGACCCTGGTCTGGCTGGCGGTCACGGGCCTGTTCGGACTGGCCTTCCTGGGCATCGAACTCTACGAATTCGCCCATCTGATCCATGAAGGCGCCACGCCGCAACGCAGCGCCTTCCTGTCGGCCTTCTTCACCCTGGTCGGCACCCACGGCCTGCACGTCACCTTCGGCATCATCTGGCTGGTGACGCTGATGGTTCAGGTCGGGATGAAGGGGCTGATCCCCGCCAACAAGCGCCGGCTGATGTGCCTGTCGATGTTCTGGCACTTCCTGGACGTCATCTGGATCGGCGTCTTCACCTTCGTCTATCTGCTGGGGATGGTGCGATGAGCGCTGACAAGAACGACCACAGCCCGGACTCCAACGAGACCGACCACCTGGGCCACGAGGCGCACAATCACGGCTCGTTCAGGAGCTATATGATCGGTTTCGTGCTGTCGGTGATCCTGACGGCCATTCCGTTCGCCCTGGTCATGACCGGCGCCCTGCCGGCCCAGGCGACGGCCCTGATCGTCATGGCCTTCGCCGTGGTGCAGATCGTGGTCCACATGATCTACTTCCTGCACATGAACTCCAAGTCCGAGGGCGGCTGGACCATGCTGGCCCTGATCTTCACCATCATCGTGGTGGTCATCGCCCTGGCGGGATCGCTGTGGGTCATGTACCACCTGAACACCAACATGATGCCCGCGACCCACGACATGTCGCAGATCATGGGCTGACGAGGGCGCGATCAGTCGGATTTCGCCAGCCAGGATTCGCCGACCGATGCGCCTTGTCGTATCGGTCGGCGCCCTGATCCTGTTCGCCGGCTTTGTCGCCCTGGGCGTCTGGCAGGTGCAGCGACTGGCCTGGAAGACCCAGCTGATCGCCCAGGTGGACGCACGGGTCCACGCCGCGCCTGTCCCGGCGCCTGGCCCGGCGCACTGGCCCGGCGTGACGCGCGAGAAGGACCAGTATCGCCGGGTCGTCCTGCACGGGACCTATCGCCACGACAGAGAAACCCTGGTCCAGGCCGTCACCGACGCGGGCGGCGGTTTCTGGGTCATGACGCCGCTGGACGATGCGCGCGGCTTCACCGTCCTGGTCAATCGCGGCTTCGTGCCGCCGGGACGCAGCGACCCCGCCGCACGCGCCGACGGCCAGGCGTCGGGGCCGCAGACCGTGGTGGGCCTGCTCAGGATCACCGAGCCCAGGGGCGGCTTCCTGCGGGCCAACGATCCCGAGCATGACCGCTGGCGCTCGCGCGACGTGGCGGCCATCGCGGCGCGGCGCGGCCTGGATCGGCCGGCGCCCTATTTCGTCGATGCGGATGCGACGCCCAATCCCGGCGGCTGGCCGCTGGGCGGACTGACGGTCATTCGGTTCCCCAACAGCCACCTGATCTACGCTCTGACCTGGTTCGGAATGGCGTTGCTGACCCTGGTCGGCTTCGCCCTGTTCCGACGCGAGTGGCGGCGCGCGGATGGGCGGGGCGGGACGTGACCCCGACGCTTCAGCGCCTGCTGGGCCTGGGCGGGCTCAGCGGCGAGGTGGCGACACACGGCGCGGCCAACCGCCGCAACATGCTGCTGCTGATCCAGCTGCGCTGGCTGGCCGTGGCGGGCCAGATCGCCACCATACTGATGGTCGAATATGTCATGGGCATACCGCTGCCCATCGTTTGGCTGCTGGCCGCGCCGGCGGGGCTGGTCCTGGTCAATCTGGTCAGCGCGCCGCTGGCAGCGCGCCAGGCCGAGGTCGAGGATCGGTCGCTGATGATCGCCCTGCTGACCGACGTGGCAGCCCTGACCTGGCTGCTGTTCCTGACGGGCGGGGCGGCCAATCCGTTCGCGGCGCTTTATCTCTTGCAGGTCGTTCTGGGGGCGGTGCTGCTGGCCCCGATCTACGCCTGGGCGCTGATCGCCGTCACCACCCTGTGTTTCGCCGGCCTGGGGCTGCACTCCCGGCCCCTGAACCTGCCGCCGGCGCGCGAGGGATCGCTGCTCGGCCTGTATCTTCAGGGCAGTCTGATCTGTTTCGTGCTGATGGCGGTGCTGTTGGTGCTGTTCGTCACGCGGATCAGCCAGAACCTGCGCGAGCGCGACGCCGCCGTCGCCGCCATGCGCCAGCAGACGGCCGAGCACGATCATATCGTCCGCCTGGGTCTGTTGGCGTCGGGCGCCGCGCACGAACTGGGCACGCCCCTGGCGTCCCTCTCGGTGATCCTCAGCGACTGGAAGCGGATGCCGGCCCTGACCCAGGACGCCGACCTGGCCCAGGATATGGCGACGATGCAAGCCGAGGTCGAACGTTGCAAGGCCATCGTCACCGGGATTCTGTTGTCGGCGGGCGAGGCGAGGGGCCTGGCGCCCCAGCGCACCACCCTGCGGGCCTTCGTCGCCGATGTGGTCGCCAGTTGGAGCGGCGACGGGGTGGCGGTCGAAATCCATGACGAACTGAGCCAGAACCCCGCGATCATCGCCGATCCGGCCCTGCGCCAGGTGCTGGGGGTGCTGTTCGACAATGCGGTGGAGGCGGGCGCGCGCCGGATCGCGGTCACGATCGCCCAGGCCGACGAGGTGCTGAGCATCGCCGTGCGCGACGACGGTCCGGGCTTCGCCGCGAGCGTGCTGCAGGCCTGGGGCAAACCCTATAATTCGACCAAGCCGCGGGCGGGGGCGGGGCTGGGTCTGTTCCTGCTGATGAATGTGGTGCGCTCGCTGGGCGGGCGCGTCGACGCT
Source organism: Brevundimonas sp. (assembly GCF_003248455.1). GTDB lineage: Bacteria > Pseudomonadota > Alphaproteobacteria > Caulobacterales > Caulobacteraceae > Brevundimonas. The sequence goes on from NZ_QFNM01000041.1 coordinate 4,390, forward strand.
TCCAATCCGCCCGCAGGCGGCGCAGAGGTGCGGCTGAGCCTGCCGCTGTCGGCGCTGTCGCCCAAGGATACGATCACTCCATGACCGATGACAATCAAACCAGGCTGCTGCTGATGGTGGAGGACGACGAGTCGTTCTCGGCGACGCTGCGCCGGTCGTTCGAACGTCGCGGCTACACGGTCGTCAGCGCCGCCAGCCCCGACCAGATGGCCGAGGTATTGAAGGTGCATCGTCCGGGCTATGCGGTCGTGGACCTGAAGCTGGGCGGGGCGTCTGGCCTGACGTGCGTGGAGGCGCTGCACGCCTTCGATCCAGCGATGAACATCGTGGTCCTGACCGGTTTCGCCAGCATCGCGACCGCCGTGGAGGCCATCAAGCTGGGCGCGCGACACTATCTGGCCAAGCCCGCCGGCACCGACGACATCGAGGCGGCCTTCGCTCGGGCCGACGGCGACGCCGAAACGCCGCTGGGCGCCCGGCCGACCTCGATCAAGACCCTGGAGTGGGAGCGGATCCACGAGACCCTGGTGGAGACCGACTTCAACATCTCCGAGGCTGCGCGGCGCCTCGGGATGCACCGCCGCACCTTGGCGCGAAAGCTGGAAAAGCGCCGCGTGAACTGAGGGCCTTCAGTCCAGTTCGGCCGCGATCCGTTCGGCCAGCGCCTCGAGGACGGCCGGGTCGGCCATCGGCGCATGGCCGTGGCCCTTCATCTCCCGGTCGGCCCAGCGGGGCACGATGTGGAAATGCAGGTGAAAGACCGTCTGGCCGCCGGCGTCGCCGTTGAACTGCATGATGGCCAGCCCCTCGGGCCGCAGCGCCTTTTCGACCGCCTTGGCCGTGCGTTGCAGGGCGGCGGTCAGGCGCGCCAGCACCTCTGGCTCGACCTCCAGCAGGTTGCGGGCCTGGGACTGTTTGGCGATGATCAGGACGTGGCCTTCGGACTGGGGAAAGACGTCCATGAAGGCCAGGACGTGGTCGTCCTCCCACACCCGCACCGAGGGGATTTCGCCGCGCAGAATCCTGGCGAAGATGTTGTTCGGGTCATAGGCGCCGTGCAGGCTCATGGGCGGTCTCCGTTCGGTCTGAACTTTCGATTAGCAGCGCGCGCGTGAAAGCGGGAGCCTTCGCCCGCCTCATGCATTATGGTGACGCTTGAACCCTTGGAGGTCCCCTATGATCCGTTTCATCATCCAGGCCGTGGTCACGATGGCCGGCCTTTGGCTGTCGGCGCGGATCGTGCCGGGCGTCGATTTCACCAACAACGGATCGCTGGTCGCGGCGGCCGTCATCCTGGGGCTGGTCAACGCCGTGGTCAGGCCGATCATGGTGGTGCTGACCTTCCCGATCACGGTCGTCACCCTGGGCCTTTTCCTCTTGGTCGTGAACGCGGCCATGATCGGCCTGACCGCCATGTTCCTGGGCGGCTTCGTGGTCGACGGCCTGTGGGCCGGAATCGGCGCGGCCATCGTGACCGGCGTGGTCAGCTGGATCGCCGGGGCCTTCATCGGCGGGGACGAGGTTCGCCGCTAGGGCGAGCGCCGCCGGAGCGGGGGGTGGGTCAGCCGACCTTCACCCGCGTCGCCGCCTCGGGCAAATCCTCGCCGAAGGCGCGCTGATAAAATTCGGCGATGGTCGGGCGTTCCAGCTCGTCGCACTTGTTCAGGAAGGTCAGGCGGAAGCTGAGGGCCAGATCGCCGCCGAAGATGATGGCGTTCTGGGCCCAGGTGATGACCGTGCGGGGCGACATGACGGTGGAGATGTCGCCGTTCATGAAGGCGTTGCGGGTCATGTCGGCGACGCGGACCATGGCGGCGATTCGGCGGCGGCCCTCGGCGTCCTTCCATTCCGGCACCTTGGCGGCGACGATCTCGGCCTCCACGTCGTGGTCGAGGTAGTTCAGCGTGGTGACGATGTTCCAGCGGTCCAGCTGGGCCTGATTGATCTGCTGCGCGCCGTGATACAGGCCCGTGGTGTCGCCCAGGCCGATGGTGTTGGTGGTGGCGAACAGTCGGAAGAAGCGGTTGGGCCGGATGACGCGGTTCTGATCCAGCAGGGTCAGGCGGCCTTGCGCCTCCAGCACGCGCTGGATCACGAACATCACGTCCGGGCGGCCGGCGTCGTATTCGTCGAACACCAGGGCGATGGGGCGTTGCAGCGACCAGGGCAGGATGCCTTCGCGGAACTCGGTGATCTGCTTGCCGTCCTTCAGGACGATGGCGTCCTTGCCGATCAGGTCGATGCGGCTGACGTGGCTGTCCAGATTGACGCGAACCAGGGGCCAGTTCAGGCGGGCGGCGACCTGTTCGATGTGGGTCGACTTGCCGGTGCCGTGATAGCCCTGGACCATGACGCGGCGGTCGAAGGCGAAGCCCGCGCAGATGGCGAGGGTCGTCTGCGGGTCGAAGCGATAGGCCTCGTCGATCTCGGGCACATGGCTGTCGCGCTCGGCGAAGGCGGGCACGGTCATGTCGCTGTCCACGCCGAAGGCCTCGCGCAGGGTCACGCGGCGGGCGGGTTCGAGCGTCAGCAGGGGATCGGGAGAGGCGTCGAGCGGGGAGGTCATGGAAAAGCGATTAGCGCAGGTTCGGGATCACTAAAACCCCGCTCATCCCCGCGAAAGCGGGGACCCAGTTCTTTCGCTCGGCACGGCGTGGGATCGAGAGCAGAGACAGCCTCGAACGATCATCGCCCAAAGCACTGGGTCCCCGCTTTCGCGGGGATGAGCGGAGAGGAAGAAGTCAGGCGGCGGAGAGCTTCACGTCCACATTGCCGCGCGTGGCGTTGGAGTAGGGACAAACGTGGTGGGCTTTGTGGATCAGATCCTCGATCATGGCCTGATCCAGGCCATGATCCGCGACCGTCAGGTCCACGTCGAGGTTGAAGCCGTCGCCCACCGGATTCTTGCCGAAGCCGACGCCGGCGGTGATCTTGGTGTCCGGGCCGACCGGGGTTCCGGCCTTGCCGCTGACCAGGCGAAGGGCGCCCAGGAAGCAGGCGGCGTAGCCGGTGGCGAACAACTGCTCGGGATTGGTCCCGTCGCCCCCCTTGCCGCCCATTTCCGTAGGGGTGGACAGCTTGACGTCGATCTTGCCGTCGTCGGTGGTCGACCGGCCGTCTTCGCGGCCGCCGCCGGACGCCGTGGCCTGGGCGCGATACAGAACTTCCATGGTGGGCTCCTGGGGATTGGAAAGCTGGAGATGGGGGCTTAACGGGAGACGGGAAGGGGACGTTGCATCGGCGCTCTAGCAATCGACCGGCGACGCGGGCTAAAGCTCGCCTTCGGGGCGCGTCGTGGAGTACGCAGTGAAGATTGCCGAACGCTGGTTCGTGTGGGCGGGCATGGTTCTGCTGGGCGCCATCGCCCTGGCGGGGTTGGTGGTCGCCGTCTATGCGGCGTGGCTGTTCCACGACCTGCCGGATGCGTCCGAGCTGGCCGATTATCGTCCGCCCACGGCGACGCGCGTCTATGCCGGCGACGGCACCCTGATCGGCGAGTTCTCGGACGAGCGTCGCATCTATGTGTCCTACGACCAGATCCCGACGACGGTCGTCCACGCCTTCCTGGCGGCCGAGGATCGCAACTTCTTCCAGCACGGCGGCATCGACGTGGGCGGCATCGGCCGGGCCTCGATCAAGAACGTCTTCAACCTGGCGCAGGGCCGCCGGCTGGAGGGCGGTTCGACCATCACCCAGCAGGTGGCCAAGAACGTCCTGCTCACCAACGAATCCAGCCTGAACCGCAAGGTGAAGGAAGCCATCCTGGCCAATCGGCTGGAGGCGACCCTGTCCAAGCAGCAGATTCTGGAACTGTATCTGAACGAGATATTCCTGGGGTATCGCTCGTTCGGCATCGCCTCGGCGGCCTACAACTATTTCGGCAAGTCGCTGGCGCAGCTGACGCCGGACGAGGCGGCCTTCCTGGCGTCCCTGCCCAAGGGGCCGAACAACTATCACCCCAAGCGCCACCCCGGCGCGGCTAAGGGCCGGCGCGACTGGGTGCTGGGCGAAATGGAGCAAAGCGGCTGGCTGACGCCGGCCGAGCTGGTCGCCGCCCGCGCCAAGCCGCTGGTGACGCGCGATGCGCCCCAGCGCTCGGACTACAAGGACGCGGACTTCTTCGTGGAGGAGGCGCGGCGCCAGGCGGCGGCCAACCCCCAGTTCGGCGAACAGCTTCGCGCCGGCGGCTTCTATATGCGCACCACGCTGGATCCCACCTTGCAGACGGCGGCGCGGCGCGCCCTGATGCAGGGGCTGGAGAACTATGACCGGCGTCATGGCTGGCGCGGCGGCTGGGGCGCGACGGAGTTCGAACCGGGCTGGCAGGCCGAGGCCCTGCGCGGCCGGATTCCGCCAGAGCGGCGCAGTTGGGAGGCCGCCGCCATCGAGAGCGTCAGCGGCGACACGGTGCGCATCCGCACCGCCAAGACCGACAAGACCGGCACCCTGCTGGCCGCAGACGCCGCCTGGGCCAACGCCAACCGCCAGCTGCGGCGCGGCGAACTGATCTTCGTGGAGCCGCGGGGCGGGCAGTACGCCCTGAAACAGGTGCCGCGTGTCAACGGCGCCCTGGTGGCGATCGAGCCGCAGTCGGGCCGGGTGCTGGCCATGGTCGGCGGCTATTCCTATGCGCTGTCGAGCTTCAACCGGGCGACCCAGGCCAAGCGCCAGCCCGGATCGGCCTTCAAGCCGTTCGTCTATGCGACCGCGCTGGAGGGGGACTTCACCCCGGCCTCCATCGTGCTGGATGCGCCGATCAGCTTCGCCGGCGGGCCGAATGGCCAACGCTGGACGCCCGAGAACTACAGCCGCCAATACTATGGTCCGCAGACGCTGCGGCGCGGGCTGGAACTGTCGCGCAACGTCATGACGGTGCGCCTGGCCCAGGCCGTCGGCATGAAGAGGATCGTGGATCAATCGGCCAGGATGGGGCTGCCGGGTTTGACGCCGAACCTGTCGGTGTCTCTGGGCGCCGGCGAAGTCACGCCGCTGGACATCACGGCCGCCTATTCCGCCTTCGCCAACGGCGGACGGCGGGTGACGCCCTATCTGATCGACTATGTCCAGGACCGTGACGGCGAGACCATCTTCCGCGCCGACAACCGCACCTGCCGCGAATGCGGACGAGGCTTCTCAGGTCAGGAATCGCCGCGTCTTCAGCCACGCGGAACCCAGGTGATCGATCAGATCACCGCCTATCAGATGAGCTCCATGCTGGAAGGCGTGGTCCAGCGCGGCACCGCCGCCAGCGCGCGCGGCCTGGGGCCGTGGGTCGCCGGCAAGACCGGCACGACCAACGAATACCGCTCGGCCTGGTTCGTGGGCTTCACCACCGACATCGTGGTCGGCGTCTTCATCGGCTTCGACGACAACCGTTCGCTGGGGTCGGGCGAGGCAGGCGCCTCGGCGGCCGTGCCGGTCTTCACCGACTTCATGCAGACGGCGCTGAAGGAGCGGCCGGCGCGTCCGTTCGTGCGGCCCAAGAACGCCGTCTTCCGCAACGTGAACGGCATCGAGGAAGCCTTCCGTCCCGGCACCGAGCGTCAGGCCCCGCCGCCCGTCCGGGCCCCCGCCGCGCCGGTCGGGCCCCAGAACTACTATGACGTGATCCGCCGCGAACAGGAGGCCGCCTCGGGCGCCCCGGCCGCCGTTCCGGCCCCGACCGCGCCGCCGCCGCCGAAGAAGGCGCCGGCCGAGGACTTGAGCGGATTGTACTGAGGCTCTAGGTAGGCCGTTCGAACGGCGTGTCCTCGTGGCGCGCCGTTTTCATTAATCTTGCCCTATCGCACGGCCCGCGGGCCGTGCTGCCTGAGGGCCTTGTGTCGCTGGAGATTGCGATGAGACCGGATGTCGAGGCCATGAAGGCCGACATCGAGCAGAGCGTCGCTCTGCTCAGGAGGCGTCTTTGACTGGGATGCCGCTCTAAGGAAGCTCGACGAGCTGAACGCGCGGGTCGAGGACCCGACCCTCTGGGACAAGCCCGACGATGCCCAGGCCGTCAGCCGCGAACGTTCGCAGCTGGAAGCCAAGATCAACACCGTCAAGGCGATGGAGCAGGACCTGGAAGACGGGGTGATGCTGGCCGAGATGGCGGACGAGGAGGGCGACGAGGGCGCGCTGGAAGAGGCGCGTGCGTCGCTGCGCGGCATCAAGGACCGCGCCGCCCGCGCCGAACTGGAGGCCTTGCTGTCGGGCGAGGCCGACGGCAACGACGCCTATCTGGAAGTGAATTCGGGCGCCGGGGGCACAGAATCGAACGACTGGGCCGGGATGCTGCTGCGGATGTATTCCCGCTGGGCCAAGGCGCACGGCTATGAGGTCACGGTCGAGGCGTATGAAGATGGCGAACAGGCGGGGGTCAAGTCGGCCACCATCCTGGTCGAAGGCCCGAACGCCTATGGCTGGCTGAAGTCGGAATCGGGCGTGCACCGCCTGGTGCGCATCAGCCCCTATGACGCGGCGGCCAAGCGGCACACCAGCTTCGCCTCGGTCGGCGTGTCGCCGGTCGTGGACGATGCGATCGAGATCGACATCAACCCCTCGGACGTGCGCACCGACACCTATCGCGCCTCGGGCGCCGGCGGCCAGCACATCAACAAGACCGATTCGGCCGTGCGCCTGACCCACATCCCGACCAATACGGTCGTCGCCTGCCAGGCCGGCCGGTCCCAGCACCAGAACCGGGAAATGGCCTGGAAGATGCTGCGCGCGCGCCTGTACGAGCTTGAGCTTCAGAAGCGCGAGGCCGCAGCCCAGGCGCTGGCCGACGCCAAGACCGACATCGGCTGGGGACACCAGATCCGATCCTATGTGCTGCAGCCGTACCAGATGGTGAAGGACCTGCGGACCGAGGTCGAAACCTCGGACACCCAAGGGGTTCTGGACGGCGACCTGGACGCCTTCATGGGCGCGGCCCTGGCGGCGCGGGTCGGCGAAACGCGCGGATCCAGCGTGGACTAATGGAAAAGGGGCGGCCTGCTAGGCTGCCCCTTCTTCTATTCAAAGATGCGCGATTCAGGCCGGCGACTTGGCTTCGGCCTTGTCCGCCTTCTCGGGTTTCGGCGCGGGGGCTTCCAGCATGGCGGCGCCGGGGGTGTCGCGCTTGGCCTGGTTGCAGCGGCCTTGGAACCAGGCGCCCTGGTCGATGGCCAGCTGCTCCTGGGTGATGTCGCCCTCGACACGGGCGGTGGCGTAGAGCTTGACCTGTTTGGCCACGATGGCGCCCGAGACGCGGCCGCGCACGTCCAGAACGTCGGCATGGACCGTGCCCTCGACCGAGCCGCCCTCGCCGATGACGACGCGGGAGACGCGCACGTCGCCCTTCAGAGAGCCGTCGATCTGAAGCTCGCCGGCGCCGGAGATGTTGCCTTCGTATTTCACGCCCGCCGACAGGGTGGACAGGTTGCTGGACCGCGCGGGGCGGCTCGGCTCGGGCGCGCGGGGGGCGGGCGCCGCCGTGGGAAGGGCCGGCGTCGGGGCCGGTTCCGGCGCCGGGGGGATGCCCAGCCCCTGTGATCCGTTGTCGTAGGATTTGCTCTTGGTGAACATGGTGCGCTCCGCATCCGCCAGCCAAGGCCGGCCAAAGCCCCTATTAGCCCTCGAACCCCACTAGGCCGTGGGCGGGCGGGCCAGGTCAAGCGCCAGCTTGCGAACCGCGCTCGTCGATCACAGGGTTCTGGCGGCCTGGAGGACGGCAGCGGCGTGGCCGGCCACCTTGACGTTGCGCCAGGCCTGGGCGATCCGGCCGTCGGAGGCGATCAGGAAGGTGGCGCGCTCGATCCCCATATAGTCGCGGCCATAGAGTTTTTTCTGAACCCAGACGCCCCATGCCTCGCAGGCCGCGCCGTCCTCGTCCGAGGCCAGGACGACGGCCAGGCCGTGTTTGGCCTTGAAGCGGTCGTGCTTCCTCACCGTATCCTTGGACACGCCAATCACTGTGACGCCCAGAGCGGCGAAGTCGGGCGCCAGCGCGGTGAAGTCCTGAGCCTCGCGGGTGCAGCCGGTCGTGTCGTCCTTGGGGTAGAAATAGACGATGACGGGCCGGCCCTTGAGGGCGGCGAGGGAGATGCGGCCGCCGCCGTCCGTGGGCAGGTCGAGGGCGGGGGCGGGATCGTTGACTTCATGCATCAGGCATCTCCTCGTTTCCGCTCATCCCCGCGAAGGCGGGGACCCAGTCCTTTGCGTCCTTCAGATCGCCAAGGCGAACAGAGTCGAAGAGATCGCGCCATTCCGGGTTCTGTTTCTCGATCAGTTGGAGTTTCCAACTGCGGTTCCATTTCTTGATCTGCCGTTCCCGGCGGAATGCGGCCTCCCGCGTCTCGTGAACCTCGAACCAGACCAACATATGAACGTCGTACTTGGCCGTGAATCCTGCGAAGGTCTTGTCTCTGTGCTGGGCCACGCGCTTGAGCAGATCGTCGGTAGAACCTGTGTAGAGGGTTCCGTTTCGACGGCTGGCCACGATGTAGGTGAAGAAGGCCATGGTTTGACACAGATCTGGGTCCCCGCTTTCGCGGGGATGAGCGGAATGAAATTCTTTTCGGATCAAGTGGGTCAGACGGGCCTCACCAGAACGATTTTCTTCTTGCCGGCCGCCAGCTTGATGACGCCGTCCTTCACGTCGGCTTCGGTCAGCGCCTGGGCGCCGTCGGACACGGCGATGTCGTTCAGGCGCAGGCCGCCGCCCTGAGCCAGGCGGCGGGCCTCGCCGTTGGAAGCGGTCAGGCCGGTCTTGGTGACGACGGCGGCGATCATGGCGCCGTAAACCTCGGCGGTCGGCAGTTCGACGGTCGGCAGATCGGCCGAGACCTGGCCCTTTTCGAAGGCGGTTTCGGCGGCGGCGCGGGCGGTCGCGGCCGCCTCGGCGCCGTGCAGCATGGTGGTGGCGGCGTCGGCCAGGGCCTTTTTGGCGTCGTTTATGGCGGCGCCTTCCAGCGCCTCGAAGCCGGCGATCTCTTCGTCCGACAGGTCGGTGAACAGGCGCATGAAGCGGCCCACGTCGCCGTCCTCGGTGTTGCGCCAGTATTGCCAGTAGTCATAGGGCGATAGGGCGTCGGCGTTCAGCCACACGGCGCCGCCCACGGTCTTGCCCATCTTCTGGCCCGAGGCGGTCGACAGCAGCGGCGTGGTCAGGCCGAAGGCGGCCTTGTGGTCCACCTTGCGGGTCAGTTCGACGCCGTTGATGATATTGCCCCACTGGTCCGACCCCCCCATCTGGAGCGTGCAGCCATATCGGCGGTTCAACTCCAGGAAGTCGGTCGCCTGCATCAACATATAGTTGAATTCCAGGAAGGTCAGAGGCTGCTCGCGCTCCAGGCGCAGCTTGACGGAATCGAAGCTGAGCATCCGGTTGATGGTGAAATGGGTTCCGTATTCGCGCAGGAACTCCAGATAGCCGAGTTTCGACAGCCACTCGTCGTTGTCGAGCATGATGGCGTCGGACGGGCCGTCGCCGAAGGTCAGGAACTTTTCGAACACGCCCTTGATGCCGGCGATGTTCTCGGCGATCCGCTCTTCGGTCAGCAGGGGGCGCTGGGTGTCCTTGAAGGAGGGGTCGCCGACCTTGGTCGTGCCGCCGCCCATCAGGACGATGGGCTTGTGCCCGGCCTGCTGAAGACGGCGAAGCAGCATGATCTGGATCAAGTGGCCGACATGCAGCGACGGCGCCGTGGCGTCGAAGCCGATATAGCCCGTGACCACGCCCTCGGCGGCGGCGGCGTCCAGTTCGGCCGGATGGGTGATCTGATGGATATAGCCCCGCGCCTGCATGGTGCGGAGGAAGTCGGATTTGAAAGCGTGTTCGGTCATGGCGGGCTGGGTTAGCAGGGATGACGAGGGGCGTCTTCCCTTTGCTGGCGGGACGGTCCGGCGAAAACACCGTCTGAATAGTGTGAATAGTGTGAAATCGAAGCCGCGCGATATTGCCCTGGGCCCCGAAAAACAATGCAATGTGCAAGAAAGTGCAATTTGCGCGGCCCCCGCCCGAGATTGGAGGGAACATAATAAGACAGCCCGAGGGCATGGGCGCCAAATCGCGCTGGGCGGATCGCAAAGCCTTGTCGCGCAAGGGTTTGTCGCCCGGCGATAGGAAGGGCGGGCGCCGATCGCGTTGACCGCAGGGCGACATGGGCTACGAAGACGAAATGCGTCTGCCCCTGATCCCCCATCCGACTTCGCGCGCCGACGGGCTGGCGCTGGAGGTGGAGACGCGACGCGCCGGCGACGTGCTGAGCCTGGAGTACACGCTGACGGGGCCGGTCGAGACGGTGCTGTGGCCGCAAGGGGCGGCGAGGACGCGGTCCGACGACCTGTGGCGGGCGACCTGTTTCGAGGCGTTCGCGGCCACGGCGGACGGCTATGTCGAATACAATCTGTCGCCGTCGGGGGCGTGGGCGGCCTATCGGTTCAACGGTTATCGGCAGGGGATGCGGCCCTTCGACATGGCGGCGCCCTTCATCGTGACGCGCCGCGCGCCGGGCCTGTTCGTGCTGACGGCAGACGTCGCCTTGCCCGCAGGCGCGACGGGGGCGACGGGGCTGACGGCTGTGATCCAGCGGATGGACGGATCGGTCGGATACTGGGCCTCTAGCCATTCGTCCGATAAGCCGGACTTCCACCACCCCGACACGTTCGCCTTGGAGCTAAAATGAACTTCGGTCTCGACCGCCTGTTGTCCGACGCCGCGCTGCGGGCGCCATTGAAGGGGCGGCGCGTGGCCTTGCTGGCGCATCCGGCGTCGGTGACGAAGGACCTGGCCCATGCGGTGGACGCCCTGGCCGCCTGTCCCGAGATCGCGCTGAGCGCCGCCTTCGGCCCGCAGCACGGGATGAAGGGCGACCTGCAGGACAATATGATGGAGAGCCCGGACTATCGCGATCCGGTGCACGGCATTCCGGTGTTCAGCCTGTACGGCGAGGTGCGCCGACCCAGGGACGAATGGATGGAGACGTTCGACGTCGTCCTGATCGACCTTCAGGACCTGGGATGCCGCATCTACACCTATGTCACCACGCTGCTCTATGTGCTGGAGGCGGCGGCGAAACACGGCAAGGCGGTGTGGGTGCTGGACCGGCCCAATCCGGCGGGCCGGCCGGTGGAGGGCGCGACGCTGAGGCCCGGATACGAGAGCTTCGTCGGCGCGGGGCCGATGCCGATGCGGCATGGGATGACGCTGGGCGAACTGGGCCTGTGGTTCATCGAACACTTCCATCTGGACGTCGAATACCGAGTGATCGAGATGCAGGGCTGGGCGCCGGAACAGGGGCCGGGCTTCGGCTGGCCGCTGGGCGAACGGTCGTGGGTCAACCCCAGCCCCAATGCGCCGAATCTGAGCATGGCCCGCGCCTATGCCGGCACGGTGATGCTGGAGGGGGCGACCCTGTCGGAGGGGCGCGGCACGACCCGGCCGCTGGAATTGTTCGGCGCGCCCGACATCGACGCGCGGGCGGTGATCGTGGAAATGCACGCCCTGTCGCCCGATTGGCTGAAGGGATGCGTGCTGCGGCCCATGTGGTTCGAGCCGACCTTTCACAAACACGTCGGAACACTGTGCAGCGGGGTTCAGATTCACGTCGACGATCCCGCCTACGATCACGCCGCCTTCAGGCCCTGGCGGGTGCAAGCGGCGGGGTTCAAGGCCATCCGGCGGCTCTATCCCGATTACGATCTGTGGCGGGATTTTCCGTACGAGTATGCGTTCGGAAAACGGCCCATCGACGTGATCAACGGCGGACCGGCGCTCCGCGAATGGGTGGACGATCCCGACGCGACGCCCGCAGACCTGGACGCCCTGGCCACGTCCGACGAGGCCGCATGGGAAGCGACGCGCCAGCCGTATCTGTTGTACTGACGCCTGACGCGGTCCATAATTTAAATCTATCCAATATCAGAAAATAAGTGATTGGGCTTATTGGGCGCGGTGCGGTAGGAAAGGGCCTCCCAACCACCCTTGCATTGGATTTTCCGCATGGCTCTCATCAACACGACCCTCAAGCCGTTCACCGCCGAAGCCTATAAGGACGGCAAGTTCGTGACGGTCACGGAAGCCGACGTGGCGGGCAAGTGGGCGGTCTTCTTCTTCTATCCTGCCGACTTCACCTTCGTCTGCCCGACCGAGCTGGAAGACCTGGCCGACAACTACGCCGAGTTCCAGAAGCTGGGCGTCGAAATCTATTCGGTGTCGACCGACACCCATTTCTCACACAAGGCCTGGCATGATTCCTCGCCGGCCATCGGCAAGATCACCTACACCATGCTGGGCGACCCTTCGGGCGTCGTGACCAACAACTTCGACGCCATGCGCCCGGGCGTGGGCCTGGCCGACCGCGCGACCTTCCTGGTCGACCCGGACGGCGTGATCCAGTTCACCGAGACCACCTCGGAAGGCATCGGCCGCAACGCCGCCGAACTGCTGCGCAAGGTCAAGGCCGCGCAATATGTGCGCTCGCACCCCGGCGAAGTCTGCCCGGCCAAGTGGGAAGAAGGCGAAGCCACCCTGGCGCCGTCGCTCGACCTCGTCGGCAAGATCTAAGACCCGTTCCGCCTATCGGATCCGGCCGGGAGCGAGGCTCCTGGCCGGGCCCAACCGGCCCGCGCGCCGGACCTGCCCGCGATCGCCTCGCCGCCACGGCTGGAAGGCGACGCCCCCGATCCACATCATTCCGAGGAGCCCGCCATGCTGGACGCCAATCTGAAATCTCAGCTCGAGGGCTATCTCAAGAACATCGTCCATCCGGTGGAGCTGGTCGCCTCGCTGGGCGCCGGTCCCAAGTCGCAGGAGTTGAAGAGCCTGCTGGACGACATCGTCTCGGTGTCGCACGGCAAAGTGGAGATGGGCCGCGACTTCGACGATGCGCGCCAGCCCAGCTTCCTGATTCGCCGCAAAGGCACGGACATCGGCGTACGCTTCGCCGGCATTCCGCTGGGCCACGAGTTCACCTCGCTGGTCCTGGCCCTGTTGCACGTCGGCGGCCATCCATCCAAGGCGGCGCAGGAGGTGATCCAGCAGGTCAAGGACCTGGACGGCGACTATCTGTTCGAAACCTATTTCTCGCTGTCGTGCCAGAACTGCCCCGACGTGGTGCAGGCGCTGAACCTGATGAGCGTGATCAATCCGCGCATCAAGCACGTCGCCATCGAGGGCGGCCTGTTCAAGGACGAGGTGGACGCGCGCAAGATCATGGCCGTGCCGACCGTCTTCCTGAACGGCGAACTGTTCGGCCAGGGCCGGATGGAGCTGGAGCAGATCGTCGCCAAGATCGACAAGGGCGCCGAGACGCGCGCGGCCGAGAAGATCCGGTCCAAGGACCCGTTCGACGTCCTGGTGATCGGCGGCGGCCCGGCCGGCGCGGCGGCGGCCATCTACACGGCCCGCAAGGGCATCCGCACCGGGATCGCGGCCGAACGGTTCGGCGGGCAGGTGCTGGACACCATGGCGATCGAGAACTTCATCTCGGTGCCCCATACCGAAGGGCCGAAACTGGCCGCCCATCTGGAGCAGCATGTCCGCGAGTACGAGGTGGACGTCATGAACCTGCAGAAGGCGGCCAAACTGGTTCCGTCCGACGTGCCGGGCGGGCTGCACGAGGTGGTGCTGGAGAACGGCGCCAGCCTGAAGTCGCGCACGGTGATCCTGTCGACCGGCGCGCGCTGGCGCCAGATGAACGTGCCGGGCGAGGACCAGTACAAGAACAAGGGCGTGGCCTATTGCCCGCACTGCGACGGGCCGCTGTTCAAGGGCAAGCGGGTGGCGGTGATCGGCGGCGGCAACTCGGGCGTCGAGGCGGCCATCGATCTGGCGGGCATCGTCGCCCATGTGACCCTGATCGAATACGACAGCGAACTGCGGGCCGACGCCGTCCTGCAAAGGAAGCTGGCGACCCTGCCGAACGTGCGGATCGTCACCTCGGCCCTGACGACCGAGGTCCACGGCGACGGCGAGAAGGTGACGGGCCTGTCCTACAAGGACCGCAACTCCGACGACCGTCACGACGTCGATCTGGAAGGCGTCTTCGTGCAGATCGGCTTGGTGCCGAACACCGAATGGCTGCATGGGGCGGTGGCCCTGACCCCGCGCGGCGAGATCGAGGTCGATCATCGCGGAGAGACCTCGCAGCCTGGCGTCTTCGCCGCCGGCGACGCGACGACCGTGCCCTACAAGCAGATCGTCATCGCCATGGGCGAGGGCTCCAAGGCGGCGCTGTCGGCCTTCGACTACCTGATCCGCACCGTGCCGGCGGAAGAGGCGGCTGAGGCGGCGTAAGACGCAGCCATCAAGCCGTCGGCTTGAGCAGGGCGTAGATGTCGCTGGCGCCGGCGACTTCGCCAAGCTGGGGGCGCGCCTCCCAGTTCGCGACGGTGGATTCATAGCGAAGCCCGGCCTTGCGCAGGACAGCGGCGGACCCGGCGTTTCCCGGATGGCAGGTCGCCCAGACCCGATGGATCGCGGGTTGAGCGATCGCCCACGCGACCACGGCCGATGCGGCTTCGCTCGCGAAACCCCGGCCCCAGAAGGCGTCGCCGAGGATGTAGCCGATGCTGGCCTTTGGCGGCGTCAGCTTCAACTCCAGCGATCCTAGAAACCGGCCTGACGCCGTCTCCATGACCGCCCATGGGAATGCGGCGCCTGACGCCCAGCAGTCTTCGCACCGCATCGAAAAGGCCAGACTGTCGGCGGTATCGCGGTGCGTCGGGAAGGGCATGAAGCGGGTCGGCAGAGCCTTGCCCGCATAGGTGTGGAAAATCGCGTCGGCATCCGACCGTTCAATGGGCCGAAGACGCAAACGCGTCGTCTGGAATTCCTCTGGCGGTCGCATTCGATGATGATGCGCTTTAGGGGCGCCTGCCCGCAATGGCTCAGACTCGTTGTGCGGCCCGACTTCGAAACACGCGGACCGCGTCAGTGCAGCTTCAATCGGCCGGAGACGCGGCGGTGGAGGAGGCGCGACAAGGCCAGCAGGGCGGTGCGGCGCACGCCCAGTATGGCGCGGTGATGGTCCAGGTGCAGGGCCATATAGGCCCATTTGGCGATCAGCCCCTCGATCAGGAAGTTCGGTCCGCCCAGGCCGCCCATCAGCGAGCCGACGCCCTTGTCGCCGCCCAGCGACACCAGCGATCCCTGATCGCGATAGACGTAGGGGCCATGATCGCGGGAAGGGTCGGCCAGGGCTCGGGCCAGATAAGCCGCCTGCTGGGCCGCCGCCTGGGCGCGGGCGGGAACGGGGCGGCCGTCCGGTCCGGGCGCCTCGGCGCAGTCGCCCATGGCGTAGATTCCGGGCGCCGAGGTGCGCAGATGGTCGTCGACGACGAACTGGTTCAGCCGGCCGGTCGCCAGCCCCAGGTCGCGGTTCGTCTCGGCCGCCTTGACCCCGGCGGCCCAGACGATCAGGTCGGCGGGCACGGGACCCTTCGACGTGTCCAGCCGGTCGGGATGGACGGCGGCGACCTTGGCGTCGGTCAGCAGGCGCACGCCTTTGGCTTCCAACGCATGGGCGGCCTTGGCGGACACGCGCTCGGGCAGGCCGCCCAGGATGCGCGGCGCGGCCTCGACGATGGTGACGGCCAGGTCGAACTTCTGGTCCGGGGTCAGGCCGGCGGACAGCTCGTCGTGGCCCTCGATCAGTTCGGTGGACAGTTCGACCCCGGTCGCCCCTGCGCCGACGATGGCGATGTTCAACAGGCGCTCGTCGGAATAGGCGGCCGCAAGGAAGGCCGAGGTCAGCCGCCGGTTGAAGGCCTCGGCGTCCGCGACATCCTCCAGCAGATGGGCGTGTTCGGCCGCGCCCTGCGTGCCGAACAGGTTCGAGCCGCTGCCGACGGCCAGGACCAGGGTGTTGAAGGACAGGGTGCGCGGCGCGACCAGGGGGGCGCCGTCGTCGTCGCGAATCTCGGCCAGGGTCAGGGTCCTGGCGGCCGGGTCCAAGCCGGTCAGGTCGCCGAAGGCGAAGCTGAAATGATTGCGCCGCGCCAGGACCGGATAGGACAGGCCCTCCTGGTGCGAATCCAGCGACCCGGCCGCGACCTCGTGCAGGCTGGGCTTCCACAGGTGGAAGATGGAGCGGTCGATCAGCAGGACGCGACGGCGGCCCTCGCGCGCGCCGAACCTGCGGCCGAGGCGGGCGGCCAACTCCAGACCGCCGGCCCCGCCGCCGATGATGACGATGTCGTGCTGCATTCAGGTCTCCTGGGGACGACCTGAATCTAGGATTACGCCGGCTTTTCTTCCAGCCGTTTGTCCAGATAGGCGCCGACGCGGCGTTCGACGGCGCCGATGTGGTCCTGCCAGAAGTGGCTGGCGCCGTCTTCCAGTTCGTAGTCGATGACGATGCCCTTCTGGGTGCGCAGCTTGTTGACCACGCGTTCGACCTCGACCGGCGGAACGATGGTGTCGGCGGCGCCGTGCAGGAACAGGCCGGACGCCGGGCACGGGGCCAGGAAGCTGAAGTCGTACATGTTCGACGGCGGCGAGACCGAGATGAAGCCGTCCGTCTCGGGCCGGCGCATCAGAAGCTGCATGCCGATGTAGGCGCCGAACTGATAGCCGGCGACCCAGGTCTGGCTGGCGCCGGGATTGCCGGCCTGGAGCCAGTCCAGGGCCGTGGCGGCGTCCGCCAGCTCGCCGATGCCGCTGTCGAACTCGCCCTGGGACTTGCCCACGCCGCGCGAATTGTAGCGCAGGGTGGCGAAGCCGCGTTGCTGGAACAGCTGGTGCAGGGTGACGGCGACCGGGTTGTTCATGTGCCCACCCGCCTTGGGGTGGGGATGCAGGATCAGCGCGATCGGGGCGTTCGGGCGCTTGCCCGGGGAATAGCGGCCCTCGATGCGACCGGAGGCGCCGGGCAGGATGACTTCAGGCATAGGGGCTCTGGAATCCGTTCAACTGTCGTTTCGCGAGTGCGTAATACTTGACCGCGGAGGTGGGACTTTATAAGTCCCTCCGCAAGCGCGCCGCCTTTGCGAAGGCGCGGGTTCTAGCACAGGAGCCCCGAAAAGCGCGCAATTTTTGAAGGTGCGAGATGCGTCTGTCGACCAAGGGACGATACGCCGTGATGGCGATGGCCGATCTGGCCAAGAACGGACGCGGCGAGGGCGGCGACAGCTGTTCGCCCGCCTGAGGAAGAGCGAACTGGTCAAGAGCGTGCGCGGACCGGGCGGCGGATACCGTCTGGCCAAGGCGGCGCACGAGACGGTGGTGGCCGAGATCGTGCTGGCGGTGGACGAGCCGATCCGGGCGACGCGGTGCGTAGCGCATGGATCGCCCAAGGGCTGCATGCTGGCCGGCGAGCGCTGCATCACGCACAATCTGTGGGAAGACCTGGGCGACGAGATCCATCGCTATCTGGCGGGCGTGTCGCTGGAGGATGTGGTGATGAACCGCACGGGTCAGCGGCGGCGCAACGTCGATAGCGCGGCCGTGGGGGTGGCGGCATGAGCGCGGCGTATCTGGACTACAACGCCTCCGGCCTGGTGCGGCCCGAGGTGCTGGAGATCATGGCCAGGGCCCTGGCTGACAACGGCAATCCGTCGGCGGTCCATGCGGCCGGACGGCGCGCGCGGGCGCGGGTCGAGACGGCGCGCGCCCAGGTCGCGGAACTGGTCGGGGCCGATCCGACGGCGGTGGTTTTCAACTCGGGCGGCACCGAGGCCAACGCGCAAGGGATCGCCAGCGCCCTGGCGGCCGGATGCGAACGGCTGATCGTCTCGGCGACCGAACATCCGTGCGTGGCCGAGGCGGCGGCGAATGCTGGCGCGCCTGTCGAGGTGCTGCCGGTCGATGCGAACGGCGTGGTCGACCTGGACTGGCTGGCTGAGGCGCTGACGCGGCCTGGCCGGGCGGTGGTCGCGATCCACCATGCGAACAACGAAAGCGGCGTGATCCAGCCGATCGCCGAGGCGGCGAAGCTGGTGCGGGCGGCGGGCGGCTGGCTGCACGTCGATGCGATCCAGTCGGCGGGCAAGATCGCGGTCGACATGCGGACGCTGGACGCGGATACGCTGACCCTGTCGGCGCACAAGCTGGGCGGGGCGCAGGGCGTCGGCGCGCTGGTGCTGAAGGAAGGCGTGTCGGGCGTCCGCATCCTGCACGGCGCCGGACAGGAACGAGGCCTGCGCGCAGGCACCGAGAACGTGCCGGGCATCGCCGGTTTCGGCGTGGCGGCCGATTGCGCGGCCCGCGATCTGGAGACGATGCAGTCGCATGTCGCCTGGCGCGACGCGGCCGAGGCCAAGGTTCAGGCCGCCGGGGCGACCATCATCGGCGCCGCTGCGCCGCGCCTGCCCAACACCCTGTTCATGGCGGTGGAGGGCTGGAACAGTCCTCAACAGTTGATCACGCTTGATCTGGCGGGGGTCATGGTGTCGGCGGGGTCGGCCTGTTCGTCGGGCAAGGTCAAGCCGTCCAAGACCCTCAGCGCCATGGGGCTGGAGCATCTGGCGACCGGGGGCGTGCGCGTTTCCGGCGGCTGGGGCACGGTCGAGAGCGACTGGGTGCGGTTCGCCGACGCCTGGGTCGCCGCCTACAACAAGCACAAGACGCGCGCCGCCGAGCGCGTGAGAGAGGTCGCCTGATGGCCGCCGTCAAGGAAACCATCGACGCCGTCGCCGCGCTGGAGAAGTACGAGCACGGTTTCACGTCCGACATCGAGACGGAATATGCGCCCAAGGGGCTGAGCGCCGAGATCGTGCGCTTCATTTCCGAAAAGAAGGGCGAGCCGGAATGGATGCTGGAATGGCGTCTGGCCGCCTATGAGCGCTGGCTGGCGATGGAGGAGCCGACCTGGGCGGCGGTCCGTTACGAGCCGGTCGATTATCAGGATCTGTTCTACTATGCGGCGCCCAAGAAGAAGGATGGGCCCAAGTCTCTTGACGAGGTCGATCCCGAAATCCTGGAAATCTACAAGAAGCTGGGCATCCCGCTGAAGGAGCAGGAGGTGCTGGCCGGGGTACAGGGCGCGCCCAAGGTTGCCGTGGACGCCGTGTTCGACAGCGTGTCGGTGGTCACGACCTTCAAGGAAGAACTGGCCAAGGTGGGCGTGATTTTCATGCCGATTTCCGAGGCCTTGCGCGAATATCCTGATCTGGTGCGGCAATACTTGGGGTCGGTGGTGCCGGTCTCGGACAACTATTTCGCGGCGCTGAACAGCGCGGTCTTTTCGGACGGGTCGTTCGTCTACATTCCGCCCGGCGTGAAATGTCCAATGGAGTTGTCGACCTATTTCCGCATCAATGCGAGCCAGACGGGCCAGTTCGAGCGGACGCTGATCATCGCTGACAAGGGCGCTTACGTCTCCTATCTGGAGGGCTGCACCGCGCCGATGCGCGACGAGAACCAGCTGCATGCGGCCGTGGTCGAGATCGTGGCGCTGGACGACGCCGAGGTGAATTACTCCACCGTCCAGAACTGGTATCCCGGCGACGCCGAGGGCAAGGGCGGCATCTACAACTTCGTGACCAAGCGCGCCGACTGCCGGGGTGATCGGTCCAAGGTGTCATGGACCCAGGTCGAGACCGGCTCGGCCGTCACATGGAAATATCCGTCCTGCATCCTGAAGGGCGAGGAGTCGTCAGGCGAGTTCTATTCCATCGCCATCACCAACGGACATCAGCAGGCCGACACCGGCACCAAGATGATCCACCTGGGCAAGAATTCGAAGTCGCGGATCATCGCCAAGGCGGTGTCGGCGGGTCGATCGGACTCGACCTATCGCGGTCTGGTCTCGGTGCATCCAAAGGCGACGGGGGTGCGCAACTTCACCCAGTGCGACAGCCTGCTGATCGGCAAGGAGTGCGGCTCGCACACCATCCCCTATATCGAGGCCCGCAACGGCTCGGCCCAGCTGGAGCACGAGGCGACGACGACGCGCCTCTCGGACGACCAGCTATTCTACGCGCAACAGCGCGGCCTGTCGCAGGAAGAGGCGGTGGCCCTGCTGGTCAACGGCTTCGTCCGCGACGTGATGCAGAAGTTGCCGATGGAATTCGCCGTCGAGGCGCAGAAACTGGTGGCGATCAGCCTTGAAGGTTCGGTCGGGTAAAGAAAAACAATGCTGAAGATCAACAACCTCCACATCTCCGTCGGCGACAAGCCGATCCTCAAGGGCCTGACGCTCGATGTGCCCACGGGCGAGGTGCACGCCATCATGGGGCCGAACGGGGCGGGCAAGTCGACGCTGGGTTACGCCCTGTCGGGACGGCCGGGCTATGAGGCGACCGAAGGCGCGGTCGAATGGGCGGGCGAGGACCTGCTGGCGCTGGATCCGGCTGAGCGGGCGGCCAAGGGCGTGTTTCTGTCGTTCCAGTATCCGATCGAGATTCCCGGCGTGCCGGCCCTGACCTTCGTGCGGACGGCGCTGAACGCGCAGCGGCGCGCGCGGGGCGAGGAGGAGGTGGCGGCGCCGGCCTTCCTGAAGCTGGTTCGCGAGGCGTCCAAGGCGCTGAAGATGGACTTCGACATGCTGAAGCGGCCGCTGAACGTCGGCTTCTCCGGCGGTGAGAAGAAGCGGATGGAGATCCTGCAGATGGCTCTGCTGGAGCCGTCGCTGCTGATCCTGGACGAGACCGATTCCGGCCTTGACATCGACGCCCTGCGCATCGTGTCGGAAGGGGTGAATGCGCTGCGTCGTCCTGACCGCGCCATGCTGGTCATCACCCACTATCAGCGCCTACTCGACTACATCAAACCGGACCGGGTGCATGTGCTGGCCGGCGGTCGGATTGTGGCCTCGGGCGGACCGGAGTTGGCGCTGGAGCTGGAGGCGGAAGGGTATGACAAATATCTTCTGGAACCGGCATGAGCGCGGCCTTCGCCATTGATCTGACCGACGCCGATACCTTTCCGTCGCGGCGGAACGAGGCATGGAAATACAGCGATCTGAAGCGGTATCTTCGCGAGGCGCCGCAGCCGTCCCCCTCGGCGGCGGTGGGGCGGCCGGGACCGTTCTACGACCTGGGCGGAGAGGCCATCGTCTTCGTCAACGGACGGGCCGTGGGGGTGACGGATTTCATCGCCTCCGGCCAACAGACGTTGCGCCTGCGTTATGTCTCGGATGCGACAAGGACGGGCCATACGGCCGGGGCGCGGGTGTCGGCGCGGGCCGGGGCGCGACTGCTGCTGCTGGAAAGCCACGAGGGCGCCGGCTCGGCCTATGCAGCCCACAACACGCTGGAGCTGGACGTGGCGGCCGGGGCCGAGGTGACGCGGGTGGTTCTGGTCGAAGAGCCGGAGGACGCCATCTCCATCGCCGAGGCCCACGTGAAGGTCGAGGCTGGCGGCGTCTATCGCCAGACCGTGATCGCCACCGGCGCGAAACTGCAACGGATCGAGACCCGCATCACTCATTTCGCCCAGGGCGCTCAGGTCCAGGCCGACGGCCTGTATCTGCTGAACGGATCGCGCCATGCGGACCTGACCAGCGTGGTGCGCCACGTCGAGCGTGACGGCGCAACGTCGCAACTGATCAAGGGCGTGGCGCGCGACGCCGCGCGCGGCGTCTTCCAGGGCAAGATCGTGGTCGAGCGCGGGGCCGACGGGACCGATGCGCGCATGGGCCATCACGCCCTGATCGCCTCCGAACGGGCCGAGATCGACGCCAAGCCGGAACTGATCATCTACGCCGACGACGTGCAGTGCGCGCACGGCAATACGGTGGGGGCGCTTGACGAGAGCGCCCTGTTCTACATGCAGCAGCGCGGCGTTCCGGCCGACGAGGCCCGCGCCCTGCTGACCCAGGCCTTCCTGATCGAGGTCATCGACCGGATCGAGCACGAGGGCGCGAGAGAGGTGGCGCGGGAATGGCTGACGGCTCGGTTGTGACTAATCCTCCCCTGCACAGCGAAGCGGAGCGGGGGAGGGGGACCGCCGGAACGGCGGTGGAGGGGGCGACCCCAGACACCGGCCTTGCGTGCGCCCCCTCCACCCCTTCGGGGTCCCCCTCCCCCGTGAACGGGGGAGGATCGGTCGTGTTCGATCCTTATGCCGTGCGGGCGCAGTTCCCGATCCTGTCGCGGGAGGTGAACGGCAAGCCCCTGGTCTATCTGGACAACGCCGCCTCGGCCCAGAAGCCGCGCGCGGTGATCGACGCCCTGGTCGCGACGATGGAGAGCGGCTACGCCAACGTCCACCGCGGCTTGCACACCCTGTCGAACGAGGCGACCGAAGCCTTCGAAAAGGCGCGCGAGATCGTCGCCCGCTTCCTGAACGCCGAGAGCGCCGAACAGGTGGTCTGGACCAAGGGCGGGACCGAGGCGATCAATCTGGTGGCCAACGGCTTGGGCCTGTCGATCCAGCCGGGCGACGAGATCGTCGTGTCGGAGATGGAGCATCACTCCAACATCGTGCCGTGGCATCTGCTGCGCGAACGGCGCGGGGCGGTGATCAGATGGATCCCGGTGCAGGACGACGGGTCGCTGGACATGGCGGCGTACGTCGACCTGCTGGGACCAAAGACGCGGATGGTCGCCGTCACCCATATGTCGAACGTGCTGGGGACCATCAATCCGGTGGCGGAGATCACCCGTCTCGCTCATGCGGCGGGCGCTCAGGTTCTGATCGACGGATGCCAGGGCGCGGTTCATGCGACGCCGGACGTCCGGGCCATCGGCTGCGACTTCTATGTGCTGACGGGCCACAAGCTGTTCGCCCCGACCGGCATCGGCGCCCTGTATGGCAAGGCCGAGGCGCTGGAGGCCCTGCCGCCTTATCAGGGCGGCGGCGAGATGATCGAGACGGTCGAGCGGGACCGCGTGACCTACGCCAAGCCGCCGCACAGGTTCGAGGCGGGCACGCCGCCGATCCTGGAGGCCATCGGCCTGGGCGTGGCGCTGGAATGGCTGGCGCAGTACGACCGGACGGCGGTGCAGGCGCACGAGCACGCCCTGTATCGACGGGCGGCAGATCGGCTAGGCGACGAACCCTGGCTGCGCATTCTTGGACAGGCGGAGGGCAAGGGCGCCATCCTGACCTTCGCCGTCGAGGGCGCCCACGCCCATGACGTGGCCCAGATCATGGACCGTTACGGAGTCGCCGTGAGGGCGGGCCTGCATTGCGCCGAACCGCTGGCGAAAAGAATGGGGGTGACGTCGAGCACCCGCGCCTCCTTCGCCCTATATAACACCGTGGAGGATACGGACGCCTTCGTGGATGCGCTGATCAAGGCGCGGAACTTCTTCGTGTAAGCCGATGACAGACGAAACGATTCAGGACAGCGACGCCTTCAAGGAGGCCTGGGACGAACCCCAGAAGAGCGCCCTGTCGCAGGCCGAGCTGGACACCCTGACCGAAAACCTGATCGAGGCGCTTAAGACCGTCTACGACCCGGAAATCCCGGTCGACATCTATGAACTGGGCCTGATCTATCGCGTCGACGTCAACGACGACCGCGATGTCGTGGTGGACATGACCCTGACCGCCCCGGGCTGCCCGGTGGCGGGCGAGATGCCGGGCTGGGTCGAGACAGCGGTCGAGAAGGTCGACGGCGTGCGCAGCGCCAAGGCCAATCTGGTGTTCGATCCGCCGTGGGACGCCTCCAAGATGAGCGACGAGGCCAAGCTGGCCCTGAATATGTTCTGATGACCGAGCTTCAGACCACATCCCGCCCGCGTCGCCCGCGCCCCAAGGCCGTCACCTTGACGGACGCCGCCGCCGCGCGCGTGCGCGAAATCCTGGACAACGCCGACAACGCTCACATCGGCCTGCGCATCGGCGTCAAGAACGGCGGCTGCGCGGGGCAGGAATACACCTTCGCCTATGCCGATGCGATCGAGCCGCTGGACGAGGTGGTCGAGGACAAGGGGGTGACGATCCTGATCGAGCCGAAGGCGGTGCTGTTCCTGATCGGCACCGAGATCGACTACGAGACGACGCGGCTGGCGTCCAAATTCGTATTCAACAATCCGAACCAGACCGACGCCTGCGGCTGCGGCGAGAGCGTGACCATCGTCCCGGCCGCCGCCGTCTCGCTTTAACCTGGAGCCTGATTCACGGCATCAGCGGAATCGCGAAGCGATTCCTCCTCAGCCGATCAGGCTTTAGGCCGGCGTATCCACCAGCACGGCCGGCGTGCCCGGCTGTCCGGTCGCCTCGGCGACCAGTTCGGCGGTGCGGGCCTCGATGACGGTTTCGAGGCGGGCCAGGAACTCGTCCTTGGGCAGGCCGACTGGGATGGGGTCGAGGAATTCCAGCGTCGCCGTTCCGGGGCGTTTCTCGTATTTCTCCTCGGGCCAGAACAGGCCGAGGTTGGTGGCCAGCGGGACGACCGGCATGTCGAAGTCGCGGTACATGTGCCAGACGCCCGAGCGATAGCGGTATTTCCGCCCGACCGGCGCCAGATGGCCTTCGGGATAGATCAGTATCTTGCGGTTCTCGCCCTTGGCCTCGGCGGCGCGCGTGGCCAGAGCCTTGCGGGCATCGTGGCCGCCGCAGGAGTTGACGACGATGGCGCCCAGCTTCTTCAGCACCCCGCCCAGCAGCGGAAACTTCTCCAGATGGTCGCCGGTGACGAAGGCCAGGTCGTCGAACTGGTCGTAGGTCGCGAACCCGTCGCCCCAGCTCTGGTGCTTGGAGGCGATGATGAAGGCGCCGACGGGCAGGCGCTCCTTGCCCAGCACCCTCAGGCGGATGCCGGCGAAGATCGCCATTGCCTGGACCATCCGCTTCACATAGCGGCGGATGACCCAGCTGGCCGGTCCGCGTCCGGGCGCCAGGGCGGCGAAGGCGGCGGTCAGCCCATAGCCGATCGACAGAATCCAATAGGCGACATTGAAGGCGAAGCTGCGCATCGGGCGATTATGCCGGAAAGCTTGACCTTGTCAGGCGACTTCTCGCGCCGCCTGGTCCATTGAGGCGGCGGTGACGCAGTTGCGGCCCTTGCGCTTGGATTCATAGAGGGCGGCGTCGGCGCGTTCCAGCAGGCAGGCGGCCGTTTCGCCCCTGCGGCGCTGAGCGAAGCCCGCCGATATCGTGACCGAGCCCAGGTTGTCGTTGGTCGAGCGTCGGCGCAGGGCGCGCGAGGCGACCTCGCTGCGGATGCTCTCAAGCGCCGCCATCACCGCGCCGGCGTTCTCGCCCGGGAAGATGACGGCGAACTCTTCGCCGCCGAACCGGGCCGCGAACCGATGCTTGCCGCATATGTTGGACAGGACGGTCGAGACGTAGCGCAAGACCTGATCGCCGGTCTGATGGCCCCAGGTGTCGTTGAACCGCTTGAAATGGTCGATGTCGAGGATGGCCAGGCCCAGGGGCGCGCCGTCGTCGGGCGCGCAGGCCGCCTCCAGCCGTTCGTCGAACGCCTTGCGGTTGGCCAGGCTGGTCAGGGCGTCGGTCATGGCGTCGCGACGGACCTGCTCCAGGTTCTCGCGCAGGCGCAGGACCTCCTTGTTTGATTTCTCCAGCCGCTTTTCCAGCACGGCCGTCTCGCGCCGCACGCGGCGGGTGGCGGTGGACAGACCCCCGACCAGCGACCTGAGCGCGGAGGCGTCGTCGGCGTTTTCCATGGTTTGCGAGGCGTCGGCCAGGGTCTCGCCGTAGTCGGCCTGGGTCTTGTGGGCCATGGCGATGGCGTTGGCGACGCTGGCCAGCTCCCGGTCCAGAACGGCGCCGACATCGCGAATCTGATCCGGCAGACGGCCGCGCGGCAGGAACTCGGCCGCCAGCATCTCCGAGGTCTTGTCGGAAATGACGCCCGACTGTTTCAGAAGCAGGCGAATCTCGCGGGCCAGGGCGCCGTCCGGGTCGCTGACGTAGTGCAGCCAGAGCTCGAAGTTCAGCGGCGTCGGCCAGACGCCCGCCTTTTCCATCTCGGCGATGACGTCACGCGCCAGGGCGTAGGCCTGTGGACCCCTGAGCGCCGTCTCGACCTGCTTGGACATTCTTCTTCCCCCGGTCCCCTTCTGGGAACGTCTCTGGGGCGGGACACTAAGGCCCGATCCGTAATGCAGGGTAAACGGCGCAGAGAAAGTCCGCGCCGCTCAGCGTTCGATCAGGCGCGAACGACCACCGGGCGGCGCAAAAAGGCTGGGATGTCGTCGCCGAAACCACGCACGCCTTGGCGCTGGCTGTCCTCGCGGGCGGGCTTGCGGTCGCCGCGGCGATCCGACTGAAGCAGTTGCGGTTCGCGGTCCGCGCGGGCGGCGCGGGGCGCCTCGACCGGCTCCGCCGGCTCGACGGCGGCGGCGACCGGAGCCGGAGCCTCGATCTCGGGTCTGGCTTCAGGACGGGCCTTGCGACGGCTGCGACTGCGCGGAGCCTCGGTCTGCTGGGCCGCCGCTGCGACGGCGGTTTCCGCCGGTTCGGGGGCGGGGGCGGCGCGCGATCGGCCGCGGGCGCGCTCGCCCGAACGCTCGCGTCCGCCGCGCTTGTCGTCGCGGCGCGGGCCGTCCTGGATGGCGGCGAAATCGACGCCGTCCAGAACCAGCTCCTCGGGGTCCTTCTTGATCAGCTTCAGCACCTTATCCAGCGACTTGTCGTCGGCCGGGGTGACGATCATGAAGGCCTGGCCCAGACGGCCCGCGCGGCCGGTGCGGCCGATGCGGTGCACATAGTCGTCGGCGTGGTGGGAGACGTCGTAGTTGAAGACGTGGCTGACGTCGGGAATGTCCAGACCGCGCGCGGCGACGTCCGAGGCGACCAGGATCTTCAGATTGCCGGCGCGGAAGTCGGCCAGGGTCTTCATCCGGTGCGACTGGTCCAGGTCGCCGTGAATGGCGGCGGCGTCGAAGCCATGCTTCTGCAGCGACTTGGCGACGATATCGACTTCCGACTTGCGGTTGCAGAAGACGATGCCGTTCTTGACGTCCGAACGTTCGATCAGGGTCCGCAGGGCGGTGCGTTTGGCCTTGGGATCGCTGGTCGGAATGCGGACCAGATACTGGGTGATGGTGTCGGCGGTCATCGCCGGCCGCGAGGCCTCGATCCGGGTCGGATCCTTCAGGAAGGCCGTGGTCAGGCGCGTGATCTCGGGCGGCATGGTGGCCGAGAAGAACAGGGTCTGGCGGCGCGGGGGCGTCAATTTGAAGATGCGCTCGATGTCGGGGATGAAGCCCATGTCCAGCATCCGGTCGGCCTCGTCGACGACCATGATCTCGACGCCCGTCAGCAGCATCTTGCCGCGTTCGAAAAGGTCCAGCAGGCGGCCCGGCGTGGCGATCAGCACGTCCACGCCCTTGTTCAGCGCCGCCACCTGGTCGCCCATGGAGACGCCGCCGATCAGCAGAACCCAGGTCAGCTTGGTCCCCTTGGCGTATTTGGCGAAGCTTTCGGCGACCTGGTCGGCCAGTTCGCGCGTGGGGGCCAGGACGATGGCGCGCGGCATCCGGGCGCGGGCGCGGCCGGTCGCCAGCCGCTCGACCAGCGGCAGGGTGAAGGCGGCGGTCTTGCCGGTGCCGGTCTGGGCGATGCCCAGGACGTCGCGTCCGGCCAGGGCGACCGGAATGGCCTGTTCCTGAATGGGGGTGGCGGTGGTGTAGCCCGTCTCCGCGACGGCCTGAAGGGTCGTGGGCGAAAGGCCCAGCTGGGAAAATTCGGTCATGAATCCTAGGGAAGAAAAAGCGTCTGCGTGCATGGCAGCGACGGAACCGCCCCTCTGTGGGCGAGCGGGCGGCGCGTATCGCAGACCTGTCCCGAGGCTGGGGGCGATATAGAAGTCCCTGCGTAAAAGTCAACTATTGCCGATATGCCGCACGGGACGCCTCGATCCGCGCCCCGGCCGTTTCCCGGACGGGTTCAACCCGAAACGGCGCTTCCCGCAGCAGCCGGCCTGCGGGTCAGCACCAGCACCAGCACCAGGCCCAGGGCCGCCGCGACGGCGCCGGCGACGGAGACGGCCGGATAGCCCAGGCCGCCGGCGATGACCGCCCCGCCCAGCGCCGCGCCGACGGCGTTGCCCAGGTTGAAGGCGCCGA
The DNA here is from genome assembly GCF_003248455.1 of Brevundimonas sp. Taxonomy (GTDB): domain Bacteria; phylum Pseudomonadota; class Alphaproteobacteria; order Caulobacterales; family Caulobacteraceae; genus Brevundimonas. The sequence continues at coordinate 32,281 of NZ_QFNM01000041.1, forward strand.
TGTTCATGGACGAGGCCAGGTTGGGCGCATCTGCGGCGGCGGCCATGACCCGCACCTGAAGCGGCGGCACCAGGGCGAAACTGGCCACGCCCCACAGGAAGATCAGGATCGAGGTCGGAACCGCGAACGGCATGGCGAAGGCGAAGACGGCCAGAATGGCCGACAGCCCGGCCAGGGTGACGATCAGCGTACGGTCGACGGATTTGTCCGCGAACCGGCCGCCCAGCCAGTTGCCCAGCGTCAGGCCCAGGCCATAGGTCACAAGCATGGCGGTGACGAAGGCCAGCGAGGCGTGGGTCTGTTCGCGCAGGATCGGCGCGATATAGGTGAAGACGGTGAACATGGCGCTGGAGCCGATCACCGTCAGGGCCAGGGCGGCCAGCACCGGACCGCGGCCAAGGACGCGCAACTCCGCGGCCATCTTCCCGCCGGCCGGGGCGGGCAGGTCGGGCAGGGTCAGACGAAGCGCGGCCATGACGATCACGCCGATGCCTGCGATGCCCCAGAAACTGGCGCGCCAGCCCAGGGCGTCTCCGGCCCAGGTCGCCAGCGGCACGCCCACGACATTGGCGACGGTCAGGCCCATGAACATGGCCGCGACCGCGCCCGCCTGGCGATTGGGTGGAACGAGGCTGGCGGCGACGATCGAGCCGACGCCGAAGAAGGCGCCATGGTTCAGCGAGGTGATCACCCGCGCGATCAACAGCATCGTATAGTCGGTCGAGATCGCCGACAGCAGATTGCCGGCGGTGAAGATCGCCGCGAGGCCGATCAGCAGGGTCCGGCGCGGCGCGCGGCCGGTGGTCAGGGTCATCAGAGGCGCGCCCAGCATGACGCCCAGGGCGTAGGCGCTGATCAGGAGGCCGGCCGTGGGAATGGAGACGCCCAGGTCCGTTGCGATGACGGGCAACAGGCCCATGGGCGCGAACTCGGTCACGCCGATGCCGAAGGCGCCGGCCGAGAGCGCCAGCAGGGGAGGATTCAGTTTCATTGGGAGAGAACCTTCAGAGACTTTGGTCGGCCGGGTCAGCCGGGGTCAGACGAGGGGCGGGTTCAGGCGGGCGAACCCTTCCTGCTGACGATAGGGCGTGTGGGGATAGGGCGGCAGGACATCGCTGGCGGCGTCGAGCAAAGCGATCTGGTCGGGCGTCAGGCTCCAGCCGACGGCGCCCAGGTTCTGGCGCAACTGATGTTCGTTGCGGGCGCCGACGATGACCGAGGCGACGGTCGGCCGTTGAAGCAGCCAGTTGATGGCGATCTGGGGCGCCGTCTTGCCGGTTTCGGCGGCGATGGCGTCCAGGGCGTCGACGACGCGGTACAGGTGCTCGTCCTCGACCGGCGGGGCGAAGGCGGCGGTCTGGTGCAGACGGCTGCCTTCGGGGATCGGGGCGCCGCGTCGGATCTTGCCGGTCAGCCGGCCCCAGCCCAGCGGGCTCCACACCAGGGCGCCGAGGCCCTGGTCGGCGGCGAGCGGCATAAGATCGGCCTCATAGGCGCGGCCGATCAGCGAATAATAGACCTGGTGGGCGACGAAGCGGGGGCGGCCATGCCGGTCGGCGATCCCCTGCGCCTTCATCAGCGCCCAGCCGGGATAGTTGGAGACGCCGGTGTAGCGGACCTTGCCTGCGGTCACGAGCGTCTCAAGCGTCGCCCCCACGAGCTCCTCGGCCGGGGTGGAGGCGTCGTAGGCGTGAAGTTGCAGCAGGTCGATATGGTCGGTTTCCAGGCGGCGCAGCGCGTGCTCGACCGCGCGGATCAGCCGACTGCGCGAGACGCCCCAGTCGGCGGGGCCGTCGCCGGTCGGCAGGCCGGTCTTGGTGGAGATCAGCACCTGGTCGCGGAGGCCCTTGATCGCCTGGCCCAGCACCCGTTCCGAGGCGCCGTCGGAATAGACGTCGGCGGTGTCGAAGAGATTGACCCCCGCCTCCAGGCAGATGTCGACCAGTCGGCGCGCCTCGTCCCCCTTACTGTCGCCCCAGGCCCCGAACAGCGGGCCCGACCCGCCGAAGGTCCCCGCGCCGAAGCTGAGAACGGGCACGCGCAGGCCCGAGGTTCCGAGTTGGCGATAGTCCATGGCGATGTTCCGCAGTTCGTGTTCGGACGCACAGATGGACGACAGGCCTTCGCGGGGGTAGGCAGGGTTCAGGCCAAGGATTTTTGAAATGAACGCAAAGACGCCGCCCTACGGCATGGATCGCGCGCGCGAGATGTCCGTGTTCGCGGCGGTGGCGGCGGGGGGCAGTTTCTCGGCGGCAGGGCGGGCGATGGGGCTGACGCCATCGGCGGTCAGCCGCACCCTGGATCGGATCGAGGCGCGGCTGGGCGTGCGGCTGATGCTGCGGACCACGCGGGCGCTGACGCTGACGCCCGAGGGGCAGGCCTATCTGAGCGCGGCGCGCCGCATTCTGGCCGAGATGGACGACGCCGAACAGGCCATCGCCGATCAGGGCGCGCCACGCGGGCGGCTGAGGGTCAGCGCGGCCCTGGCTCACGGCCGCCAGCAGGTCGTGCCGCTGCTGGGGGAGTTCGTGCGGCTGTATCCGCACATCCTGGTCGACATCAATCTGACCGACGTGGTGGTCGACGTGGCGGCGGGGCAGGCGGATGTGGCGATCCGGTTCGGACCGCTGGCCGACAGTCCGTTGACGGCGCGTCGGCTGGGGGACACGGGCCGGACCATCGTTGCGTCTCCCGACTATCTGGCGCGGCGGGGCGTCCCCCGCGCGCCCGAGGACCTGCACGACCACGATTGCCTGAACTTCAACTTTCGCCGCGCCGAGCCGGTGTGGCCCTTCCGCAGGGACGGGCGGGACTACGCCTTGACGGTGCGGGGCCCGATCGAGGCCAACAATGGCGAGACCCTGACCCAGCTGGCGCTGGCCGGGGCAGGGGTGACGCGCGTCGGCCATTTCAGCGTCGGCGACGCCATCTCGGCCGGGCGGCTGGTCCCGCTGCTGGAGGCGTTCAATCCGGGCGACCGGGAGCCGATACACGCCGTCTTCGTCGGCGGCGTCAATATGCCGGCCCGCGTGCGGGTGTTCGTCGACTTCCTGGCCGAACGGCTGCGTTGACGGACGAGATCGCCGGACGGGCCCGTCCGACGACCTGGGATCAGGAGGCGCCTAAATCAGCGCTTGCCGAAGATGATGTCGCCCAGCTTGGCGAAGAAGCCCTTGTTCTCGTCGACGTTGGAAACCGGGGCAGGCTTCGGCGCCTCGACGGGCTTGGGCGTGGCGGCGGGCGCCGGAGCGGCTTCGGGCGCCGGCGTAGGGGCGGCGGGCGCCCGGGCTTCCGTCTCCGGCGCGGCGGATTTTGCAGCCGGCTTTGCGGCGGCCTTCGATGCGGCCTTCGGCGTGGGGGCCTTGGGCGCAGCCGCCTTAGCAGCGGCTGGCTTAGCAGCGGCGGTTTTCGGCGCGGCGGCCTTGGCGGTCGCAGACTTGGGGGCGGCCTTCGCCGCAGGCTTGGCCGTTGCGGTCTTGGTGGCTGCGGCGGGTTTCACGGCCTTGGGCGCGGCGGTTTTCGGCGCGGCTTTCTTGGCGGTCGCCGGCTTTTCAGCGGCGGGTTTGGACGTTGACGGTGCTTTGGCCATGTATTTCCCCGACCCCTCGGTTTAGACGAACGCGAAACACGGGCCGGCAAAGCGCCGGACCGCAATGATTCGCCATGATACCGGTGTTTGAGAAATGTCCGAGTCCGCACTTCAGATAATCGCCCGGGGCGCGCGCGCCGCCGCCGAGGCCGCCGCCGCCGCCATCGACGTCGATCCGCGGCTGGAGGGCGCGACCTATTCCATCCTGGAAGAGGACGAGGATCGCGGGATGTGGCGCATCGACGCCTTCCCCACGACAGACGAAGAGGTGGAGGGCTTGAAGGCGGTCCTGGCCGACCACGAGGTGACGGTGGAGGTCGAAAAGCTGGCCGACGCCGACTGGCTGGCCATGTCGCTGTCGGGCCTGCCGCCGGTCGAGGCCGGACGGTTCTTCGTCTATGGCGCGCACGATCAGGGCAAGGCGCCCGAAGACCGTGTTCTTATAAAGATCGACGCCGGCGCCGCCTTCGGCACGGGCCACCACGGCACGACCGTCGGCTGTCTGGAGGCGTTCGACACGCTGTTGGAAACCGAGACGTTCGAGAAGGTTCTGGATGTCGGCTGCGGCACTGGCGTTCTGGCCATCGCGGCCGCCAAGACCGGATCCCCCGTCGCGGTCGGCACCGACATCGACGAACCGTCTGCCCGGATCGCCAACGAGAACGCCGAGATCAATGACGCGAAATGCGACTTCTATTTCGCGGACGGGCTGAGCGATCCGAGGATCGCCCGACACGCGCCCTATGACCTAGTGTTCGCCAACATCCTGGCCGCGCCGCTGGTGCATCTGGCGCCCGAGATCGGCGCGGCGTTGACGTCGGGCGGCGTCGCCATTCTGTCGGGCCTGTTGCGCACGCAGGAGGAGCGGGTGCTGGACGCCTATCTGCCGCTTGGCTTTACGGTCGAACAGACCATCCATCACGACGCCTGGAGCGCCCTGCAACTACGCAAGGCCTGACGTCAGTCGAAGCGGCCGAAGTCCGGCTGGCCGGTGGAGGCGGCGAGGCCGCCATCGACCGACAGGACGTGGCCGTGTACGAAGCTGGCGTCGTCGCTGGCCAAAAAGGCGACGACGGCGGCGATCTCCTCGGGCCGGGCGCCGCGGCCCATCGGGATCAGCTTGGCGAACTCGTCCATCAGGGGTTTGTTGTCTTCCATCTCCTCGGTCATGCCGGTGTGGACCAGGGTCGGCGCCACCGCATTGACGCGCACCCCGTCCTTGCCGCTGTCGCGGGCCAGCGCGCGCGTCAGGTTGGCCACGGCGCCCTTCGATATGTTGTAGCCCAGCATTTCGGCGTCGCCGCCCAGGCCCGAGATCGAAGCGGTGTTGACGATGCAGCCCTTGGTCTTCTTCAACTCGGGATAGGCGGCGCGGCAGCCGAACAGCACGCCGTCGACATTGACCGCCATCACCTTTCGATAGTCGTCCAGCGTCATGGTCTCGACGGAGCCGTCGCAGCCGACGCCGGCGTTGTTGTGAATGACGTGAAGCGCGCCGAACCGTTGGACGGCGGCCTGCACCATGGCCTCGACCTGCGTCTGGTCCGCGACGTCGACGACGCGAGTGACGACGCGCGCCGTGTCCAGGCCCGACAGGGTCTGGGCCAATCCGTCTGCATCCTGGTCTGCGGCGAGGACGCTGGCGCCTTCGGACGCGAAGCGGCGCGCCGTCGCCTGGCCGATGCCCGAGTCGGCGCCGGTGACGATTACGGTTTTTCCTGCGAAGCGAGCCATCGCATTATCCTTTCTGCATAGGGGAGGTATGCAGACAACCGGATCGGCCACGCGCCGTTCCATCAGCAGATTTTGATCGCGACGGACGGGGTTGAGCGGAACGCCGGCTGGGCCTAGGTCAGGACCATGCGCCAAACGTTCGACGAAACCACCGACCCGTCCTTCGGGGCCAGACACCTGCCCCTGCTGCGCGCAGAGATGGCGAAACAGGGACTGGACGGCTTTCTGATTTCGCACGAGGACGAGCATCAGAACGAGTATCTGCCCGCCGCCAACGAGCGTCTGGCCTGGGCCACGGGCTTCACCGGCTCGGCCGGGGCGGCGGTGGTGTTTCAGGACAAGGCCAGTCTGTTCACCGATGGCCGCTATACGGTGCAGGTCAAGGCGCAGACCGATCCGGCCCTGTTCGAGCGGCGCGACCTGAACGATTTCGCCGCCTATCTGGAGACGGCGGCCGAGGGCGCGGTCATTGGCTACGATCCCAAGCTGCACAGCCCCGACGCCCTGCTCGCCTTGAAGGCGGCGGCGCAAAAGGCGGGGGCCGAACTGAAGGCGGTGGACGCCAATCCGCTGGACCTGGCCTGGGGGGCGGATCGTCCGGCCCAGCCGACGGCGCCGGTCGTCCCGCACGAGGACGTCTATTCCGGCGAAAGCCATGCGTCGAAGCGGGCGCGCATCGGCAAGGCCGTGGCCGACGCCGGCGCGGACGCCGTGGTTCTGACCGCGCCCATGTCCATCGCCTGGCTGTTCAATGTGCGCGGCGGCGACGTGATCCGTTCGCCCCTGCCGATCGGCCAGGCCGTGGTTCGCGCGGACGGCCGCGCCAGTCTGTTTCTGGACCCGGCCAAGGTGACGAATGCGCTGCCGGCCTGGCTGGGCGATGAGATTCAGCTCGAGGCGCCCGAGCGGCTGGGCGGCGCCCTGGACGCCCTGGCGGGGCGGAAGGTGATGATCGATCCGTCGCTGTCCTCGGCCTGGTATTTCGACCGGCTGGAGCGGGCCGGGGCGACGGTGGTGCGGGCGCAGGACCCCTGCGCCATCCCCCGGGCGGCGAAGAATGCTGTCGAGATCGAAGGCAGCCGCCGGGCCCATATCCGCGACGGGGCGGCGCTGAGCCGGTTCTTGCACTGGGTGGATACGGTCGCGCAGGAGACCTTGCCGGACGAGCGCGAGGTGGTCGAGGCGCTGGAGCGGTTCCGCGAGAAGACCGGCGCGCTGAAGGACCTCAGCTTCGACACCATCGCCGGGGCGGGGCCGAACGGCGCCCTGCCGCATTACAAGCCCGTGGGCGCCACGATCCGCAAGGTGGAGAAAGGCTCGCTGCTGCTGGTGGACGGCGGGGGCCAGTATCTGGACGGCACGACGGACGTGACCCGCACCATGGCCATCGGCGAGCCGACCGAGGACCAGCGGCGCAAGTTCACCCTGGTGCTGAAATCGCACATCGCCCTGGCGACCATCCGGTTCCCGGCGGGGACCAGCGGCATGGCCCTGGACGCCGTCGCGCGGGCGCCGATGTGGGCGGCTGGGCTGGATTACGATCATGGCACGGGCCACGGCGTCGGCAGCTATCTGGGCGTCCACGAAGGGCCGCAGCGGATCGCCAAATGGGGCACGTCCCAGCCGCTGCTGGAAGGGATGATCCTGTCCAACGAGCCGGGCTATTACCGCGAAGGCCATTGGGGCATCCGCATCGAGACGCTTCAGGTCGTGACGCCGGCCGTTGTTCCCGAAGGCGGCGAACGCCCGATGCATGGTTTCGAGCAGCTGACCTTCGCACCGCTGGACCGCAAGCTGATCGCGGTCGAGTTGCTGACGCCGGACGAACGGGCCTATGTCGACGCCTATCACGCCGAGACCCTGGCCAAGGTCGGGCCGTTGCTGGACGGCGCGGCGCTGGATTGGCTGAAGGCGGCGTGCGCGCCGCTGTGACGTGAGGCCACGACCGACATGACCATGATCGGCGCCATCGCCCTGCTGCTGTTCTGTCAACTGGCGGGGGAGATCCTCCATCGGCTGACGGGGCTGCCGCTGCCGGGATCGGTGATCGGGCTGCTGCTGCTGCTGGCCTGGCTGGCGCTGGTCCCGAAGGAGCGGCCGACGCTGAAGGCGGTGACGGCCTGGCTGACGGCGCATCTGTCGATCATGTTCGTCCCGGCGGCCGTGGGGCTGATCGACGAGGGCGGCCCGTTGTCGCGATACGGGGTCGGCATCCTGGCGGCCACGGCGGTCTCCACCCTGTTGACGATGGCGGCGACGGCCCTGGTGTTCCGCTGGGCGGTCAGGCGGTTCGGGCCGCCCGACGCCGAGGCGGAGCCGCAAGAGCCGGTCGCGCCATGAGGGACCTTCTGACCACGCCCCTGTTCTGGCTGGCCGTGACGCTGGCGGTGTTCGAGGGCGCCGACCAGTTGTCGCGACGCAGCGGCCGCCATCCGCTGTGCCATCCGGTGCTGCTGGCGACGCCGGTGCTGATCGGCCTGCTGCTGGCCACGCGCACATCCTATCAGACCTATTGGGCGGGGACGCAGGCGCTGAGCTTCCTGCTGGGGCCGGCGGTGGTGGGGCTGGCGGTTCCGGTGTGGGCGCAGCGGGCGCTGATCCGGCGGCTGGCCGTTCCCATCGGCCTGGCCCTGGTCGCGGGGGCGGCGACGGCGGTGGTCAGCGCGGTGGGGATATTGGCCCTGTTCGGCGCGCCGCACGACATCCTGGCCTCCATCGCGCCGAGGGCGACCACGACGCCGGTGGCCATGGCGGTGGCCCAGCAGCTGGGCGGGGTTCCGGCCCTGGCGGCGGTGATCGTGCTGATCGCCGGAGTGATCGGCGCCATGACGGCGACGCCCCTGTTCAACGCCATGAAGATCACCGATTTCCGGGCGCGGGGCCTGGCCGTCGGCGTATCGGCCCACGGCTTCGGCGCGGCGCGGGCGTTCCAGGTCGACCAGACGGCCGGCGCCTTCGCCAGCCTGGGCATGGCGCTGAATGCGGTGGCGACGGCTACGCTTCTGTCGGTTCTGGCCCTGTTTCTCTAGGACCGGCCGTCGGGCGATGGCGGAGGCGCTGGACCGGGCAGGGCAGGGCCTCCAGCGCCGCAGTCATGGCCGCATGGCCGGCGGCGACGGGACCGTCGTAGGTCTTCCAGTCGCGGATGTCGCTGCCGCTGATCTGGGGCAGCACCAGGACATCGGCGTCGGCGCGGGCCTGCTCCATCTCGGTGTCTGTGGTGATGGTCGCCGAGCGCATCAGGATCGAGACGATGGGCGGGCCGCTCTTCCAGGCGCCGGACAGGACCCATTTCCACCAGGACGGCGGATTTTCCAGCGCCTGGGGGTCGACGCCGCGCGTCTGGGACATGTCGACGCCGACGATGGGGCCGCTGTTCAGTTGGCGCATGACGCTGGTGGGGAAGTTCTTCAGCACCGCGCCGTCCACCAGCACCTGGCCGTCGATGACGACGGGCGGCAGGACGCCGGGAATGGCGATGGAGGCGCGCATGGCCCGGCGCATCAGCCCGGTCCGGTGCACCTCGATCCGGCCCGAGGTCAGGTTGGACGACACCGCGAAGAAGGGCAGGGACAGATCGGCCAGGTCGATGTCGCCATAGGCGCGCTGCAACAGGCCCGCGACCTTGCGGGCGCGCGACATGGCGATGATGGGCACGGCCAGGTCCGACAGGGGGTCGGAATCGACAAAGGCGCGGCGGATCTCGAAATCCAGCCGTTCGTGATCCCAGCCCAGGGCCGGACCCGCCGCGACCACGGCGCCCATCGAGGCGCCGCCGGTGAAGTCGATGGGAATCCCGGCGTCCTGCAGGGCCTTGACCGCGCCGATGTGGCAATAGGCCCGCGCGCCGCCGCCGGACAGGACCAGGCCGACGGCCGTGCCGGTGACGACGCGGGCGATGCGTTCGGCGTCCGCGGCCACGCCCTCGACGCAGTGGAACCATCGGTCGGGCTGGAGCGCGTCCAGCCAGACCCGGGTGTTGGCCGGATGGTGCATCCGGGGATCGCGCAGCAGGATCAGGTCGGTCAGCCGGCGCCCGTCGCCGAAGCCGTGGCGGCGCGGCACGTTGGACGGCGGCGCCAGAAGCCCGCTGCCGACGACGAACATCCGGTCCACCTGGCGCGCGCACAGGCTGGCCCAGGCGGGCTGATCCTGTTCGGCGACATAGAGGACATAGTCGTGCGCGCCCTCCACCCGGCTGAACCATTCCGAGGCCGAGGCCAGGGCCGACTGGTCGATGACCTGACAGGTGAATCCCATCGCCTGGATGGCGGCGCCGATCCGCTCGACGAAGGCGCGGATGGGGCGGGGGCGGGCCGAGACGAAGCCGAAGACGCTGGGCTCCGACGCGCCCGCCGTGCGCTCGCGCGCCCGATGGATCATCAGTCGCGACAGTTCGACCATCAGGTCGGGTTCGGTGCGGGCGGCCTCGAAGAAGGCCTCGCGCGGCAGGGCCAGGATCTCGCTGTCACGCAGGGCGACGACGGTGGCGGTGTGGGGCGTGCCGGCCAGCATGGCCATTTCCCCCACCGGCTCGCCCGCCTTGACCACGCCCAGCAGATGGGCGGGCTGGTCCGGCTCCAGCCGGAACACGCCCAGACGCCCCGAACGCACCAGATACAGGGTGTCGGCCGGATCGCCTTCGGTGAACAGCGGCTCGCCGCCGGTCAGGGCGAACCAACTGGCCCGGTCGATCATGCGGCCCTCGAAAATGCGCGCGAGAGACGCCGCCAGCGTGTCGGGAGGAAGCGTGGCCATGATGGTGGGTTGTAGGCGAGATTCCCGCGCGGGTGAATTGGGTCCTTGCGGACGCGGCTGGTCGCCCTCGCGCTTTCGCTGCGAAGTTGGATGGAGGGCTGGGCGGAGCGCCGGGCCTTCGCCCGGAGTGTGAGTTTGTAAGTACCGTTTCGACGAAGGGTATGACGCTCCGCGCGG
>NZ_QFNM01000042.1 GCF_003248455.1 Brevundimonas sp.
GCGGGCGGCGGGGTGGCCCTTGGCCAGGTCGGCGGCGTGGGCGGCGATCTTGTAGGTGATGACGCCGTCCTTGACGTCCTGACGGTCGGGCAGGCCCAGATGCTCCTTGGGCGTGACGTAGCAGAGCATGGCCGTGCCGAACCAGCCGATCATGGCCGCGCCGATGGCGGATGTGATGTGGTCGTAGCCGGGCGCGATGTCGGTGGTCAGCGGCCCCAGCGTATAGAAGGGCGCCTCGTGGCAGTGCTTCAGCTGCTCGTCCATGTTCTGCTTGATCTTGTGCATCGGCACGTGGCCGGGGCCCTCGATCATGACCTGGCAGCCCTTGGCCCAGGCGATCTTGGTCAGCTCGCCCAGGGTGCGCAGCTCGGCGAACTGGGCCGCGTCGTTGGCGTCGGCGATGGAGCCGGGGCGCAGGCCGTCGCCCAGGCTGAACGAGACATCATAGGCGCGCATGATGTCGCAGATGTCCTCGAAATGCTCGTAGAGGAAGCTCTCCCTGTGGTGGGCCAGGCACCATTTGGCCATGATCGAGCCGCCGCGTGAGACGATGCCCGTCACCCGATTGGCCGTCAGGGGCACGAAGGGCAGGCGCACGCCGGCGTGGATGGTGAAATAGTCCACCCCCTGTTCGGCCTGTTCGATCAGGGTGTCGCGGAACACCTCCCAGGTCAGATCCTCGGCGATGCCGTTCACCTTCTCCAGCGCCTGATAGATGGGGACGGTGCCGATGGGGACGGGCGAGTTCCTGATGATCCAGTCGCGGATGTTGTGGATGTTCCTGCCCGTCGACAGGTCCATGACGTTGTCGGCGCCCCAGCGGGTGGCCCAGACCAGCTTGTCGACCTCGTCGTCCACCGAGGAGAGGACGGCGGAATTGCCGATGTTGGCGTTTATCTTCACCAGGAAGTTGCGGCCGATGATCATCGGCTCGACCTCGGGGTGGTTGATGTTGTGCGGGATGATGGCTCTTCCCCTCGCGATTTCATCGCGGACGAATTCGGGGGTGACGTAGTCGGGGATGCTCGCCCCGAAGCTCTCGCCATCCCGCTCGGCGCTAACGCTCGCGACGCGGTCGCTCGCTTCTTGAGCGCCTACGCTGGCAGGGTTCCGGCGCCTGAGGTTCTCCCGGATGGCGACATATTCCATCTCGGGGGTGATGATCCCGGCCTTGGCGTATTCGTACTGCGTCACCGGGCGGCCCGGGACGCCTTTGAAGACCTTGTGGTTCGAGACGTCGAAGCGGGGGGCGAGGTGTCTGCCGCTGGCGTGGCCGTTGTCTTCCGGCTTGACCTCGCGCGGGTTCGCCACGGGGGCGATGTCGCCGCGATCCAGCTGCCACGACGACTTCACCTTCGGCAGGCCGCGGGCGATGTCGATGGTCACGGTCGGGTCGGTGTAGGGGCCTGAGCTGTCATAGATCGTCACCGGCGGCTCGTTGGCGCTGGGGTGGACGGCGACCTCGCGGAAGGGGACGCGGATGTCGGGATAGAGTTCGCCCGCCACATAGACCTTCTTCGACCCCGCCCGTTCGCCGGTCGGGATGGAGCCGGTCTCCTTCATCACCTGCTCGCGGGCGTCCTTGAGGGCGAGATCGACATTGGGTTCGTGCGGTTCGGCGGGCGGGGTGACGGCGATGTTCATGGCGGCCTCTGTGCAAAAGAGGTCCGCCGACGTCGGGCGCGAGGGTCCTGTGGCTCGAGGACCGAAAGCGTTACTCATCCCTTCGCCGGCATGACCCGGATCAGGTTCGACGGGTCAGAGGAGAAACCTCTATCTCAGCCGCTCGATTGCGACCCCCCGGAGAACGCGCCCAGCATAACCCAGGCTCAGGGCGCCGACCAGCCCTTGACCGAGACGGACGCCGCGCGCGGATCGGCGTCGAAGCGCAGATAGGCGACGGCGTGGCCGTGGCCGGGGACGTAGTCCAGGGTCGCCGTGGCCGTCTGGTCGCCCAGCACCCCCTCGATGTCGACGGCGGCGGCCGTGTCGTCGCCGTCGTTCTGGACCCGCACGGTCGCCGCCTGGCCGGTTGCGGTGGACTGGACCGCGACGATGCGGGCGCTGAGGGCGGGCGGGGCCGGGGGCTGGCAGGCCTCCCACACCACCACGGCCACGGCGGCCAGGGTGACGGCGGCGCCGACCCCGGCCATGAGCCATTGCAGGATCGGTCGCGGGGCGTGGGATTTGGCGCGGGCTGTCTTGCTGGGGGGCATGGCGGTCAGACCAGGAGGCGCGCGGCGGCGGCGCCGATGGCGGCGGGAAAGCCCAGGACGATCACGGTCTGGACCACGCCCGCGACCGAATGGCCGTCGATCCGCCCGAAGACGAACAGGGCGAACAGGCTGATCCCCAGGGCGATGGCGTAGCCGGGCAGGGTGAAATGCAGGAAGGCGGCGGCGGGACGGTCGGCCTCTTCCTGGCCGGCGAAGCCCGCCTTGAACACGATCAGGTGCAGCAGCAGGATCGACACCGCGACCAGGGCCAGAGCATGCGCCGGCTCCGCCTTGTAGGCGATCAGGATCATCTCCTCGGTCGGGGCGACGTTCAGGGCGAAGAACAGGGCGCCCGCCGCCATCAGGAACAGCTCGCCGACATAGGACGCCTCCTCCTCGTCCGTGTCGCCCCCGCCGTCGCCCCCGCCGTCGCTGCTGAGCTGACGCCGCGCCAGAAGCGCGCCCATGGCGCCGGGGACGGCCTGGAGCGCGACCATGCCCAGGGCCTCGCGCGGGGGCGCGTTCCATTCGACCACGCCGAACAGGATCAGAAGGGTCGAAGCGGTGACGAAGCCGACCGCCAGGGCGACGGCCGTGTCCAGCGCATCGTTGACCAGGCCGCGCCGCTTCGAGAAGCCGGCGTAATAGGACAGGCCGTACAGCAGCGGCAGGCCGGCGAGGATGAAGGCCAGCAGCCGCCAGCGGTTCATGATCACGCCCTGCTCCCACATCTCCATCGTCATCAGCAGCGGAATGCTGAACACCAGAGCCCCGGCGAAGGCCCGGCCCAGATCGGCGACATAGGCCCGCTCGCGGCGAAGATCCAAAAGACGGGCGGCGGCGCTCATGACGACGGCAACGCTTGGAACGGACGTTGGCTCCCCGCCGCTCGCGGCCGCGAAGGGGGCGCGGTTGCGGCTTGCCGCGCGGCGCGGGCGCACCTAGTCATGGGCGGTGCCTGCCCAGTCCCTGATCATCGATTGCGACCCCGGCGTGGACGACGCCGTGGCGCTGTTCCTGGCCTTCGCCGCGCCCGAGCTGGAGGTGCTGGCCGTAACCACGGTCGCGGGCAACGTCCCCGGCCGCCTGACCCAGCGCAATGCGCGGATCGTGCGCCAGATCGCCGGGCGCGAGGACGCGCCCGTGTTCGGCGGGGCGGAGCGGCCGCTGAAACGGCCGCCGGCGGGGGCGGGCGCCTTTCACGGGGCCGAGGGGCTGGGCGACCTGGAGCCTTTCGAGCCGACGGGCATCGTCGGCGACGGGCCGGCGGCCAACGCCATCGTGGACCTGGTCATGCGCCGGCCCGAAGGGTCGGTGGCCGTCGCCGTCCTGGGGCCGATGACCAATCTGGCCCTGGCCATGCGGCGCGAACGGCGGCTGGCCGAACGGCTGGGGCCGGTCGTGGTCATGGGCGGGGCGCGCAGCGAGGGCGGCAACATCACGCCCTCGGCCGAGTTCAACGTCTGGGCCGACCCGGACGCGGCGGCGGTGGTGTTCGGATCGGGCTGCGACGTGGTCGCCTTCGGCCTGGACGTCACCCATCAGGTGCGCGCGACCGAGGCGCGGATCGCCGCCGTCGAAGCCGTCGACAGCGCGGCGGCGCGCGCCACGGCTTCGATGCTGCGGTTCTCGCAAAGGGTCGAGCGCGACACCGTTGGCTGGCCCACTTCCGATTGGGGCGCGCCCCTGCACGACCCCTGTCCCATCGCCTGGCTGATCCGGCCCGAACTGTTCCAGACCCGGCCGTGCCGGATCGAGGTGGAGACGGCGTCGGACCTGACGCGGGGCCATACGGCGGTGGAGTTCCGGGTCGATCCGGCGACGGCGCGCCATCGCTGGGCCGTGGCGGCGGACGCGCAAGGGGTGTTCGACCTGATCGTCGAGACGTTGAAGGATCAGGCGCGAGGGACGGGGGCATGAGGATCACCGTCGTCGGCTCGATCAACCTGGACCTGGTCGCCACGGCGCCGCAGCTGCCGGCGCCCGGCGAGACGGTGACGGGGGCGACCCTGGCGCGCCATCCCGGCGGCAAGGGCGCCAACCAAGCCTTGGCGGCGGAGAAGCTGGGGGCCGAGGTCTGTCTGATCGGCCGGGTCGGGAACGACGCCATGGCCGGCGAGGCCCTGGCCCTGATGGAGGAGATGGGCGTCGATCTGTCGGGGGTGGAGGTCGATGTGGCCGCGCCGACGGGCGTGGCCCTGATCGCCGTCGATCCGTCGGGCGAAAACCAGATCGTGGTGGCGGCGGGGGCCAATCACGGGGTCACGCCCGAACAGCTGCCGCAGCGGATCGAGGGGGCGCTGATCGTGCAACTGGAGCTGCCCGTCGAGACGGTGGAGGCGGCGGTCGGCCGGGCGACCGGCTTCGTCTGCGCCAATCTGGCGCCCGCCCGGCCGGTGTCGGAGCGGTTGCTGCGCCGCGCGGACCTGATCGTGGTCAACGAGACCGAGGCCGCCTTCTACGGCGACGGCCTGCACCGGGGCGGCGGCCGGGTGGTCGTGACCAGGGGCGCCAGGGGGGCGGCCATGCACCAGCGCGGCGTCGAAATGGCCTGGGCGACCCCGCCCGCCGTCGAGGCCGTGGATGCGACGGGGGCGGGCGACGTCTTCGTGGCGGCGATCGTCGTGGCCCTGCTGGAAGGGATGGACCCGGCCGAGGCGCTGAGGTTCGCCTGCACGGCGGGAGCGGCGGCGGCGACCCGGCCGGGGGCGCAACCGTCGGCGCCGGAGCGGCATGAGGTGGAGGCGCTGCTGACGGGGTGAGCGCGGTCTCTCTTGATCCGTTCGTCCCCGCGAAAGCGGGCACCCGGATCTGTCGCTCGGGAGTGCGTTGGATCAACAGAGCGTCTGTTCGTTCGGATCGTTCGCCCAACCCTGGGTCCCCGCTTTCGCGGGGATGAACGGAAAGACATGCAGATCGGCGTCCTTGTGACATTGTAACGCCGAAACGGCTTGCGGCGGTCGTCGGGTCGTCGTTAGTTGGCGTTCAAATCTGTGGGGACTTCAGACGATGATGATGCGTGGACGTGGGGCCGGGCTTGTTCTGGCGGCGGTGCTGTTGGCTTCGACCGCAGGGGCGGCGTTAGCCCAGAACGCGGCGCCGGCCGCAGGGCCGATGGTCTATCAGCAGCCGCCCCAGCCGATCGCGGACATACTGGACGCCAAGCCGACGCCGTCGCCGATGCTGAGCCCGGATCGCCGGACCCTGGTGCTGATGGATCGGTCGAACCTGCCCAGCATCAAGGCCCTGGCCGAGCCGATGCTGCGGCTGGCGGGCGCGCGGATCAATCCCCGGAACAACGGACCGGCCGAGAGCCGGGTCTCGTGGCTGACGGGGCTGAGCCTGCAGGCGGTCGACGGGGGCCAGCCCCGTGTGGTGGCCCTGCCGGCCGAGGCGCGGTTCACAGCGCCGCGTTTTTCGCCCGATGCGAAGTCGCTGGCCTTCGTGCTGGATCGGCCGACGGGGCTGGAGCTGTGGGTGGTGGACGTGGCCTCGGCGCGGGCGCGCAAACTGACCGAGCCGGTGGTCAATATGACGGGCGGAACCGGATACGAATGGCTGCCCGACAGTTCGGGCCTGCTGGTCGAGGCGGTGCCGGCGGGACGCGGTCCGGCGCCGGACGTGACCGCGGCGCCCACGGGGCCCAACATCGAGGAGACGGCCGGGCGGGTCGCGCCGGTGCGGACCTATCAGGACCTGTTGTCCAACCCCGGCGACGAGGCCCTGTTCGACCACTATTTCACCAGCCAGCTGACGCTGGTTCCGCTGAACGGCCGGGCGCGGACGATCGGGGCGCCGGCCGTCTATCTGGACGCCTCGGTGTCGCCGGACGGGAAATACATCCTGAACGAGATCGCCAAACGGCCCTATAGCTATGCGGTGCCGGACGACCTGTTCCCCACCGAAATCACGGTGACGGACCTGGACGGGCGGGTGGTGCGCACCGTCGCCGACCTGCCGCTGAGGGACGACGTGCCCACCGCCTTCGACGCCGTGGCGCCGGGGCCGCGTTCGGTGGGCTGGCGCGCCGATGCGCCCGCCACCCTGACCTGGGTCGAGGCGCTGGACGGGGGCGATATCCGGCGCGAGGCCGAGTTCAGGGACCGGGTGTTCATGCAGGCCGCGCCCTTCACGGCCGAGCCGGTCAAGCTGATCGACCTGAAGGAGCGTTACGCCGGGATCGTCTGGGGCAAGGACGACCTGGCCATCGTCAACAGCCGCTGGTTCAACACCCGCCACGAGACGCGCTTCACGGTCGATCCGTCCAATCCGGGTCAGGGCCGGGTGCTGCTGGAGCGGAACTATCAGGCGCGCTACGACAACCCCGGCCAGCCGGTGACGCAGCCGAACGCGGCGGGGCGTTCGACCATCCGCTTCACCCCCGACGGCAAGATCCTGATGTCCGGGGCCGGGGCGACGCCGCAGGGCGAATTCCCCTTCCTGGCCGCGATGGACCCGGCGACGGGGCGCAGCGAACGCCTGTGGACCTCGGCCGATACGGATTACGAGGCGGTGGTCGGCTTCCTGGATGCGGACGGCAAGCGGGTGGTGACGCAGCGCGAGACGCGGCTGGACCCGCCCAACCTTCAGATCCGCGACCTGGCGACCGGCCAGACGACGCCGCTGACCCACTTCCCCGATCCGGCGCCGCAATTGGCCGGGGCGACGCGCCAGCTCGTGACCTACGAGCGGGCGGACGGGGTCAAGCTGTCGGGGACGCTGTATCTGCCGGCCGGCTACGACAAGGATCGCGACGGGCCGCTGCCCATGCTGATGTGGGCCTATCCGGCCGAGTTCACCGATGCGGCGGTGGCGGGCCAGACGGTGGACGTGCAGAACCGCTTCGTGCGGCCGGGCGGGTCCAGCCACCTGTTCCTGCTGACCCAGGGCTATGCGATCTTCGACAACCCCTCCATGCCCATCATCGGCAAGGACGGGGCCGAGCCGAACGACACCTATGTCGAGCAGCTGACGGCGGACGCCCAGGCGGCGGTCGATGCGGTGGTGCGGATGGGGGTGGCGGACCGCGACCGGATCGCCGTGGGCGGCCACAGCTACGGCGCCTTCATGACGGCCAACCTGCTGGCGCATACCGATCTGTTCCGCACGGGGATCGCGCGGTCGGGCGCCTATAACCGGACGCTGACGCCGTTCGGCTTCCAGGCCGAGCAGAGGAATTATTGGGAGGCGACCGAGGTCTATACCGAGATGTCGCCCTTCACCTATGCCGACAAGCTGAACGAGCCGATCCTGCTGATCCACGGCGAGGCGGACGACAACTCCGGCACCTTCCCCATCCAGTCCGAGCGGTTCTATGCCGCGCTGAAGGGGCTGGGGGCGACGGCGCGCTACGTCACCCTGCCGCTGGAGGCGCACGGCTATCGCGCGCGGGAATCGGTGGGCCATACGCTGTGGGAGATGACCCGCTGGCTGGACCAGTATGTGAAGAACGCGCCGCCCAGGGCGGGCCGCTGAAAGGCGTTCATCACAACGGGCGCGACGAGGCCACGAAGGACACGACGGGACCGGACGCGCGTGGGTTTCCGGTTCTCATGTCCAGGCGGTGGGTCGATCTGCGGCTTCGCCGCCGCAGGCCATAGGGACGTTACGAACCGGCGCGGCTCCGTCGTGTTCGCTGTGGCCTCGCCGTGATCGTTGTGACGCCCCTTTTTCCAACGGCGCCGATAAGGCGTCACGGCCGGACGATCAGCCGCACCACCTCGCCGGCGTGCAGGCGGTCGAAGCCGGCGTTGATGTCGGAAAGCGGGATGACGCCGCTCATCAGACGGTCCACCGGCAGGCGGCCCTGGCGATACAGGGCGACATAGCGGGGGATGTCGCGGCTGGGGACGCAGGTGCCGATGTAGGAGCCCTTCAGGGTGCGCTCTTCCCCCACCAGGGAGACGACGTTGACGGCCAGGGCCGCGTCCGCCGGGGGCAGGCCGGCGGTGACGGTGGTTCCGCCGCGCCGGGTCATCGTCCAGGCGGCCTCCAGCGCCCGGACCGAGCCGGCCATCTCGAAGGCGAAGTCGGCGCCGCCGTTGGTCAGGGCGCGGACCTGATCCACCGCATCGGGGGCGGTGCCGTTGACCGTCTGGACGGGGCCGAGGGTGCGGGCCAGGGCCAGTTTGTCCTCCGACAGATCGACGGCGATCACGGGGCCGGCGCCCGAGGCCAGGGCGCCCAGGACGCTGGCCAGGCCGACGCCGCCCAGGCCGACGACGACGACGCTCTGGCCGGCCTTGACGCCGGCGGTGTTCACCACGGCGCCGACCCCGGTCAGGACCGCGCAGCCGAACAGGGCCGCCTCCTCGAACGCCAGGTCGGGGTCGATCCGAACCAGGGACCGGCGCGAGACGACGGCGTGGGCGGCGAAGGCGGAACAGCCCAGGTGGTGATTGACCGGCCGACCTTCGCGGAAGATGCGGCGGGCGCCGGCCAGAAGCTCGCCCCGGCCGTTGGCGGCGGCGCCCGGCTCGCACAGGGCCGGACGGCCCCCGGCGCACGGGTCGCAATGGCCGCAGGACGGCATGAAGACCATGACGACGTGGTCGCCGATGGCGAGGTCGTCGACGCCGTCCCCCAGCGCCTCGACCACCCCGGCGGCCTCGTGGCCCAGGGCCATCGGCAGGGGGCGGGGGCGGTCGCCGTTGATGACGGAAAGGTCCGAGTGACACAGGCCGGCGGCCTTGATCGCGACCAGCACCTCGCCGGGGCCGGGCGGGTCCAGGGTCACGGTCTGGACCGTCAGGGGGCGGCTGTCCGCATAGGGAAGGGCAGAGCCCATGCGGGACAGGACGGCGGCGCGGGTTTCAAGGCTCATCGGACTAGCCCCTGGGCGCTGTCGGCCAGCGCGTTCGTGATCGAAGCCCTATCGATAGACGCTTGACGCAAGGTCGTCCAAGCGAGAGCGTCCGAGGTCGAGAGCGACCGACCAGACGTCGCCAGGGAGAAGACGACCGATGCCCAAGAGGGATGAAGGCCCGCTGGCCGAACGCGCGACCTACAAGGCCTATCACATGGTCTCCACGCGCTGGGCCGACAACGACCAGTACGGCCATATCAACAACGCCAAATTCTACGAGTTCGTGGATTCGAACGAATCCATCGGCCTGGTGGTGGATTCGGGCTGCCGCTACACCTCGTCGCTGAAGTTCCCTGACGTGATCGAGGTGGGGATCAAGGTCGACCGCATCGGCACCTCCAGCGTCAGCTACGGCTTTGCGGTGTTCAAGCGCGGCGTCGACGTCCCCGCCGCCATCGGCCATTTCGTGCACGTCTATGTCGACGCCGAAACCCGCCGGCCCAAGCCGCTGCCGGCCAGGCTGAGGGCGGTGGTGGAGAACCTGAAGGCGGGCTGACGGGCGCGGACCATGGCGTGCTTGCCACCGGCCCCGTCCAGGCGCACCCTCGGGTCATGAGCACGCCAAGCGCACCCGAGGGTCGATACGCCTCGTTCGAGGCCTTCTATCCCTATTACATCCACGAACATTCCAACCGGACGTGCCGGCGCATCCATGTGGTCGGGACGGGTCTGGCGATCCTGGTCTTCGCCGTCTTCCTGGCGACGCGGAACCCGTGGTGGCTGCTGGCCATGCCTCTGGTCGGCTACGGTTTCGCCTGGGCGGGGCATTTCTTCTTCGAGAAGAACCGCCCGGCGACGTTCAAATATCCGCTGTGGAGCCTGATGGGCGATTTCCGCCTGTTCTTCGAGACCGTGACGGGGCGCCGTCGGTTCTGAATCGCCGGTCTTGATTTCAAGCTGCGCCGTTATCCGAAAACAATTAAGGTGCTCCGTGCGGCGGTTCGTCGCTGCTGGAGGGAGCCCCATGAAATCCATCGCCGCCATCGCCGCCGCCTGCGTCCTGCTGGCGCCCGGCGTCAGCCTGGCCCAGAAGGGCGCGGCCAAGCCCGACTTCACCCTGGACCCCAACTATGGCTCGGTGCGGCTGGAGACGGGCTTCACCCCCGATCCCTGGACCAAGTCGATCCTGGCCGGCGGATCGGTCCCCACCTCGGCCGCGCGTTCGGGCTGCGAGGGCAAGGTCAGCGCCGCGCCGGACCTGCGGCTGGACTATGAGGCCGGGTCGCTGGACCTGACCGTCATGTCCGCCGCCGCCGAGGACACGACCCTGCTGATCAACGGCCCGGACGGCCAATGGTATTGCGACGACGACAGCGGCGGCGGCCTGAACCCCAAGGTCCTGATCTCCGACCCGCAAAGCGGCCGTTACGACATCTGGGTCGGCACGTACGATGACGACATGGTCCAGTCGACGCTGCAGATCAGCGAACTGGACGGTGCGCAAAGCGCCGCGACCGGCGCCCCGGACATGGAGCTGGAGCCCAACTACGGCACGGCCCGCCTGCGCGGCGGCTTCACCCCCGACCCGTGGACCAAGTCGATCCTGGCGGGCGGCTCCACCCCGGCCTCGGCGGCCAAGTCGGGCTGCGAGGGCAAGGTCAGCGCCGCGCCCGACGTCCAGATCTTCTTCGAACCCGGAGAGGGCGACCTGACGTTCCGCGTGCGGGCGTCGGAGGACACCACCCTGTTGATCAACACCCCGAACGGCCGCTTCTATTGCGACGACGACGGCGGCGGCGGCGTGGACCCCAAGGTCACGATCACCAATCCGCAGAGCGGCCGCTACGATATCTGGGTCGGCACCTATAACGACAATATGGTGCAGTCGACGCTGGAAGTGTCCGAACTGGATTGAAGTCAGGCTTCATCACACGCGAAAACGCCGGCCGACCGCAGGGTCAGCCGGCGTTTTTCATGATCGGCCGCGGATCAGTTGGAGGCGGTGGTCCAGGCCGGGGGGCAGCCGTCGAAATCGCCGGCGTCCACGATGGTCAGGGTGCGCATGTTCAGGCGGCGCGCCTGGTTCATCGAGCCGCGGCCGTGGCCGGTGTAGAGGTCGATCTTCTGGCCCTTGATGGCGCCGCCGGTGTCGGACGCATACCAATAGCCGTCGTGCACGGTGCCGTCGGCCAGGCGCATCCCCACGGTCTCGCGGATGAACAGCTTGGTCCGGCGCGGAATGACGCGCGGATCGACCGCGACCGTGCGCATGGCGATCGGGCGGCAGCCCAGGGAATCGTTGCCCGTCGCCCCGCCGCCGCCGGCGTGATAGAGGCGGGCCGAGGCGCGCCAGTCGGGATCGCTGGCCATCAACTCGGTCTGTTCGGCGTTCGACGCCGTTTCTTCGGCTTCGGAACCGATCGTTTCGGCAGGGGTTTCAACCCTGACCTTATCCGCCGCGACAGCGACATCGTAGGGGACGGGCCCGTTCGTCATCGACGACAGGGCGGTCCAAAACATGGCGAGAGCAGCGGACGCGCCGATCATAGGCTTGGCTCAGGAAGCGCCGGCTCCCAACGCCGCCGGCGCGCACTTTGTCGCGTTAACTTGTGGCGAGAAAGCGGCGAACGGCCCGAACGCGCGCCGTGTTACCGTTTGTTTCCGTGCTAGATGATTGAAAACAATACGGGACTTTGCCGGATCGCGCGGCCGATCACGCGGGCTCGGCACGCGCCTTGGGCCTCTCGAATCGGAGATTAAGGCCGATCTGGACGACCGGCGGGGACCTTTTCTTCCGTCGATCCCGCCCTGATGTCGGCCCTTCCGACGGCTCTAGGCGGCCCGGTCGCGCCGCGCCTCGGCCTCGCGCACGGCCTCGACGGCCCGGTCCAGCACCTCCAGCCCCGCGCCTGGCCGGATCGCCTCGACCGTCAGGATGCGCCGGAAGGCCCGGGCGCCCGGCCGGCCGTGCATCAGACCCAGCATGTGCCGCGTCATCGCCGACAGGGCGACGCCCTCGGCCAGGCGCGCGGCCATATAGGGGCGATACCGTTCGATCGCCTGCAAGGCGTCGATGTCGGCGACCGCTTCGCCGAACAGCCGCCGGTCCGCCTGACCCAGGATGGCCGGCTCGTGATAGGCCGCGCGGCCCAGCATGACCCCGTCCAGCCGCACGCCGTCGGCCTCGGCCAGCAGGGCCTCGGCCGCGTCCAGAGACGCGATCCCCCCATTGATCGACACGTTCAGATGCGGCCGCTCGCGCTTCAATCGGCGCACCAGCCCATAGTCCAGCGGCGGCACGTCGCGGTTCTCCTTGGGCGACAGGCCCTGTAGCCAGGCCTTGCGCGCATGGACGATGAAGACCCTGATCCCGACGGCGGCGCAGGCGTCCGCCGTGGCGAACAGGCTGACCTCCGGGTCCTGGTCGTCCACCCCGATGCGGCATTTGACGGTGGCGGGCGCGGCGACGGCCTCGCGGATCGCCGCCATGCATTCCGCCACAAGTTCCGGCTCGCGCATCAGGCAGGCCCCGAACCGTCCCGACTGGACCCGGTCGGACGGACAGCCGACGTTCAGATTGATCTCGTCATAGCCGAAGGCCTCGCCGATCCGGGCGGCCTCGGCCAATTGCGCCGGATCGGACCCGCCCAGTTGCAACGCCACCGGATGCTCCAGCCCGTCGAACCCCAGCAGCCGTTCCCGGTCCCCATGCACCACCGCCGGCGCCGTCACCATCTCCGTGTACAGCAGCGCCCGCCCCGTCAGCGCACGATGAAACGCCCGGCAATGCCGGTCGGTCCAGTCCATCATGGGCGCGATGGAGAGTCTGCGGGATTGATCGAGCGACATGTCTTGAGGCGGGCCGAAGGCGGGAGCGGGGTCGCTGTATAGGCCAAAGCCTTCGCAAACGCGATGAGGCGCGCAGGTTCGCCGGCTTCCCTTTGAAGCCTTCTCGCCTGGGACGATCTGGCGTCTTGCTTTTGAGAACCAGTCGCATTACGAGCGGCTGGTTTTTAGGGATATGTCATGCGCCGCCGTCTGCTCCTCGCCACCGTCTTCGCCCTCGTCCCCGTCGCGGCCTTCGCCCAAAGTCAGGGCCAGGGCCAGGATCAGACTCAGGCGCAGCAGCCGGCCGCCCTCGAGGATGTCGTCGTCACCGCCTCGACGCGGGCGCAGCGGGTGGTCGAGGCGCCGGCCTCGATCTCGGTGGTGACGGCCGAGACGCTGGCCAATCGGCCGAACGCCGACCTGACCGATGCGCTGCGCGACGTCGAGGGCGTTTCGGTCAGCGGCGGCTCAAACAGTCAGGACATCTTCATTCGCGGCCTGCCGGGCAGCTACACCCTGATCCTGGTGGACGGAAAGCGCCAGTCGACGCGCGACAGCCGGGTCAACGGCAACGCCGGTTTCGAGCAGAGCTTCACCCCGCCGTCGGGCGCCATCGAGCGGATCGAGGTGGTGCGCGGGCCGATGTCGTCCCTGTACGGCTCCGACGCCATCGGCGGCGTGATCAACATCATCACCAAGAAGGTGCCCGCCCGCTGGGGCGGCTCCATCGGCGGCGACTACGTGGCCCAGGAGGACGGCGCCTCGGGCGACTGGCGCCAGGCCCAGGGCTATCTGGCCGGGCCGCTGGTGGACGGCGTCCTGGGCGCCCAGATCTGGGGGCGCAGCTACACGCGCGACGAGGATCACATCCTGGGCGGCGTCAACGGCGGCGAGGACTGGAACCTGACCGGCCGCCTGGCCTGGACCCCCAATGCGGACCACGAGGTGCTGCTGCAGGTCGACCGGACCGAGGTGAAGCGCGAGAACACCGCCGGCGCGACCCTGGCCGCCACGGCCGCCTCCAACTACAACACCAACGAACGCACGGCCGCGTCCCTGGGCTGGAACGGTCGCTGGGACTGGGGGACCAGCGCCCTTTCGGTGCTGCGCGAACAGACCCAGCGCGAGACCTTCACTCGCCGCGCCGGCGCCTTCGTCCAGGACGCGCGCGCGCCCGAACTGACCAACACCGTCTATGACGCCCTGTTCAACATCCCGCTGGAGGGGTCGCCGCTGGGCGATCATCAGCTGGTCGTGGGCGGCCAGTATGTCGAGAACAGGCTGGTCGACCTGAACCCCGGCGTCAGCGCGACCCAGCCGGGAACCTTCACCGTGTGGCAGCGCGCCCTGTTCGTCGAGGACGAATGGCGCCTGAACGAGCGTTTCGCCCTGACCGGCGGCCTGCGATTCGACGATCACGAACGCTACGGTTCGCACTGGAGCCCGCGCCTGTATGCGGTCTGGACCCCGGCCGAGGCCTGGACGATCAAGGGCGGCGTCTCGACCGGCTTCCGCGCGCCCGAACTGCGCCAGGTGGCCGAAGGCTACGCCTACACGACCGGCGGGGCGACCTGCTCGGTCGGGCCGAACGGCACCTGCGGCGTCATCCTGGGCGACCCGGACATCGAGCCGGAAACCAGCACCAACTACGAGATCAGCGTGCTGTGGAACCCGTCCACGACCCTGTCGGCCAGCGCCACCGTCTTTCGCACCGCCTTCAAGGACAAGATCGACAGCGCCCTGGTCTACAATCAGGATGGAACCATCGCGCGCTGGAGCGAGAACCCCAACTACCGCCTGTACTACTGGTACAATCTTCAGGACGCCGACCTGCAGGGGGTGGAGCTGTCGGGCCGCTGGCGGCCCGCCAGCCGGCTGGGGTTGAAGGCGGGCTACACCTACACCGACTCCGAACAGAAGTCGGGGACCTACAAGGGCCTGCCGCTGTCGCGCACGCCCGAGCACATGGCCAACATCCGCGCCGACTACGACGCCAGCGACCGGCTGAACCTGTGGGGCGCCGTCAACTACCACGGCGAGGAGCTGAACGCGGGCCTGCGCGTCGGTTCGAACGGCCAGCCGATCCTGAACGGCGCCACCCAGGTGGGCCGCCGCTACCCCAGCTACACCACCGTCGACATCGGCGCGAACTGGCGCGTGACCCCGGCCGTCAGCGTCAAGGCCGGCGTCTACAATCTGGGCGACGAGGCGATCGACGTCGCCGACTACGACTTCCAGGGCGACGGCCGCCGGGGCTGGATCGGCGTGAGCTACAGCTTCTGATGCGCCGCGCCCTGCTCGTCGCCGTCTGCGGCCTGGCGGTCCTGGCCGCGGCTCCCGCCCTGGCCCAGCCGGCCCAGGCCGCGCGCGTGGAGCCGACCATCGCCGAGATCGGTTCGGCCCATTATCGGTTCGAGCGGCTGTCGGTCACGTCCGAGGACGGGGCGCGCGTCTATCGCATCTGGATCGCCACGCCCCGAAAGGCCGCCCCGCCTTCCGGCTATCCGGTCGCCTGGCTGCTGGACGGCGACGCCGCCCTGGCGCGGATCGACGAGGCCCTGCTGGCGCGGCTCGACGCCGGCGATCCGCCCGTGATCGTCACCGTCGGCTACGAAGGCGACCGCCAGTTCGATGTCCTGGCGCGGGCCTTCGACTATACGCCGCGCCCGTCGGGCGACGCCCCGGCCGTCGATCCCGCCGGGCGGCCGGGCGGCGGGGCCGACGCCTTCCTGACCCTGCTGCACGACCGCATCGGGCCGGAAGTCGCCCGCCGCGTCGCCGTCGATCCGGCGCGCAGCCTGATCTGGGGCCATTCCTATGGCGGACTGTGCGTGCTGCACGCCGCCCTGACGCGGCCCGACGCCTATCGCGCCTTCGTCGCGGCCAGCCCGTCCCTGTGGTGGGGCTATGGCGCGGTGCTGAAGGAGGCGCCGCCCTTTCTGGCGCGGCCGTCGCGCCCGGCCATGACCCTGACCCTTCTGGTGGGCGAGGACGAGGCTCAGGGCCGGTCGTCGCGTCCGCACCTGCATCCGATGTGGACGTCCGTGCCCGTCGGCGCGACGCGCGACCTGGCGACGCAGTTGACGGGGGCGGGGGTCGATGTCCGCTATGGCCAGATGCCGGGCCAGGGGCATGGCGGAATGCTGGCCGCCTCCTTGATCCCGACCCTTCTGTCCCTGGCGGGCGTCGCCCCGGCGCCCGGAGAGCCCCTGTCATGAACGCCTCGCCCCCTTGCGTCTTGTCGCGCCGGTCCGCCCTGTTGGGGCTTTCCGGCCTGTCCTTGGGCGGCCTGTCCTTGGGCGGCCTGTCGCTGCTGGCGGCGTGCGGGCCGGTCGACGAGGCGGCGTCCGCCTCGAACCTGAAGGACCTGCGCGGCCGGCCCGTCCAGCCCCTGGCGTCGGGCCGGAAGATCAGCATCGACGACGGCCGTTACCTGATCGCCCTGGCCCTGATCCATCCCGATCCGGTCTCGCTGCTGTCGGCCTGGGGCGGGGACGTGAACCGGATCAGCCCGGATATGTACAAGGCCTTCGTCGACAAGTTCCCGGCCCTGGCCGCCCTACCCAAAATTCCCCGTTCCGGCGAACCCTTCAACCTGGAGGCCGTGCTGGCGGCCCATCCGGCGACGGCGGTGGTGTCGATCGATTCCGGTCCCAGCGACGAACAGGCGGCCCAGCTTCAGGCGGCGGGCGTGCCGGTCGCCTTCATCGACTTCTTCAACCATCCGTTCGAGAACCAGGCCCGCAGCCTGGCCCTGCTGGGCGCCTTGATCGGCCGCGGCGAACAGGCCGCCGCCTTCAACGCCTTCAAGAAGGCCCGCCTGGACGCCATCTCGGCCAAGGTGGCGACCGTGCCGATGGACCGGCGGCCGACGGTCTTCCTGGAACCGCACGCCATGATCACGCCCGACTGCTGCAACTCGCCGGGGCGGGGCAATGTCGGCGACTACATCGCCTTCGTCGGCGGGCGCAACATCGGCGCGGACGTGCTGACGGCGCCGACCGGAAAGCTGAACCTGGAATATGTCATCCAGCGCGACCCGGACGTCTATATCGCCACCGGCGGCCCGCACCTGGCCAAGGCCGGCGGCTTCGTCGTGGGGCCGGACTTCACGGCCGAACAGTCGCAGGCGGGCCTGCGCCGCGTCACGGGCCGTGCGGGCATCTCGACGCTGAAGGCGGTGCGTCAGGGGCGCGCCCACGGCCTGTCGCATCAGCTGATCAACTCCCCCATCGACATCGTCGCCACCGAGGTTCTGGCCAAGTGGATTCATCCCGAACTGTTCGGCGATCTGAACCCGCGCGCCACCCTGGACCAGATCAACCGGCAGTTCCTGGCCGTGCCCTATCGCGGCGACTACTGGGCCGACCTGACGCCCGCCTGATCCATTCCCCGAAGACCGAAGAAGGACTATGCCGATGACCTCCGTTCGTTTCGCCGTCGC
This sequence comes from Brevundimonas sp., assembly GCF_003248455.1. Lineage (GTDB taxonomy): Bacteria > Pseudomonadota > Alphaproteobacteria > Caulobacterales > Caulobacteraceae > Brevundimonas. Next base: position 17,294 of record NZ_QFNM01000042.1, read on the forward strand.
CGCCGCCGCCCTGCTGGCCGCGACGGCCGCGCCCGCCCTGGCCCATACGGCCGTCCTCGCCCAGCCGGCGGCCAGCGCCGGCGCGCCCAGCATCGTCAAGTCGGTCAAGGTCGAGCCCGGCGGCCTGTACGAGATCGTCTTCAACCCGGTCGACAGCACTCTGCTGGTCGCCGCCGTCGGCCCGCGCGGCGAGACGCGCGGCGCCATCGCCCGCCTGAGCGCCGACCTGACGCCGGGCCAGGCCATCGACGTCTCGGCCAACCCGCTCTACGGCCTGGGCTTCAACAGCCGCACCCAGACGCTTTACGGCACGGCGACCCGTTCCGGCTCCGTCGGGGTGGTGGATGTCAGGACCGGCCGTCTGGTCGCCACCATCAAGGACGGCGACGACGATTCCGCCCACGTCCGCGAGGTCATCGTCGACGAGGCGCGCAACAAGGCCTATGTCACCGTCGTCGGCGGGGAGGCGAACGACGCCAGCCGCCCGAACCAGATCTGGGTCGTCGACGGCGCGACCAACACCCTGGAGCGCAAGATCGCCGCCCCGGTTGGCGGCCTGACCGGCGCAGCGCTGGACGCCCGGAACAACCGCCTGTTCGTCACGGGCATGAGCTCCAACGACGTGGGCGTCATCGACCTGTCGACGGGCCAGTCCGCCGGAACCTGGCCCACCGGCAGCGAAAAGCCCACCAACGTCGCCTTCGACGCGCGCGGGAACCGTCTGTTCGTGGCCAGCCAGGGCACGGGCGACCTGACCGTCCTGAACGCCGCCGACGGCGCGGTGATCAGGAAGGTGCCGACCGGCGAGGGCGCGCTCAGCGTCGCCTACAATCCCGGAAACGATCAGGTCTATGTCGCCAACCGCCAGGCGGGCACGGTGACGGTGGTGAACGGCGCAGACTACGCCGTCCTGGCCAATCTCCAGACCGGCACCTTCCCCCAGACCATCGCCATCGATCCGGCGACCAACGCCGTCTATGTGACCAACAAGGCGCGGGGCCTGCCGCGCAACGCCCCGGCCGGCACGCCCGTCCCGGTCGATCCGGCCGGCGACACCGTCACCCTGATCCGGCCCTGATCCAAGGGTCTGATCCAAGGGCCTGAGCCAAGGGCTGACCCAAACAAGTGCGTCGACGCCCCGACGGGGCGTCGGCGCCTGCGGTTCAGAGCACCGCGTCCACCAGCACCTGAATCTGGCCGCGCGCGCAGGGTTCGACGCGGGCGCGCACCTGCCAGACGTCGGCCAGGACGGCGGGGGTGACGGCTTCGGCGGGGCTGCCTTCGACCTGCACCCGACCGTTCGCCAGGACCACGATCCGGTCCGAGACCCGCGCGGCCGCCTGCAGGTCGTGCAGCACCATCGCCACGACGGCCTGGTTCTCCTGCGCATAGGCGCGGGCCAGGCCGAACACCTCCAACTGGTGACGCAGATCGAGCGCGCTGGTCGGTTCGTCCAGCAGCAGGACGCGCGGTTGGCGCACCATTGCCTGGGCCAGGGCGGCGATCTGGCGCTGGCCGCCCGACAGCCGGTCCAGCCGCTTCAACGCCAGATCGACCGCCCCCACCCGTTCCAGCGCCGCCAGGGCGCGCACCTCGGCCCGGGCCGAACCGGCGGCCGAGGGCGAGGCCTCCAGCGCGGCGATCACCGTCTCCAGCACCGTCAGGGCCACGTCCTGGGGCAGGGTCTGGGGCATGTAGGCGACGTGCCGGGCCCGCTCGGCGATGGACATCCGGTTCAGGTCCAGCCCGTCCAGCAACACCTGGCCCGAGGCGGGCGTCAGCCCGGCGATGGCCCGCATCAGGGTCGTCTTGCCCGCCCCGTTCGGCCCGATCAGGGACACGACCTGACCCGCCGCCAGCGGCTGCAAGGCCATGTCGGACAATATGGCGCGGTCGCCGTAGCGGGCGGTCAGATGCTGGACGACCAGGCTCATCCCCGCGCCCCGCTGCGGAAGATCAGGAACAGGAAGGCCGGCACCCCGATCACCGCCGTCACCACCCCGACGGGCAGAAGCGCGCCCGGAACCAGGGTCTTGGACGCCGCCGAGGCCAGGGACATCAACAGCGCCCCGCTCAGCACGCTGGCGGGCAGATAGAGCCGGTGATCCTCGCCGACCAGCAGCCGGGCGATGTGCGGCCCGACCAGGCCGACGAAACCGACCACGCCGACGAAGGCCACGGCGGCGGCGGACAGCAGGCTGGCGCGCAAGAGCGAAAAGAATCTCAACCGCGCCACATCGACCCCCGCGCTCGACGCCCGGTCCTCGCCCAGCCTCAGCGCCGTCAAGGCTCGCGCCGCCGCCCAGGAGAAGGGCAGGGTCAGGACGACGACCGCCGCCAGCACGGCGACCGAGCGCCAGCTGGCCCGCGACAGCGACCCCATGGTCCAGAACACCAGCTGTTGCAGCGCCTCCTGCGAGGCGACGAACTGGACCAGGGCGGTCAGGGCGTTGAAGGCGAAGACCAGGGCGATGCCGAACAGGACGATGCTCTGCACCCCGCCGCGCCGCGCCCGCGCCAGGGCCTGCAGCAGCAGCACCGATCCGAAGGCGAAGACGAAGGCGTTCAGCGCCACCACCCCGTCCGCCGGGATGAAGGGCAGGCCCAGCCCCAGCACGATGGCCAGGGACGCGCCGAACGACGCCGCCGACGAGACGCCCAGGGTGAAGGGGCTGGCCAGGGGGTTGTTCAGCACCGTCTGCATCTCGGCCCCCGACAGGGCCAGGGCCGCCCCGACCAGGATCGCCGTCAGGGCGTAGGGCAGGCGGATCTGCCAGACGATGGCGGCCTCCGACGGGCTAAGCAGGTCGGGCCGCACGATGCCGGTGACGATCCGCCAGGCCGACAGGCCCGACGGCCCCGTCGCGGCGTCCAGGCACAGCGCCAGCCCGCAGGCGACCGCCAGCCCGGCCAGAAGCAGCTGGCGGCGCAGCCGCAGGCGGCGGTGCCGGCCCAGGACCTGGAGCGCGGCGTCGGAGGCGGAAAGGGAAATGTCCATCATCGGAATGCGTCGCATTACAACAGGCCGCGCCGATGGGCTAGGAAGGGTTCATGACCGACGACGTTCTTTCCGCCTGGACGCCCTGGACCGCGCCGGGCTGGCGCGTTCGTCCGCTGTCCGGGCCGGACGGCCGGACGCTGGACCTGATGCTGGCCGTGCCAGGCGGGGCGCCGCCGCCGGGCGCCTGGCCCCTGTTGCTCGCTTTGGACGGCGGTCGGTTCTTCCCCGCCCTGGCCGGCGCCGCCGCGGCCCTGTCGCACCGGACCGACAAGACCGGCGTCGTTCCGATGGCCGTCGCCGGCCTGGGCCATCGGCCGGACCAGGGGGCGCTCGCGGATCAGCGCGCGCGCGACTTCACCGGGCGCCCCGGTCCTGACGCCGCCGTGCCGTCCGGCGGCGCCCAGGCGTTGCGCGATCTTATCGTGGAGGAGGCGCTGCCGATGCTGGGTCGGGCCGCCCCGATCGACCCGGCGCGGACTACCCTGTTCGGCCATTCCCTGGGCGGCCTGTTCGTGCTGGAGACGCTTCGGGCCAATCCCGCCCTGTTCGCCCGCTGGGTCGCGGTCAGCCCGTCCCTGTGGTGGACGACCCCGCCCGCCGACATCGCCTCGCCTTCGCTGATGGTGGGGTGCGGCGGGGCGGAGACGGCCCGCGACATGTGCGCCCGGATCGCCGCCTGGGTCGCCGAGAAACCCGGCGGCGCGGTCTTCACCCAGGCGCCCGGCGCCGACCACGGCTCGGCCCCCTTCGCCCTGATCCCGGACATCCTGCGCCACGCCAGCGGCGTGGCGCAGGCCGGGTCCGCTTAGCGGCGGACGCGGCTTTCCAGCTCGCCGATGCGGCGGGTCAGATAGGCCGTGTCGTCCGACGACGGCGTCGTGCGGCCATAGGCGGCCTCCAGCCGGGTCAGATCGCCCAGTTCCACGCGGATGTCGGCCGCATCGGCGCGGGTGACGGCGCCGGCGCGTTCGGCCGCCGCCAGACTGGTCTCCAGATTCGCCAGCCGGGTTCGGGCGGGCAGGGCGGCGGAGCCGTTCTGGCCCGCCGGGCCGTCGCCGACCCGCAGGTCCAGCGCATCCAGGCGCGCGTCCAGATCGGCGCGCTCGGCGGCGCTGATCGCGCCATCGGCCTTGTAGCGGCTCTCGACCTGGATCAGGGCCTGATAGTCGGCCTTCAGCCGCGTGGCCTCGGTGCGGGTCAGCCGCCGCGCCGTCACGGCCGCATCGACGCGGGCGTCGAAGGCGGCGCGGCCTTCGGCCACGGCGTCGGTCTCGCCATAGCCGACGGCGCCCGAATCCAGCGTCTGGGTCAAGGCGGTGTAGCGGGCGTTCAGATCGGCGCGCTCCTGGGCGGAGATGCCGTCGGCGGCGTAGCGGTTCTCCAGATCGACCAGGGCGGTGTAGTCGGCCCGCAACCGCGTGGCGGCCGAGGCGGACACGGTTCCGGCGCGCACGCCGGCGTCGACGCGGCCGGTGAACTGGGTCTGGCCGTCACGCAGCGGCCGGCCGCCGCGCAGCCAGGCCTGGTCCATGGCCGACAGGCCCAGCCGGTCGCCGAACAGGGCGCCGACGACCGCGCCGAGCCGATCCTGATTGGTGGCGGGCGTCTGGGCCGGGGCGGCCCCGGCGGCGAGGGTCAGGGCCAGGGCGCCGGCGCCGGCCAGGCCGATGCGGAGGGGAGCAGGGCGGATAGGGGTCATGGAAAGAAGCCTTTTCGTCGTTCCGGTTTCGAGCCGAAAGAACGACGGTCGCCCGGCTTGGTTGCCCTTTCCACGCCGACCGGCGCGACGTCCGGCTCAGTCGCGGATGAAATGCGGCACGAAACGCGAGGTGTTGCGGGTGATCCGACCCTTGTCCTCGCGCAGGCTGATCCCCGCAGGCTCGGCCCCGACCACCCACGATCCGACGATGGCGTGATTGCCGTCGAACAGGGGCGGATCGTGCAGCGCCTGGCGGATCCAGCGCCCCTCGCCATAGCCGCCGTCGACCACCTCGGCCCCGCTCAGACCCCGGTCGATCAGTTCGACGTTGTCGCCTTCGCGCGAGAACAGGGGCTTGCGGACATAGGACGATCCCAGGGCGTTCTCGGCCGGATCGCCCTCGAAATAGGCCTCCAGCAGATTGGGGTGGCCCGCATGGCGTTCCCATAACAGGGGCAGGATCGCCTTGTTGGACAGCAGGCTCTTCCACGCCGGCTCCAGCACCGTGACCTCGGCGGTGGGCAGGGGGGCGGCGTAGTCGTCGCGCAGCATCTGCTCCCAGGGATACAGTTTGAACAGCGCCTGGATGATCCAGTTCTCGTGATCCACGAACCGGCCGTCTTCGTTCAGGCCGATCTGTTCGATGGCGACGAACTGCGGCTCCAGCCCGGCCTGCCGGGCCAGGTCCTCCAAGAAGCGCACCGTCTGCCGGTCCTCGACGAAATCCGGGTCCGAGGCGAAATGGACGAAGCCGCCGTCGGGGAAGATGGCGCGGAACCGATCGACCAGCTTTTCGTGCAGGCTGTTGAACTGATCGGCGTCGGCGGGCAGGACGCCGGCCTTGATCTGGTCCTCCAGCCACAGCCACTGGAACACCGCCGTCTCATAGATGCTGGTCGGGGTGTCGGCGTTGTATTCGTAGAGCTTGGCCGGCCCCTGGCCGTCATAGGCGAAGTCGAACCGGCCATACAGGGACGGGTCGCCCCGCTTCCAGCTGTCGGCCACATAGTCCCGCATCGGCTCGGGAATATCGAGCTGCTCCATCAGCCGCTCGGACTGGACCGCCTCGTCGACCAGGTCCAGGCACAGGCCGTGCAGTTCCTCGGTCGGCGCCTCGATCCCGTCCTCGATCTCGCCCAGGGAGAAGGCGTAGGCCGCCGTCTCGTCCCAATAAGGCTGGCCGTCGGTATGGCGCCAGGTGAAGCCGAGTTCCTCGGCCTTGGCGTCCCAGTCGGTGCGGGGGTCGAGGCGCAGACGCTCCATGGGTCAGGCCGGGTCCTTGTCGGGCGCCTGTTGGCCGATGCGCGGCGTGACCACCGTCACCTCCGGCTGGCTGAGGCGGGCCAGGACATCGTCGGCCGACGAATGGCCGGGCAGGATGCCGGCCTCGCGCAGCTTGGCGTCCAGGTCCGCGCCGGTGCGGCGGTCTTCCAGGGCCTGGCTGGCGTTCAGCTTCTCCTCCTGGATGGCCTGGCGCTGCTTGATGCGTTGCAGGCTGTCGGCGGCCGAGCCTATGCGCGACTGGGCGCCGGCCGAGTTCAGGGCCACGGACGTCTGGGCGCGCTGGACGGAGTCGTTGACCTTGACGATGTCGATCTCGCGACGCAGCGTCTCGATCTTCTGGTCGGTGGCGGAGATGGCGGCGCGCAGCCGCGTCTCGGCCGCCTTCATGTCCTCGATCAGGGGGCCGCGGCTGGTGATCTCGACCTCCAGCTCGGCGATGCGGCCGGCGACCTCGCGGGCCAGGTCGGTCTTGCCCTGGCCCAGGGCGGTGCGGGCCGAGCTTTCGTATTTGGCGATCTGGTCGCGGAAGCTGGCCATTTCGTTCTCGGCCATGCGGCGGCGCGCCACCAGGCCGGCCAGATCGTCTCGGGCCTTGCCTTGAGCATTGTCGGCGTCGCGGATTTCCTGGTCGAGGATCTTCAGGGCGTTGGCGTCGACGACGCCCTGGGCCGCATCGTGGGCCGTGCCGCGGAACAGGGCGGACAGTTTTCTGAGCATGGACATGGTCGGTCTTCCGGGATCAGGCGGCGTCGGCGCCGAAGGTTTCACGCAATTCGGTGGCGTCGATCGCATTCTCGGCCAGGGTGCGCAGTTCGATCAGGATGGTCTGAAGCGTCGTCTTGCAAGAGAGTTCGCCCATCAGCTCATACACGTCTTCGCCGCCGACATTGGTGATGGCGAAGTTGGACAGCGGCACTACGCGCTGGGCCTTCAGCAGGAATTCGTTGAAGGCGTGGCGGTCGGCCTGTTCCGACACGGGCCACAGCAGGACCGAACAGACGATCTGGGCGCCGCCGACGCTCAGATAGACCGGCAGGTCGCCGTATTCGTGCATGGTGGCCAGCAGCACCGGCTCGGCGCCTTCCAGCACCCGCAGGCTCATTTCGCCCTCGCGCAGCAGGGCGGACCCGTCCAGCGCCGCCTTGATGGCGGGCACGGTCCAGGGGGTTTCGATCACGGCGTCCATTTGGTGGTGGTCTCCAGGGGGGATGGCATCGGAAGCAGGTTGGCGGGGCCGGCCGGCAAGCTGCGGCCCGCGCGTGGAATCGGTGACGATGGCGCGAACGGCCGCCTTGACGTCGTCGCGGGCGGAAGCAGGCACCCAAAGCTCCAGCTTGACCAGGCCCGCCTCGCGGCGCGCCTGTCGCCACGCACGGATGCGGTCGTTGGCGGCGGAGGAGAGGGGCGGGGCGGCGGCTGGCATGTCGTTACATGAAACACGTAACATGAACGCTTGACTTAGCGCAAGATCGGACCGAATGTCGCGGCATGAACCGCCTCATTCGGTCGCATCGTCGCTGTTCGCTCGCCGTCGGCGCGCATCGGGCCTAGATAGTCGCCCATGTTCAAGAAGCTTTTCGGATCGTCGGAGAAAGCGCCGCCCGCCAATCGGCTGGCGACGGTGCGCAACATCACCGTGGGCCGGACCGTGTCGCTGGACCCGCTGGCCTGGCGCCGGCTGGGCGACGAGACGCATTTCACCCTGGATCGCGACGTGCTGGACATCTCGGCGCAGGGGCTGGTCAGCCTGGACAGCGGCCAGTTCGTGCATCGCTTCTATACCGACGACCACGTCATGCTTCAGGCCATGAGCGACGACGAGGCGGGGCTGGAATCCTACGACTTCAGCCTCTTCACGCCCTGGACCTCGGCCTATCCGCCGGGCGAGCGCGAACGCCGCATCTGGCGCGACCGCCTGTCGGCGCCGGTGTTTCACGGCGCGGCCGAGGAGCTGCCCGACTATCCCCGCTTCTGGTTCGCCGAGAGCGACGCGATCCAGCCGCCCGTCACCCTTTGGGAGACGATCTGGGACGACCGCGCCGCGACCACGCCCTACGCCAAAATCTTCCAGACCTGCATGCTCTATGCGCGCGAGCTGGGCGGCGGTCGCGAACTGATGCTGGCCCTGGAGCAGCAGCCCGAGGGCGGCGACACCACACACGAAATCATGATCGGCATTCCGCTGGAAATGGCCGAGTTCCGCGCCTGAACGCGCAATCCGAGGGGCAAGACCGATGTTCGACTGGTTCATTTTTCAGCAGGGGGCGATCGCCTTCCTGATCGCCTTCGTCCTGGCGGGCGCGTTCACCCTGGCGTTCAAGCTGATCTACCAGTGGGTCACGCCCTATCACGAGCATACGTTGATCCGCGAAGGCAACACGGCCGCCGCCATTGCGCTGGGCGGCGCCCTGATCGGCTATGTCCTGCCGCTGGCCTCGGCCTTGTCGCATACGGTCAGCCTGATGGAGTTCGCCGCCTGGGCCCTGCTGGCCGGGGTGATCCAGATCGTCGTCTTCGTCGCCATCAGCCGCATGGCCTTCCGCAATCTGGTCGTCCGCATCGAGGCGGGCGAGATCGCCGCGGCCGTCTATCTGGCCTCCATCTCCATCTGCGTCGGCCTGCTCAACGCCGCCTGCATGACGTCGTGAACCCATGACCGATCTTCCCCAGAACCTGGCCAAAACCGACACCATGCGCCGGCTGAAGCGATCGCGCGTCCTGCACGTCAGCAGCCTGATGGCGACCGCCAGCTTCTCGCTGGCCGCCTGCGGCTCGCCCCAGCGCGTCCCGGCGCCCGAGCCCGAACCGACCCTGGCCTATCAGTCGCTGGACGAATGCAGGGCCGCCAACGACATTCCCGACAACGAATGCGACGCCGCCCTGGCCAAGGCCCAGGAAGAGGCCGCCAAGACCGCGCCGCGCTACGCCACCCGCGAGGAGTGCGAGGGCCAGTGGGGGCCGTCCCAGTGCCAGCCGAACAATCAGGGAGGCGGCTCCTTCTTCACCCCGCTGCTGACCGGCTTCATCGTCGGCCAGATGCTGAACGGCGGCGGCTATCGCGGCGGCGGTCCGCTTTATCGCGACCGCGAGGGTCGGCTGTCGAACGGCTATGGCGGCGGCTACGCCTACCGCGACTATCGCACCGGCAAGACCCTGACCAATGCGCGAGAGCACGGCGACGTGGCGCGCCAGGCCCCGGCGCGGGTGCAGAGCCGCACCACCGTCGTCTCGCGCGGCGGCTTCGGCGGCGGCGGGCGCGCCTATGGCGGATAGGGCGGCCCAGGACGTTCAGGGCTGGGGCGACCCCGAGGACCCCATCGTCCTGCTGATCGGCGCGCCCGAATCGCTGTTCGCCGACTGGCGCCGGTCGGTGCGCGCCCTGGTGGAGGCGGGACGGCGCGTCGTGGTCGCCCCCGCCGCCAGCGAGGACGAGGCCGCGGCGCTGCGACGGCTGCTGACCGACCTGCCGTCCCGGCCCGCCCTGATCTGTTCGCAGGCCGGCCTGCCGACGGTGATCCCGGCCCTGCAGGTGACGGGCCCGGCCCTGGCCAGCGGCCTGGTGGTCGTGACGTCCGACCCGCCCTCCCACGCGGACGCCGAAGCCCGGCCCGAGCTGGCGGCCCTGGACCTGCCGCTGCTGACGGCGGCCCGGCGAGACGACCCGGACCAGGCCGAGGCCGAGAACGCCGCAATCCTGGGCTTTCTGGAGCGCCAGGCCCCGCGCGAGGCCCTGCATTACCTGGCCGGCTCCGACCCCCGCACCCTGCGCGACGCCCTGGGCTGTTTCGCGACCGGGGTGACGGTGGTGACGACGCGGGATCAGACGGGCCAGCCCGTCGGCCTGACCGCCAACTCCTTCTCCTCGGTGTCGCTGGACCCGCCGCTGATCCTGTTCTGCCTGGCCCGGTCGTCCACCAACGTCGAAAGCTTCCGCCAGGCCGAACATTTCGCCATCAACGTCCTGCATATCGGCCAGCAGCCGACCTCGGGCGTCTTCGCCCGCTCGGGCGACCGCTTCCAGGACGTGGCCTGGGAGACATGGGACACCGGCGTCCCCATCCTGTCGGGCGCCCTGGCCAGTTTCGAATGCGCCACGGACCGGATCGTCGAGGCCGGCGACCATCTGGTCATCATCGGCCGCGTGACCCGCGCCCGGTTCGAGCCGCGTCGCGACCCGCTGCTGTATTTCCGGGGCAAGTATCGGCGGCTGCACTTCTCCTGATCGCGGCGGATCGCTATCTGTCGCCGCAAACGAGAGGAAACCATCATGTCGTCCGCCGATCCCGTCGTCATCGTCTCCTACGCCCGCACGCCGATGGGCGGTTTCCAGGGCGCGCTGTCCGACGCCAAGGCCACCGACCTGGGCGCCGTGGCGGTCAAGGCGGCGCTGGAGCGGGCGGGGCTGGACCCGGCCAAGGTCGAGCAGATCATCATGGGCTGCGTCCTGCCGGCGGGCCTGGGCCAGGCGCCGGCGCGTCAGGCGGGCATGGGGGCGGGCCTGCCCGTCTCGACCGAGGCGACCACCATCAACAAGATGTGCGGCTCGGGCATGCAGGCGGCGATGATGGCGCGCGACGCCCTGGCCGCCGGTTCGGCCGACGTGATCGTGGCGGGCGGCATGGAATCGATGACCAACGCCCCCTATCTGATGCAGAAGCACCGGGGCGGCGCGCGCATCGGCCACGACGTCATTTCCGACAGCCTGTATCTGGACGGGCTGGAGGACGCCTATGAACCCGGCAAGCTGATGGGTCAGTTCGCCGAGGACACGGCCAAGGCCTATCAGTTCACCCGCGAGCAGCAGGACGCCTATGCGACCGAAAGCGCCGGCCGGGCCAAGCGCGCCCAGGAAACGGGCGCCTTCGACGCCGAGATCGCCTCGGTCGAGGTCAAGACCCGCAAGGGCCCCGTCGCCGTCGACCGCGACGAACAGCCGACCCGGTCCGACCCCTCCAAGATACCCAATCTGAAGCCCGCCTTCGGCAAGGACGGCACGATCACCGCCGCCTCGGCCGCCTCGATCTCGGACGGCGCCGCCGCCCTGGTCATGATGCGCCAGTCCACCGCCGAGGCCCTTGGCCTGACGCCGGTCGCCCGCGTGGTCAGCCAGGCGGCCCACGCCCACGAGCCGCACCTGTTCACCACCGCCCCCGTGTTCGCCCTGCAGAAGGCGCTGAAGAAGGCGGGCTGGAGCGCCGACGACGTCGATCTGTGGGAGGTCAACGAGGCCTTCGCCATCGTGCCGATGATCGCCATGCAGGAACTCGGCATCCCCCACGACAAGATCAACGTCAACGGCGGCGCCTGCGCCCTGGGCCACCCGCTCGGCGCCTCCGGCGCCCGCGTCCTGACCACCCTGCTGTCCGCCCTGAAGGCCCACGGCAAGACCCGCGGCATGGCCGCCCTGTGCATCGGCGGCGGCGAAGCCACCGCGATGGGCGTGGAGTTGGTTTGAAGGGGCCGATCAGGCTTTGGCGTCTGGTCAGCCCTGACCTGGGCTAGGCAAGCAAGTGGGATCGGGCGACAGCATTTCTTCAGCCTTGAAGCCGCCCAAACCATCGTTTGTGAGCCGCAGACTGCTGCGCGCATTATAGGAGCCGCCGTTCAGGGCTGTGTCTGCAAAGCAGACGATGAAGCCTTCTGGAGTCCATCGAATAATCCGCAAACCGATGATCCAGTCGCCGGGGCGTTCCAGGGCTACGCCGTCGTCGCGGTTTACAACGCGTCCGAAGCCCAAGTTGCTGGGACGCTTCAAGCCGTCGGTTCTGGAAGGGCCAATCGAGTTGCGGAATGAGTTCAAGTCTAAGCCGCTTAAAAGCTGCAGCGGCGTCAGGTCAGCAGGCGGTGGAGGGATCAGCGGCGCCCAGCACTCAAGCAGTGCTGCGACAGTCTCGTGGCCCCACCGGGTGTAGGCTCCGCCCTTGGCCGTCAGTTCGACCCTCGCGCCATCCCGCTGAAGTGCAGTGAACGTCACCGCCGATGAAAAGCCATCCTTCATAGTGGGCCCCATCGGGATGGGATCTGATGCGACGGCCAAGGAAGGGGCCCTCAACGCCTGCCGGGCTATGCTGCCGAACGCCAGAGCGGCGTTACGAAGGGCGGGGCATTGATCTGAGGTGATGCTGTCGACTCGCCCTTCGGAGGACCTCACGGCTCGCCAGGTCCGCCCCTCTACCTCCTGCTGGGTTCGCCCGATTTGTTGGGTGTCAGGTTCAATCACGATCTCATGCGGCAGCGTGTAATAGGGGTCGCCTGTCACCGCAATTGTAGCTAGCGCGTCCGAAGCCTGCGCCCTTACAGAGCCCACCGCGGCGATCGCCGTCGCGGCGATGACGAATGATGTGCAAATTTTGATGATCATGGCGCGAACGTGATCCGCATCGCTTCAATCTGCAATAGAGCGAACGATTCCTAAGCCGCGAACGCCGCCCGGATCGGCTGCACCGTCTGGTCCGGGCGTTTTACCGGCAGGTCGAAGCTGACGACCGTGCCGACGCCCGGCTGGCTTTCCATGCTCAGCTGGCCGCCGTGCATTTCGATCAGGGACTTGGTCAGGGCCAGGCCCAGGCCGGTGCCCTGGGTGGTCTTGGAATGCTGGCCCTCGACCTGTTCGAAGGGGCGGGCGAGGCGCTCCAGGTCCTGGGGCGCGATGCCGATGCCGGTGTCGGCGCAGGATACGCGGATGCGATCCTCGCCCGCCGGTCCCACGAACGGTTTCAGCGACACGACGATGGAGCCGCCCTCGGGCGTGAACTTCACGGCGTTCGAGATCAGGTTCAGCATCACCTGTTTGACGCCCCGGTGGTCGGCCTGGATGTCGGGCAGGTCGCCGGCCTCGACCGCGATCTTCAGCCCCGCCTCCTGGACCTTGCCGCGCATCAGGCGCACCGCGTCCTCGCACACCTCGCGCAAGGACACCGGCTCGCAGTGCAGGGTCATCTTGCCGGCCTCGATCTTGGCCATGTCCAGGATGTCGTTGATCAGGCTGAGCAGATGCTGGCCCGACTTCAGGATGTCGGCGGCGTA
>NZ_QFNM01000001.1 GCF_003248455.1 Brevundimonas sp.
GGTCAGTTCGACATTCTCCATCTCGAACAGGCGCTTGTACTGTTTGACCAGGGCGTTCTTCGGCTCGGTCAGGATCGTGACCAGGGCCGCCTCGTCCAGGTCTTCCAGCGTCGCCAGGACCGGCAGACGGCCGATGAACTCGGGGATCAGGCCGAAGCGCATCAGATCGTCCGGCTCGACGCCCTTGAGGATGTCGCCCGTCCGGCGTTCGTCGATCTCCTTGACCTGGGCGCCGAAACCGATGGAGGCGCCGGCCCCCCGCGCCGAGATCACCTTCTCCAGTCCGGCGAAGGCGCCGCCGACGATGAACAGGATGTTGGCGGTGTCGACCTGCAGGAACTCCTGCTGCGGATGCTTGCGCCCGCCCTGGGGCGGCACGGAGGCGACGGTGCCTTCCATGATCTTCAGCAGGGCCTGCTGCACGCCCTCGCCCGAGACGTCGCGGGTGATCGACGGATTGTCGGACTTGCGGCTGATCTTGTCGATCTCGTCGATATAGACGATGCCGCGCTGAGCCCGCTCGACATTGTAGTCCGACGCCTGCAACAGCTTCAGAATGATGTTCTCGACGTCCTCGCCCACATAGCCGGCCTCGGTCAGGGTGGTGGCGTCGGCCACGGTGAAGGGCACGTCGATGATGCGCGCCAGCGTCTGGGCCAGCAGCGTCTTGCCCGAGCCGGTCGGCCCGATCAGCATGATGTTGGACTTGGCCAGTTCGACGTCGTTGTTCTTCGTCGCGTGGTTCAGGCGCTTGTAGTGGTTGTGCACCGCGACCGACAGCACCTTCTTGGCGTGAGCCTGGCCGATGACATAGTCGTCCAGGACGTCGCGGATTTCCTTGGGCGAAGGCACGCCGTCGGTCGTCTTCTTGAAGCCGATCTTGTGCTCTTCGCGGATGATGTCCATGCACAGTTCGACGCACTCGTCGCAGATGAACACGGTCGGGCCCGCGATCAGTTTGCGGACCTCGTGCTGGCTCTTTCCACAGAACGAGCAGTACAGGGTGCTTTTGGCGTCAGAGCCGGCTGCTTTGGTCATAGACCCTTATCTCACTCCCGCGGCGCGAACCGAAATGGGCCGCAACGCGCTTCCTCCACATTGATTCCAGCACACTGGATGCGAAGGTCTTCAAAAAATGACAATCACCCATCACACGTTCCACGACAACCCCGAAGGCGATGGGGGATGGTCGCACAACGTGGATGGGCCAGTGTCGACGGGGATCAAGGCGAATGTCTGACATGGGAAATCCGGGCGCGGGGCGCCAGTCCCCCAGCCCTTGCCAGCCGATCGTAGCCTTCGATTTCGACGGCACGCTGACGATTCGCGACAGTTTCACCGAGTTTTTGCGCTGGCGCGCCGGACCGGGCGGCTGGGCGCTGGGCCTGGTCAAGCTGGCGCCGGCGCTGGCGGCCTATGCCCGCGACCGGGACCGCGGACGAATCAAGGCGGCCTCGGTGCGCGAGTTCCTGCACGGCGTGGATCGCCGTACGCTGGAAGTGGAGGCGGCGCGGTTCGCCGACCAGGCCTGGCCCCGCTTCATGCGGCCGGACGCGCTCAAGGTCTGGGACGACTGGGGCCGGCGCGGCGCCAGCCGCGTCATCGTGACCGCCTCGCCCACGATCACGGTCGCCCCCTTCGCCGCTCGGCTGGGCGCCGAGGCCCTGCTGGGCACCGAACTCGTGTTCGACGCGGACGACCGGATCACCGGCGCCTTCGCCGGCCCCAACTGTCGCGGCGCGGAAAAGGTCCGGCGGCTCAAGGCGGCCTATGGCGACGCCATGACCCTGGCCGCCGCCTACGGCGACACCTCGGGCGACGCGGAAATGCTGGAGATGGCCCAGGAGGCCGGCTTTCGCGTGTTTCGCGAAAAGCCCTGACCCTCAGTTGCCGTCGGCGTCGACGTCGAACACCATCGGCTTGCCGCGCGTGGCGGGGTCCCAGCCGGCCGCGATGATGGAGGCGACGGCGGTCTTGACCGCATCGACGTTGACGCGCTGTTTCTCGACATCGGGACGGCCGTTCGGGCGCAAGGGCGCCGGGAATTGCACGATCGCCTCGCGCCTGTAGTCGGCGTGGCGCAGGGACACGGCCATGCCCTCCCAGACATTGCCGCCGACGGGCCGGGGCTGGCGGCGCAGCTCCCACACATAGGTCTCGCCATCGACCTCGATCCGGCCGGTCTGATCTCGCGTGAGCTGCATGAGGGTTCCGATAGCACGAATGAAAAGGGCGCGCCGCGATGGGCGCGCCCTTGCCGTTTCCGATTCGGCCGGGTCAGTGGCCGGGAGTCTTCACCCCGTCGGCGTCGGCCTGTTCGCGGCGGTCATAGACATGGTCGACGATGCCCCAGGCCTTGGCCTCTTCGGCAGACATGAAGTGGTCGCGATCCAGCGTCTTCTCGACCTCCTCATAGGTGCGGCCGGTGTGATGGACGTAGATCTCGTTCAGGCGGCGCTTGGTGTAGCGGATGTCGGCGGCGTGCAGTTCGATGTCCGACGCCTGCCCCCGGAACCCGCCCGACGGCTGGTGAACCATGACCCGCGCATTCGGCAGGGCGATCCGCTGGCCTGCGGCGCCGGCCGTCAGGATAAGCGAGCCGGCCGAGGCGGCCATCCCCATAACCACGGTCGAGACCGGCGACTTGATGTATTGCATGGTGTCGTAGATCGCCAGCGCCGACGTCACCTGACCGCCGGGGCTGTTGATGTACATGGAGATTTCCTTCTTCGGATTTTCCGATTCCAGGAACAGCAGCTGGGCGCAGATCAACGACGCCATGCCGTCCTCGAACGGCCCCGTCAGGAAGATGATCCGCTCGCGCAACAGGCGCGAGAAAATGTCGAAGGAGCGCTCGCCGCGGCTGGATTGCTCCACCACCATCGGGACGAGGTTCATATTCATCAGTTCGATCGGATCGCGCATATGGCCTTCTCGATAATGCTGGGGACGCGCGACTCACAGACGCACGCCTTGTTGTTCTGCATATCGCGTCATGAAGGCCGCCTTACAAGACCAGCTCCGGACACGAAAAAGGCGGGGGTCGTGAGACCTCCGCCTTTTGGATCATCATAAGACGGCGAAGATCAGCCTTCTTCTTCCTCGTCCTTCAGCAGCTCTTCCTTGGTGATCGGCTTGTCGGTCACGTCGGCGACGCCGACGATCAGGTCGACGACCTTTTCTTCGTAGATCGGGGCGCGCATCTGGGCGGCGGCGTTGGGGTTCTGGCGGTAGAAGTTCAGGACGGCCTGCTCCTGGCCCGGATAGTTGCGGGCTTCCTGGAGCAGGGCGGCGTTCAGTTCCTGGTCCGTGACCTGGACGTTGTTGGCGCGGCCGATTTCGGCCAGGACCAGACCCAGGCGCACGCGGCGCTCGGCGATCTTGCGGTATTCGGCCTTCAGGTCCTCGTCGGACTTCTTGGCGTCTTCCTCGGGCAGGCGGCCGGCGGCCTTGTCGGCCTCGACCTGTTGCCAGATGCCGTCGAACTCGGCCTCCACCATCTTGGGCGGCAGCGGGAAGTCGTGGGCCTCGTCCAACTGGTCGAGCAGGGCGCGCTTCAGCTTGAAGCGGGCGGCGCCGGCGTACTGCTGGTCCAGGTTGGACTTCAGCAGCTCCTTCAGCTTGTCCAGCGATTCCAGGCCGATGCGGGTGGCGAAATCGTCGTCGATCTTGGATTCGGCCTCGGCCTTGATGGCTTTCACCTTGATGTCGAAGGTGGCCTTCTTGCCGGCCAGATGGGCGGCCTGATAATTCTCGGGGAAGGTGACTTCGATGGTCTTTTCCTCGCCGACCTTGGCGCCGGTCAGCTGCTCCTCGAAGCCGGGGATGAAACGGCCCGAGCCGATCACCAGGTCCGCGTCCTCGGCGGCGCCGCCTTCGAAGGGCTCGCCGTCCAGCTTGCCCAGGAAGTCGATCGTCAGTTGGTCGCCTTCGGCGGCCTTGACGCTCTTGCCCTTCTTGTCCTCATAGGTCTTGGCCTGACCGGCCAGTTCCTTGAGGGCCTCGTCCAGATCGGCGTCCGACGCTTCATAGGTCGGGCGTTCCAGCTTCAGGGTCTTGGGATCGACCGGCTCGAACTCCGGCATGATCTCCAGCGCCATTTCATAGGCCAGGTCTTCCTGACCGGCGATGACCTTGTCCATGTCGGAGGTCAGCTTCATCTCGGCCGGGGCGGCGGGGCGAATCTTGGCTTCGTCCAGGGCCTTCTGGCTGGTTTCGTTCAGCTCGGCGTTGATGATCTCGCCCATGAATTCGCGGCCGAAGGTCTTCTTGACGTGGGCGACCGGCACCTTGCCCGGACGGAAGCCCTTCAGCTTCACCTGCGGGGCGACTTCCTTGACGCGGGCGTCGAGCTTCTCGTTCAGCTCCGCGACGGGAATGACGACTTGCATGGTCGGGACTTCTGACGCTCTGGGGCGCATGGCCGTGGGACACGGCGGGCGCGGAATGGATAAAGCAAGAAGGCCGCCCCGCCCGGTCATGGGCAGCAGCGGCGCCTCGAAGCCCGCCCTTATGTCGAGAAGGGCCCCAAAGGTCAACGCGAGCGTGATCCTGACCTGTGGTTTCGCGCATGGGGCCGCCCTATGTTGTCGCGATGAACCAGTCGGCCCCTCCCATCGGCGTCTTCGTCACGCCCGTCACCCCGCTTCAGCAGAACTGCACGACGGTTTGGTGCGCCGTAACCAAAAAGGCCGCGGTCATCGACCCCGGCGGTTCGGTGGATGCGATCGTGGACGAGGCGGCGCGGCGCGGCCTGACGCTGGACCAGATCTGGATCACCCACGGGCACCTGGACCACGCGGGCGGGGCCGCCGAAATGCAGGAGAAAACCGGCGCGCCCATCGTCGGGCCGCACAAGGCGGATCAGTTCTGGATCGACCGGATCGTGGAAAGCGGCCGGATGTACGGCCTTCCCGACGCCCGCCCCTTCGCACCCGACCGCTGGCTGGAGGATGGCGATGTCGTCAGCCTGGGCGAAACCCGATGGGAGGTGCGGCATTGTCCCGGCCACACGCCCGGTCACGTGGTCTTCTTCAACCGCGCGGCGCGATTCGCCCAGGTCGGCGACGTGCTGTTCAAGGGATCGGTGGGCCGCACCGACTTTCCGATGAGCGACCCGCCGGCCTTGATCCGGTCGGTGGTGGAAAAGCTGTGGCCGATGGGCGACGACGTGACCTTCGTGCCGGGCCACGGGCCGATCTCGACCTTTGGCGAGGAACGGCGCACCAACCCGTTCGTGTCCGACGCCGCGCTTGGTCGCGCGCCGATCCGGCGCGAGCCGATCGGACCCGCCTGAGTCTCAGCGACGCAGCATCATGCCGATGATCACGCCAAGGCCCAGCGCATAGAGGGTCGTGCGGATCGGTTCGTCGCGAATGCCCTCGCGGGCGTCGTCGATCTGGTCCGCGACCTTCTGGCGCACCCGCTCGGCGTCGTCCTTGACGGCCTGGCGAATGGAGGCGACCGAGCCCTCATCCTCTCCCGAGGCCAATATGGCGTCGGCCTCTCGGTCCAGCCGCTGGGTCAGGCCGTCGTCTTCGACGACGATGTCGTCGGGGGTCGGGGCGGCGATGGGGCTCTGGGTCATGTCGATCTCCGGGTTCGGTCAAGAAACCAGCAGGGCGCGCGCAGGTTCCGCCGCGGCGGCCCGCCCCTGCGGCATGAAGGCGCGCAAGGTCGAACGCGGCCGCGCGCCAGGCGTTGTTCCTCCGTCGAAAGGAAAACGCCATGACCTATATCGAACCGACGCCGGCCGGCGCGCCGCAGCCTGAAATCCCGCCCGCTCCGCCTCCCGAACCGGAAATCCAGCCCTCCGACACGCCCGACGAACTTCCCCCGCTGGAGCCTGGCGGCGGCGATGAAGGGGATTCCCGGCCGTATGGTTGACGGGGCGAATCGAGCCGTGCGGAGATGCTCAGAGCCGTGACAGTAAAACAGGGTTCCGAACGGAACCGTCACCGAGTCACTGGGTTCACTTCAGCAAGCGCAACGGCGATACTGAAAGGAACACCGATGGACAGCCAACCCACCCGACCCTCCGGCGTTTCCAAGCGAGGCTTCGCTTCCATGGACCCGGAACGTCAGCGCGAAATCGCCCGCAAGGGCGGCGCCAGCGTACCTAGCGAGAAGCGCAGTTTCTCACAGGATCGCAGCCTTGCCGCCCAAGCCGGCCGCAAAGGCGGCGAGGCTTCGCACGGCGCGAAAAAGGATCCGGCGGAGAAGCCGGCCTAGGCGGCTTCACGACCAACCGATCCTGACGCAACGATTCAGGGGCGGCCCGTCGCAGGACGGGCCGCCCTTTTCTTATGTCGGTTCTTCATGTCGGTCCTGGAACGGGGCTGTCAGCCTCGGAGCAGCGACAAGGCCACGCTGGGTTCGGGCGAGACGTCGATGCGCGACACCGACCATCCCGCCGCCTCGGCCATCGACCGGATGGTCTCGGGCGTGAACTTGCGCGAGCTTTCGGTGTGGATCGTCTCGCCCTCCAGGAAACGGAAGGTGCGGCCGTCGATGCGGGCCGTGGTCGGGGCGATCGCGCGAAGATGCATCTCCATTCGCGATGTCTCCGGGTTCCACACCGCCTGGTGCGCAAAGGCGTCCAAGTCGAAATCGGCGTGCAGCTCGGCGTTGGCGCGGGCCAGCAGATTCTTGTTGAAGGCCGCCGTCACGCCTCGGGCGTCGTCATAGGCGGCGACCAGGACGCCGGCGTCCTTGACCATATCGGTTCCCAGTATGAACAGGCTCCCCTCCCCCAGCATCCGCCGCGCGGCGGCCAGGAAGCGCACGGCCTCGTCCGGTTCCAGATTGCCGATGGTCGAACCGGGGAAGAAACCGATCCGACGCCCCCGAGGCAGGTCGTCTGGAAGGTGCGACAAGTGTTCGAAATCGCCCAGCAGCGGTTGGACCCGCAGACCGGGATAGTCCGCCCCGATCCGTCGGGCGGCGTCCGCCAGGGCGCTTTCGCTGATATCCAGCGGCACATAGGCCCCCAGGTCCGGCGCCGCGTCCAGCAGGATGCGGGTCTTTTCGCTGGCGCCCGACCCGAACTCGACCAGCACGGCGTCGGGTCCGAAATCGGCGGTCAGGTCCCCCGCCCGTTCGCGCAGCAGCGCCGTCTCCTGCCGCGTGGGATAGTATTCCGTCAGGGTGGTGATGTCCTCGAACAGGCGCGAACCCTCGGCGTCATAGAACCATTTGGGCGGAACGGCCTTCTGCGGCTGCGACAGGCCCCGGATCATGTCGCGCCGGAAGGCGGCGGTCTGGGCGTCGTCCTCCCGCGTCGGGGACGGGTCGCCCCGGGGCGCGTCGGCGTCTGCGGCTAGTCTCAGACCCATGAAGGCCCACCTTTGCTGGGGATAGTAGAAGTTGCGATAGGTCCGTCGCGCATGGCCGGGCGGCGTGGCGAAGGCGCCGCCGCGCAGCACCATCTGATTGGCCATGAACTTGCCGTTGTATTCGGCGGCCGTCCCCGGCGTGGGCTGGAACCCCGGATAGGGGGCGTAGGCGCTGGCCGTCCACTGCCATACCTCGCCCGACAGATTGGAGAAGGCGGCCGGATCGGTCGCGGCCGCATGCTCCCATTCCGCCTCGGTCGGCAGGCGTTTTCCGGCCCAGCGCGCATAGGCGTCGGCCTCGTAGAAGCTGATGTGGCGCGCCGGCGCGTCGGGATCGACGGGCGCGCGCCCCGCCAGCCCCATCGTCGTCCAGACGTCGCCGTCGCGGCACCAGTACAGGGGCGCGGTCCAGCCCTCGGCCTTCACCGTCGCCCAGCCGTCCGCCAGCCACAGATCCGCCCGACCATAGCCGTCGTCGGCCATGAAGCGCAGCCAGTCGCCGTTTGTCACCAGATCGGCGGCCAGGGCGAACGGCTCCAGCCAGACCTTGTGCGCGGGGCCTTCGTTGTCGAAGCCGAAGCCGGCGCCGTCATGGCCGATAAGGGCCAGTCCGCCGTCGAAGGCGACCATGCCGCCTCGCGCCGGTTCGGGCGGCGCGCGTCGCGGCTCGACCCGATAGGCGGCGGGATCCAACGGCGATCGCGACATCAGGTTCAGCACATCCATCAGGAACAGCTCCTGATGCTGCTGATCGTGGTTCAGGCCCAGTTCCAGCAGATAGCGATGCTGGCCGCCCGACGGCGACCGGGCCAGCCAGTCGATCATTCGCCGGTCGATCTCGCGCCGATAGGCCAGGACTTCGTCGACCGAGGGCCGGGTCATGAGCCCCCGCTGGTCGCGCGCCACGCGCTGGCCCAGCGCTTCATAGTAGGAGTTGAACAGTTGCTGGAAGCGAGGATCGACCGGCCGATAGTCCGGGTCGTCGGCCAGGATCATCGCCTCGAAGAACCAGCTGGTGTGCGCGAGATGCCATTTGCCGGGGCTGCAGTCGGCCATGGCCTGGGCCGAAAGGTCCTCGACCGACAGGCCGCCTGCAAGATCGACCATGGCCGCGCGCACGGCCCGATAGCGCGCAACGTCGGACATCGCCCCGGGAGCCGTCTGGAGGAGCGCGTTCATGTCAGCCGTTCCGTGCAGGAGCGCTCGACGACCCCGACCTGGCGTCCTGTCTTTCCATGGAACGTCGAACGTCAGGGGGGACCGGCGGTTCCCAACCGATTGGGCGGAAAGGACTTTGCGACCGCCTCAGCGAACGGGCCGCCCGCCATGCTTGGCGTATTCCAGCCGCGCGATGGTGCGGTTGTGCACCTCGTCCGGGCCGTCGGCGATGCGCAGGGTGCGCACTCCGGCGTAGATTTCCGCCAGCGGCGTGTCGCCCGACACCCCCGCCCCGCCAAAGGCCTGGATCGCGTCGTCGATGACCTGCAACGCCATCTTCGGCGCCGCGACCTTGATCTGGGCGATCTCGGAGCGGGCGTTCCTGGCCCCGACCTCGTCCATCATCCAGGCGGCCTTCAGCACCAGCAGGCGGCACATCTCGATATTGGTGCGCGCGTCCGCCACGCGCTGTTCCCACACCGAATGTTCGGCCAGCTGCTTTCTGAAGGCGGTGCGGTTCAGAAGCCGCGTCACCATCAGCTCCAGCGCCCGTTCCGCCGCCCCGATCACGCGCATGCAATGGTGGATGCGGCCCGGCCCCAGCCGTCCCTGCGCGATCTCGAAGCCCCGCCCCTCGCCGGCGATCAGGTTTTCGACCGGCACCCGCACATTCTCCAGCACGACCTCGGCATGGCCGATGGGCTTTTCGTCATAGCCGAAGACCGACAGCATCCGCTCGACGCGGAAACCGGGCGTGTCCACGGGCACGATGATCTGGGACTGCTGGGCGTGGGTCGCGGCGTCGGGGTCGGTCTTGCCCATGACGATGGTCACGGCGACGTTCGGATGGGCCATGTTGGTCGACCACCATTTGCGGCCGTTGATCACATAATGATCGCCGTCGCGCTCGATCCGGGTCTGGATGTTGGTGGCGTCCGAGGAAGCGACCTCCGGCTCGGTCATCAGGAAGGCGGAGCGGATTTCGCCGGCCATCAGCGGCTTCAGCCAGCGATCCTGCTGGGCGGCGTCGCCGTACATGTGCAGGACTTCCATGTTTCCGGTGTCGGGCGCGTTGCAGTTGAACACCTCGGCCGACCACAGATGCCGCCCCATCATCTCGGCCAAGGGGGCGTATTCCAGATTGGTCAGGCCGGCCCCATGCTCGCCCGGCAGGAACATGTTCCAGAGGCCCGCCTCGCGGGCGGCCGCCTTCATGGCCTCCATGACCGGCGGCTGGCGGGTCGGATCCTGACGCACCTCGGCGAAATATTCAGCCTCGCGCGGGATCACCTGCTCGTCGAGGAAGCGGCGGACGCGGGCGTGCCAGTCCAGGGCGCGGTCGGAATGTTTGAAGTCCATGTCGTTTCCTCTTTCTCGTTCGCGCTTCTGCCGAGCGCTGGATACGAAGACGGCGCGCCCCCGGTCAGGAGACGCGCCGCCGCAGATCGGTGCTCAGACCGGCATCAGCGCTTCAGCAGCGGCGCCAGCTTCTGGGCGATCATCATGTCGCCGGCGATCTTCAGCTTGCCCTGCATGAAGGCCATCATCGGGTCCAGCTTGCCTTCCGACAGGGCCAGGAAATCGTCCCACTTGATCGAGACGGTGGCGTCGGCGGGCTTGTCCTCGTTCGTGACCGTGTTCGGCGTGGAAGCGCCGTCGATGAAGATCTTGCCCTGGTCGCCCAGGTCGAGCTTGACGGTCTTGCCGAGGCCGGAGTTGTCGCCGACGGCGCCGCGGATGTGTTCGGTGACTTGTGCGAGATCGGGCATTGGGGGCGTCTCCCTGTTGGACGTGGTCGTTACGGGTTAGCCCGCATCGGCGAGGGCGCCAAGATCACGTCGGGGAAAGCTTGGTCACTTCTCCTCGGGGTCGCGCGCGTAAAGGCTGGCCGCGCCGACGGCGGCGATGAAGAAGACGAAGGCCGCGACGATGGCGGCGACGAAGGGGACGGCGGCTTCGGGCATCGGAAAGCTCCTCTGCGCGCCTAGTGGCCGCAAGACGCTTCTCTGCGCCTTGACCAGGATCAATCTCACGCATCCGGATCGCCGTCGCGGAACCGCCATTTCATGACCAGCACGCCCGAGGCCATCACCAGGGCGCAGGCGTTGGCGATGGTGACGGGCCAGGCCTTGGTCATCGCCCCGTAAACCACCCACAGGACGAAACAGGTCACGGTCAGGGAATAGGTCTTCAGGCTGACCGACGAGGCGTCGCGTTCCTTCCAGATCTTGACGGCCTGGGGGGCGAAGCTGGTGATCGAACACAGGGCCGCCGCCGAGCCGACGACATTGGCGATCAGGTCGCTCATTTCGGGGCGCGCCCCGCACGCGCCGACTTCGGCTGTTCCGCCGCGATCTCCTCGACGCGGGAAGCGCGCCGGCCGCGAATGGGCCCGGCAGGCTCGCCGGCGTGGACCGCCAGAGCGCGCCGCTCGACCTCGGCCAGAATGGCGTCCAGCTCGCGCTCGGTCAGGTGCTCGATGCCGATGAAGCGGGCGTCGGCCCTGTTCACCGCATAGATCAGTTCGTCCAGCTTGGCGTGCATGGCGCAGGCGTCGCGGTTCTGGGTGTTCTGGATCAGGAAGACCATCAGGAATGTGACGATCGTCGTCCCGGTGTTGATGACCAGCTGCCAGGTCTCGCCGAAGCCGAACACCGGCCCGCTCGCCGCCCACAGCAGGACCACGGCGAAGCAGCCGACGAAGGTCCAGGGATTGCCCGCCCACTTCGCGGTCCGATTGGCGAAACGGATGAATATCTTTTCCATGAAGCCTGCCTGCGGCGGCCGCGCCCTGGTCAGGGACGCGGCGTGGGCGGCCGTCGCGCCTGCGTCGCCTGTTCGAAAGCGTAGCCGAGTGAAAGGATGCGCGCGTCGTCCCATTTGCCGCCGATGAAGCTGAGCCCCACCGGCATCCCCCGGTCGAACCCCATCGGCACGGTCAGGTGCGGATAGCCCGCGACCGCCGCCAACTGGCCGGCGGACCCCAGCATGTCGTCCTCGTCCCTGGGATCGTTGGTCCAGGCGCGCGAGGTCGTGGGCGCGATCAGGGCGGCCAGCCGATGCTGGCGCATCAGCCGGTCGATCCCTTCGGGTCCCGCCAGCCGAAGCGACGTCGCCCGCGCCTGGATGTAGTCGGGATCGTCCAGACCCGCGGTCGCCTGGGCCTGTTCGAAGATGTCCTGGCCGAACAGCGCCGTCTCGCGCGGTTCGGCGGCGTTGAAGGCGATGACGTCGGCCAGGGTGCGCGTCCTGACCTGAGCGGGATCGGTGGACGCGAGATAAGCGTTCAGGTCGTGCTTCAACTCATGCAACAGGACCTTGAACTCCGCCGCCCCTATGGCCTGGTCGTCCGGCCCGTCCGGCAGATCGATCAGCACCGCCCCGGCGTCGCGCAGGGCCTTCAGATTCTGTTCGAACACCGCCTGCGTTTCGGGCGAATAGCCGTTCAGGAACCGCATCACCCCGATCCGCGCGCCGCTCAGCGAACCGGCGTCCAGTGCGGCGGCGTAATCGACCCTGCGCGCATCGGCTTCGGCCGTGGCGGCGTCGGCGGGGTCGGACCCGGCGATCACGGTCAGGACGCGCGCGGCGTCGCGCACCGTCGCCGCCATCGGCCCGGCGGTGTCCTGGGAATGGCTGATCGGGACGATATGGGTGCGCGACACCAGGCCGACCGTGGGCTTGAATCCGACCACGCCGTTGACCGAGGCCGGGCAGGTGATCGAGCCGTCCGTCTCCGTGCCGATGGCGACCGGAACCAGCCCCAGGGCCACCGCCGCCCCGCTGCCCGAGGACGAGCCGCAGGGCGTCCGCGCCGGGTCGTAGGGGTTCAGCGTCTGCCCCCCGACCGCGCTCCAGCCGCTGATCGAATCCGATGCGCGGATATTGGCCCATTCCGACAGATTGGTCTTGCCGACGATGGCCGCGCCCCCGGCGCGCAACCGCGCCGCCAGCGGCGCGTCCCGCCCCGGCGCGTTCGCCGCCAGCGCCAGCGATCCGGCGGTCGTGGGCATGTCCGCCGTCTCGATATTGTCCTTCAGCAGGATCGGCATGCTCGACAGGGCGCCGACGCCATGGGGCGAAGTCGCGGTCCAGCGTATCACCGCATGGGCGGCGTCCGCGGCGCGCCCGGCCTGGACCACCGCTGCGGGAGACGGATAGGCCCCCTGCCCCGCCGCGCAGCCCGACAGGACCAGCGCGGCGGCGACGACCGAGATCAGTCCGCCTGGGGTTCGGCCCGCTTGCCGATGGTGCGGTCCAGGAAGTCCAGATAGGTGCGCCATTGCTGCAATTGCCTCGGATCGCCGCGGACGCCGTGCCGCTGGCCGGGATAGAGCATCATCTCGAACGGCGCGCTCTTGGCCTGCAGGGCGTCGATCACGCGCGTCGCATTGCCGAAGATGACGTTGTCGTCGGCCATGCCGTGCAGGATCAAAAGCCGCCCCGTCAGGTCGTCCAGACGCGGCAGGATGTCGGTCGCGGCGTAACCCTCCGGGTTGGCCTGGGGCGTCGACATATAGCGTTCGGTGTAGTGGGTGTCGTACAGGCTCCATTCCGTCGGCGCCGCGCCCGCCAGGGCCGCCGCCAGACCGGCGTCCTTGTTCGTCAGGGTCAGCAGGCTCAGGAAGCCGCCGAAGCTCCAGCCCATCACCGCGATATGGTCCGCATCGACGTAGGGCAGGGTCTTCAGCCATTGCGCGGCCTGGGCCTGGTCCTCGACGGCGGGGATGCCCAGGCGGCGATAGATGCTGGTCTCGAACGCCTGCGAGCGATCCCCCTCGCCGCGATTGTCCACGCGGAAGACGATATAGCCCGCCTCGGTCAGCAACTGGTTGGTCAGCGGCTGCCAGCTTTTCTGCACGCCCGCGCCTGTGCCCGGTCCGCCATAGACCTGCATCACCACCGGATATTTCTTGGAGGGATCGAAGTCGGGCGGCGTGGTCATGCGCCAGACCAGGGTCTGGCCGTGGCTCTGCATCGTGCCGAACTCGGGCGCGCGCAGCCGCGAGGCGTAGGGCGCGAACGGATGGCCCGCGTCCAGCCGGTTCTCCTCGATCCAGCGCACCCGCGTCCCGTCGATCCGGTACAGCGCCGACTGCGGCGGCGTCTGCGGATCGGAATAGTTGCCGACATAGGCCGTCGCCGGCCCGTTGACCGACACCGTCCACCAGCCGCCGCCCGGCGTCACCGCCACCGGATTGACCGTGCGGTTCAGATTGGCGCGGAACATCTGCTGTTCGATCGGCAGTTCCTCGCCGTCGCGCATCGAGGCTGTGAAATAGACGTCGCCCGTCTGTTCGTTGACCCCGTCCAGATGCTTGACGGGATAGTCGCCGCGCGTGATCGCCCGCAACCGCCGCCCGTTGCGGTCGTACAGATACAGGTGCCGCCAGCCGCTGTCTTCGTTGGACCAGATGAACCTGCCGTCCGACAGGACGCGGAAGTCGTCGTTCAGATCGACCCAGGCGGACGCCTTCTGGCTCAGGATCACGCGCGAGGCGCCGGTCGCCGGATCGACGCTCAGCAGGTCCAGCGTCTTCTGGTCGCGCGACTGGCGCTGGACATACAGGGTCTTGCCGTCGCCGGACCAGTTGACCCGCGCCAGATAGATGTCGGTATTGACCCCCAGGTCCACCTTGACCCGCGCCCCGCTGTGCAGATCGCGCACATAGAGCTCGACCACCGCATTGGGCCGGCCTGCGCGGGGATAGCGTTGCTCGACCATGGTGGCGCCGCCGCCGGTGATCTCGAAGCGCGGCACGATATCGACCGGGCTTTCGTCCACGCGCGTCAGGGCGATGTAGCGTTCGTCGGGGCTCCACCAGTATCCGGTGTCGCGGTCCATCTCCTCCTGGGCGATGAACTCGGCCGTGGCCCAGCTGATCAGGCCGGCGCCGTCGTCGGTGATCGGCGTTTCCTGGCCGCTGGCCAGGTCGTAGACGACCAGGTTCTGATCCCGGACATAGGAGACATAGCCGCCCTTGGGCGAGACCTTGGCGTCGATCTCGTCGGCGGGCGTCTCGGTCAGGCGGCGCACCTTGCCGTCGGCCCGACTGGCCAGGAAGATGTCGCCTTCCAGCGGCGCCAGGATGTAGCGCCCCTGCTGGTCCCACGAATATTCCACCACGCCGCGCGCGCTGATCCGCATCCGCTCGCGCCGCGCCTTCTCGGCCTCCGACAGTTCGCCGGCGTCGGGAACCAGCGCCCGCGCGTCGATCAACTTGTAGGGTTCGCCCGGCCCCGTCGGGGCGGCCCACAGATCCTGGACGTCCACATTGTCCTCGCGCGAGCGCAGGAAGGCGACCAGCTGGCCGTCGGGCGACAGGCTGACCCCCTTGGCCACCGGCCCGTTCAGACTGGGGCTGGAGAACACCCGTTCGGGCGTCAGGATGTCGGAGGGCGTCTCCTGCGCCCATGCCTGGCCTATTTGGGCCGAGGTGGCGGACAGGAGGATGGTCGAGGCGAGAAGGACGGTGCGCATGGCCGGGACGCTAGCGGCGCTTCTGCAAGCCGTCACGAGGAAATGTGGTCGCCGCGCGAAAGGCTTTCCTTCCCTGCGAGGGGTTCTCACATTAGAGAGGCCCAACCATGACAGACGCCGCCCTCTCCCCCTCTCCCGTCAAGGCCAGCCCGTTCAACGAACTGGAGGTTCTGTGGGTCCGCCACTGGACCGACAGCCTGTTCAGCTTCGGCGTGAAGCGGCCCGAGGACTTCCGTTTCCGCTCGGGCGAGTTCGTGATGATCGGCCTGCCGGGCGAAGCCAAAGACGGAGTACCGGGAAAGCCGATCCTGCGCGCCTATTCCATCGCCAGCCCCTGCTGGGCCGAGGAGCTGGAGTTCTTCTCCATCAAGGTCGCCGACGGCCCCCTGACCTCGCGCCTGCAGAAGATCCAGCCCGGCGATGTCGTCCTGATGGGCAAGAAGCCGACCGGCACCCTGGTCCTGGACGCCCTGACCGGCGGCGAGCGCCTGTTCCTGATCGGCACCGGCACGGGCCTGGCGCCGTGGCTCAGCGTCGCGCGCGACCCCGAAACCTATTCCCGTTTCGGCCACGTCTATGTGATCCACACCGTGCGCAATGTCGCCGACCTGGCCTACCGCGACTTCTTCACCCGCGAAATCCACGACGATCCGCTGATCGGCGAAGAGGCCCGGGCCCAGCTGACCTATTATCCGACCGTGACTCGCGAGGACTTCGAAACCCCCAGTCTGTTGAAAAAGGGCAGAATCACCGACCGCATCAGGTCCGGCGACTTCTTCCGCGACCTGGGCTTGCCCGACGGCTTCGACCCCGCCCGCGACCGCGCCATGCTGTGCGGCTCCATGGCCATGATCAAGGAAGCCGGCGAACTGCTGGAGACCTATGGTCTGAAGGAAGGCTCCAACGCCGAACCCGCCGACTACGTCCTGGAACGCGCCTTCGTCGGTTGAGGGTTGAAAAGTCCGCCTATCCCGGCGAAAGCCGGGCCCATGCATCACCCCGCTCTTGTCGCCGTCGACGCCCGCGTCGATCCCGCCGAATGCCAGTCGATGGCCGAGGTCCGCCAGGGCGTCGACGCCCTGGACCGCGCCCTGGTGGCCCTGATGGCCGAGCGCCAGCGCTACATGGACGCCGCCGCCCGCATCAAGCCCGACCGCGACGCCGTCTTCGATCAGGCCCGCATCGACGACGTCGTGGCCAAGGTTCTGGCCGCCGCCGAAGTTCATCGCCTGTCGCCCGACATCGCCGAACCCGTCTGGCGCCTGCTCATCGACCGCTGCATCGCCCACGAGTTCGCGACCTACGACCGGACCCGCCGTTAGGCGGGCGAACACCAGCCTTCCTAGTCGGGCAAGAAATTCGGCTTGATTTCAAGACTTTGAGCCGCAGCAGCGTCAATCGACCTGCCGCTCCGCCCGGGCGTCGTATAGTGGCCGTCCGGTCTTTGACATCGCTGCCGCGCCTGGCCTGCCGAAGTTGGACGGACTTGGACACTTGGACTGTTTTTTTCCGAGTCCAACGTTCGCCGGACAGCCTCAGCCCTTCAGGCCGCGCAGCATCAGTTCGTGGCGATAGGCCGCCACGTCCGCCAGCGCCGCCTGCATCGCGTCGCGCACCCGCTCCAACGCCGGCGCGGCCAGCGTCTGGTCCGCCCCTTCCGCCTCGGCGCAGACGGCCGCCAGATCGCGCGCGCCGATCCCCGCCGCCGCACCCCGGATCGTATGCACCGCGTCGCGCCAGCCTTCCGCCCTGGGGTCCAGCAGGGCCGACCACAGGGCGGCCTGGTCGACGAACAGGCCCAGCACCTCCTCGTCGATCGCCTCGTCGCCGCCCGTCATGCCGTTCAGCACGGCGAAGTCGACCGCCCCGGTCAGATCGCGACGCGCCATCAGGCGGCCGTCTCCTCGCCCTTGGCCAGGCGCGAATGCCTGGACGACCACAGCAGATAGATCGCCACGCCCAGGGCGTTCCAGACCACGAAGCCGATCTGCGTCACCGACTTCAGGCTCAGGAAGAAGACGATGCAGCCGATCACGCTGATGGCGCCGACCAGCGGCCACAGCGGCGCCTTGAACACCCGTTTGCGGTTCGGCTCGCGGATGCGCAGCACGATCAGGCACACGCCGACGGAACAGAAGGCCGCGAGCGTCCCCGCATTGGCCAAAGACGCCAGTTCGTCCAGCGGCAGCAGGCCCGCCAGGATCGCCACCACGACGGCGGTGAACACCGTCACCACCGCCGGCACGCCTCGGCTCGACACCTTGGCCAGGCGGCGCGGCAGCAGGCCGTCGCGGGCCATGCCCAGGAAGATGCGGCTCTGGCCGAACAAAAAGGCCAGCAGCACGGTCGGCAGGGCCACGACCGCCGCCGCCGCGATCCACTGGGCCGCCGTCCCCTGCCCCATCTGGCGCAGGATCAGGGCCAGGGGCTCGGGGCTGTCGGCGAACTCGGCCACCGGCCGGGCGCCGATCGCGGCGGCGGCCACCACCAGATACAGCGCCGTGCACACCAGCATGGAGCCGACGATGCCGATGGCCAGGTCGCGCTCGGGCCGCTTGGTCTCTTCCGCCGCCGTCGAGATGGCGTCGAAGCCGTAGAAGGCGAAGAAGATGATCGCCGCCGCCGCCATCACCCCCGTCTGGACGAAGGGCGCGCCGAAGCCGTTGGGCATGAAGGGCGTGAAATGCTCGGGCTTGAACGCCGGCAGGGCGATGGCGACGAACACCACCAGGGCCGCGATCTTGATCAGCACCAGCACCGCGTTCAGCGTCGCGCTTTCCCGGGTCCCCAGCAGCAGCAGGCCCGTCACCACCCCGATGATGGCCACCGCCGGCAGATTGACGATCCCGCCCGCATGCGGCCCGGCCGTCAGGGCGGCCGGCAGGTCGATCCCCAGCCCGCTCAGGAAGCCGACCGCATAGCCGGACCAGCCCACCGCCACGGCCGAAACGACCAGCGAATATTCCAGGATCAGGCTCCACCCCACGATCCAGGCGATCATCTCGCCCAGCACCGCATAGGAATAGGTGTAGGCGCTGCCCGCCGCCGGCATCATGGTCGACAGCTCGGCATAGGCCAGGGCCGCGCAGGCGCAGACCAGGCCCGCCAGGCCAAAGCTGATCAGAACGGCCGGCCCCGCCAGCCCCGCCCCGACCCCGATCAGGGTCAGGATGCCGGTGCCGACGATGGCCCCGACGCCCAGGGCCAGGAGGTGCGGCCAGCTCAGCGTCGGCTTCAACCGCGGCCCGTCGTGCGGCGCCAGCATGGCGTCGATGGATCGACGCCGGTTCCAGAAGGCCATGATGCGAACTCCCCTCGCCGCCGCCCGGCGGCTGATTCCGCCGGGACCATAGCCCGCGAAAGAAAGTTTTCGAAACCGCTTGCCAACCCCCGAACCGCTGGGTAGTAGGAGCGCCCTTCGGCAAGGGCGTCCGCCCCGCCGAGGACATGACGATCGGTGTGGGTGATTAGCTCAGTCGGTAGAGCAGCTGACTCTTAATCAGCGGGTCGTAGGTTCGAACCCTACATCACCCACCATCGTCCCCTTGATTTCATTGAATATTTAGCCATCTCGACCGAGCTCTATCGTCGGGCCATCCTTTAGGACGGCGATTAGGACGGTAGTTAGGACGGTGGATTGCGGTTGGTGTTGCCCGATAATCTAGCCGTCGCGACCCCGGCACGGTTCCGACCGTAAACTCGCGGATGGTCGGAGATGACACAGCCGCTCAAACTTACGCCCCTCGCTTCCGAATCGGAGACCTCTGGTGGCTGCGCACATGGCAAAATCAACTGACTCACCCGCACGCTCTCGCTATCTGAGGACGCCCGAAGCAGGCCACTTTCTGGGCCTTTCAGGGCGAACCCTAGAGAAACACCGCACGTACGGAACTGGACCGACCTACCGAAAGATCGGAGGTCGAGTGATCTATGCAGTGCACGACTTGGAAGCTTGGGCCGATCTCGGTCTACAGAACTCGACTGGGGAGCCCAAGAGTCAGATCCGAGCGGCTAAGCCACAGGATGGAGGACGTGCCGCGATTTGAGGCGCGGGCGTCTGAACCATCCCCACTCGATGGTTCGATTGCTCAGAAGGCGCTGATTTATCAGCGCCTTTTTAGCGTGCTCACGCTCATGCCGTCAGCATTACCGTCGTCGAAGGGCGACTTATGAAAACAAAGAGGAATTTGCCCGAGATAAAATTCGAGTGATGTCGCTGTCTATCGATAGACGCATGACAATACCGGTTCTTTTAGGCGCAGCCCTCGTGATCCAGCACCGCCTCAAATCACTAAGATGAATACCGACTCCTAGCCAATCCTTACGAGACGATACCGTCATCTCAACGCTCGGCCAATATCATCAATGCACCAGAACCTGTCATTCACTGACGACCCGAAACACGACCTTCAGAGAAGGAGCCAAGGGCTGTTTTTCGGCGTTTAATCTAGGGCTAGCTCCACTCTTCGCGAAGATCATCAGGTTGTATGCTGGCGCAACCGAAGCGCAGAGCCGGTTGCCTTCCACAACGATTTGCTGCATCTGCGCAGTCGTCATCAGGACCCGGAGACGGGTGGCTACCCCGGGCGCCGATCCCTCGGGAAACGAGAACGAAGCATCGCCGCGCGCGAGCCGTTCAACCGACAGACTGATAAATGACCCTCATATCTTCGGCGCGCCAGCAGTGGCTCGCCAACCCACGTCGCGATCTACTCGCAGGCACCGTCGTGGCTTTGGCGCTGATTCCGGAAGCCATCGCCTTCTCCATCATCGCCGGCGTGGATCCCGCCGTTGGCCTCTACGCCAGCTTTGTGATCGCCGTGACCATCGCCTTCGTGGGCGGACGTCCGGCGATGATCTCGGCCGCCACGGGTGCCATGGCGCTCCTGATGGTCACCCTCGTCCGGGACCACGGACTGGAATATTTGTTCGCCGCCTCGCTGCTTTGCGGCTTGTTCCAGATCATCGTCGGCCTGTTCAAGCTGGGCCGCTACATAAAGTTCGTATCGCGCAGCGTCATGACCGGCTTCGTCAACTCGCTGGCCATCCTGATCTTCCTGGCCCAGATGCCCGAACTGATAGGGTCCAACTGGCAGACCTTCGCCCTTGTCGGCGCGGCCCTGGTGATCATTTACGGACTGCCGCGCCTGACCAATGTCGTGCCCTCGCCTATTGTCGCCATCGTGCTGCTGAGCGGGTTCGTCATCTGGACCGGGCTCGACGTCCGCACCGTGGGCGACATGGGCCAGATGCCATCGACGCTACCGATATTCCATATCCCCTCCGTGCCCCTGACCTGGGAGACGCTGATGATCATCGCCCCGATCTCAGCCACTCTAGCCTTCGTCGGGCTGCTGGAAAGCCTGCTGACGGCCAACCTGATCGACGACATCACTGACACTCCGTCCGACAAGGACCGGGAGACGCGCGGTCAGGGCATCGCCAACATCGCCTCATCCCTGTTCGGCGGCATGGCCGGCTGCGCCATGATCGGCCAGTCGATCATCAACGTGACCTCGGGCGCGCGGGGGCGGCTTTCGACCCTGTGGGCCGGCCTATTCCTGCTGTTCCTGATCCTTGTGCTTCAGGACTGGGTCGCCCGGATTCCCATGGCGGCGCTGGTGGCGGTGATGATCATGGTTTCGGTCGGGACCTTCGACTGGGGTTCGGTGCTGAAGCTGAGATCGACTCCGATCCAGTCGTCGATCGTTATGATCGCTACGACGGCAACGGTGGTGGTCACCCACGACCTGTCCAAGGGCGTCGTTCTGGGCGTCATCCTCTCCGCCGTCTTCTTCATGCGGAAGGTCGGCAAGACCGTCGTCGTCCAAGAGATCGAGACCGAACAGGACGGTGTGCTGCGCTACCGGGTGACCGGTCAGCTCTTCTTCGCCTCGGCTGACTTTTTCGCAGCAGCCTTCGAACACCACGGCCATCCGACCCGGGTTGAGATCGATATGACCGACGCGCACCTTTGGGACCTCACGGGTGTCGCTGCGGTCGACAAGGTGGTCTTCCGCTACCGCCGCCAAGGGGCGCAGGTCGATCTCATCGGGATGAACGAAGCAGGGCGGACGTTGATCGACCGCGTCGGCAAACACGACAAGGACCATCTTCCCTCCGGTTCGGCAGCCCACTGATGACCGCGATCAGCGAGACCTCCACAAGGCGCTTTCAGGCTCTGATCGCAACGATTTCTGAGCTCGCGAAGACCGTTCGACCTGACAGCCACGTTGCGCTGGCCGATCGCAGTAGTCCCACCGTCGTTCAACGGCTGGACCTCGACACGGGAACCTTGAGCGGGGGAGAAGCGACTTACGACGTGGTCATTCTGGACAGCGAAGCGTCACGACGCCTGTCGACCGCTGACGTCGCCGATCTGTTTCAGCGCCTCAGCGCAGAGGGGGTGATCGCCATACACCTCCGACCTTCGCTCATGCCGGTGCTGCGGAAGCTCTTTCGGCGACGCAGCGACGATGTCGGTCAAGACCCCTTTCTTCGCGGTCTGCCTCGATCTGAAGCGGCCCTCCTCGCGTCTCGACTGTGTGTGCGGCAACTGAAGGTCCATGCCCGCCCCAGGCACGTCGAGCGCTGGGTGATCGGGAGCGCCGCGCCGCTCGTTGACACTCGTTATCGAGATCAGATTGGCAGGGTTGCTACGGATTATCTGAGAGCCGTCGGCCCCATCATCGGCGGGGGGCACATTCCGAGCATTTGATACCGAGGTCCACATACCACCCTGAGCGGTCACGGAGACTCCGCCCAGAACACGACATTCCGTGTGCTGAAGTCCGCTTTCAGGCGCGATGCCTTTATCGCAAAATCGACCCAAAGGAGACTTTTCGAAGACGCAGATTGTCACGCTTCGATTATTCCCGTAATAACGAAAGATGGACAACGAGCTCGCTGTCAGATGCTTCTCAGCTCTGGGTCATCCCCGGCGGTTGGAGGTTCTCCGGTTGCTGATCAGACACGCTCCCGACGGCCTTAGAGCCGGGAGCATCGCGCAGGAGTTCGGACAGCCCGCCAGCACCATGTCGTCCCATCTTCGCATATTGTCGGATGCGGGTCTGGTGTCGTCCCAGCGCAAAGGCCGAGAAATCTACTTCGCCCCAGACATTGATCGTCTCAGAGATCTGGTCTTGTTCCTCGTAGCCGATTGCTGCGGCGGCGAGGCGGTCAAGTGCGGGCCCTTGCTGGCCGAACTCCTGCCCTGCTGCCCCTGAGCCCCCATGGACATCGTCATCTATCACAACCCCGCTTGCGGGACCTCGCGCAACACCCTGGCCCTGATCCGTCACGCCGGGATCGAGCCGCACGTCATCGAATATCTGAAGACTGCGCCATCGCGGGCGATGGTCGCTGAGTTGGCGGCGCGGACGGGTCAATCGCTTCGGACGCTGCTACGCGAGAAGGGAACCCCATATGCGGACCTCGGCCTCGGCAACGACGCGATCACCGACGAACAACTCCTTGACGCCATAGAAGCGCACCCGATCCTGCTGAACCGGCCCCTCGTGGTCTCACCGCTCGGCGTCCGTCTGTGTCGTCCGTCAGAGGCAGTGCTGGACCTTCTCCCTGCTGAGGGGCTCAAGCCCTCCATCAAGGAAGACGGAGAGGTCGTCATCGACCAGACAGGGCGAAGGGTCCGCTGATGGTTGATACCCCCGTCGCCTATGACAACGAGCCGCGTCGGCTGTCCTTCCTGGACCGTTGGCTGACGCTCTGGATCTTCGTGGCCATGGGGCTGGGGGTGCTGCTGGGCACCGTGGTTCCCGGCCTGCCCGGGTGGCTGGACAGTCTGTCGGTGGGATCGTCAAACATCCCCATCGCCATCGGGCTGATCCTGATGATGTATCCGCCGCTGGCGAAGGTGAAATACGAGGAACTGCCGCGCGTTTTCGCCGACAAGCGGGTGCTGGCGCTGTCGCTGTTCCAGAACTGGGTCCTCGGCCCGGTGCTGATGTTCGCGCTGGCCGTGATTTTCCTCCGCGACCAACCGGAATACATGACCGGCGTGATCCTGATCGGGCTGGCCCGGTGCATCGCCATGGTGCTGGTCTGGAACCAGCTTGCGAGAGGTGACAACCAGTATGTCGCGGGGCTGGTGGCCTTCAACTCCATCTTCCAGATCGTCTTCTTCAGCGCTTACGCGTGGTTTTTTCTGTCCTTCCTGCCGCCGGTGCTGAGGCTGCAAGGCAGCGTCGTCGACGTCAGTTTTTGGACCATCGCGGGGGCCGTCCTGGTTTATCTCGGCTTGCCCTTCCTCGGCGGGTTCCTCACGCGCCGCGTGCTGATCGCGCGCAAGGGGGCCGACTGGTATGAGCGCCGCTTCCTGCCGCGCATCGGCGCAATCACCCTAATCGCCCTGCTGTTCACCATCGTCGCCATGTTCAGCCTGAAGGGCGGGGACGTGGTGGACCTGCCGCTCGACGCGCTGCGCATCGCGATCCCTCTGACCATCTACTTCCTCGTCATGTTCGTGGTCAGCTTCCTGATGGGTAGGCTGATCGACGCCGACTACCCGCGCACCACCGCGCTGGCGTTCACTGCCGCCTCGAACAACTTTGAACTCGCCATAGCCGTGGCGATTGCAGCTTTCGGACTGGCCTCGCCGGTCGCGTTTGCAGCTGTCATCGGACCGCTTGTCGAGGTGCCGGTGCTGATCCTGCTGGTGTCTGTCGCCCTGTGGCTGGGTCGCCGGTTCTTCCCTGCGACGGCTCCGACGAAGGATGTGTGCTGATGGATCGCTTGCGCGTGTTAACTGACCCGGACGATCTGCCCGCCCTAGACCCCGACCATCTCTCAAGGACACCGGCGTCCGCCCTTGGTCTGAGCCATCGTCCGCCCCGCATCCTGCTCCTCTACGGATCGCTGCGTCAGCGTTCCTACTCCCGGCTTTGCGTCGAGGAAGCAGCGCGCTTGCTCAAGTTCATGGGCTGCGACATCCGCATCTTCGACCCCTCGGACCTGCCCCTGCCCGGCTCCCCCGGTGACGAAGATCATCCGGCGGTCAAGGAGCTACGAGAACATGCCTTCTGGTCGGAGGGCATGGTCTGGTGCAGCCCGGAACGGCACGGGCAGGTCTCAGGCCTAATGAAGCTGCAGATCGATCACCTGCCGCTGAGCATCGGCGGCGTGCGACCCACGCAAGGTCGGACATTGGCGGTCATGCAGGTGTCTGGTGGCTCGCAGAGCTTCAACGCGGTGAATACCCTGCGTCTGCTAGGCCGGTGGATGCGGATGATTACAATCCCGAACCAGTCCAGCGTCGCAAAGGCGTATCAGGAGTTTGACGATAGCGGGCGTATGAGGCCGTCCAGCTACTATGACCGGATCGTCGACGTGATGGAGGAGCTTGTCCGGTTCACCGTGCTGACGCGGCCCTACGCCGCTGAACTAGTCGACAGGTATTCCGAGCGGAAATCTGCGGCAGCCACAATCGATCTGCGCACCGACCTTTCGGCGATTGCGATACGGCCAACGGCGCCGTCGCCGTAGCCAACATGATGCGGTCGCACATTCAGGTGTGGTCGTCACTGAGGCCTCACGGGACGGACACATCAAATGACGAACGATCCGAACGCCGACCTGGATGTCATCGTCATCGGAGGCGGACAGGCCGGTCCGGCGACCGCCTACTATCTGCGCCGCGCGGGCCTTCGGTATGAAGTGCTGGACGCTGGCGAGAAGCCTGGGGGAGCCTTGAAACCACGGATGGGATTCGCTCCAGCTCTTTTCGCCCAGTGGCTGGAGTTTGCTTCCATGCTGGCCGATGCCTCCCAAGCCTGGCGTCGACTTTCCCACGCGCGACGACGTCATCGAATATCTGAGCGCCTACGAGCCACGGTATCAGTTGCGGTCGAACGCCCCGTCAAGGCTTGCCGTCAATGCGATAGATGGGGGCCTGGAGGTCGTCACAGACCGTGGGCCGCGCAGGTCGAAAATGGTCGTCAGCGCCACCGGGACGTGGAGCCATCCCCTCATCCCCGAGTATCCCGGGCGGACGCAGTTCGCGGGCCTGCAGACCCACTCGGCGCAGTATCGTTCGCCAGAAGTGTCCACCGGCTAACGGGTCCTAGTCGTCGGGGGTGGAAACTCCGGCGCCCAGATCATGGCTTACGTTTCTCTGGTGGCCGATGCGACCTGGGTGACGACCACCGAGCCGCTGTTCCTGCCCGCCGATGCGGACGGTCGCGTCCTGTTCCAACGCGCCACCGACCGCTGGAAAGCGCAACTGGAGGGTCGCGCCGTCGAAGCTCCGATTGGCGGTCTTGGCGACATCGTCGCCATTCCCGGCGTGCGGGCCGCGCGGGCACGAGGCGTCCTCAGAGCAGACGCCCGTTTACGGCCATGCATGCGCTCGGAGTGACGTGGTTCGACGGGGCGACAGAAACCATAGACGCGATCATCTGGTGCACCGACTTTCGCCCCGCCCTGGACCATCTCGCCGTCCTCAGCGTCGTAGAAGCGGATGGACGGGTTGCGGCGGAAGGCAAACGATCGATCCAGCAACCTACGTCTCTGGCTCATCGGCTACGGCGACTGGAGGGGTGCGGCGTCGGCGACCATCGTGGGAGTTACCCGCACCGCCAGAGAGATGCGTATCCAGCAGGATATTCGAGCGCTGTAGGTGGGTCTTACATTGGCGATGCTGAGCTTGGGGCGTCTAAAGCTACTGTGCGCAAACGTCTGCTTTTCCACCCCTAGCAGACCCTCGCCCTGTCCGTTCTTGAGCCGAGGCCGCAATGTCGGGCCCCATCTATCGAGGCCAGCGTAGGCGTTTCAACTGTGGGGTCTTCTGGTGCGTCCCGCTGCTGACCACTGTCCTCAGTCCATAGCCCAAATGCTCCAACTTGTGGGGCTGACACGATGCCGTCCAAAGTTCCGATGCATAGCGACGCCGCGCTTCTGGCCAGCTGTAGTCATGACTGTGCCGCTTGTAGCCCGGTGGCATTCCGCGCAGATCGGAACATCTGGCGTCACCGCGTGCTGCTGCGCGACGCGATAAATAACGGGAAACAGTGCTTGTGTGGGTTCCACATCGTGCGCCGAAGCGGGATCGCCGCAATATAGGCAGACACCGGTTCTCAGGCATTTCAACAGCCACTCTTCATAGCGCGCGCGTCCCTCGGCGAAAGTTCGCGGCAGCGCGGTCATTGCTGGGCTCCGAAGAAAGCCTCGAAGGCTGTGACGTCCTCCGTCGAACCCAAGGCGACCGAGACCCGCTGATGGAGCGTCGAGGGTTCAATCGCGGTGATCGCCGTCCGACCATCCGTTGATCGCCCTCCCGCTTGTTCAATCAGCCAACCAGCAGGCGAGCACTCATACAAGAGCCGTAGCTTGCCATTAGCGTGTCCCGGCCTGCGGTCTGCGGGATAGATAAAGATGCCTCCTCGAATAAGGATGCGGTGAACATCTGCCACCATCGCGCCGCTCCAGCGCATGTTCCGATCTGCTCCCAACGGTCCTGACGCACCAGCTTCGCAGGCATCGACATAGGAGCGGACACCAGGCTCCCAGTGCCTGCGATTTGCTGCGTTGATAGCGTATTCATTGCTTCGTTGCGGAACCCTCATCTCTGCATGGGAGCGTCGCCACACACCTTCTAGGCGGTCCAGGGTGAATCCCACCACGCCCGAGCCCCGACTAAAAACCAGTAGCGTCTGAGCCCCATACAGCGCGTAACCGGCGGCCACCTGCCGGATACCGGGTTGCAGAAACTCCTGCTCCTGCACGGGTCCGCCAACGTGTTCCTTGGATCGTGGCAGGATGGAAAAGATTGATCCGACTGGTGCGGAAATTTCGATGTTGCTTGAGCCATCCAGGGGGTCGAACACCAGCAGATAAGGAGAGTCCGTGCGGTCTTTTCGTGCCCAGTGGACATCCATTTCCTCGGACGCGAGGCCCGCGAATGCGGTGGATTCTCCGCAGCCAAGCAGGAAGAGGTCGTTCGCAATGACGTCCAACGCCTTCTGGGTTTCGCCTTGGATATTTGATTGGTCGAGGGCACCCATGTGTCCCGTGAACGATGCCATCTCAATCCGCCGGTCAATTTCGCGACAGGCTGCGGCCACGCTCAACAAACCTTCGCGAAGCCGTGTGGGCAGGCCGTCGAGCTTGTCGAGATAAGTTTTGAGGGTTGCAGTGTCAGACAAGTGGAATCCTGCATGGAGAACGGCTGGGTTTGCAAGCCGAGTTAGATGCTCTCCTCATCAGCTTCCCGACATAACCTCATCAAACCTGTTTCGTTCAGGTCTGGACGATGTCGGCTACCCGCCCCAACGAGACATCGGGGAAATTGCTTCTCCGCCAATAGTCCTCGGACCGACGACCTGCCTAACACGCAGCCTCGCTCCAGCCAAAGCCCCTTCAGAAACCCGCGCCGAACTGAACCCGCGCGGATGGCAAACTGGATCTCTCGATCGTGGGCAGCGGCGCCGGATAGGCGTCGAACCCAGCTTCGCATCGGGATGAAATCCGTCACCGTATCGCGTACCGCGCCCAAACTCATCGAGCAGGCGGCGGGTCTTTGCATCAATCTGGGTGTCAGGCCGGATCATTGCTCATAGGTGTTGTCGGACACGAGAACGGTTCATTTATAAGGTTCTCAGAGTGGCCAGCCCTCCAACGGATCGGCTAAGGTCGTTGCGACGCCCATTCATCGCCTGCTTTCCACCACGATCTAAGCCGCCACGAGAGGGCAATCCTTGCTGTTTGTGCTTGCCCTGTTGCCTCTGATCGGCGCCCTCGCACCGGCCCTGGCCATTCGCGCGGGTCGCAATGCCAGCGCCGTGGCGGCCGGGACGGTCACGCTGGCGGCGCTGGTGATCCTCGGCTCGCTCGCCCCGGCCGTGCTGGCGGGCGAGGTGGTGCAGGTCCGGATCGATTGGATTCCGCTGCTGGGGCTGAACCTCACCCTGTTCCTCGACGCGCTCGGCCTGATGTTCGCGGGGATGATCCTGGGTATCGGCCTGCTGGTCATCGTCTACGCCCGGTTCTACCTGGCCAAGGCCGATCCGATGGGGCGGTTCTTCGTCTATCTGCTGCTGTTCCAGGGGGCGATGATGGGCATCGTCCTGTCGGACAACGTCCTGCTGCTGCTGATCTTCTGGGAGCTGACCAGTCTGTCGTCCTTCCTGCTGATCGGCTTCTGGCGGCATCTGCCCGAAGGTCGTCAAGGGGCGCGGATGGCGCTGGCGGTCACGGGCGCGGGCGGGCTGTCGCTGATCGGCGGGCTGCTGATCCTGGGCAACATCGCCGGCTCCTACGATCTGACCGTCATCTTGCAGAACCGCGAGGCGATCCAGGCCTCGCCCCTGTACCTCCCAGCTCTGCTGCTGATCCTCGGCGGCTGCTTCACCAAATCGGCCCAGTTCCCGTTCCATTTCTGGCTGCCCCACGCCATGGCCGCCCCGACGCCGGTCAGCGCCTATCTGCATTCCGCCACCATGGTGAAGGCCGGCATCTTCATGCTGGCGCGGCTGTGGCCGGTCCTGTCGGGCACGGATGAATGGTTCTACCTGGTGGCGACGACGGGTCTCGTGACCATGGTGTTCGCCGCCGTCGTGGCCCTGTTCAAGGACGACCTGAAGGGACTGCTGGCCTATTCGACCATCAGCCACCTGGGCTTCCTGACCATGCTGTTCGGCTTCGGCACGCCGATGGCGGCGGTGGTGGGGGTGTTCCACATCCTCAACCACGCCACGTTCAAGGCCGCCCTGTTCATGAACGCAGGCATCGTTGACCATGAGGCGGGCACGCGCGACATCAAGCGGCTGGGCGGTCTGGCGACCCTGATGCCGATCGCCGCCACCCTGGCGGTCGTCGCCGCCCTGTCAATGGCGGGCATCCCGCCGCTGAACGGCTTCATCTCCAAGGAGATGATGCTGGAGGAGGCCTCCCATACCGTTTGGTGGAGCCAGCCCTGGTTGGTGCCGGCCCTGGCGACCCTTGGGGCGACCTTCTCGGTGGCCTATTCGTTCCGCTATATCGTCCATGTCTATTTCGGGAAGACACGCACCGACTATCCGAAGACGCCGCATGATCCGGGCATCGGCCTGTGGGGCCCGCCCGCCGTTCTGGTCGGCCTGGTCGTCGCCATTGGCCTTTTCCCCGCCGTCGTCGCCGGGCCGCTGGTCGAGGCGGTTTCGCGGGCCGTCATCGGGGGCGACACCCCCTACTACTCCCTGTCGCTCTGGCATGGGGTGACCCCCGCCCTGTTCATGAGCGTCGCGGCCATCGGGCTGGGGCTGGTGATCCTCAGCGCGCATCGACCGATCGCCGCCGTCTGGCATCGTCTGGTGCTGCCCGATGCCAAGGCCCTGTTCGATCGGGGGCTCGGTGCGGCAAGCCGGGCGGCGACGGCCTTCACCGACCGCACCCAGAACGGGTCGCTGGAACGCTACATCGCCATGTTCATCGGCGCAGCCCTCGTGGTCGGGTTCGCGAGCTTTTCCGGTTTCGAGTTCGTCGCCGGCGACCGGCCGACGACTCCGGCCTCGCCGATGGCGATCATCGCCTGGGGCGCCCTGATCACGGCGACGGTTCTGGTGCTGCTCCATCACCGCGCGCGCTACCTGTCGCTGATCTATATCGGCATCGTCGGGCTGGTGATCTCGCTGGGCTTCGTGCACCTGTCCGCGCCGGACTTGGCCCTGACGCAGATCTCGGTCGAGGTCGTCACCATCCTGCTCATGCTGCTGGCGCTGAACCTGCTGCCCAAGACCAGCCCGCGCGAGAGCGGCCTGCCGCGTCGCCTGCGCGACGGCGGACTGGCCGTGCTGTCAGGTCTGGGGGTGGGCGGCGCGGCCTGGGCCGTCATGACCCGGCCCCTGGACAGCATCTCCGCCTATTTCTGGGAGAACGCCTATTCGGGCGGGGGCGGCACCAATGTCGTCAACGTCATCCTGGTCGATTTCCGGGGCTTCGACACCTTCGGCGAGATCATCGTCCTGGGCATCGCCGCCCTGGCCATCTTCGCCCTGCTGGAAACCGTAGGGACGGGGGCCAGTGGACGCCGGATCCTGGCCTGGGCGCCCGACACCCCGCGCTCGCCCGAGCACCACCCGATGATGCTGGTGGTCGCCACTCGCCTGCTGCTGCCTCTGGCCGTGATGGTGGGCCTGTACATCTTCCTGCGCGGCCACAACCAGCCGGGCGGCGGCTTCATCGCGGGCCTGGTCATCTCCATCGCCATCCTGATGCAGTACATGGCCTCCGGCTATCAGTTCGCGGCCCAGCGGCTGCGCGCGGACCACCACACCCTGATCGGCCTGGGCGTGCTGATCGCGGCCGCGACCGGCCTGGGCTCGCTGCTGTTCGGGGCCCCCTTCATGACCACCGCCTTCGACTATTTCAGCCTGCCCGTGATCGGCGCGTTCGAGCTCGCCACTGCCATGCTGTTCGACATCGGCGTGGCGCTGACGGTCATCGGCGCGGTGATCCTGGCCTTGGCCCAGCTGTCGCAGGTCGCCCAAAGCGCGGAGAAGCAGGGGCCCCTGCCCGCCGATGCGGCGATGGACATCGACCCGTCCCGCGCGACGCCGCACCCTGCCTCGACGGAGGCGGACCAATGATCAGCCTGGAGTTCCTGATCGCCTCGGCCATCGCCGTCCTGACGGCGGCGGGCGTCTATCTGGTCCTGCGGCGACGGACCTTCCCCGTCGTGCTCGGCCTGGCCTTCCTGTCCTATGCGATCAACGTGTTCCTGTTCGCCATGGGGCGGCTGGTGATCGACCGGCCGCCGCTCTACGACAAGGCGGCGGACAGCTACACCGATCCCCTGCCCCAGGCCCTCGTCCTGACCGCCATCGTCATCGCCTTCGGCATGACGGCCTTCGTCGTCGTCCTGGCCCTGCGTAGCTTCCTGGAGACGGGCGTCGACCGCGTCGATGGCCGCCCGGATGCGGAGGGCGACCAATGAACCTGATCGTCTCCTGGTGGGTGGTCGCCAGCCTCCTCCTGCCCGCCGTCGTGGGCGCCGCGATGGTCCTGCTGCTGCGCCATCGCCTGACCCTGTCGCGACTGGCCTCCATCGGATCCTGCCTGATCCTGATTGTCGTGGCCGCCGTGCTGGTGCACCAGGCGAGTGGCGGCACGGTCCAGAGCTATGCCCTGGGCAACTGGCGCGCACCCTTCGGCATCGTCCTGGTGCTCGA
Organism: Brevundimonas sp.; assembly: GCF_003248455.1. Lineage (GTDB taxonomy): Bacteria > Pseudomonadota > Alphaproteobacteria > Caulobacterales > Caulobacteraceae > Brevundimonas. The sequence goes on from NZ_QFNM01000001.1 coordinate 31,134, forward strand.
CCGCCTGTCGGCGATGATGCTGCTGCTAACCGCGGTCCTGGCCCTGATTGTCATGGTCTATGCCATCAGCACCGGTACGGACCGCAAGGGGTGGCATTTCCACCCCCTGTTCCAGTTCCAGCTTCTTGGCCTGAACGGGGCCTTCCTGACGGGCGACCTGTTCAACCTGTTCGTCTTCTTCGAGGTCCTGCTGATCGCCTCCTACGGCCTGATGCTGCACGGCCAGGGCGGGCAGAGGCTGAAGGCGGGGGTCCATTATGTGATCATCAACCTGGTCGGATCCACCCTGTTCCTCGTCGCCGTCGGCCTGCTGTACGGGGTCACGGGCACGCTCAACATGGCCGATATGGCGGTGCGGGTGGCTGCGGCGCCGGCGGGGGATCAGGGACTGATCGCCGCCGCCGGCCTGCTGCTGACGACGGTTTTCGCGCTGAAGGCCGCGCTGGTGCCGCTGCATTTCTGGCTGCCCGGCACCTATGCGGCGACGACGGGGGCGGTTGCGGCCCTGTTCGCCATCATGACCAAGGTCGGGGCCTATTCCATCATCCGCACCAGCACGCTGATCTTCGGCGAGGACGCGGGCGGACTGGCGTTCCTCGTCGGCCCCTGGCTGCTGCCGGCCGCGCTCGTGACCATCGTCATCGGGTTCCTGGGGATGTTCGCGGCGCGCGGCCTGCGCGATCTGGCCGCCTGGGCCGTAGTCGGCTCGATGGGAACGGCGCTGTGCGCCGTCTCGGTCTTCACCGTCCAGGCCATGGGGCCGGCGCTCTACTACCTCCTGCATTCAACCCTGGCGGGGGCGGCGCTGTTCCTGATCGTCGACCTGATCGCGCAGCGACGCGCCCAGCACGGCGACTCCCTCACCCTGGCCCCCCGCTTCCGCCAGATCGAGATCCTGTCGGGCCTGTTCTTCCTGGCCGCCATCGCCGCCGTCGGCCTGCCGCCGCTGTCGGGCTTCGTGGGCAAGCTGCTGGTGCTGGACGGCGTGCGGGCCGCGCCGCAGGCCGCCTGGATCTGGGGCGTGATCCTGATCACCACCGTTCTCGGCGTGGTGGCCTTCGCCCGGGCTGGCAGCCTGATCTTCTGGAAGAGCGCGGCGGTCGAGGGCGAGATCGAGCTGCGGACCCTGCGCGGCACGCGCGGGGGCGTAGGGGCGGCCGCCGCCCTGTTGCTGACGCTCGCCGGTCTGACGGTGGTGGCGGGGCCGGTGACCCGCTATACTGCGGCCGCTGCGGCGCAGCTGTTCGCGCCGGCGCAGTATATCGAGGCCGTCCTGGGTCCCCAGTCCGGAGGTCGCCGATGATCCGCCGCCTCTTCCCTCATCCCGGCCTGAGCGCGATGCTCGTCGTGGTCTGGATGTTGCTGGTCAACGCCTTCACCTTCGGGGCCCTGTTCCTGGCCCTGGTGTTCGGGGTGCTGGTGCCGCTGTCCATCAGCCGTTTCTGGCCTGATCAGCCTAAGGTGCGTTTCGGCCGCGCCCTGATCGGTTACATCGGCATCGTCCTGTTCGACATCGTCATCGCCAATTTCCACGTCGCCTGGGTCATCCTGACGCGACGCAACCGCGACCTGCGCGCCCAGTGGCTGGTGATCCCGCTTGAGCTGCGCTCGCCGGAGGCGATCACGACGCTGGCGGCCACCATCAGTCTGACCCCCGGCACGGTCTCCAGCGACATCTCCGGCTGCGGCCGTTTTCTGTTGGTTCATGCCCTGGACGTGTCCGATCCGGAGGCGGAGGTCACCCGCATGAAACGCCGCTATGAGGATCGTCTGTTGAAGGTGTTCATATGACCGGAACCCTCCTGCCCATGGCGCTGGGCTTCGCCTTCTTCTGCGTCAGCCTGTCGATCCTGCTGAACCTGTTCCGGCTGTGGCGAGGACCGCTGTCGGCGGACCGGATCCTGGCGGTCGACACCCTGACGATCAACGCCATCGCCCTGATCGTGTTGTTCGGCATCGCCTATGCGACCTCGGCTTATTTCGAGGCGGCGCTGCTGCTGGCCATGGTCGGGTTCGTGGGCACCGTCGCCTACTGCAAATTCCTGCTGCGCGGGGACATCGTCGAATGAACCTGTTCGCCGAAATCGCGATCTCGCTGCTGCTGGTGGTCGGCGGGGCCTTCACCCTGGTCGGGTCCTGGGGCCTGGCCAAGCTGCCCTCGGTCATGACCCGGCTGCATGGACCGACCAAGGCCACCACCCTGGGCGTCGGGGCGTGCCTGATCGCCTCCATGATCTATTTCCCGGCCCGGGGCGGGGACTTTTCGGCGCACGAACTGCTGATCGCCCTTTTCCTGTTCCTGACCGCCCCCGTGTCGGCCAATATGATCGCCAAGGCGCACATCCACCGCCAGGGCCGCGGCGTCGACCCCAATCCCAGCGATCACATCATCAACGGCCTTCCGTCGCCTCCCGGGGATTCGGACTGGGCCACTTTCGTCGGCGCGGACAGGGCGGCCCACAAGGCGGCGACTGAGACGATCGAGACGCCGCCGCCCAGGCCCTAGGCGGTACTCGCGCGAAGGCGGGCGACACGTCTTCTGGACTGTCAGCGACGACCCCACGCAGGGATCGGTCCGGCCGGGACGATCCCTGACGGGTTGAGATCCAGATGGCTGGCGTAATAGTGCGTCTTGATCGGTGCAAAGTGGACCGTGCCGGCGATCGCCGGGATGTCCATCATGCGCTGGAGAAACGCCGACAGAGCGGGGTAGTCCGCGATCCGCCGCAGGTTGCATTTGAAGTGAGTGGAATAGACGGCGTCGAACCGGATCAGGGTGGTGAAGAGACGGATATCGGCCTCGGTCATTCGGTCCCCAACCAGCCATTCTGAAGTGTTCAGGCGCGCTTCCAGCTCATCGAGGGCATCGAACAGCGGAAACACGGCGGACTCATACGCCAGCTGCGTCGTCGCGAACCCCGCCTTGTAGACACCGTTGTTTACGGCCTCGTAGACCCTCGCGTTCACCTGATCGATCTCATCAATCAGGTCCGGGGGGGAGAGATCCAAACTCGTGGCGCCGAGATCGTCGAAGGCCCGGTTGAAGATGCGGATGATCTCTGACGATTCATTGTTGACGATCCTGCTGTCCTTCCGGTCCCAGAGGACGGGAACGGTCACCTTGCCGGAATAGTCGGGGCGCGCCTTGGCATAGAGCTGCCAGAGGAAGTCGAGACCGTTTTCCAGATCGCCGGTGGCATCTTCCCCCGCCTGGAACGTCCATCCGTCGTCACGCATCAGGGGATGGACCACGGAAACCGGGAGCAGCGGTTCAAGCTGTTTGAGCGCGCGGACGATCAGGGTGCGATGGGCCCAGGGACAGGCATGGCTGACATAGAGGTGGAAACGGCCGACTTCGGCGCAGACTGCCGGCTGGCCATCAGGACCCGGCTCGCCTTTCGCCGTGATCCAGTCGCGAAATCCGCTGTCCTGGCGCTTGAAGTCGCCGCCCTTGCTGGCTTCGGTGGCCTCTCCCGCGCGCCACCGTCCATCGATCATCTGTCCCATAGGCGCTCCTTACTTGGATTGCTCTGAACGAGCCCAAGCTGCGGTTGATCCCTAGTGGAGCTGTCGTGTCGCAGCGCCGATCGTCTCACCCGCGACAAACGGTCACCATGGCCGCTAGCCGTCAGGCGGCGCCCTCAACGTCCATGAGCGACCGAGTCCCACACTTGCATGTCTCCGCGACGATCCGTTCCTGTCTGTGGCGGATGGCTGTACTGCGGCGGCCGGCAACCTCGTGGCTCAGCGCTTCCAGAACCGAGGAAAGAAGAGAACCAGGATGGTGAAAAGTTCCAGCCGCCCGAGCAGCATGCCAAACGACAGAAGCCACTTCGCCTCTGCCGGCAGAGGCGCAAAGGTGCCGGCCGGGCCGATGATGGTCCCCAGACCCGGCCCGACATTAGAGAGCGCCGTCGCGGCGCCGCTGGCGCTGGTGAGGAAGTCCAGCCCGATCGCCATGAGGGCGATAGTGAGGACCGCGTAGGAGACGAAGAAGACGGAAACGAAGGCGACGACCGATCCCACGACATCATCGGCGAGGGGCCGTCCGGCATAGGAGCGCGGAAACACTCCTCTAGGATGTATCAAACGATCGAAATGGTCCTTCAGCATCACCGCCATGACCTCGAAACGGAAGATCTTGATGCCGCCTGAGGTCGATCCCGTGCACCCGCCAACGAACATCAGCCCGAAGAACAGGCCCACGGCAGCGTTGCCCCAGAGCTGGTAATCCGTTGTCGCATACCCGGTGGTGGTGACCACGGAGACCACGTTGAAGGCGGCATGCCGGAACGCCGCCTCGAGGCCGAACTGGCCCGAGGCCGCCAGCCACCCGCCGAGGCCGGCGGTCACGGCGGCAACGACGATCAGCAGCGTCCGAACCTGACGATCGAAGAAGGCTCTACGATCTCCGGCAATGAAACGCACATACAGGACGAAAGGGACGGCCCCCGCCAGCATGAAGAGCGCCCCGAACCACTGGATGCCGTTCTCGCTCCAGGCGCCGAAAGATCGGTCGGACGTCGAGAACCCGCCGGTGGCGATGGATGTCAGGGCATGGGCCAGAGCGTCGAACGGACCCATCCCGAGGACCCAGTAGACAAGGAAGGCGACTACCGTCAGCCCGAGATAGACGAGACTGAGCGTCGCCGCGATTTGCTTGACGCGCGGCATGGCCTTCTCGGAGCGATCGGAAGACTCTGTACGGAATAGCTGCATGCCCCCGATTCCAAGCGTGGGCAGAATGGCGATGGCGGTTGCGATGATGCCGATGCCACCCATCCATTGGAGCAACGCCCGCCAGAGGAGCAGGCCGGGAGGCGCGCGCTCCAGATCCGAGATGACAGTGGCGCCCGTGGTCGTGATGCCGGAGACGGCCTCGAACACAGCGTCAGGCAGGCTGCCGCTGACACTGCCAAAGTCCGACAGGAAAAATGGCGCGGCGCTGACGGTGGCGACGCTGAACCATGTCAGGGGGGTGAGCAGAAAGGCCTGGCGAACGGTCAGGCCTGCCCGCAGGGCGCCCCGGCTTGAGACCGTGGCGGCGGCGCCGATGACCGCGGCGACGCCTGCAGACCAGGCGAACGCCGTCCAGTCGGCGTTTCCGTAAGCCAGGTCGACGATCAGGGGAAACAGCATCATCCCGGCTGTCGCCAGCAGAACCAGGCCGATGACGTGGACCACCGGAGCCAGGCCCCAGAAAGACTCCGACTTCACCGGTCGTGTGCCGGCCATCACCGCTTGCGTCCCTGCTCGGCCCCGAGCCAGGCCTCCGCCAGTCGGAGATAGCTGTAAGTGACAAGGGCGATCACCTGATCGCCTTCCTGCAGTTGGGTGTCGTCGTTCGGCACGAAGGCGACGCCGTCTCGGACGACCGCGCCGATCCGCATCCCGGGCGGCAGGCCCAGCATTCCCAACGGCGCGCGCAGCAGCCTCGACGCCGCGGTGATATCAGCCTCAATAACCTCCCCGAAATCCTCGCGAAGCGTGTAGAGGGCCGTAATCGACCCCCTGCGCACATGCCGCAGCACCGACGAGATTGTGACGGCGCTGGGGCTCACCACGGCGTCGATGCCGAGAGTGGGGATCAGGCCCTCGTAGGTGCGTTTGTTGACGAGGGTGATAGCGCGCCTACAGCCAGCCTGTTTGGCCAGGACCGACACGAAGATGTTCGTTTCGTCATCATTAGTGACCGCGACGACGGTCTCGGCCCGGCCGACTTGAGCCTCGTCCAGGAGGTCGCGATCCAGGGCATCCCCCTGCAAGACAATGATACCCGAGCCGAGTTCGCGCGCCACGGCTTCGGCCCGGGCTTTGTTCTGTTCGATCAGGGTGATCGAGATGCGGCGCGATGCGCGCCGCAGCTTCTGAGCCAGGTGAACACCCACATTGCCCGCGCCGACGATCACGATCTGCCTGGCGATCTTGTCCCGATGGCCAAAGAGCGCCATCACCTCGCTTACGCGCGCCGTGGGGGCGATGACATAGACGTCGTCTCCGATCTGCAGGCGATCATCGCGGTCGGGGACGAAGGACCGGCCGTCCCTCATGATGGCTACGATGGACATGGGTTGGCTGGCCTCGCCATCCTGCCAGTCGGCCAGACGCCGGTCGAGGATCGCGCAGCCCCCCGTGTCCACATGGATGCCCAGCAACTCGACCCGGTTGCCCGCCATGGGGACCATGTCGAAGGCGCCAGGCGCGCGCAGGCGGTGACTGATCCCTTCGGCGACCTGGATTTCGGGAGAGATGATGACGTCGATCGGCAGGTGTTCGGCGGCGTAGAGGCCGGCCTTGTCCTGGGCGAGGTATCCGGCGTGGCGTAGACGGGCGATCCGGCGTTTGACGCCGAAGAGGGAATAGGCGACCTGGCAGGCGACCATGTTGACTTCGTCGGACTGAGTGACGGCGATCAGCATGTCGGCGTCGCGCGCGCCGGCGTTAGCCAAGACGTGGGGATGAGAGGCGTGCCCCACGACGCCCCGGACATCATAGCTCTCATCCACACGCCTGATCTGGTCCTCATCCAGATCGATGACCGTGACGTTCATACCTTCGGTCGACAGGTGCCGAGCAATCGTCGTGCCGACTTGGCCCGCGCCGCAGACAATGACCTTCATGAGTGCCTCTGGTCCGCTTCGCGGATTGCGAGATCAGAGCCGATCACGCACTGCGGCTCAACGACGCTGCCGGCTAATCCCCGCCGGTCTGCGTTGACGCGTGGCGCTTTCCCTGCGTCCCTGAGGCATCGATAAGGAGGATAGATATGGTCACCTCTCGTTTGCTCGTTGAGCGTGGCTCCAGCAAGGACCCATCCCAGGACTGGGGAGAGTTCCACTTTCTGGGCCTGCCGTCGCCTGCCGACCGCATCGCGGTGGAGTATGAGGGGCGTGTGCAATATCTCACCGTGCTCAGTGTTCACCACCGACCTGTCCCGAGCGGTACGACCACGGAGGCGCCGGCTGGTGACGTGGTCGCCAAATGGACAGGGGCCGAGCCCTGAGGCTTTCATTCTGCGTTTCGAGGTCCGTTCGGCGCGGGCAAGGTAGACTCCTGCCTCGCGAACTCCCCAATAGGTCCGACAACGCAGCGTGCCAAAGCCAACGCGCATCAGGGCTGGACGAGGACCCAGATCACCAGCCCTCCCATCGCGATGGAAACAGGCGCGATAGCCCGGACGCCTCCCACCGGGATTCGCTTGGCCCACCAAGCCGAATAGGCCGCGTGCCACAGACGCGGCAAGGCCAGGATCACACAGGCCGACAGAACCAGGAACAGGCCCACGACGGACATCAAGGTCGGATGGCGGGTGGACGCCGAGGCGATCAGGAACGCGGCCCCGGCGAGGAGGCGGAGCATCATCTCACCGATATGAACGCCCGGCGACCCACCGAGCCGGGCGAGAGCGGCCAAGGCCAGCCGTGGCCGGGCCAGCATAAATACGCCCAGCCCGACGAGCCAGACTCCGACAAGCACGACGAAGCCTCTTGAGGCCCAGACGATCATTGATGTTTCCTGCATATGCCGGCCCGTTCTTCAGGACTGCTCGACGCCGATCGGTTCGACGTTCGGGTCCGCCGCGACGGGATCGACTTCCCGACGTCGGCTCGCAAGGCCCAGCACAATGGCTGCGCCGATCGCTGACAGGATCGAACCGCCGATGACACCGAGTTTGACCTCTATCTGCTCGGGCGAATCCACCGCGCCCGGGAAGGCGAGAACGCCGATGAAGAGGCTCATCGTGAAGCCGACGCCGCACAGGAGCGACACGCCGTAGACCTGCATCCAGGTCGACCCTTCCTTGATCCAATCGGATATGGTCTCCTCCAGACGGATCGGACCGATCTGAAGCGCATGGGTGCTCTTTAGCCATGTGAAATAATCCGCCGACCAGGGTGAGTTGGCGACGGCGACCGCCGCGAGGCCCAGAACCGTGCCGGACGCAGCCTCGGTCTCCAGAAAATCGAGCGTCAATTTGCGCGCCACGGCGGCCTCCATCAATGCTGAAGCGTTCGTGACGCCAGGTTATCGACGGGCGTCGGACCGGATTCATCGCCACAGCGACGCCAGCCTGGCCGCGCAGCGGCCTGATTTCTACGTCAGTCCTTAGCTGATATCGACCAGACATCAAAGATGGACGATCAGAGATGAGCCGATCATGCCGCCAGCGGAGCTTCCTCGACGCCTCATAACCGGATTGTCGGCGCGAAACGCCATAAGCGTCGGCGACACCGTGCGTCATGGCGCGATCATTGACTTGACCGCGCCACCTCGAAGCTCCCGTCCGAAAGCGACGCCTGGACCATGGATTGGGTGCTTAGGTATCGCCTGTGCCAGGACAGTGCTTCGTCAAGCAGCATCGGCGTTTGCTGGCCGTATGATCCATTTACAGCCCGCTGATAGTAGTCCGCCAGCATCGGCCGATAGATGGGGTGGGCGCAGTTTTCGATCACGACCTTCGCGCGTTGCTTGGGCGACAGGCCGCGAAGGTCCGCAAGCCCCTGCTCCGTGACGATAACCTGGACATCCTGGTTGATGTGATCGACATGCGAGGCGTGAGGGACGATCGTCGAGATCGCCCCGCCCTTCGCCGTCGATGCGCTCATGAAGATCGAGATATAGGCGTTCCTGGCGAAGTCACCGGAGCCGCCGATGCCGTTCTGGATGCGCGAGCCCATAATATGGGTCGAGTTGACGTTGCCGTAGATGTCCGCCTCGATCATTCCGTTCATCGCGATGACGCCGAGACGCCGGATCAACTCGGGATGGTTGCTGATCTCCTGGGAGCGCAGGATGATCCGGTCGCGATATCCGCCCATGCGTCGGTTGACGCTCTCGCTGAGGTCCGGGCTCAGGCTGAGGGCCGTTGATGACGCCATTCGCAGCTTGCCGCTGTCCAGCAGCGCCATCATCCCGTCCTGGATCACCTCCGTGTAGGCGGTCAGGTTCTCGAACGGCGCCTCGATCAGACCGGTCAGGACCGCATTGGCGGTGTTTCCAACGCCTGACTGCAGCGGCAGCAGCGACGGCGGCAGGCGGCCCTTCTTCACCTCATGCTCGAGAAACTCCAGCAAATGCCCGGCGATGGCGAGGTCGTCGGCGCCAGGGATCGTAAACCCGGCGTTGCGATCCGGCCGGTCCGTCTCGACGATGGCGACGATCTTTTCGGGGTCACAACGGAAACAGGGTTCGCCGATCCGGTCGCCTGAACGGACCAGCGGGATGGGCACACGGTTTGGCGGCAGCGCTGCGCCGTAGTAGACGTCGTGCACGCCCAACAACTCGGGGCTCTGCCAATGGTTGACCTCGAGGATCACCTGGGTGGCCCGATCGAGCCAGGTCTTGTTGTTGCCCACTGACGACGCGGGGATCAGCGCTCCGTCTTCCCGGATGCCCGTCACCTGGATGATCGCCGTATCGAGCGGGCCAAGAATGCCCTGCCAGGCCGCGGGCGCGACCTGGCTGAGGTGCATGTCGAAATACTCCATCTGGCCACGGTTGATCTTGTCACGGCAGGTCGGGTCGGAGTTGTAAGGCAGCCGGAACTCGATCCCGTCGGCCTTGGCCAGGGCGCCGTCCAACTCCGGTCCGGTCGAGGCGCCGGTCCAGATACGCAGCTTGAAGGGTCGCCCCGCCGCATGCTCGGCCTCGATCCGGGCGGCGAGCGCCAAGGGCACTGCCGTCGGATAACCCGAGGCCGTGAAGCCGCTGAGACCGACCGTGGTGTTCGGTTCGATCAACCGAGCCGCGTCCTCGGCCGACATGATCTTGGCGCGATGTTCCGCGCTAAGGATGCGTTGATCAGTCATCTTCGGTTCCAATGCTCAATACAGTCCCAGCCGCAGGCCGCCGCCCGGCTCGATCTCCTCGGCGTCTTCGCGCGCAAACAGGCTCCCTTCGCGCACCCTGCCAACAGGCGACGTCGACAGCGGTCGAGGGCGGCCTTTGACAGGTCAAGGCGGCGCCGCACCGATGATGCCCACCGCCCGCGCGGCGAGCAGCATCAGCGCCACGGCGAGAACCGGCCCGAAAATCACAAACGTGTGGCGGGTGAGCCGTTCAGGCAAATAGGTGTCGGGAACACACGCTTGCCCCTGGGCGAGCCGGTTCACAACGGTTGTCAGCGGACAACTCAGGCCGCTCATCACGAAGAGCCCGATCTCCGCCGCCAGAAGCGGGCCGATGACGGACAGGGTCGCCAAGGCCTCGCCAGTGATGGCGACGAAAATGAGCATGGCGGTGGCGCCCGTCATCACGGCATAGATGAGCGTATGGAGCCCTCGCACTGCCTCGATCATGAGATCCGCGGGCGCGCGCGGCGAGATCTCGGACTCCCGCCTGGTTTTGTTCAGGCGTGCTGCTGGGGCTTCCGCGACGCGGGTTTGACGATCCATCAATGGCTGACGATCAGACAGACGGGAGCACCGATGAGAAGGTCATGGGTGACACCGCCCGACGCCCCGTCACGCATCTGAGCGTGTCCAGAGCCGCCAGCGACGATGAGGCCTGCTCGGGCGGTCTGGGCGAAGCGAATGATCTGCTCGCCCCGTGCCGATCCGTCGCTCCGGACGACGTGTGCGCTGGCGACGACGCCATGGGTTCCCAGATAGTCCGCGACATCGGCCGTTCGCACCTTAGCGCCTGAGAGGGCGCCTTCTGCCGCGATCTCGATGACATGGACCCCTGAGGCTGACTTCAACATCGGCAAGGCGCCCAGGACGGCGCGCTGGGCCTCCGGACTGTCGGTCCAGGCGACGACGGCCGCCTCACCAATGGGCCCGCGCTCGGGATGCGACGGCGCTATGAGCAGGGGTCGCCCCGTGGCCATCAGAAGGTCTGCCGGATCGAGCGCCTCTATGGAAGCCGTCTCCACCCGGCGTTGGCCAAGCATCAGGATGTCCGCCGCCCGCAAGGTCTGGATCACGACCTCGCGGGGGCAACCTGTGCGTCCGCGCCACTCGAACCGCCCTGTCGTCGCATTCGCGACTTCCCAGAACGCCGCCTCGGCCCTGTTGACCCGTGTCGCCCCAATGTCCTGGTAGAGGGTCGCCGCTTCGCCGAGCATGGCTCCGCTCGTGTCGCCGTCTGTCGCCGGAGCCTCCGTCGGGCTCCCCATCACACCTAAGACACGGCCCCCAAAACGGGCGGCGATGTCTGCCGCGAGCCTTACGCGGGCCATGCCGACCTCGTTGTCTTCGACGTGGACCATCACGCTCGAGTAGTTCATCGCCGGCCTCCTGTGAGCCGACAGGAGATCGCAACGGCGAACGTCTCGCATTGATCGGGATCAACGAATTTCGGGCCGAACTCTGGGAGAAACGCTTTTCCCTCGAGGATTCACCCATGGTCATCCGGTCCGCCGTGGCGGCACTACTGCTTGCGTCGTGCGCGGGGGCAGACCACACGACGGCGCTCTCGGCTACCCCCATGACGGATGTCCCTGCCCTCGACCTGCCCGCTTCGGCTCAGCGCGGAAGGGCGTTTGCCCAGGCGCAGTGTTCAGCCTGTCATGCGATCGGTCCCGAAGGGACAAGCCCGCTGTCGCAGGCCCCGCCGTTGCGGGACCTCAGTCAACGCTACCCCGTCGAAGAGTTGGGGGAAGCCTTTGCCGAAGGCTTCTCCACCGCCCACACCACGATGCCGGAGTTCGTGCTCGATGCAGCCGATAACCGGGACCTGATCGCCTACCTGGCCTCCATCCAAAGCCGCCCCGCCCAGCCGAGGCGCGCTGTGCGACAACCCACTCGCCCCTAGTTTTGTCCGGGCCTTCGCGCCCGTCCGGAGAAGGTTTCGAAAAGGGCGAAGGGGCCGAGATGGCTGCTCAGGCGATGCAAATAGATTGCTGTCGAGCGGTAAACCTTCAAGAAAAACGCGACCGCTCGACAGGACGCTCCATCACGATCGGCTATCAATCCTTCCAAGGCGAAGCTTACATTTGAGACGATAGTGGCCGACTTCAATATTTCCGGCAGCGTCATTTTGATCCAGGTCAAGCAATTGCCTAGGTGATCGCCCCATCTGGGCGCACAGTGTCTTATGTTGGTCGTTACGAAGCCTTTGCTTGCGCCGCGATCACCTCCGCCCCCCGGATGTGCCGAACGGCCCAAGGTCGCCGATTGCGACAGCTGCGGCGCTCGCGCGCTCAGCGTCTGCGGGGCCGTTGATGCGCCCGATCTTCAACGACTCGGCGACCTGGCCGAGGTGATGAAACTGAGAACGGGCGCCGTACTGATCCGCGAAGGCGAGCCGGCGCCGCATGTCTTCAACATCACGACGGGGTCGCTGCGGGTCTATAAGCTGCTGCCGGACGGGCGACGTCAAATCACAGGCTTCCTGTTCGCGGGCGATTTTCTCGGGTTGGCGATCGGCGAGACCTATGTTTTCTCGGCGGAGGCTATGGAACCCTCGACCGTGTGTCGGTTCCGCAAGGGCCCCTTCCGCGCGCTTGTCACGCAGTCGCAGCCTCTCGAGCACATGCTGCTGCATCGAACGTCCCACGAGCTTGCGGCGGCCCAAAACCAGATGTTGCTTCTGGGCCGCAAGACGGCGATCGAGCGGATGGCGTCCTTCCTGCTCGATCTGCCCGGGAACGATCCGGCCCGTCCATCGGCGCCGGGCCACGTCCGCCTGCCCATGAAACGCGGCGAGATCGCCGACTATCTCGGCCTGACCATTGAGACCGTGAGCCGCGTTCTCACCCGGATGAAGGTCAAGGGACTGATCTCGATGCCGTCGCGCAATGAACTCATCGTCGAACGTCCGCTGCGGCTCCGGCAGCACGCGCTTGGCGAAGTCTGACCGAAGCTGTTTGCGCCAGATCAAGGCTCGCGCGGCGCGCTTGCGCTAATGGGCAGGACCTGAGGAGATCTAGACCATGACGACGCCTGACATCTATCCGCCCATTTCCGGCGAGGCGGTCGAGGCGATCGCGCGCCTGTTGGCTCACGAACGGCTCCTAAGCATCGGGATCAATCGACCGGACGGATGGCCTCAGGTGACCACAGTCGGCTACATCAACGACGGGCTGAACCTGTATTTCGTCACCGGCCGCGAGAGCCAGAAGCTGGCCAATCTCCAGGCCGATCCTCGCGTCTCGATCGCGATCCATGCGCACGGCGATGCAAGCGGCGCCGTCGGAGTGTCTATGGCGGCCCGCGCCGCCGAGGTGACGGACGCTCATGAGGTCGAGCGCCTCAACCAGCTGATGTTCGCCAGTTGGCCGTTGATCAGCGTCTATTGCCCGGCGAGCAGCTCCGTCGCAATCATTCAGGTCAAGCCCGAGCTCATCTGCGCCATCAGCGCTTTCAAGGGACGCAGCAAGACCGAATGCTTCTCCCTCGGAGACGCCGCCATGCCACGATCGGCGGCGCCCGCAAAACGCGACGACGCTCAGACAGCCAGTCTGGAAGCGCGGTTGTTCTGACCACGAGGCCTTGCCGGCGGGTCGGCTCCGAACCCGGCCCTCCGGCCAGCGCCGCCGCGCCGTCGTCGGCGTCCCCAGCCTTCCGTCGCCTTGACCGCTGACCGGACAGCGGGGTCTGCAGCCTTGCGGCCTGCCGGCATGAGGACCCATGCGGTGCTGCGTCGGCCAGGACGACAGCCTTGCTCAGCTCTGTGATCTTGCCGTCCTGACCCGTTTTCCGCACCAGTAGCGACGCACAGAGCAGTTGCGCCCGATCGGCGAAGCCTCTGTCAGTGCGACAGCATCACCGGCGCCGTCATCGTTGCGCTCAACATGTGCTGCGTTGCGCCGCCCAGAATGAAGTCTCTCACTCTCGAGTGGCCGAAGGCGCCCATCACCAAAAGATCGACGTGGCGTTTCGCGACATAGGTCGACAGGATCTGACCCACGCCTTCACCTTGGGCAGGGACGACCTCGGCGACACCCTTGACGCCATGACCGGCCAGATGACGAAGGACGTCGACGCTCCGGTCGGCATCGACTCCCGGTTTGTCGCCAGCGACCGTCACGACCCGAACTTCGCCGGCCTGCTTCAGGATGGGCATGGCGTCGGCCATCGCCCTTGCTGCGGCGCGGCTGCCGTCCCAGGCGAGCACCACGAGATCAAGGGTCTGCGCACGATCCGGAATAGCGTCGTCAAACACGATCACCGGCTTTCCGGAGTCGAACAGGACAGCGCGTGCGACGTCCTGCTGCCCGTCGTAGGTCCCACCCAAAGGTACGATGCAGAGATCGCGCGTTCGCGCCGCCGAAGCGACATTGCCCGATATGTCGAACAGCTGGGCGCGCGACTGAAGGGTTTCGTACGGGACGCCGGCGGCGCCGGCCGCCGCTGCAAAGGCGATTAGGATTTCGTCGCACTGGCGGCGTGACCGTCCTTCTTCGTCCCGGGCCAGGCCGGTGAGATCGATCAGATAGTCGGCCAGATGATTGCTTCTGACCGGGAACGCCACCTCCGCCACCAGGCCGGTGAGCGTGCCGCCCAGGACCCCCGCAATGGCGATGCCGCGCGCGACCGACTGCGGCGACGCGGGCTCCGGATAGCTGTCGATGTGGAGCAGAATATCCGTCATGGCCATGGGGCAATCCTCGTTGAATGCCGACATTTCCATCATCCAGGGCGACGAGGTCGTTGACCCAGGTCAAAGACTTGAGCGCAATGGCAGAAAGTCTCCGCCAAGCATATCTGCGTCCAAATGCCACGCAGGTCTTTTTGGAACAGTTTCATATGCCGATCCCGTCCTCGCTAGAGAAAGTAGACCGGCTCTCATGACTGTATATTGGACTCCCATGCATTCTTTTTTCATCATGCGAACGTGATCAGCGACTCCGCAACCAATAACGCTCTCGACCGCTAATTTCATAGAACAATCACGGAGAGAATTATGTCGTCGAACCAGACTGAACAGGACGCCGCGCAGGTCGAGATCGCCAAACGGGCGATGGAAATGAAGACAGCTGCGCCGGCGCCCCATCACCCCGCTCCCGACCAGACTTCGAACCCGGGCATGAATGACACGCCCAATACAAAGATCGCGCCCTCCGGCGCCTTTGATGCGGAGGGCCAACGGCCTGTGCTGGAGCGGTCTCGCAAGGTCCGTTGAATTTTGAGTTACATACAGTTGGGAGACACCATGGATATTCAGATCAACACTTCGAACAACCTCGAGGGCCGCAATGCCGTCGTCGAGCATTTGGAAACCGTCGTCCGCGATCGGCTCTCGCGCTTTGAAAACCGCCTGACGCGCGTCGAACTCCACGTCGGGGATGAGAACGGCGACCGAAGCATTGGCGGTGACATCCGATGCCAGATCGAAGCGCGCCCGGCGGGTCGGGATCCGGTGTCGGTCAGCGAGCAGGCCGACACGATTGATCAAGCCGCCAGCGGCGCGCTCGGCAAGCTCGCAACGCTTCTGGATCGGTCGTTCGGAAAACTGACCGACCGAAAAGGTCACTAGGCGCCAAAACCGGTGACCGCCGCGCCGCACTGAAGGGTGCAAGGATCGCGCTGTCGTGAGGCCTGGGGAATCAGGATCATCCTTCAGACGCGCGACCGACGCGAAGAACCGACGACAGGTCCCGGCGCCAAAGGCGCCGGGGTCTGCGTTTGCGGTCACGATTGTGAGAAGCGGATCAAGGCGAAGGTGGCGAGCAGGGCCACGAGTCCACCGGCGACCACGCTGGTCGTAACGGGATAGGCGCGCACAGTCGCCGAAACCTGTTCGCGCGTGGTTGCGGCGGACGAACCTGCCGCCTCGCTTAACTGCTCGGCCGCCCGCGTGATGGCCTCTGCCGAACGTGCGACAGCGTCTTCGGCGTCTGCGCCAGTCTTCTTTGCGGCGTCCTGAAGGTGGTTGGCGGCTTCGTCGGCAAGCGCGTGCAGATCACGGCTCAAGGTCTTCAAGGCGGAATGCGTCATGGCTGACTCCTTTGGATGACGCCCACACTGAAGCCGACCCCACGCTGCAAGTCGGTGATCTGGATCAAGGTGACGACGGGGCGACAGGCCTAGGGTCCGGCCATCGCAGGACACGCTCTTCTCGAGCAGGCCGCTCCGGCGATGGAGGCCATCGTGAGAACCCAAACCTTAAGCACGCTTGTCGGGGCGGCCCTGTCGTCCGAACCGGAGTTGGACGCCGGCGCGATCACGGTGATGAACGACGGCTGCGTGGTCACCCTAGGAGGTTCGGTCGACAGTCTGGCCCAGCGGATCGCCGCCCAAAAGGCTGCGCTTCGAGCCGACGGCGTCCACGGCCTGGCGATGGACATTGAAATCAGACGTCCTGGCGAAGAAGACTTTTCTGACGGCGCGATCGCCAGGGACGCCGTGGACTGTCTCGAACGCGACAAGATCGTCGCAGGGGCGAAGATCCAGGTCATCGTCGATGACGGCATCCTCACCCTCAGCGGGAGAGTGCAACATGCTTGG
Organism: Brevundimonas sp.; assembly: GCF_003248455.1. Classification (GTDB taxonomy): domain Bacteria; phylum Pseudomonadota; class Alphaproteobacteria; order Caulobacterales; family Caulobacteraceae; genus Brevundimonas. Next base: position 47,525 of record NZ_QFNM01000001.1, read on the forward strand.
CAGCGGCTGGCCGCGAGCAGCGCCGTGCACGAAGCGCACGGTCTCCTGGGCGTCATCAACGACATCATCGTCTCGCCCCCCATCGGCGCTTCGCGCAGGCCCGCGCCGTACCCAGGGCGGTCGGCGATCACGCGGGCCTGGCCGGCGCCCGGTGACTACGGCCGGTCGACGACATCTTGAAACCCTATGCCTGGGTCGGAACATCCGGCTGGCGTTATGGCCCCCCGGGAGTGGCCCTCTATGTCCACATCACTTGATCCGCCTCATGACACCGCGTTGAATCTTGCGCTGTCCCTAATCTCCGCCTCGGTCGCGCCTGTCTTGCTGCTCGACGGCGACCTTGCGGTCGTCGCCGCCAGTCAGAGCTTCATGGAGACTTTCAACGTCGGACTCGAAGATATCCCTGGCGCGCGCCTTGCCGATCTTGGCGACGGCGAATGGAATGTGCCGCAGCTCTGGTCGTTGCTCAAGGCCACCGCCTATGGGCAGGCTTCGATCCGCGCTTATGAAATGGACCTCAGGTCGTCGCAAGGCGTGCGTCGCCTCGTCGTGAACGCTCAACGTCTCGACTACGGCGACGGACACGGTGTCCGGCTTTTGCTCTCCATCCAGGACATCACAAACGCGCTTGAGAGAGAGCGCCAGCGAGAGTCTCTCATCCGGCAGAAGGATGATCTCATCCGCGACAAGGCTGTTCTGGTGCAGGAGGTCCAGCACCGAACCGCCAATAGCCTTCAGATCATCGCCAGCGTCCTGATGCAGGGTGTCCGCAAGGTGGGATCGGACGAGAGCCGCGATCATCTGCGAGACGCTCACCAGAGGATCATGTCCGTCGCTGCCGTTCAGCGCCAGCTGGCCGGTTCGGATCTGGGCGACGTGGAGTTGCGCGGCTACTTCACGGACCTGTGCCGTAGCATCGGGGACTCGATGATCCGCGATCACAACCAGCTCAGCCTGAAGGTCACGGTCGATGACAGCATCGCCCCATCGGGGAAGTCTGTCAGCCTGGGCCTGATCGTCACCGAACTGGTGATCAACGCGCTCAAACATGCCTTCCCCAACGATCGCGACGGCGAAATCGATGTCGATTATCGCGCGCAGGGCGACGGCTGGACGCTCATGGTCTGCGACAACGGCGTCGGCCTGCCCGAAGGTCCAGGCACAGCAAAGCCTGGACTCGGCACGGGCATCGTCCAGGCGCTCGCCAACCAACTCGGCGCGGTGATCGACGTGGCGAACGGCAAGCCAGGGCTGCGCGTGTCGATCGTCTGCCCTCCCTCCACCCTCGCCAAGTCCTGAAAGGACGCCCCTATGGTCAACTCCATCCTCTCCCCCGATCACGAGGCGCTGACTGCAGAGCGGAAGGCGGAGCCCTCCATCCACCATATGCCGCACGGGTTCTCGGACCGGTTCGCCCTGGGGTTCACCAAACTCCTTCGGGTCTGCGCCGACACCTTCTTCGCCAAGCGATACGGACACCGGGCCATCGTGTTGGAGACCGTGGCGGCCGTGCCCGGCATGGTGGGAGCGACGATCCAGCACCTCACCTGCCTGCGCCGGATGAAAGACGACGACGGCTGGATCCGCACCTTGATGGAAGAAGCGGAGAACGAGCGCATGCACCTGATGACCTTCATCGAGGTGGCCAAGCCGACGTACTTCGAACGGCTGGTGATACAACTCGCCCAGGCGATCTTCTATGTCGGCTTCTTCCTGCTCTACCTGGTGTCCGCACGCACGGCTCACCGGGTTGTCGGCTATTTCGAGGAGGAGGCGGTGATCAGCTACACCCTCTATCTCAACGAGATCGACGAGGGCCGTTCTCCCAATGTCCCCGCACCAGAGATCGCGATCCATTACTGGAAGATGGCGCCGGATGCGACCTTGCGGGACGTCGTACTCCTCGTCCGGGCTGACGAGGCTCACCATCGCGACGTCAATCACGGCTTCGCCAGCACCTTGAACGGCGAAATCACCGATCGCGCCCAGGCCGCGCCCTACCCTGCCCACGCTGCAGAAATCCGGGCCTGAGCCGATGTCTCTTGCGTCTCCTGTCCCTTCGTTCGGCCGCATCGCGATCATCGGCGCCGGGCACGTCGGTGCGACCGCCGCTTACGCCATCATGCTTCGCGCCCTCGTGCGCGAGATCGTCATCATCGACCAGAACGCCGCCCTGGCCGAAGCCGAGGCGGCGGACATCGCCGACGCCAACGCCCTGGCGCGACCCGCTCGGGTCTGGGCCGGAGACTACGCTGACGCCGCCAGCGCCGGTATCGCCGTCATCACCGCCGGCGGCGCAACGCAAGGGTCGCAGAGCCGGCTTTCCGTAGCGGCCGAAAGCGCAGCCATCGTCAAAGACTGCGTGGGCAGTCTGATGAGGGCGGGCTTCAAAGGCGTCTTGCTCGTCGCGGCGAACCCGGTCGATTTGATGACCCTCGTCGCCGCCGGATGCTGCGGACTTCCTGCGGGGCGGGTCATCGGCACCGGCACTCTTTTGGACACCAGCCGGCTGAAGCAGACGCTGTCGCAAGCGCTCGCCGTCGCTCCGGCGTCGATCGAGGGCCTCGTCCTTGGCGAGCACGGCGACAGCGAAGTCGTTTGCTTTTCGACGGTCCGGATCGGCGGACAGCCCCTCGATCCCTGCGGTGGAGACCAGCCTCGGATCGACAAGGCCTTGATCGCGCGCCAGGTTCGTGACGCTGGCTACGACATCGTCAAGGGAAAGGGGTATACCTCCTACGGCGTGGCGACAGCGATCGTTCGCATTTGCGAAGCGATCATACGCGACGAGCGCGCCGTTTTGCCGGTGTCCACACAGCTCACCGGTCAGTATGGATTTTCTGGGCTCTGCTTGAGTCTGCCCTGCATCATCGGCGCAGAAGGCGTGGAGAAAATCCTCGCCCCCGAACTTGATCCGCATGAGGTGGCCGCGCTGGCGACATCCGCCGAGGTGTTGCGGACAGCCTTTGAATCCCTGTCCGCTTCAGGGCTGATGCCGTGACCCTGCCGTTGACCTGGATCAACGACGGGGTGTCGTAACGCGGGTCAATGTCGGGGTATGTCCCTACTCTCCGCCGCGCGCCACACCGTGGTCCTGGTCACTGCTCTGACCCTGGCCTCGTGCGAGTCCGCCGTTCCCAATCCATCCCAGGGTCCGATGACGACCCAGACTCCATCATTGTCGATCGCCCTGCAAACCGAGGCCGCCTCACGCGGACGCGCCCTGGCGATCATCGGCTGCGCGAGTTGCCACGCCATCGATCCCACCGGATCGAGCGCCTTGGCGTCCGCTCCGCCCTTCCGCGATGTGGTGCGTCGCCGATCGCTTGACGATCTTGAGACAGCCTTCGCCACAGGCCTTGTCACCTCTCACCCCGCCATGCCCGCTTACGTTTTCAGGGCCAGCGAAATTGACGACCTGGTCGCCTATCTGGAGACGCTTCGGTCGCGGCCGATGTCCGAGGCCTCTCGCTAGCTGCGGCGAACCTTTGCTGACGCGGCGCTCTCTTGGGGCCCCATGAAGAGCGTGACTGTCGTCAGGCTTGCCATGACGAACACCGCGCCGACCAGGGCGTTCGGTCCGAACGCGCGATAGGCCAGAGCGCCGATGATCGCCCCGGCCAAAAGCCCGCTCCACAGAAGCAGGAACGGCGCCCAGCCGAACCGGTCGCCGCCCACAAGCGCCGCCGTCAATCGCTTTCCCATCTTCACAAGGGCGCCGGTCATGTAGGTCAAACCGATCCGGACCTCGCCATCTTCCGCAAACACGGTGTTCTCGGCTCCCATGGCGAGCACCATCGGTATCGCCACGAGCAGCCCGGCCCCAAGCCAGTGAAGAACCACGGCCAACGCGAGCAGAATGGTCACCAGGCCTAGCACAGCGGGGCGCCGCCAGATCGTGGCGAGCCGACCGACCAGCGCACCGAGCATTACGCCGATGACGAAGGTCACGAGCAGCAAGGCCGCGAGCCCGGCGTGCGCCGGCTCTTCGACCAGTCCGATCCCAAGCCGGGTGGTGTTGCCGCTCATGAAGGACACGAAGAAGCCCCCCGTGACCAGAAACCCGATCGCATCGACATAGCCGGCGACCGCGGAAAAGGCGGCGGCCAGCGCCCGCGTGCGATTATCGGACTGCAGCACCGCTACGCCGCCGCCAGAGACGGACCGCCGTCCCGGTAAGCAAGAGGCATCCGCTGAAGCTGTCCGGGTTCGAGCCAGTAGCGCGCGTCACCGACATAGGCCGCCATCGCCTCTCCAGTCCTGACGACGATGGAGAGGCTCTGACCGACGGCGTCGATGGCGACCTCAAGCGCGCGCCCCCGCCATTGGAGAGGGATATGCATAGTCGTCCAGTCCGGCGGAAGCTGAGGGCGCAGCCTGATCCCGTCTTCCGTGAAGGAAACACCGGCAAACCCCATGACCGTCGTCATCCACACCCCCCCGAGCGCGGCCATGTGAAGTCCCCCGCCGATCGCCGCCTTGGCGTCGCTGAGGTCAATCGCGGATGTCCGCCGGAAATAGTCAAGCGCCTGACGGGTCCGGCCGAGGCGGGCGGCGGCCAGACCGTGCATTGCAGTGCTGAGCGAGCTGCCATGGCTGCACCGCGGCGCATACCAGGCGAAGTTCGCGGCATCTGCACCATCCGGGAAGGCTTCCGGCAGAAGAACAAGGAGCGCCACGACATCCGCCTGTTTGATGATTTGGGAGGCTGCGGTGCGGTCGCGACCGAGCACGACGTCTATCGGGACGGAGCGTCCTTCATAAGCCTGCAGGTCGATGTCTTCGAGGTTGGAGTAGCCTTCGAACTGTTCGAACAGGCCCGTGTCAGCGTTGAAACCGGTCGAGAGGGCTTCAGCGGCGGCCGGCCAGCTCGCGAACTCGGTATCGGTCAGGCCCAAATCCATCGAAAGCGCGGCCCACCGGTCCGGCCAGTGCTGCCGCAGCAAGTTCGCCACCTCGACGCCGCGCTCGATGTTCCAGCGCGCCATGACGTTCGTGAACGCATTGTCGTCGATGCTCTCATGATATTCGTCCGGGCCGATCACCTCTCGGATGTGCCGGCGCCCGTCTTCTTCGGGGACCGCGCGGCTGACCCAGAACCGAGCGGTCTCCAGCAGGATTTCCGCGCCAGCGTTCAGCAGGAAGGCTTCATCGCGGGTCAGGGTCCAGTACTGCCAGACGGCATAGGCCACATCCGCGCTGATATGCTGTTCCTGGGAACCGCAGAGGATGTCGAACACCTGCCGATCGGGCGCCACGGCCTGGTCCGGCGTGACATCGGCGCCTGTGTCCGCCGATTCCCACGCATAGAGCGCACCGCGCCATCCGAGGCGCGCGGCCTTTTCGCGTGCGCCGTCCAGCGTGTGGAAGCGGTACATCAGCAGCGCGCGCGCCGCCTCGGGCCAGGTGAGGCAATAGAAGGGCAGCAGGAAGATCTCGGTGTCCCAGAAGACGTGGCCCGCATAGTCCTCGCCTGTCAGTCCGCGCGCCGCGACAGAGACGAATTCATTGTCCGGATTGACCGCGCCGTTCAGGTGATAGGCGGCGAATCGCAGCGCCTGTTGCGCCGCCGGGTCGCCCTCGATCTGGACATCACTGGCGCGCCACCGGTGTGACCAGGCGTCTTCGTGTCGCGCCAACACGCCAGACCAGCCGAGACGGACAGCGGCGTCGAGTTCCTGGCGCGCGCGCGCCGCCAAGTCGGTGGAGCCGGCGTCGTCGATTTCCAGAGCGACCAGCCGTGAGAACTCGACGACCTGCCTTGGCGACGTCTGCCAGTTCCACGCCATACTGAGGCCGTTCAAGCCGTCTGCGGACAGGTCGACGTTATCGACGGTCAGGAAGGCGGTGGCGGCCATGGCCAGACCCTTGGCGGAACGATGCGCGCGCCAGACCGCCAGGGCCGGCTCCTCGTGATCGAGCCTCAGCGCCGCGTCGGCCGGCGCCACCAGCGCCTCAAGGCGGACCTCTGAGTCGCCCTGTTCGATCAGGAAGCGGATGCGTTGCAGGCCAATGGCGCGCTGACTGGCCGAGACCAGCCGCATTTCGTGGACTCGAACCGCGACATTGTCGCGGGTGTGACGACACTCGGTGAACAGAGCCCCGCGGCTCATGTCCAGGCTCATCCGATAGGACGGCACGTCGCTGGGCTCGTGGACCATCGGTCCGTCGGGCAACAACAGGCGGACTTGCAGCCAGTCCGGCGCCGGGACGAGCCGTGGCAAGGCGTCAATCGCATCCCCCGTCGCGAACAGGCCGGCCACGGAGGTCCGGGAGGGCGTGATCCACCGTTCCCCGCGCGTGAAAGCGCGCCCGCCCCGCACCCCCATCAGGCCGTTGCTGAGGGTGAAGCGTGATTGTCGGCTGGTCTCGCGAAACGGATCGTAGCCGATGGCGTCGACACGCCATTCCGGATCCGCCGTTGGGTCGAAGGCGGCTGAGGCCGGGGTCGAGGCCGTCATGGGCCGCACCGGTCCAACCGACCCAAGTCCAGGGCCGGAACATCGACCTCGTCGAGGGTTGCAACGACGAGGCCGGCGCCGGCCGTGGCGAGCAGGTCCGTTTCACCGCGGCGGGCCACGCCCAGAGCCTGCATCCGCGCAGCGCGCGCGGCGGCGATTCCGGCCGGGGCGTCCTCAATAACGAAACAGGATGCCGGCGCTGCCTGCATTTCGAGGGCGGCGAGCAGAAAGAGATCTGGGGCGGGCTTTCCACGGGGCACCGCGCGTCCGGACACGTCGGCGTCGAAGAGATCGAACAGGCTGCCGCCGCCGTCGCCAGGGATGGATCGCATCATGGCGGTGGCGTTGCGTGAGGACGATGCCGCGGCCAGACGAAGACCTCGACCTTTCAGGGCCACGGCGAACCGGACAGCATCTGGAAAGGCCACGACGCCGCCGGCGGCGATGAGCTCTTCAAGCCGCGCCTGTTTGCGGATGGCATAGGCCTGCGCCCGCGTCCCGGCATCGGGCACGCCCAATATGGTCAGGGCCGCGAGAGCGCCGTCGAGGCGGGGCTTGCCCGCGACTTCGGTTTGATAGATCTGCGCGGTGAAGCGGCTGGGATCACAAATCCCGTCGAGCGCCTCGCGCCATGCCTGCTCATGCGGCGAGCGTAGGAGGACTCCGTCGACATCAAAGATCGCGCTGGTCAAGCGCGCCGTTGGCGTGGATCGGCCAGCGATCTCATCATCGGGCGGGGTTGAACTCATCGAGGCCATCTCATGGCGCAGATTGTGATCTGTCCGGATCCGTCGCGCCTTGAGCCAGATCAATGACCGATCCTCGTCACGCCCTGGCCGGGCTCACGGGTGGTGCGCGGCTCGCCCGCCAGGCGTGGGTCAGCCAGCGAGTCGGAGCGGCCCAGCCCCCGGTTACGGCGGCCACGCCAAGGGCCATCGCCAGGACCTCCATAGGGGGCGCTTCAAAGCGGAACAGGGTCTCCAAGGGTGGAACAAAGACGCACAGTGTCAGCACCGCCGAAGCCGTCGCCACAATGGCCCAGAAGATGCGGCGATGGGGGTCGAACAAGGGCACGCCAGAAGACGCGGAGTCCGTGAGCGCCAGCACCATGTTCGCCATGGCGAGGGCGACGAACGCCGCCGCCCGCGCTTGGGTCTCGGGGATCTGTTGCAGGGCCCAGAGATAGAAGCTCAGCACGCCGAAGAGGATCACGAGCCCCTGAAGGACGCCGAACGCGATCTGCCTCGGCCCAAACAGAGCGGCGTCGACCTTGCGCGGCGGTTTGCGCATGGCGTCCTTCTCGCTCGGCTCGGCCTCAAAGACGAGCGAGCAGACCGGGTCGATGACCAGTTCGAGGAAGATGACGTGGGCTGGGAAGAGCATGGGAGGCGCGCCGAGCAGGATTGGAAGGAGCGCCAGGCCCGCCAGCGGGACATGGACGGCCACGATGAAGGTCAACGCCTTGCGCAGATTGGCGAAAATCCGCCGGCCAAGCCTGATGCCGCCCACAATCGAGCCGAAGCTGTCGTCAAGCAGGACGATGTCGGCCGCTTCGCGCGCGACGTCGGTGCCCCGCCGGCCCATGGCGATTCCGATATCCGCCGCTTGAAGCGCGGGGGCGTCGTTCACACCGTCGCCGGTCATGGCGACCAGTTCGCCATTGGCGCGGAACGCCTCGACCAGCGCCAGCTTCTGGTCCGGCTGCACCCTCGCAAAGACCCGGATCCTGCGGACGCGATCTTGTAGGGTGCGCCCATCCAACCGGGCGAGATCATCGCCAGTCAGGACCCCCGCCTCGACATCGATCCCCGACTGCCGCGCGATTTCCAACGCTGTCGCCGGATAGTCGCCTGTAATCATGGCCACCGCGATCCCGGCGCGACGGGCCTCCGCGAGGGCGGCCGGGACGTCTGGCCGGACCGGGTCCAGGAACCCGACGAGACCCAGGAAGGCGAACGTCGCCTCCTTTGGGTCTTCAAATGCCGCATCCTTGCCCGAGACGTCGGCGACCGCCAGGACGCGCAGACCCTCAGCGGCCATGACGTCCAGCCCCCGCGCAATCGGGGCGGTCTGTTCGGGTGTCAGGCGGCAGAGGGCGAAGATGGCTTCAGGCGCGCCCTTGGCCGCCGCAATCAGGCCGCCGTCCTGCAGACGCCACTGCTGGACCACGGCCATGCGACCGCTTTTTAACGGCCAAGCCCCCGTGAGACGCGCTCCGTCTGAAACCACCGGGCAAAGAGCGCGGATGGCCCTATCCATGGGATCCGTCGGGGTGACTGCGCTGGCGCGGCCCGCCGCCGCCAGGATCAACTGAGCCCCTTGCGTGGGCTGGGCTGAGCGCAGGTCGCTGATCCCGTCCCGATGCCAGATCTGCGTCAGCGACATGCGGTTTTCCGTCAGGGTGCCGGTCTTGTCGACGCACAGGATCGTCGCCCCGCCCAAGGTCTCGATCACCGCGCCGCGTCGCACCAGAACGCGGTGCTGCGCGAGCCGCCAAGCGCCCAGCGCCATGAAGACGGAGAGCACCATCGGGAACTCCTCGGGGATGAGCGAGATGGCGACCGTGATCCCGGCGAGCACGGCCTGAATCCAGTCGCTTCTTAGAACACCGTAGGCGACGGTCACCGTGCCGCTCAGGGCGACCGCGAGGAGCCCGAACACCGCGACAAGCCGCCGTGTCGATTTCTGGAGGGGCGTCGCACCGGTTCGAATGGTCGCCAGCGACGCGCCAATCTTGCCCAAGGCTGTCCGGGGTCCGGTCTCAAGGACCTTCATAACCGCTTGCCCGCTGGCGATCAGGGTGCCGGCGAACAGTCGATCGTCACACGCAGGGCCGTCCAGGTCCGTGCGCGCTGTCGCCTTGGCGATCGGCGCCGATTCTCCGGTGAGCGCGGACTCATCGACGCTCAGCACATCGCCGTCCACGAGGCGACCATCCGCAGGGATGCGCTGGCCTTCGCCAATCAGAATGATGTCGCCTGGGACGAGCCCGTTGACGGGCGCGACCCTCTCTATCCCGTCCCTGATCAGCCTCACGCTCGGCTCCGCGAGGTCGCGCAGCGCTTTCAGGGCGCGTTGGCTGCGGGCCTCCTGCACCACAACGAGACCAACCGTCGCAGCAGCCGCCAAGGTCAGAAAAAGCCCCTCCCCCAGGTTGCCGATGAGGAGGTAGAGGACGGAAGCGGCCACCAGCAGCAAAAACATCGGCTCACGCAGGGTGCCGGCCAGGATCCGGCCCACCCCGCGTGAGCGGACCGGGGCGAGCGCATTGGGTCCAGACGTCCGAAGGCGCGCGAGCGCCTCGGTCTCGCTCAGGCCCTGCCATACGGTTTGCACGTCATCGTCTCCGGCGCGCCTTCTTTGGCGGCGTTCGGATCCTAGGCCAGGCCGACTCCGGCGCCTTGATGCAGGTCAAGCCTCAAGCCGCTCCAAAGGACCCTGGACCTCCGGAGCGCGCGCTCTCGGGACAGCCCCGCCCGCACCGTCAGGCTCACCCGGACACCCTCTCAGGGGCAGTACATCTCGGCAAGGACGGCGATCACCCGCAGAACAGAAGGCTCGGCGATGCGGTAGAATATTGTTGTGCCGTTCCGCCGTGTGGCGACGAGCCCCTCTTCGCGCAGTTTCGCCAGGTGCTGGGACAGGGCTGATTGGGACAGGCCGAGAACGGGCATCATCTGGCTGACGGCCAACTCCTGCTCGCCCAGCTGGCATAGGATCATCAGCCGCTTCTCGTTGGAGAGCGCCCGGAGCAGACCCGCCGCGTCTGCGGCGCTGGCTTGAAGGCGGGCGAGATCAGCATTTTCGAAGTCGGGCACAGCGTCACAACATTTATGTTTGCTAAATTAGCCTATACTAATATATAGGGCTTTCCCAGAAACTTACAGTCTTGGGAGCGTCAAGCGAGAGCCGTCTGCCTGCCATGCCTTTGCAACCTAGCGACCAAGCGCTTTTCCAACAGCGTCTCATCCCTTTCCAACCCGGAGCGGTCGTGGCGACCGCCGGTTGACCTGGGTCAACGACCTGCCCCGACCGCTTGTGTCACTGCACCTTCATCGCCCCTCTTCGATCCCTGCCAAACTTGGAGCCCGACATGCAAGACATACCCCTTCAGGACGCAGCGCGCCTCATTTCGCACGCACGGTCGGGCTCCGCCGCGGTTCCGACAGTGAGAAGCTTCTTCGACGAACCGACCAATACCGTCAGCTATGTCGTCCACGATCCGGCGACCCGCGAGGCGGCGGTGATCGACAGCGTTCTGGACTACGACGCGGCGGCGGGCCGGACGTCCTTCGCTTCGGCGGACGCCATCATCGCCCATGTGAAGGTCGAGGGGCTGAAGGTCGCCTGGCTGCTGGAGACCCACGCCCACGCCGACCACCTGTCGGCCGCGCCCTATCTGAAGGACCATCTGGGCGGACAGCTCGCGATCGGTCGCGAAATCATCCACGTCCAGACTGTCTTTGGAAAGATCTTCAACGCCGGCGCCGCATTCGCGCGCGACGGCTCGGAGTTCGATCGCCTGTTCGAGGACGGAGACGTTTTCCGGATTGGCGGGCTTGAAGCCATCGCGCTTCATGTGCCCGGTCATACGCCAGCGGACCTGGCCTATGTGATCGGCGACGCCGTCTTCACCGGCGACACCCTGTTCATGCCCGACTACGGCACGGCGCGCGCCGACTTCCCTGGTGGCGACTCCCGCCAACTGTATCGTTCGATCCGCCGCCTCATGGCTCTGCCCGAGCAGACGCGCCTGTTCCACTGCCACGACTATAAGGCCGCCGGACGCGACACCTTCGCCTGGGAGACCACGGTCGGAGCCCAGCGCGCGGGCAACGTCCATGTCCATGAAGGCGTCGGAGAGGATGAGTTCGTGGCCATGCGCGATGCGCGCGACGCCACCCTGTCCATGCCCAAGCTGATCCTGCCTTCGATCCAGGTGAACATGCGCGGCGGCCATCTGCCCGAGCCGGAATCCAACGGCGCCCGCTACCTCAAGATCCCGCTGGACGTTCTGTGATGACCGACCTTCTCGCCAACGCCATGCCGGTCCAGGGGCTGATCGGCGGCCTGATGATCGGCACGGCCTCGGCCATCATGCTGCTGGGCCTCGGACGCATCGCGGGTGTCAGCGGCCTCGCGGCGCGAGCCACAGGGATCACCGTCGACGGCGCGCCCCGTCCGCTCGCGATCGCCTTCGTGGTCGGTCTGCCGCTGGGCGCCCTGCTCGTGGCGCTGATCCTCGGACCCGTCGAAACACGGTTCGAACAGGGTTTCGCCGCCCTCATCATCGGCGGCCTGGTGGTCGGGTTCGGCACTCGGCTGGGCAGCGGCTGCACCAGCGGACACGGCGTTTGCGGCATGTCCCGACTGTCGGCGCGGTCGCTGGTGGCGACCGCCACCTTCATGCTCACGGGCTTCGCGACGGTCGCCGCCATGAACGCGATGGGGCTGGGACAATGAAGCGCCCGATCGTCTTCGCCCTGATCGCGGGCGTTCTGTTCGGCGCCGGTCTGGCCGTCTCCGGCATGGCCGATCCGCAGCGCGTGCGCGGCTTCCTCGACCTGTTCGGCGCTTGGGACCCGACGCTGGCCTTCGTCATGGGCGGGGCCCTGATCCCCATGGCCCTCGCCTGGCGAATTCAGAAGCGGATGCCTTCGCCGATGGCGGCCGAGCGGTTCGCTCTGCCCACCGCCCGCGATCTCGACCCCCGCCTGATCGGCGGAGCGGCCCTGTTCGGCATCGGCTGGGGCATCGCCGGGCTCTGCCCCGGCCCCGCCATCGCCGACCTCGCCATCGCCCCTGTCCCCGCCGCCCTCTTCGTCGCGGCCATGCTGGCCGGGATGATCCTGCACCGCCTGCTGCCCGCCGCCCCGGCGAAGCAGTCCTCCCTGGAGACATCCAATGTCTGAGATCCAAAGCACCGTCGGCCTGCCGCGCCTGAACGCGCCCGCGCCGAACTTCTCCGCCAAGACCACGCACGGCGACCGCTCGCTGGCCGACTACAAGGGCCAGTGGCTGGTGCTGTTCTCGCACCCGTCGGACTTCACCCCGGTCTGCACGACGGAGTTCATCGGCTTCGCCAAGGTCGCGGCGGAACTGAAGGCGAAGAACTGCGAGCTTCTGGGCCTGTCGATCGACAGCATTTTCTCCCACATCGCCTGGACGCGGAACATCGCCGAGAAGTTCGGCGTCAAGATCCCCTTCCCGATCATCGAAGACCTGAAGATGGACGTGGCACGCGCCTACGGCATGATCCACGAGGGGGCCAGCGACACCTCGGCGGTTCGCGCCACCTTCATCATCGATCCCGAAGGCGTCCTGCGCGCCATGCTCTATTATCCCATGAGCAACGGCCGCTCGATTCCCGAGATCGTCCGCCTGGTCACCGCCATGCAGACGAGCGACGCCAACGGCGTGGCCACACCCGCCGGCTGGCAGCCGGGCGACGACGCCATCGTGTCTCCGCCGAAGACTGTGGAAGCCGCCAATGCTCGCGAGGGCGAAGGCTTCAAATATACCGACTGGTATTTCTCGACCCGCCCGATCGCTGCCTGAGCCTTATATCGGCGCGGTCGCATCGACCGCGCCGGCGCCCTTTGAACCCAAGGACCCTCGCCGTGAAGAACATGGGAACGCTCGACCGGATCATCCGGCTCGTCGCCGTCGCCGCCGTCATCGGAGCCTATGGACTGGGCCTGATCGGCGGAACCCTCGCCCTGGTTCTCGGAGCCGTCGCCGTCGCCCTCTTGCTGACCAGCCTTACGGCGACCTGTCCGGCCTATTTGCCGTTCGGCCTGTCCACGCGCGCCCGACGCCGCTGAACCCAGTCACTCACATATCCTTTCGAGGACCATCGCCATGCCGTTCAAGACCCTTTCGGCGTCCCTCTCCGTCGCGCCCCAACTCACCGCAGGGGACGTCGCCGAGGCGGCGCGCGCTGGCTTCCGCGCCATCATCGACAACCGGCCCGACGGCGAGGAACCCGGACAGCCGACGGCCGCTGAAATTCGGGATCTGGCGGCATCTCACGGCATGAGTTTCGCTCATGTGCCGACGCTTGGCGGAGCGGTCGCGGACGAGCATGTCATGCAGATGGCGCAGACCCTGGCGCGATTGGACGGCCCGGCCCTCGCCTACTGCCGCACCGGCATGCGCTCGGCGACGCTTTGGGCCCTGACCCAGGCCGAGGCGCAGCAGACGGACGTCCTGATCATGACGGCCGCCGCGGCCGGCTACGATCTGTCGACGCTTCGCTCTCGGCTCGACGCCCGGCGCGACGCGAAGACTCCCATGGGGCCCAAACATCCCTGCGGGCGCCTCGGCTTTGAAGCCGCCGTAGCTCACCAGGATGACGTCCCATGAGCTTGGACCCTCTGCAGTATCTGCTCGGCGCCCTGTCGGGCGGTCTGGTCGGTTTCACGCTTGGCCTCGTGGGAGGCGGCGGGTCCATCCTGGCCGTGCCCCTGATGGTCTATCTGGTCGGTGTTCCAAACCCGCACGTGGCCATCGGCACCAGCGCCCTGGCGGTGGCCGCCAATGCGGCGGCAGGGCTGATGAACCATGCCCGGAACGGCACGGTGAAGTGGCGTTGCGCCGGCATGTATGCGGGGGCGGGCGTCGCCGGAGCCTTCGCCGGATCGACTGTGGGCAAGGCGTTCGATGGCGAGAAACTGCTGTTCCTGTTCGCCCTCGTCATGATCGTGGTCGGCATTCTGATGCTGCGCGGGCGGGCCGCAATCGGCAATCCGGGCGCCGAGTGCGACCGCGAGAACGCGCCCAAGGTGCTGGGCTTCGGCCTCGGGACCGGGGTCTTCTCGGGCTTCTTCGGAATCGGCGGCGGCTTCCTGATCGTGCCGGGCCTCGTCGCCTCGACCGGCATGCCGATCCTGAACGCGATCGGCTCGTCGCTCGTCGCCGTCACGGCCTTCGGTCTGACCACGGCGCTCAACTACGCCTTCTCTGGACTGATCGACTGGCCGCTCGCGGGGGTGTTCATCCTCGGCGGTCTCGCGGGCAGTTTCGGCGGCGCCCTGGTCGCCAGGAAACTGTCGGGCACCACCGGCCTGCTGACGACCGTTTTCTCGGTCCTCATCTTCGTGATCGCGGCCTACATGCTCTGGAAGAGCGCTGGCGCGTTCATCGGCGCAGGCGCCGCGACCTAAGTCCGTCGCCTGGGGCGCGGGTCTTGCTCGCTGGACCCGGATCGTCGCGCGGCCCTGAGCCAATAGCCCATCGTGCGCGAGCGCCAAGACTGCTGAGAGCGGTTGGTCGGCTGTGCGATCGCTCGGACAGCCTGGCCCAAGCGATGCACTCAAACCGCAGTTTTGAGAGGGTCTGGCTTCTTTCCGTCAGGGAGGAGGCGTCTCAGTTCTTCGTGGACCACCTCAGCCGAGAAGGGCTTCGTGATGAACGCCGCCTTTTCAGGTATGTCTTCCGCTGCGGGACGGACATTGCCGCTGGACACGACGATTTCAATGTGGGGCCAATGCTCGGCGACATGACGCGCAAGAGCGAAGCCGTTCACGGATCCTGGCATTTCGACATCCGTGAAGAGCACGACGATCGACTCCGCCATCTGAGAAAGGTGTTCCAGCGCTTCATCTCCGGAAGCGGCTTCGAGACAGCGGAACCCCGCCTCCTCAAGAATCTGATAGACATCGCAGCGGATGATCGCGTCATCGTCGACAGCCAGGGCGTACGGAATGGTTGACGTCTGCATCCCTAGACAATCCGACCCGGAGCATTGGGTTCAACGACACATGCCGTCGCGAACATGGATGGCGCCAGGACACTCCAAAACCGGCGAAGCGCCCTGAAGGTCGCCGACACTTTCCGCGATGCCTTGCGGCAGGCGGCTTGCGAGGTACTATGCCTGCGGCGGGCCTCGACCGGATAGCCTTCGATCTTGAGCCAGGGGACGTTCTGCGTCGGCGGCGATCGCGGGTGAAGACGTTGAGCTTCACACAGAAGTTCCCGGCCCGCCCCCTCCCCTCGTCCAATCCATTACGGACGTCGTGGTCACCATCGGGCTTTGCTTAGCCGGAGCCATCGCTCTTTCTCGGACATCGGCACCTCCGCCAAATCCGCATGGTCACGCCAGTGCGTAATGACGCCCTGCTCGACTTCGAAGATGCTGATGGCCCGGACGTCCAGCACGCCTCCGCGGCGCGCGGTCAGGAGGTAGGCGCTCTCGGCGATCACAAGATCATCTTCGGCGACGCATTTGAGAATATGAAGTTCGAAAAGCGAATAGGTCTGAAAAAGCCGGCGCCAGAACCCGAGCAGCGCTGTTCGACCGATCAGGTCGCCCGCGATGTCGAACCGCGCCACGACATGCTCCGCAAGATAGGTCTCAAGCCGCCGCACATCGCGAAACGCGATCTCCTGGGCGAAAGCTTGAACGACGGTTCCGGGCATCTACGACATGATCACGGTTCAGAGGATCGATCATGATCCGATTCTTGATCAAAAATCGCGTAGGGCGTGTGGCGCCAAATCAATCCGGTTCGACGACGCCGGCCCGCACCGCGACTGCGACCGCCTCAATTCTTGTCCGGACCCGGAGTTTCGAACAGACCTTTTCCAAATAGCTGTCGACCGTTCGGGGTGACAGCCCGAGGATGCTTCCAATATCGCCCGAACTCTTGCCGCGCGTGACCCAGATGAGGCATTCGTGCTCTCTCGGGCTCAACGCGAAGCTCTGAGATTCGACATCCGCTTGAGGGTCCGGGGGCATGATTTCACTCGCCTTTGACCGTCGCATCGTGGCCCGCCCTCTCCGACCCGACAACGCAAACCCGTTGCGGCGACTCCGCAAGAAACTTGCGGAAGTGCGTCAGCCAATGCGGTCGGACCGCTGGCCCGTAGCGCTTCACGGTCCCCTTGCCGTGCGAACTGAAGGCGCCTAATCCGTTTCACGTCGGGCGCCGTCAGATAGGGGCGGAACTTGAGCCGGGGTCTGCCTTAGGCGGAGGCGGCGTTTCACCCTGAAGTCGCGGGCCTCTTCGCAGAGGATTCCTCGCCCGACCCCTCCGCCTTGCACCCGGACTTGGTTTGATTCATGGTTGGACGTCGGCGTTCGCGTCGATAGGGGCCGGGAATCCCCTGTGCGAAGCTCAACCTTTACGACCGCGCCCCGACGCGCGGCGTCCGTCCGCCATCGACCGCGGCGCACCCCTGAGTGCGTCCGGCCTGCGCGGGCGCGCTCTCGGATTCCCGCCGTCTGACAGCCGGCTGGAGGTCGCGTTGAGCGATGTGAAGGAGATGAATCCGGGCGCAGCGGCGAGCCTCAACGGGCTCTACCGCCGCTATTCGGGATGGCTGGGAAAGCGGCTTCGCGGGCGTGTCGGCGTCGACGAGGCGGACGACGTTGTGCAGGAGACTTATCTGCGTCTCACCCCGTATCTCCTTGAAGAGATCCGACACCCCAAGGCGCTGCTCCTCCGCGTCGCGCTTAACCTTGTCCGCGATGAGCGGCGCCGCCTGGTCCGGCGTGACCGCGCGTTGCAGGGTGAGGCTTCGATCCTGGGCGCAACGACTGACACGCCTGTCGATCGCCTCTATCTTAAGCAAATCCTCCAGACGATGCCGCCTCTCTACAGGGACGTCTTCGTCTTGAGCCGGTTTGACGGTATGACATACCCAGAGATTGCTCTGGCTCACGGGATCAGCTTGGCTACAGTCGAACGACGTATGGCCAAGGCTGTCGAGCACTGCATGGCGCAACTGGACGTCTAAGGCACGAACGATGACTGCCGAGAAAGACCTGGACGCAAGACGCCGCGAAGCCGCGTCATGGTTCGCGACCCTCAACCAGAGGCGGGTCGCGGCTTCGGATATTACAGCCTTCAGCCAATGGCGCCGGAACCCGGAGAACGCCGAGGCCTATGCGCGCATCGAGACCATGTGGGAGGCGGCGGGAAGCCTCAAGGGGGACGCCGACATCGCAGCCTTGACGCAGGGTGCGCGCGCGCGCGCCGACGCATCGCGTCAATCTCAAGGCCGGGTGGCCAAAAGTGTCGTTCCCTTGGGGGCGATCGCCACGATCGCCGCGCTCGCGATCGGCGTCGCCCTATGGTCCAGCCGACCTCAGTCTTACGAGACGGATTTGGGGGAGCGCCGGGTAGTGGTCCTGGATGACGGGTCGCGGGTGACGCTGGACACTGCTTCCAGGATCCGCGTGAAGCTGACCCGCGGGCAGCGCGCCGTAGAACTGGCCAGCGGTCAGGCCTTTTTTGAGGTTGAGGGCGACCCCGACCGTCCCTTCGTCGTCAGCGCCGGGGCGACAGACGTCACCGCCGTTGGCACCCGGTTCGACGTGCGTCGATCGGGAGACGGCGCTCAGGTGACCCTCGTCGAAGGCAAGGTCGATGTCAGCGACCGTTCGGCGGTCTCTCAGGGGTGGTCCCTCACGCCCGGCCAGCAGATCGTCACGACCTCGCTTCGTCCTGCCGTCCGGACCGTGGACGTCGCTTCGGAAACGAGTTGGACGACCGGGCGACTGATCTTCTCTGGCGACACCGTCGAAACCGCCGTCGCCGAGGTCAATCGCTACAGCCGCACCAAGGTCGTTCTTCAGTCGCCCGGCATCTCCCGCATCGCTGTCAGCGGCGCTTTTAACACGGGCGACGTCGAGGGGTTCGTTTCCGCGCTCGTCGAACTTTATCCCGTCGTCGCCGAGCGGACGCCAACCGGTCAGATCGTCATCCGTGACGCGCCTGCGAAAAATGCAGCGGTGCGCTGAGGGGTTTTACCGCGCCCCATCGTCTCTTCCCCGACCCGCGTCTGTGCGGGTATCCATTTCGGGGGAGTGTTATGCGTATCGGTCCTTGTTCCACGGCGCTTGGCGTATTGATGCTGGCGGCGGCGACGCCCGTCATCGCCCAGGCGCAAACGGCTGCCGTGCAGTTCCGCGTTCCCGCCGGCCCGCTGCAAACCGCACTGCCCCTGTTCGCGGCCCAAAGCGGCGAGCAAATTCTCTACTCCACCGACCTCGTCGCAGGCCGCCAGTCCCCCGGCGTCAATGGCGCGCTTGGGACGGACCAAGCCCTCACCGCCCTGCTGCAGGGCACCGGACTACGGGCCCGACGGACGAGTTCCAATACTCTCGTCGTCTTCGATCCCACCGCCCGTGCAGAAGCGACGGACGAGGCGGTCGAGATCGCGGAAGTGATCGTCACTGGCAGTTTAATCCGCGGCGTCGCCGACGGCCCCTCGCCTGTCATCACCGTGACCCGGGACGATATCGACCGGCAAGGACATGGAACGGTCGCCCAAGCGCTTGCTGCACTTCCGCAGAATTTCGGCGGAACTGCGAATGAAGGGGCCTTGCAGAACGGCGCGGACAGAAGCGCTTCGAATGGCGGATTTGCATCGGGCGTGAACCTCCGCGGGCTGGGCAGCGATGCGACGCTGGTCCTGATCAATGGTCGGCGTCTTTCAGGCACCGGAGCTTTCGGTGACTTCGCCGACGTGTCCACCGTGCCGACAAGCGCGGTGTCCCGGATTGACGTTTTGCTCGACGGCGCCTCAGCCCTTTATGGCTCAGACGCTGTCGGCGGGGTCGTCAACATCATCCTGCGACGCGATTACGACGGCGCCGAGACCCGGGCGAGATACGGGCAAACCGGCGATGGGGCGACGCGGGAATATCAGTTCGGGCAAACGGTCGGCCGGCTTTGGTCGAGCGGCGGCCTGATGGGGTCTTACGAGTACAATAACCGCGAGCCGTTGGCGGTGGCGGACCGCCCCCTTGCTGGAAACGCCGACCTGCGCCCCCTTGGTGGATCCGACCGGCGCCTCAACTACGCCAATCCCGGCAACCTCGTCGCCTACAACGCGGCGCTCGGCGGCTATGTCTCCGCCTACGCCATTCCTGAAGGACAAAACGGCCGGAACCTCAGACCGTCGGATTTTCTTGCGGGCCAGACCAACCGCAGCAACCAACGCCAGGGGATGAATGTCCTTCCCCGCCAAGAGCGGCACAGCCTCTACCTCACCGGTCATCAGGACCTGGGCTCCCGTCTCACTCTCAGCGCCGATACGCGGTGGGGCCGCCGGGAATGGGAAACCGTGTCTGCGCCGATCGTCACGCTGATCACCGCGACGCCTGCAAACCCCTTCTTCGTCTCGCCGACCGGAGCCGCATCACATCTGATCGCCTATTCCTTCCTCGACGAACTGCCCAATCCGGTCTTGAGCGGAGACGCCGAGAGCCTTGGCCTTTCGCTAGGAGCGGATCTTGAGATCGCTGGCGACTGGCGGCTGAGCGGTTATCTCGCCTACGCCTCGGACGAATCCGAGAACAGGGGCTCCGGCGTTCTGAACTCGGTGTTCCTGCGTGAGGCGCTTGGCACCCTCGCCGACAATCCCGCCACCCCATTCAGCGCGTCACGCGATGGCTACTTCAACCCGTTCAGCGATGGCGGCTCCAGCCCTCAGGCTGTGCTCGATTTCATCAGCTCCGGCTGGAACTACACTCGCGGCAAGACCGAGGTGCGGTCGGCAAACCTTCAGATCGATGGAACGCTGTGGGCCCTTCCCGGAGGCGACCTGAAGCTGGCGGCAGGGCTGTCACTCCGGCGCGAGGACTTTTCCAGGGAGTCTGGCAACCTGACCTCGGCGGTGACTCCGACGATCGGCGCGCCAGCCGAGTTTGACCGGCAAGTGTCCAGCGCCTTCGCAGAAATCCGCGCGCCTCTCTTCAGCGAAACCAACGCGCGCGCCGGCCTCAAACGCCTCGAGCTCTCGCTGGCGCTGCGGTACGAGGACTACGACGATATCGGCAGCACGCTTAATCCCAAGGTCGGCATGGTCTGGGAGCCCGGAGCCGGCCTCCTGTTTCGCGCAAACTATGGATCCTCGTTCCGCGCTCCGGCCCTGCGTGAGATTCATGACCCCACCCGACAAAGCCCGACCTTCCTGACGCGCGGAGCGGGCACGACCCTGTCCCTGATCCTCTACGGCGGCAATGCCGACCTCAAGCCCGAGGAAGCAGACACCTGGACAGCAGGTGTGGAGTATCGCCCTGCGGCGATCGACGGCCTGCGGCTGGGGCTGAACTGGTTCCGGACGGACTTCGACCAGCGCATCGGACAACCGGCCCTGAACAGCGTCTCCACCGTCCTGACGGATCCGGCCCTGGCGTCCTTCGTGCGCCTGATCAATCCGGTCACGAATGCGGAAGATCGCGCAGCGATCCAGGCATGGCTGGATCTTCCGAGCACGGTGACCGGTGGCTATCCCGCGACCGCCTTCGGCGCGATCGTTGACGCGCGATATGTCAACACGACCCGCGTCGAGGTCGAGGGCTTGGACGCCAATCTCGACTACCCCTTCTCGCTCCGGGGCGAGGCGTTCCAGGTCTCGGCAAATCTCAGCTATCTCGACCGCTTTGAAAGCCAGAACACCCCTGGGGCGCCGGTTGTCAGCACGCTCAATCGCCCCAACGAGCCGATTGGGTTGCGCGGGCGAGGCACCCTGCGGTGGTCCCGGGGGCCCTGGACCGCGTCGACCAGCGCCAACTTTGTCGACAGCTACCGCGACTTTGACGGGGATCGTATCGGATCCTGGGTGACCGCAGATGCGCAAATCGCGTTTGCCCCCGAGCACGGCGCGCTCGCCGGGACTACGATCGCCCTCAATGTCCAGAACGCCTTTGATCGCGATCCACCATTCTGGGACGGGCTCGAAGGAATCGCGTACGACGCCGCCAATGCGAACGTGCTCGGACGGTTTGTTTCGGTTCAGCTGACGAAGGCGTGGTGACGTGCGCCACGCTCTTCACGGGTTCGTCTGCGCCCTGGCGCTTGGCTTCATGGGCGCCCACGCCCAGACACCGTTCAACATCGACGATCTTCTCGGCCAGGAATCGCTCGGCAACATCCGCATAAGCCCGAACTCGCGCTGGGTGGTGATCGACCGGGAGGCGGCTTGGAATCAGGCCGCCTCCTACGATCTCGGGCAATACACGGCACAGCTTCTGACGCGTCTGGAGGTGCATGACGCGTCTGGCGAAGGCCCGGTGAGGCGCGTTCAAGACCCAGGCCACGCCACCGGGTACATTTCGGGTCCCTTCTCTCCGGATGGTGGGCGGATGGTCGTCTATCGGCTCACCGCCCGCACGCTTCGACTAGGGGTCATGACCCTGTCGACAGGTTCAATCCGATGGCACGATCTGACCCCCGAGTGGCCCAACATGGGCCAGACGATCGCTTGGCGCTCGGATCACGAGTTGGTCCTTATCGCCCGTCCCGATGACGATCTGCCCCTCGGCATGCGTCATGGCTGGGAGGCGCAGGCGCGGGCTTCAGCGCTCTGGGCTGTTGCGGCGGCCGGACGCCGTCCGTCCAGCGTCGCCCTGATGAGCGGCGCGAACCGCGACGCGCATCGTAGGGCGCGGCCGAGCGCCCTGGTTCGTCTCGACGTGGCCACGGGCGATGTCACCACGATCGCGCGTGGCGAGTTCTTCGACTTCACACTGTCTCCGGACAGGCAGGCGGTGGCGGCGATGGCCGTGACCGACGACATCCAAACAGGGACAGACGAGCCAGTACTGACCGGAACGCCGGCACGGCGCCGACGGTTGACCATCGCCGCCCTCGATAACGGTCGAGTGCGGCCAGGTGACGAAGCGGCTGACTATCTCCCCTATCTATTGGCGTGGAGCCCGGACTCGCGTCGGGTGCTGACCTTCCGTCGCCAGGATGGCCAATCCTGGACGCAGGGTCGTTTCACGGTTCTTGACCGCACGAACGGCGACCAGACGCTCGACGTTCAGGGGGCCCGACCCCGCATAGACGTCAACGGCAGTCAGATCCCCTACGCGAGAGGGACGTGGGACGAAAACCGGCCTGTCGTTCTGGTGGAAACGGAGGATGGCGCACGGTTCTGGCGCCGGATCGAAGGCAACGGCCGGTTCGCCGACGTCACCGCCCGCCCAGGCCAGGTTCTGGCTCAGCGAAACGGCCATCTGCTTGTCGGAGAGGCGACGTCGTGGCGCAGCCTCGACGGACGGGACGAAGGTCAGCGTCCCGCCCGAGCCGTCTCCAGCGATCGCGCGCAAGATGAAGGCGGACGGGCTGCGGTCAATCCTGACCCTGTGACTGTCGCAGACTGGGTTGGTCAGGATGAGGCGGGCTGTCTGGTCAAACAGATCGCGCCGACGGTGAGGACCTGCCTCGGCCTTCCGCCTGCCCTGCCCTCCATCACCGCCGCCAGCAAAGACCTGAGATTTGTCATCGAAACGCAGATGTCCGCGACCGGGTCGACCGTCGTCCGGCTTCGCAACGCCGAGGGCGTTCGACCCCTTCTGACGCTGAACGCAGCGCTCGACGATCGTATGTGGGGCGAGATCCGGCCCATCGAACACAGCGCGCCGGATGGAACGCCCTTGACCAGTTGGCTTCTCCTGCCCCCCGGCGGGGAACACCGGGACCTGCCCGTCGTCATGATCATCTATCCCGGCACGATCTACCCTACGGCCCCAACCTGGCTGAGGCCCGGAAGCGAGCGACGCCACATCAATCCTGCCCTGCTCGCGGCCGCCGGCTACGCCGTCCTCGTTCCCAGCCTGCCGCTGTATGACCGAACGGGCCAGGCTCTCGCGGACCTCGCCCCCCGGCTCGAGGCCATCCTGGACCGCGCTGCGGAGACCGGCCTCATCAGCCCGGATCGCGCCGCCGTGCTGGGTCACAGCTATGGAGGGTACGGGGCGATGACCGTCGCAACCCAGTCGCGTCGCTTCCGGGCCATCGTGGCGTCCGCCGGTCGCTCGGACCTGACCGATCTCGCGGAACTACCACCGCAGTACGTTCTCACGCCTGAAAACGGCGTACCGTTCAACGTCAGCCTGGGCTGGGCGGAAACCGGCCAGGGCCGGATGGGCGCTTCGCTCGTGTCGTCGCCACAACGATATATCGACGCCAGTCCGATCTACAGCGCTGCGGCCATCACCACCCCCATACTGATGATCGACGGGGATATGGATTTTACGCGCGGTCGCGGCCTGTTCGGGGCGCTGTACCGTATGGACAGGGAAGCCGGTCTCGTCACCTACGCGGGCGAAGGCCACGTCTTCGTCAGCCCCGCCAATATCCGCGACCTTCATACCCGGATCATCGCTTGGCTGGATCGCTATCTCTCAGCGTCTGCTGAGGCGGGCCTCCCAGTTTCGCACCCAGCTCTCGAGGACGCCAACCAGGACGATGCGATTGTGCTGGCCGTCCCAGATCAGATGGTCGTCCGTCAGGACAGCCGAAAACAGCTCCCTGTCGACGACCCCTTCTTCAGCAAGCCTGCCTTTTAGGAGGTGTTTGCGAAGCATCGGAAGACTGAGTTGGTTGATCCGGCCGTAGTAGCGGGTCAGATCGCCCTTGTTACGCCGGTCTCGTATCATCGGTGACAGGCGTTCTTTGAAAGCCTTGCGGGCGAAGCCTCGATCCCGTTCGCCGACGGCGAGGAGGTCTGTCGGGAGGGCCAGACAATGCTCCATGACGGGTTGACTGAGGAAAGGGTGGATCAGCGGCGCGGCTCGCGCGCGCAGGCAATCTCGCCAGAAGACCTGACAGTTGGCGAGTTGGCGGATTTGCATGCGTTTGGCCGGTGGCAGATCGCCCGTCGCCCTGTTCCAGGGATGAGGGTCGTCGTCCATCCCAGGCCGTTGTCCAAACATCGGACCGAGCGCCGCTCGAGCAACGGCCCACGCCGACCGCCGAGTCCATCGCCCCACGTTCGCGAGGTAGCGGGGATGAAGGGCCCCGAAGTCCCCTCTGAACAAGCGATCGGCGGCGATCCACGGCGTTGCCTGCTGGAAAAACACCGCGTCCCCGCCCTGCCCGGTGAGGGACACCGCCCGACGCCGCGACAGGCGCGCTGCCATATCAGCGTCGTAGGTGGTGTCGACGCCCTGGAACGCTGGCCGGATCCCCTGACCCAATCGCGCCAGTTCAGACGCAAGCACTGCCTGAACAGGCTTGGCGACCTCCGTGAGTTCGGCTTCCAAATGGGCCGAGGTGGCCCGGGCGTAGGCGCGTTCGTCCCCCTCGATCCAGGGTCCATAGTAGTTCACAAGCTGCACTCCGCTGCGAGGCTTGCATTGAAGCAGGCTCGCCACCGTGATCGCGGAATCCAGACCTCCAGACAGCTCAGCGATCACCGTGGGGGCCCCATGCGTCAGCGAGGCGATGGTGCGGTCCACGACCTCAACGAGCGCGTCCGGATCCGTCTCATACCGGCGGCCGAAGACGTCTTTCGGTCGCCAGACGGCAATCTCGGTGCACCGGCCTAAATCAGCGAACCCGCCCGCGTCGATCGTCCTAACGCCGCGCAGGGCGACGTGACGCACAGAATACTGTGAATGAACCAACATCCGGCCCACCGCCTCCCAGTCGATCGCGACCTCTCGCGGAAGCAGGGCGTCAATCTCGGCAGGCCATTGATCGCTGACGACCGTCAGACCGTCACGCCGCCAATGCGCACAATCAATCGCACCCGAGGGGTCACGAAGAACTCGCAGGCCACTGTCGTCCGCCCGCCAGAAAAACACGTAGTTGCCCCAGCCCTCAGAGGTCACCGCCCGAGCGAGTGCGACAGGGTCCCGGTTCAACCCGACAAGGGCGGACAGGGTCCGCTCGCCATTGGGACGCCAGTCACCGATCAGGAGGTGCTTGGGACCTACCAGCCGCGCCGCGTGGCGAGCGCGAGGACCGAGCAGCAGGCTGATCTCCCCGACGTCCCAGACCAGGGACCAGCCTCCATTGAGAAGATCCGCCGTCAGGGTCTGGACCAGGGCCAGGGCTTTGCCTGCCGCTTGCGACCGGTCCAGGACGACGTAGCCGGTGTCCGATGGCTTCGCGGTCATCGACACAGGATCGGCGTGTACGCACGCAGGCGTTCGTGATCGTCGTTGAGGCAGACATCACCGGACTGAACCCAGCAGTGAGCGCTGAACGGCCAAAGCCTGACGCCGAACACCCAGTCTGCGGTCAGGCCCAACTCACGCAAAAAAGCGACGAGCAGCATGGACCGCTGGAGGCATTCCCCGTCGAACGGCAGCCAGGGCTGAATCCTCCAGAGGGCGCCCGCTGCGCGGCGGGCGGCGGCCGGGTCTTCTCGCCGTCGCGCGCGCCCGACGACGGAGAGTTGGCTCGCAATACCTTCGCGTCGCTCCGCCCTGCGCACGCTCAACGCCGCAGCAACCAGCGGCGCGACATCGGAGAGCCTCAGCGCCGCGGGAGCATCGTGAAGGATGGATCCAGACGGCGTCGCCGGCAGCCTCTGCGGTGGTTGCCCGGGCTCCGCTTGCGCCAGTCCCACCTCGTGCAGGGCGTCGGCCAGCGGGCCTGATACCCTGCAAGCGTTGTCCTGGCATGCCGGGTGAAAGTGCGCCGCAGCGCCTGGAATGCAGAGATAGTCGTCGCGAGCGAGATCGAGAACGACCAGGTCGTCGTCAACGGGCGCTGCGAACACATGCAGCCGCAAAAACAGCGGCTGCGCTGTCGGCGCGATGACGTCCTTTGAGGCCAGAGTCTCATGGATCAGCAAGACACGCTCCTAAGGGGCGGGTTGTGTCGGGAAAAAAGGCGCCGGCTCACGCCGACGCCTTTCCGTGTCAGGCCGAGCGGGCGCCCGGGGTGACGTAGCGCAGTTCCTGGATCTGCTCGAGGTCGCCTTCTTCCTCGACAGCCTTGGTCCGCAGCTTGGCGGAGCCCAGACGGATCAGGTTCATGGACTTCAACATGGTAGTCGCCTCCGATCGTGGCCGATCCGGGGATCGGCGGTTTACGGCGTCACTCGCCACTAATCTTGAGATGAGCGACCGGGCGCCGATCTAGAGCCGGCGAATGCCGGCAGGGTTCAGCGCGCCGCGGACGGCTGGCTATCCCATAGGAAGATCTGGATCTGCTCCATGAAGCCCGTCTCCGAGTCCGCACGGGTGGCGCGTTTGGCTGATCCTACGCGCACGAGGCGCAGTTTGGTTTTCGTCTGCATCACTGCCTCCTGAACGGGCGGAAGCGCCCGCTGAAGACAGGTCACGCCTTCGGAGGTGTATTTTCAAACTATATTTGCAATATACTTCAAGCGGACTGCCGCATCACCTTCTCCACGGACACCGAAAGGGCGATCCGGCCTTGGTGATATTCGTAGAGCGCGCTCGCCAACTCCGCGCTGTTGTTGTCTAAGCGCAGGCGTTCGATTGCGAGGACGATGTCCAATCCCGTGTTCTGCAGGAGCGCTTCAATTCTGCGGATGGGTCTAAGCTGCGTAGAAACGCGGCGATAGGCTTCGAAGACCGCGCTGTTGTCCCCATGCTGCGCGAGCCGGTCAAATATGGACTCGACCCGCAACACCGGATCCGCCGACGGTTCTGTGGTCGGCGCTTCGGGCGAGACACCGTCCGCGGAGCCCCAGCGCAGGAACTGGTGGTGAAGCTCGTAAAGCCCGACAATGTCAGACGCGGTGGGACTGGGCGCGAAGTAGCCGCGTCCTGGCCGATGCTCGATGATGCCTTCGCCAGCGAGATGGGCGAGCGCCTCGCGTACCGGCGTAGGACTAAGACCGAGCTCGTTCGCCAGACTGGTTGCGACAAGCGGAAGACCCCAGCCGAAGCGCCCCGCGGCGGCGTAACCGGCCAGGGCTGTGTGAGCCACAGCGAAATGATCTCTCTCGCGCATCACGACCCGCCCGTCCGCACGCGGCGCGACGCCTTGCAATCACACAGCCCCTCTAAAGGACGAAACAGAGCCGATCGGCGAGTAGCTGAATGGTGAACATTAGTTATCATAAAAGAACCGCATGTTCTTTGCGCACTTTCCACAAGACTCGGGACACCGTGAGCTTCCCGTCTTTCATTTGATGCTCAACTGCCGCATTTTTCAACCACCGGGAGTAAGGCGTCGAGAATCGCGTTGACCTCCACAACCCGAGGCAGCCGAGCTGATGGAAAGCGACCGACCCCGCTCTCAGAACGAAATCCTGGCTGCAGCGCTGCGGTTGATCCGGCTGCACAGGCGGATGAAGCCGGCCGAGGTCGCCGACGCAATGGGCATGGCCAAGCGGTCCTACGAACACTTCGAAGCTGGAAAGGGAAAGATCAATCTCGAGCGTATCCACCGCTTCGCGGAGGCCACGGACAGCGATCCCTATGCGATCATCGACTGCATGGCGCTGGGATCCCCGGAGTTCGCCGTCCGCTGCGCCGACAACAAGGCAATGCTCGCGCTTCGGGTCGTCACACAGGAGTTCGACGAGGAGGTTGGCGATGCGATCATGGAGCTCGACACACGCTCGATCATCAACGCCTTCACCCGAACCCTGAAGGATCTCGGAATGCAGGCCGTGAGACGGGATGACGCGGCCAAGGCCTGGCTCGATGAACGGATTGGACGGCTGGTAACGCCTTCGAAGGACGAGGAAGACTGATCGGGGTTCGCCTCACACCGTAGATTTCCTGTCCGAACCTTGCGGTCTTGCCGCAAACTTCGATCCGGGTCTGGCTTGAGTCCATGACCCAGTCGCTTCCCCTTTCCCCCGATCATGCCGCAACGCGTTCCAGCGACGGCCTGTCCGCTCGCCAGGCCGACTGTCTGCGTCTGGCCGGCCAGGGGCTGTCATCGCGTCAGATCGCGCGTCGCCTCGGCGTGTCGGCCCGCACGGTCGATGACCACATCCTCCTTGGGTGCCGGTGGCTCGGAGTCAGGACCCGGGTCCAGGCCGTCGCGCTTCTGGTGAGAGACGATCGCCGCGCCGCCGAGCCCCGTAGTTTCACCCCGTAGCTCTCCGGTGGCGCCCTAGCGGATCGAACGTGCGCGGCCGATGCGGTCTGCTGAGGGCTCTCAACGGAGCCCTGCCTTGCTTGATCTCGCCCTCGTCCTCGCCCTCTCCGCCCAGTGCGCACCCGGCGTCTCGCCGCAGACCCTGGCCGCGATCGCGCATACGGAAAGCCGCTTCAACGCCCTGGCGATCGGCGTCAATCGTGGCGCTGCCGTGCGCCAGCCCAGGACGCGCGAGGAAGCGGCGCGCGTCGCTCACCGCCTGATCGGCTCGGGCGCCAACATCGATCTCGGTCTCGCGCAGATCAACTCGAGCAATCTCGGATGGCTGCGTCTGACGGTGGAGGACGCCTTTGACCCCTGCCGCAACCTCACCGCGGCAGGGACCGTGCTGCGCGCCGGCTTCGACCCCGCATCCACGGGCTCTGACCGCCAACAGGCCCTGCGCGTGGCCCTGTCCCGATACAACACCGGTCATCCCGATCGCGGCTTTCGCAACGGCTATGTCGCGCGCGTCGAGGCCTCAGCGGCCCGCCTGGGCCTGGCCGTCTCCGCGCCGCTGCTAACCGAAGCCGCGTCAGGCTCATCCCCCGCTCAGGTCGCGCCGGATTCCTTCGCGCCACCCGCCGCCTGGGACGTCTTCGCGCGCGCCACCGCCAGCGCCGTCGTCCTCTTCGCCCCCGCCTCACAGACCAAGACATGGAGCGTCATCCCATGACCCTGTCCACCGTTCGACGCCGCCAATGCGCGGTCGGAGCGATCGCCCTGGCGACCACCCTGATGTCGGTGCAGCCCGCCTTCGCCCAGGCCAATGTCGAGGGCCTGCTGCAGAACGTCGTCGACATGCTGACCGGCAACACGGCCAGGCTGTTGGCCATTCTGGCTGTCGTCATCGTCGGCATTCTGTGGATGTTCGGCCTGTTCGATCTGCGGCGCGCCGCCATCGTCATTCTCGGCATCGTCGTGGTCTTCGGCGCCGCCGAGATCGTCGGCCTGATCACGGGCGGCGCCTGATGGCCCGGACCGACGCCTGTCTGATCGTCGCGGGGATCGCCGGCGGCCTGGCGCTGACGCTGATGCTCGGCGTCCGGCTGATCTCGCCGGCACGCTATGCCCAGGCTCTGGGGGGCGGCCTGGTCGGGCTCGCCGTGGCGAAAGCCGCCCTCGTCCTGAGCGGGGCGGACCATGGCTGAGGAACGACTGATCGAAGAGCCTCTGTTCCTCGCCTGCACCCGGCCGGCGATGATCCTGGGCGTGCCCATGGAGGCCATGGGCGTCAACGTCATGATCTCCGGCCTGGCCTTTCTTGTCGGCGGCAGCCTGCTCTATCTGCTGATCGCTCCGGCCCTGCATCTGGTCTTCCGGGCGATCTGCAAGGTGGACCACAACGCCTTCCGGCTTCTGCTGGTCTTTGTCGATACCAAGGGCCGGTCCCGCAACGGCGCCCTGTGGGGCGGGAGCTCGGCGACCCCCCTCCCCCTGGTCCGGCGTTACAGCGCAAGGGAGCTGGTCCGTGGGTGAGCTCCGTCTCTCGCCGTCGCGTCTGCGCAGGGAGGGCAACGCCCTGGCCGGCCTGCCCTATGCGCGCCACGCCTCAGACCACATCATCACGCTCGATAGCGGGGCGCTCATGATCGCCTTCCAGCTTCAGGGTGCGGCGTTTGAGACGGCCGACCCGCGCGATCTGAACGACTGGCACGTCAAGCTCAACCAGACCTGGCGCAACCTGGCTGACGACCGGTTGGCGGTCTGGCACCACATTGTCCGGCGCGAAGTCCAGCCCGAGGTCATGAGCGGGTTCCGCTCCGACTTCGCACAGGATTTGAACCAGGCCTACGAAGCACGGCTCGGAGGCCGGCGGCTGTTCGTCAACGAACTCTTTGTCACCCTAGTGCTCCATCCCGGCCGTGATCCCGGCGATCGCGCTGCGGCGCTCATGCGTCACCTGCAGACGGCCCGCCGTCAGGACACGGAGGTCGCCCCCGAACAGATCAAACGGCTCGAGGACGCCGCGCGAGATCTTGAACAGTATCTCGGCCGCTATGCGCCGCGCCGCCTTGGCCTCTACCAACACGGAGACATCTGGTGCTCCGAACCGATGGAGCTGGTTCGGCTCATCCTCACCGGGCGGCCGGGGCGCGTCCCCATCGTCTACGGCCATCTCGGATCCGCGGTTCATACGGTGCGGGTCATCTTCGGACGCGAAAGCCTGGAGCTTCGGGACGTCGACGCAGGCCGTTACGCCGGCGTCCTCGCCATCAAGGAATATCCGGCCTCGACCCGGCCCGGACTGTGGAACGCGCTGCTGAGCGCGCCCTTCGGTTTCGTCATGACCCAGTCCTTCGCCTTCCTGTCCAAGGCGGCCGGGCGATCGGTGATGGAGCGCAAGCAGAACCAGATGGTCTCCGCGCGGGACCGCGCCGCTTCCCAGATCGATGGCCTTTCGGACGCTCTGGACGATCTGGTCAGCAACCGGTTCGTGCTCGGCGAACACCAGGCGTCCGTCCTGGTCTACGGCGACACGCCCGCCGCCCTCGCCGACCACCTTTCGAAGGCGCGGGCGCATCTGGCGGACTCCGGCCTGGTCGTCGCCCGCGAGGACCTCGGCCTCGAAGCCGCCTTCTGGTCCCAGTTCCCCGGCGGCTTCGCGCGGCGCACGCGTCCGGCCGCGATCACCTCCCGCAACTTCGCCGCCCTCGCGCCTTTCCATGCCTATCCCGTCGGAAAGCCACACGGCAATCACTGGGGACCGGCTGTGGCGACGCTGCGCACGACAGCCGGATCCCCCTTCTACTTCAACTTCCACGTCGGCGATCTCGGCCACACCTTCATCTGCGGCCCCTCCGGGTCGGGCAAGACGGTCGTCCAGAACTTCATGCTGGCGCAGCTGGAGCGGTTCGACGCCCAGCAGCTGTTCATCGACAAGGACCGGGGCGCCGAGATTTTCGTTCGGGCCTGCGGCGGGACCTATCTGGCCCTGCGCAACGGCGTGTCCACGGGGTTCGCGCCCTTCAAGGCGTTGGAGCCTTCACCCGCCAATCGCGCGTTCCTCAGCCGACTGGTGCGGACCCTGGTCGCCCGGCCGAACGAGACCCTGTCGGTGCCGGAAGCGCGCGCCATCGACGAAGCGGTCGCCGCGCTCGAGGCTCTCCCGCGCGAGCGACGCTCGCTTTCGGCCCTGCGCAGCCTGCTCGGTCAATCGGACGTCGGCGGCGTCGGAGCGCGACTGGAACGCTGGATCCGGGGCGGGCCGCTCGGCTGGGCTCTGGACGGCGACGACGACGCCCTGTCGCTGGACGCCCGCTTCGCCGGCTTCGACATGACCGATGTGCTGGACCACCCCGAGGTCCGCACGCCGATGATGCTCTACCTCTTCCACCGGATCGCCCAGCGGGTGGATGGGCGTCGGCTCGTCCTCGACATCGACGAGTTCTGGAAGGTCCTGGGCGACGCCGCCTTCACCGACCTGGCCCAGGACGGCCTCAAGACCTGGCGCAAGCAGAACGCCCTGATGGTGTTCGGCACCCAGTCCCCGGCCGACGCGCTGCGCTCGCCGATCGCCCACACCATCCTCGAACAATGCGCGACCAAGATCTTCCTGCCGAACGCGCACGGCCAGGCCCGCGACTATGTCGAAGGCTTCGGCCTGAGCGAGGAAGAGTTCCGATTGATCCGGGACGAGCTGACGCCGGAGTCTCATCGCTTCCTGGTCAAACAGGGTCACGACAGCGTGGTCGTCGAGCTTGACCTCAAGGGGCTGGATGACGCGCTGGCCGTCCTGTCCGGACGATCCGAAACCGTCGCCCTTCTCGACCGGCTGAGAGCCGAGACCGGGGACGACTACGCCGACTGGCGTGGCCCCTTCCATACCCAGAGGAGACTGACATGAGACGCTCCATCCTTTCGATCGCTGTAGCGCTCGCCGCGATGACCGCTGTTCCGGCCCATGCCCAGCAGATTGTTTACGACCCCACGTCCTTCGCCCAGATGGTCAAGGATGCGCGCACTGCCATCGAACAGCTCGACAGCCTCAAGGCCCAAGTCCAGCAGGGCCAGGAACTGTTCGCCAGCCTCAACGAACTGTCCAACGTCAATGCGATCGCCGAGCGGCTGGGTCTGCCGGAAATCCGTAATCCGCTCCCGGACATGGCGACGCTCCGGTCGGCCGCCGACGGGGATCTGTCGGCGCTCGTCGAACTGGCCGAGCGCGCCGACGCGATCCGCCGCGAGACCCGCGTCTATACGCCGGACGCGCCCTCCCCCGCCGCCGACGCCCTGGAGCGGTCCGGGGCGCGGACCGCCCGTGATCTGGCGATCGGCGAGACCGTCGACCGGGCAGCCACCGATCGTCTCGAAGGCCTGGAGACGCTGCGCCGCGCGCTCGACACCGCGCCGAACGCGCGGGCCGTGATGGACCTGAACGCCCGGCTCGCGGCGGAACAGGCCCTGATCCAGAACGAACAGGTCCGGCTGCAGGGCCTGGCCCTGACCCAGGCGGCCGAAGCCCGTCTCGAGGACCAGCGGGCGCGGGAGCGGATCGCTGCGGAACGGTCGGCCCGCATGGACGCCTACCGCCAGGCCTTTCAGTGAAAGCCGCCCTGCTCCTGCTCGGCCTGCTCGCGGGTTGCGGCGAGACGGAAGCGCCCAAGGCTGAACCGCGCCCGGATCGCGCCGCCCTCGAGGCGGCTGTCGAGGACTGCGACCGCGGCGCCCGCCGGCAAGGCTGTGACGCCGCCCAGGCGCGTCTCGCCGAGGTCCGGCGGGACGACCGGATAGCCGCCTACCGGCAGGGCTTTTAGGAGGTCGCCATGTCGTTTCGGGTCTTCGAGCCGGCCTACACATTCCTCGACGAACGGCTGAGCGCCTTCCTCGGGGACCGGCTGGGCGCGGTGATCGCCGAGGTCGAAGGCCCGCTGCGCATCGCCCTGGTTCTCTACATCGTCCTATACGGTTTCGCGATCTTCCGGGGCGCCATCAGCGAACCCGTCATGGATTTCGCGATCCGCGCGATCAAACTGCTGTTCATCTATGTGCTGGCGACGACGCCCGCCTATTCGGACTTCGTCACCGAGCCCCTGTTTCGCGACCTGCCGAACCTTCTGACGCGGGCCATCAGCGGCGCGGAGACGCCGAACGTCGGCGCGGCCTTCGACCAGTTCCTCGCCTACGCCGGCTATCTCGGAGAAAAGATCGGCAGCGAGGGCTCGGCCTTCGACCCGTCGCCCTGGATCGTCGCCGCGGTCGTTTTCATCGTCGGCGCCCTGGCCTGCGCGCTCGGCTTCAGCGTTGTTCTCGTCGCCAAACTGGCTCTGGCCTTGTTGGTCACCCTCGGCCCCATCTTCATCGCCTGCGCCCTGTTCGACGCGACGCGGCGCTTCTTCTTCGGCTGGCTGTCCCAGGCGGTGAACTATCTGGTCCTGTTCGCCCTGATCATCACCATCTTCCAGCTCGTCCTGTCGCTGGTCCGGGATCAGTGGGGCGCGATCGAGGGCGGCGACCCGATGGTCGGCGGCCTGATCTTCATCGCCCTCTGTTTGCTTGGCGCGATCTTCTTCCTGCAGACGCCCGCGATCGCGGCCGGCATCGCCGGCGGCGCCAGCGCCGGGCTCGCCGACTTCGCCAACGCCGCCTCCTTGGGATCCAGCCCCAGCGCCGTCGCGCGGGGTCCTCTCGAGGCCAGCCGTCAACCGCCGCGCGGCGGCGGATCCATCCGTCCCACAGGAGCCCGCTAATGCCCTCTTTGCGAACACTGTCACGCGTCGTGTCGATCGCCCTGGCGGTCCAGGCCCTGTCCGCCTGCGCCACCTTCCGGACCGCCGATCCGCCGGTCTGCGACGGCCGCCATCGTCGACCCGCCAATCCCTACGGGTCGATCCTTTCCCCGGCAGCGCCATACGTGCCCGCGCCCGCAGCGGACGCGTCTTCGTCCATCGATCCTGGCGCAGGAGGCTGCGCATGACCGGCGTCCCCTCCTCCGATCTGAAGGCCTATTTCGCCGAGGCGCGGCGATGGGATCAGGACCGGCTCAGCGCCGCCCTACGATCGCGGCGGCTGGCCTGGACCGTGGCGGCTGTGGCCGCCGGCCTGACCGTCGTCGCCGTCGCGGCGGTGGTGGTGCTGACCCCGCTCAAGACCACCGAACCCTTCGTCGTGCGGGTCGACCAGACCACCGGCGCGGTCGATGTGGTGCGGGGTCTGTCCTCGGCCGAAGGCCCGGCCACCTATGACGAGGCCGTCAGCAAATATTTCCTCGGCCAGTACGTCCGCGCCCGGGAGGGCTATCTCGACCCCGCCGCCGAGGAAAGCTTTGCCCTGGTCTCG
This sequence comes from Brevundimonas sp., assembly GCF_003248455.1. Lineage (GTDB taxonomy): Bacteria > Pseudomonadota > Alphaproteobacteria > Caulobacterales > Caulobacteraceae > Brevundimonas. The sequence continues at coordinate 82,080 of NZ_QFNM01000001.1, forward strand.
ATCCTGTCGGGCGCAACGGAGCAACGCCGCTGGGCCGACCTCTATCGCGGCTCCAACCCAACCAGTCCGCAGAATCTCTACGGACCTGAGGCGGAGGCCGTGATCGCGATCCGCGCCATTGGCTTCATCAACGAAGGCGTCGCCAATGTGCGCTTCCACCGCACGGTGCGTCAGGCCCAGCAGATCGTGGAGAGCGATTGGATCGCCACCATCGCCTTCACCTATACGCGCGCGCCGATGTCGGAGCCGGATCGCCTGCGCAATCCGCTCGGATTCCAGGTGACCTCGTACCGCGCTGATCCGGAGGTGGTCCGATGAGAAGCCTGTTGATCGCCCTGGCCACCGGCCTTGTAATGATGACGTCGGGGCCGGCCTGGGCCGAAGACCGCGACGCCCGGATGGTCGAGGTCGACTACGCGCCGGGCGCCGTCTACCGCATCGCCGGGGCCTTCCGCACCGCCACCCAGATCGTCTTTGGTCCGGACGAAGCCATCCGCCATGTCGCGATCGGTGACAGCGTTAGCTGGGAGGTCGCGGCCGAGGGGTCCGTCCTCTTCCTCAAACCCCGAGAACGTCTGCAGGCGACCAATCTGCTTGTGGTCACCGAACGCGGAGTCGCGACGCGTCACTATGCGTTCGAACTGGCGGCGCGAGACGCCCGCGATCGATCCTCCATCGCCTACCAGATCCGGTTCCGCTACCCGGCCGACCTCCAGGCCGCGACCGTGGCGTCGCTCGACGCTGCCGCCGAGGCGATCGAAGACCGCGTGATCGATCTGGCGCTCGATCAGGCGGCCCTCTCCGGCCCCCGCAACCTCGCCTACAGCGTCCAGGGCGCGTCGGACTTGCAACCCAGCGAGGTCACCGACAACGGCCGCTTCACCGTGCTGAGGTTTCCGGCCAACCAGCCCATCCCCTCGATCTTCGCTGTCTCCGCCGACGGCGAGGAAAGCCTGGTCCCCTTCGATGTGCGCGGCGAGTTCGTGGTCGTCCACGCCGTCGTCCCTGGTCTGCGGCTGCGCCGCGGTGCTTCGGTGCTGTGCATCTTCAACGAAGCCTACGACCCGCGCGGTGTCGCCACCGGGACCGGAACGGCCTCGCCGATGGTGGATCGGAGCGTGACGCAAGGAGCCCGACCATGACCGCCTCGCCTGAACCGAAGGACGACGCCGCGGTGGAATCCCGTGCCGAAGGCCAGGGTCTGCCGCCGACGATCGACCGGGGCATATCCCCCATCGCCGGCCGTTTTGGCGGCCGCGGGTCCAAGGTCGTCACTTTGGCCGCCCTGGGCCTCGGCTGCGCGGTCTTTCTCTTCGCCACATGGGATCGTGGCGAGGCGGATGACCAGAAGGCGGCGGCGGACCAACCGGCCCGGCAGGTCGTTCCGTTCGAACCGGCACGCCGCGACACCGAGCCGCCCCTGCTGACGGATCAGCCTCTCGATCCCGAGGCGCCGATCCTGACGTCATCGGACGAACAGGTGCCGGCGCTCGAGACCTCGCCTTCCTCTTCATCGAACGGCCCCTCGGCAGCCGAAAGGCGCCAGACCCTGATCGACGAGGCGAGGCGATCCCCGGTCCTCGCCTACAGCCGCCAAGGCTCCGGCGTCGCACCGACCGGCGGCCTGGCCGCTGCGGGCGTTGCGCCCGGGACCACCGCGCCGATCCAGGCCCGCGTCACGCCGCTCGACGGCTTGCGCCAGACCTCGCCGGTTAGCGAGGCGCGGGCCGGCCAGCTGGGAGATCGCAACCTCTTGCTGACGGCGGGCGCCTCCATCCCCTGCATCCTCCAGACGGCGATGGACAGCGCGACCCCGGGGTTCGTCAGCTGCATCCTGCCGCGAGACGTCTACTCGGAGAGCGGAACCGTGGTGCTGATGGAGCGCGGCACCCGGGTGCTCGGCGAGTACCAGGGCGGTCTGCAGCAGGGCCGCAATCGGCTCTTCGTCCTGTGGACCCGCGCCGTCACGCCCGCAGGCGTCACCGTGGGCCTGGCGTCACCGGCCGCCGACGCCCTCGGGCGCGCGGGCTTCGATGGCCGCGTCGACACCCATTTCTGGGACAGGTTTGGCGGCGCTCTCCTGCTGTCGCTGGTGGACGACGGTCTCTACGCCGCCGTCGGACGTGACGACGCCGTGCGCGAGACCGCGCGGGCGCCGTCGGACGCGGCCGCCGTCGCGTTGCAGACCTCGGTCGATATCCCCGCGACCCTGCGCAAACCTCAAGGCGCCGAGGTCTCTATTTTCGTGGCCCAGGACCTGAACTTCGCCGGTGTCTATCGGCTGAGCGCAAGGTGATGGACGACACCGCTGTTCTGGAACACTACCTCGCGCCGCTGCGACCCCTGCTCGCGCCAGACGACGTGACCGAACTGGTGATCAACCGCCCCGGCGAGGTCGGAATCGAACAGGGCGGCCGGTGGCGCTGGCATGAAGAGCCGCTGCTCACTGAGGCCTGGCTCAGGACGCTTGCCGTCGCCGCCGCCGCCTTCACCAAACAGGATGTCAGCGACGCTCGGCCGATCTGCTCGACGACCCTGCCCGGCGACGAACGATGCCAGATCGTTCTTCCGCCTGCAGCCCCGACTGGCACTGTGTCCCTCACCATCCGTAAGCCCTCGCGCCGGCAGTTCGGTCTCGACGCCTTTGCGACCGGGGGATTGTTCGACGCGGTCGTCGCGGCGGATGACGCGTCTGCGGATCCGGTCGACGCCGACCTCCTCGCCCTGAAAAGATCGGGAGACTGGTCGGCCTTCTTCAAACTGGCCGTGGTCTCACGGCGCAATATCCTCGTCTCCGGCGCCACCGGCTCCGGCAAGACCACCTTCGCCAAGGGTCTGGTCGAGGCCATTCCCGACCATGAAAGGCTGCTGACGATCGAAGACACGCGCGAACTCGTCGTGCCCCACCGCAACGTCGTTCACCTGACCTATTCCAAGGAAGGCCAGGGTTTGGCGCAGGTCACCGCCAAATCCCTGCTCGAAAGCGCCCTCAGGATGCGGCCCGACCGGATCCTGCTGCAGGAACTGCGCGACGGCACGGCCTTCTTCTATCTTCGCAACGTCAACTCCGGCCACCCCGGCTCGATCACGACCGTCCACGCGGACAGCGCCTCTCTGGCCTTTGAGCAACTGACGCTGCTGGTTCGCGAATCCGAGGGGGGAGGCGATCTGCCGCGGGAAGACATTCGGGCCCTGCTGCACCTGCTCGTCGATATCGTCGTCCAGATGCGCAAGACAGATGGCCGGTTCCGGGTGACGGAGGTCTGGCATGACCCGCTTCGAAAACGCCAGCCCGGCCGCTAGACTTGCCCTCACGTTGGCAGGCCTGAGCTGTCTCACGGCGCTCGGCTTGATCGGGGCCGTGCTGATCGCGTTGGCGGGACTGAACCGGCTGTCGCCGGATATCGACCTCACCCGGGTGCCGGCCTGGCTCTGGTACTATCGTCACGACTCCGATCTCCAACGCTGGCTTCGCATCGGGTCGCTGATAAGCGCATCGGCTGTCGGGATCACAGGTGTCGCGGTCGCGCTGAGCCAGAATCGCCCCCTGCACGGCGGAGCGCGCTGGGCCTCGAGAGCTGACCAGGCGGCGGCGGGTCTCAGGTCCCGCGAGGGCATTCTCCTCGGCCGCACCGCAACCGGCCTGCTCATCTCGGGCGGTGCCGATCACGTCATGCTCTATGCCCCGACCAGAACAGGCAAAGGCGTGGGCGTCGTCATCCCCAATCTGCTGACTTGGCCCGGTTCGGTCGTCGTCTTGGATATCAAGCGCGAAAACTATGAGGCGACAGCGGGGTTCAGGGCTGCAGCGGGCCAACGCGTCCTGCTCTTCGACCCCCTGGCGCTTGATGGACTCACCACGCGTTTCAATCCGCTCGGTCATATCGACCGCACGAGTACGATGGCTGTCCTGGATGAACTCCAGCGGATGAGCATGATGCTTTTTCCCGGCCACGACCATGCCGATCCCTTCTGGTCGGAAGCGGCCCGCACCGGCTTCATCGGGATCGGTGCCTATGTTGCTGAGACGCCTGATCTGCCGTTCTCACTTGGCGAGATCTTCCGCCAGCTGACCCGTAACGATGCCCGCACCCGCTTGCCGGACATTATCAATGCGCGGGGCCAGACCGACGCGCCTCTGTCTGCGGGCTGTATCTCCGCCCTGTCAGACTTCTGCGGCTCGAGTGAGAACACGTTCGCCTCGATCCGCCAGACAATCACCAGCCGGATGGGCTTGTGGCTCAATCCGACGGTCGACGCCGCGACGGCTGCAAGCGATTTCGATCTGCGCGACCTCCGCCGGGGCCGCCTGTCGCTCTACCTCGGCGCCTCGCCAGACAACATGCTACGGGTCGCACCACTATACAGCCTGCTCTTTCAGCAGCTCGTCGATCTCAACTCCCGCCGCCTCTTCGCCACAGGAGATCAACCGGTTCTCGTCCTTCTGGACGAGTTCGCCCGGCTCGGTCGGGCGCCAGTTCTGGCCCACGCCTTCTCCTATCTCGCAGGCTACGGGTTCAGGTTGCTCCCTGTCATTCAGAGCCCGTCTCAGCTCCGGGCGCTCTACGGTCCTGAAGGGGCCGACGAGATCATGACCAACTGCGGTGTCGAAGTCGTATTCGCACCCAAAGAGCTGAAGGTCGCCCAAGAGCTCAGCGAGCGGCTTGGATATACGACTGTGACCTCCAAAAGTCGCAGTCGTCCGATGGGTCTGGGGTCGGGACGACGGACCACCACGGCTTCGGACCAGCGCCGCGCCCTGATGCTCCCGCAAGAACTCATGCAGCTTCCGGCCGGGACCTTGATCATTTTCAAGGCCAGCGTCCCGCCGACGCGCGCGGAGAAGATCGTCTTCTACCGCGACAAGCGGTTCACCCGTCGACAGAGACCCGCGCCCCCCCAGAAACGCCTTTGCAAAACCGCCGTCGTGGGCGCCGGCACAATCCAAGTTGACCCTCGCCCCGCCGTGGAGACATCCGACATGGACTACGACGCCATCGTTCGCCGTTTCTCGGCCGAAGGTTGCCCCCCGCCTGAACCGGGCGCGTCCGAACAGGAGGTCGCGAAATGGCTCGACAGGATGATCGACGCGGCCGCTCGTCCTGACCTCGCCCACGGGGCCGACCGATGAGGACGCCCACCCAAACCGCCGGCTCGGTCGCGTCCGAGAACGCCGTCTCGCCATCACCTCAGAAGAGGACCGGCGGCCGTTCCGTCACAAAGGGTGAAATCCCGGCTTCGATCCTGGATCGATATCTGATTGAGCGCGACCGTCAGGGCCGTCCTGAACGCTTCTATCGCGATCACCGAGCCGTCGATCCAATGTTCAGGGATGAGGGCAAGCGACTGGTCACCCGGCAAGCCTATCCCGACGCGGTGGCGGATATGCTCAAGGTGGCTCAACACCGCGGTTGGACGCAGGTCCGGGTGTCGGGCGACGAGACCTTTCGCCGGGAGGCCTGGGTGCAGGCGCGAGCCTTGGGCGTCGACGTCAAGGGCTACCAACCGCGCGACCGGGACAGACAGGCTGCGGGCGACAAGGTGAGGGAACCGCCGACGGGGCCCGATCGCTCGGCGGGTCCATCCGCCATATCCGCCGAAAGGCGCCTGAAGGAAGCGGCCATCGTGGTGCGTCGGCTGATCACTGATCCGGCCGCTCAGGCCCGGCTCATAGAGCACGCCTATCAGCGCGCCCGAGACATGATCCCTGGCCTGCCTCGCCACCCGGATGGGGACCGATCGCCGCGCCGTGAAAGCGATCGCATTCGCCGGTAGATTCCGGATCGCGCCTGATAATCGGAAAAGGGGAACGTTGCGGTGGTTGCTGACCTGGCGCAGGCGGGTCACCCGCCCTCTTTCGTCGGTTTGATGCCCATCTTCGATCCGAAATTGGTGGCGAAATAGTCGATAAGCTCAGCGCCGTGCGACCCCTCGCGGAACGCCTTCTGGGCCTCGAAGTCGAGATCCGGAACCAGATGGATCAGTTGTTCGTCCCCGAACAGTGATAGCAGAACCTGCGGATCAAGGCCGCCCGTCCGCTCGCCGATCAGACTATTCCCCGCCTCGACCACCGCGCCGATCATCACATCGGCGATTTGGACAGCCGGGCTGGCTTTGGAGTTGACCTGAACCACCTCGGTCAGCTTCAGCGGAAACTTCACCGTCGCGATTTTCGATGACCGGAACTCAGCCTCACCTTTGTGGTCGATGAACGCCTGCAGGAGGCCGCTGTAGGTGGCGAGGTTCTTAGACTCGTCATGCTCGACCCGGTAGGGACCTGAAGCCATCACCTCCATCCGGGTAATCAGGGCCTGCATCACGACGATCGCGGCATCGGTTGAGACCCCGGGCGTCGCAATCGCCCGCAAACAGTCGGGATCGGCGTACTGGGCGAGCGGTCCCAAAGCCTCGGGAAGCTCGGTCCAGTTGGTTCGCCGGACCGCTGCGACCAATGCCTGAAGGCTGTCTGGCGACTTCTCCTTCACCGCCCGTTGAAAGGCGGCCAGCATCGCTTCAAAGGCGTCCGCCCCCAGGATCGATGGGCCAACCCTGAGCAGGAGCGAGCCCATCCCGTAGTGCTGGCCGTCCTGGTAGAAGTTCAAACCGCGCGCGTAATAGTAGGGCTCCGCCGCCCAATCCAGGAACATCATCACCAGCAGGAAGCGCTTGTCGCAGATGTAGGTGACCGACTTGAAGCCTTGCAGGACGTCGCGCACGAGAGCGATCAGGTGAGGATGGTTGCCCGGGCGCCGGGACAGAGACCTGTATTTCAGCTCGGTCGCCTGAAGCTTGGGAAAGTGCGTATTGATTAGCCGCCGCGCGTCGTCGTCGGAAATGGCGACCGCCGCAGCGCCCTGAAAGCGCTGTTGCGGGTTCAGGAGGTCGAAGCCTGTGTACCCGCTTTCGTCGATCCGAAAACATTCCATTGTTGGTCCTGCTTTCCGTGTCGCCCGCATTAGATCCCACGCAACGACCGGTGCGGCCACGTAGCGTCCTGGCGATCAGAGCTTATGATAATAGTTGGCGATCGAGGTGGCATAGCTTGCACCCAGCGCGGTGCTGGTCATGCCTCCGATGTGATCCCGGAACAGACCTGCAGCCCTGCCGGCGACGTGCCAGCTGCTCGCCTTGGGCTCTGACTGAGCCCATAGATGGTACTGGAAGAGGATCTCGTGTCCCCCGATCAGCGGACCGAAGACCGGCTTGTCCACGGCGGCGATGAAAGCCGAGACCACCTTGATCGCCGTCTCGCAGTCCTCCCGGGTGAGCTCAATATGCTTGAGCGGCTCCCACTGCGCCAAACGCGTGGGACCATCGAGACCGAACTCGTGCGCAATATCGTTCCGTGTGTCCTGAAGCTTCTGCAAGGCCGGCTCGAGCGCCATCGCCTTGGCCGGCAATGGGCCGAAGACCGCGGCGAGTTGGGCCAAACGGTTGACCCACAGCCCCTTGGTGAAGGTGGCGACCTTATCCTTGAGCTTGCGGTTCCACCCTGTCGGCGGCGCCTGTTTGCCCATGACGAAAAGGTAGCCGTCCATTCCTGACCAAACGCTATCGATAAGTTCAGGATGGGCGGTAAGAGCGCTCCGCGCGGCGGAACTGAGATAGACCTCAAGCAGTGAAGCGGCCGAGACGAGAATGTACTGGCGGGTCCAGATCTGATGCTCCGCAACGGCTGCGCGCCAGTCGGCGTCAGAGGTGTAGAGGCCGTGAAGGTCGGGCGCGTAGGGCGGGAATACGATGTTGGGAAAGCCCGCCTCCAGGTGATCGTAGCCGCGCTCGCCAACCCAGAAGACATGGTTGAAGCGGGTCAGGTTCTGCTTCGCCATCTGCCGAGCGAGCGTTGTTCCGAAGGGGAGCTTGGTTAGGGTCAGGGACATGCCCCACCATGACGGTCTCCAGGATCGGACTGCAAGCTATGGTTACGCTTGTTGGCGACGCGGCGATTGGAGAGGTCCGAGGTTTATCGATCGCGGCTTGGTCGCTCTTGTGGACCCTCCGGCGGTCGGTCTGATCGATCCCGCCGTTCCTGGATCATTCGGGCGAGCTCTTCTCCTCGGGTCTCCACACGCGGCATGCGCTTGATAAAAGCTTCAAGCACCTTCCCCAATGCCAGGTCTTCGGCCTTGGGCGACAGCGACAGCGCGACGGCCTGCGCCACGAAGAACGTGCGCACGGCCGTCTGACGATCCCGAACTTTTGCGAGCCACGGCCTGTCCCGCTTGCGATCCGCAGCGTCCCTTATCGCGCCGATGTCGGTCCGTGAGGGCGGCCCGACCTGCTTGTCGAAACGATCCCGCATGCGTCGAAGGGCTCCGACCTCCGCCTTCTTGACGACGCCCCGAGCGCGACGCGGAGTCGCCTCCGCCTCAACGCCCCGCTCACGGAGCGCTGCGGCAAAGGTCTGTCGCCACCGCTCGAGGTCCGCCTTGCGCGGGTTCAACTTTCGCCCGTCGTGACCAAGCGTTCTCACGGTGAGATGAACGTGGGGGTGGCGCTCATCCGTATGGAAGGCAAAGACGTAAGGATGGGTCGCTCCAAACGTCCGGTCGGCGAACGCGCGCGATGCGTCGTGCGTGCGGAACGGGTCTGTGCCCGGCGGCATACTAAGAACGATGGAAAGGCTGACCGATCCGTCCGCGCGCCGGCGAGGGTCCGCGTCAACCTCCGCCATCCAGTCCCGAGCCAAGTTGCGCACATCCTCTCGCCCGGACAGCAGCTCCCCGTCCGGCCCCTCGATCGGCAACTTTCCGTTGCGAGCGATATAGCTAAGATGGTTCGCCAGATGGACGCCATCACGCGTCCGTCCCGTGATCTTGACCATGACCTCCGGGACGCGTCGCGCGATCCTGTCGAGGCGGGCTCGCGGACTCATGTCAGCCGGCGAGCGCGTCACCCTCCCGGGCCGGTCGGTCACCCGTGCGCGTTTCGGACGAACAGGCGGACGGATCGCCTCCTCAAATCCGCGCATCTGAATGAAGTCGGCCATCAGCGATCCGACCAGTAGTCGAGGTTGCCCCGGAGGGCCTCCTGAAGCCCGGACAGGTGTCCACGAATTTCTGCGGCGAAGGCGTCTAGTTGGGCCACCTCCAGATCGAGCACCTTCCCCTCCAGGACGGCCGTATTCAGGGCACGGGCGATCTGGTTCACATTGACGCCGATCCGTCTCAGCTCGCGTTGAACGCCGATGAAGGCCAGAGCGTCCGGCGGCGCGAGCTGCGGCCGATCGTGAAGCCGGCGACGGATCAGAGCCGTGGTCCACTGTGTCCGTGATAGCCCGCGATGGGCGGCCTCGGCCTCCAGCAGCACCATGTCGATGGGTCGCAGCCGCAGACCCAGCTTGACGCCGGACGGGCCAGGCGGCTCTTCCCCTTGCTCCGGAAGTGCCGTGTCCGCAGCCCCCTCGATGAGCCGTCGCAGTAAACGCGACCGGCCGCCCTGGCGTCCTGCGGCCGCGTCGAAACGACGGGCCAGAGGGCCAGGAAGGCGAACGGTGAAGCGGTCCATTGGGGGCGTGCTTGTCTGACATTGCCGGCGCAAAGCCTATCCTGCCCTAGACCGTCACCCCCTTCGCCCCGTAGGCCTACGGGGCTGCCCGCCCTCCCCTCGGCGGTCGAAGCCGTCCGCTCGCCCGCCGCCCTGAAGGGCACCCCAGCCTGGGCGGTTCAGTCGCTGATCTTCGTCTGTTTGAAACGAGGTAGGTATTTTTGATGACCCACCGGTCTGGTTCGAGGATTCCATACCTGGGTCGTCAGACCGCCACTGAATCATCGCGACGGTAATCATCGCATTTGGCGTAACGATCGTAAGCATACCTAGTCAGGTGGGTCATGGCGGCGCCCTACCCCGAGCAGGCGAGAACCTTGTTCGCCAGCCACGGCGACCATAGGTTGGGTGTGAAGGAGCATTCCTATGACCACGCCCACGACAACCACCGTGCTACCATTTCCGCTTCCGGCGTCTGCGCCCGCTAAGACCGTCGCCTCCCAGGACCGGATCTGGGGCAAGGCGGTGACGGCCAACGGCTATGCGGGGATACCGTCGATCCTCATTCAAGCGCAGTCCCGGCTCGGCCTGACCGCGATGCAGTTCAACATTCTGGTCCAGCTGCTCGACTACTATCGCGATCCCAACCGGGCGCCGTTCCCTTCACGCGCGGAACTGGGCCGTCGGATCGGCGTGAAGCCGAAGACGATCCAGACGAACATGCGTCAGCTCGAACAGGCCGGTCTTGTGCGCCGGGAGATGCGTAAGACCGCAGCCGGCGACTGGGCCTCAAATGTCTATCATCTGGATGGGCTGATCGACCGTGTCCGCAAGTTGGAGCCGGAGTTCACCCAGGCACGCAAGGAACGGGAAGCAGTCCGGCTCCGCGTCTCGACCCCCGTGGGCCGCCGAACGTCGTAGAAACCCGGGGCTGAAATTGATTTACCCCGGGGGCATGCTTTGCAGCAGAGGCGATCCCGGGGTGTACGAAGGTAGAGATAATCCATGACCCCCCCCGTTGCAAGGGCGGCCGCCGACGCCGACGCGGTGGAGGCGGCGCTCTCTCTGGAACGCTTCGCCCGGTACGTCGCCTGGGCCGACGGCGATCGCGAGCGCGCCGTCTCCCTCTATACGCTGAACACCCAGGTGTCCGAAGCCCTCTACGTGCCTCTGCAGGCGTTGGAAGTGGCGCTGCGCAACCGTATACACACGGTCATGTCGGCGGCTCACGGCCCGGGTTGGTTCCAACCCGAGGCCGGACATGTCACCGACCGCCAGGCGGAACAGGTTCGTGCGGCGGTCGCCGAGTTGACCGAGGCGGGCAAGCCGATCGAGGACGGGCGCGTCGTCGCCGCCCTGACCTTCAGCTTTTGGACCTCGATGTTCGGGCGGGAGCAGGACGATCTTTGGAAGCGGACCCTGCACAAGATCGCGACCCGCGACGGCCGCTTCCTGTCGCGCAAGGACTTCACCGCGCGGCTGACACAGGTGCGCCTGCTCCGTAATCGGATCGCCCACCATGAACCCATCCTCTACTGGAACCTGCCCAAGCTGCATCAATCCATGCTTGAGATGACGCGCTGGCTGTCGCCGGCGATGGATGATTGGCGTGGCACGGTCGATCGCTTTGCGCAGGTCCATCCGGCGGAACGGCTCGCCCTGCCACGTCCCGGAAAGGACGAGGCATGACCGAGGATGACCCCGAGCCGAAACGGGTGATCGACGTGAACGAGATACGCGATCCGTCAATCCTGGCGCACGGGCTCGATCGCGCCGACCGAGCCTACTGGCTTTACTACGACGAGACGCAAAACATCCGCCGACTCCATCTCGAACGCGGCACGCTCAACATCGCCGCTCCGGACTGCTGGGTGCTCGGCGGCGTCGGTCGGCCCGACGACACCCCAATCGACCTCGCGCCCCTGCGCCAGCGCGCGCGTATCCAGGCCTCGGCGGAAGAGCTGAAATTCCACCTGTTTGGACAGAAGGGCGGCGACCTCCTCGACGCTCTGGCCAAGCCGAAGATGGAGACATTTCTCGACTGGGTGATCGAGCAGGATCTTCTCGTCCACTATCTGGCGCTCGATCCCTTTTATTGGGCGATCGTGGACATCATCGATTCCGCTCTGCCCGATGATCCGGGCATGCTCGTCATGGCCATCCCGCAGTTGAAGTCGGACCTGTTCCGGCTTCTCCGGTCAGATCGCGACCGGGCGGCATCCCTCATGGTGCGGTTCAACTACCCGGACATCGCGCCACAAAACCGGGCGCCGTTCATGACGGCCCTCATCGACTGGCTGAGCGAGGCGGAGGAGGCCTTCGACCATTTCGACTACCAGATGCTTCGCGGCGTCCTGCAAATGGGCCGACGAAAGCCACTGACCTTCATCGAGGGCGAAACACCTCATGTCCTGATCGACGGGTTCAGGACATTCTTCATCGAGCGCATCTGTCTCCTGAAAAATGCCCGCCATGTGTTCGATCAAGAGGATGTGGTCGCCGCTGAGCTCGCGAAAATGGAGTTTGAAGACGACGGGTTTCAGTTCTGCAACCATCGCTTCGCGCCGCGGTCGCATGACGAGCCCGGCGTTCAGGCATCCGACATCATGGCGAGCCTGATTGGCCGGTTGTTCAGTTGGGCGGCCGGCGTGGACGATGAGGATGTCATGGAGACACGCGCGGCGCTCACCCCACTCCAGGAGCGAAGCCGCCAGCGCCTCTCCACCCTGATCCGCGCAAGCCGAGCCGAGAACGACGCCCTGACCAACGCGGTCGTGAGTCTGGAAGACCAGCGCAAGATCGCCGGGTTCCTGGACCTGTGATCGAATCGGCGCCGTCAGGCGCCGGTTCGCCCTGCTCAGGTCTGGTAGCTTCTGAGATGATCGACGGCCTTCTGAGCGTGAGACGCGGCCGAGATGATGAACCGCTTGTCGCCGCGCAGGACCTGCAGCCATGAGCCGATGTAGGCCGCGTGATCCTCGCGGGGTTCGAGCGCCAGACCCAGGTCGGCGCAGAGGAAGGCCGCACCGAGTTCGGCCACCAGCTCTTCGCGCGCATACCCTTCATCGCCATGGCGACGTCGGCCGAAGTCCCGGTCGAGCCGAGCGGGGTGGCGCGTCCAATGCGTCAGCTCGTGGCCGAAGGTGGCGTAGTAGGCCTGGGGATCCAAGAAGCTCTCGAACGGCGGCATCTGCACATAGTCGGGTTCGAGAACGTAATAGGCGCTCCCGCCCCCATGGCGGACATCGGCTCCAACGGCGGCGAAGAACGCTTCCGCGTCGGCGACCCGTTCGCCGGGATTTATCGCGGGCGCCGCGACCGGCGCGTACCTGTCGCCCAGACCGTCGATCTGATCGACGTTGAAGACGGTGTAGGCCTTCAGAAAAGGCACGCGCGAGGGCTCCTCGTCTCCGCCTTGGGGAGACGGGTCGCGCTGAAGCGCGCCGGCATAGACGACCGTTGCGCCCTTCTCGCCCTTGCGGACGCGGGCGCCGAGGGCGAGCGCCTGACGGAAGGTCATCCAGGTGTCGGACTGGAAGCCCCGGCTGGCCGCCTCGGACCAGAGCAGCAGAACGTTAATGCCGCTGTAGGCTTCACCGTTGTGGCGCAGCGGCCGGGCCACATTGGTCTGCGAGGCCCAAGGCTGTGTCCAGGGCCGAACGCCGACCTCAAGCTGAGCGATGATGCTGTCGGTGATGCGAGTGTAGAGATCGGGGCGAGCGGGATCGGCGGGGCGCGACATGGCGGCCTCCTCGATAAGGGGTTTGAAGGAAGGGGCGGCGGCGCTTTCGCCAGCGCCGCCGCGACTTGGGTCAGCGAGACCAGATCAGGCTGTGACCGCCGTCGATCTCCACCAGGGAGGCGTAGATCGGGGCCGGGAAGCTGGGGTCATCGAGCTTGACCGAAAGGTACTCCCGATCTTCCCGCGAGGTGCGCTTCCAGGCGGCGCCGAACTCGGTGGAGCCGGAGAAGATGCGGAAGTCCGGCGCCTTCTCATCGGTCTTGTCGTTGGCCCGAAGCTGGGCCGACTTGACGTTCAGGCTGAGGGTCTTGATCGAGCCGCTGTAGTTGCCGTCCGATTGCTGGGTGAAGGTTCCGATGGTGGCCATTGAAGTCTCTCCTTGCTGATTTCGGGCCACGCCTGCCGCGGCCTCGATGGCGATCGACGGACCGGGGGCCGGGCGGCGCGCAGGGCGAGCGGAGAGAGCCCCCGCAGCAAAGCGGAGGACCGGGAAGAGCGAGTTTCTTGTTTCGCGAGGAAGGCCGCAGGCCGGGGAAGAAAGTCGCGCGAGCGGTTGCGCAAGCCGACCGGACCTCGGTCAGATCAGGCCATTGAGAGGCCGCGCCGGCTGGACCGACCTTCAGGAGAGATCACGGTCGCACTCGCCGCCACAACAGATCGACCACGTCTACAGGCTTGACCTGCTCCCGCCCTCAACCTCATGCCGCCAGCGGGAACACCTTCTCGACCGACAGGGACCCAGGCGGCAGCGGTCGCAACAACTCCGTCTCCGGCCGCTCCAGCCCCAGCCAGGCCGCGCCCTCCTCGGGACGCAGCAGTACAATCTGTCGGTCGTGATAGGGAGCGATGTCCGGGCCCGGCTCCGTCGTCAGGAGAGCGAAGGCGTCATTCTTTATGATCCCAGCGATCCAGAAGATCGGTTCTTCGGCGAGAGTGAAGCGCCATTTGGTCTTTCGCTTCTGGCCCGCCTCGGACGGCGTAAACTCGAAGAACCCGTCCGCCGGCGCCAGACATCGGGTGCTTCCGCCAAATGTCCGGCCGTCGGAACGGAAGTTGAAGACCGGAGCGCCGGTCGGCCCCTTCCACGCCCACGGCAGGGTGACCATCTCCGGCCCGGCGGCTCCCTGAACGATGATGGGTGCGCGATCGCCGATCCGGATGGACGACATCGGCCCGAAATTCGGCATGCCGCCGGGGAAAACCACCCGGCTGCCGGTGCGGTTGAAGGCCTCGATCACGTCATCGAAGGGCAGGATCAGTTGGTACTCATTGCACAAGTTTCGGTCCTCCGGCGTCCAACCTGTCCCCAACGCAGGCGGACCATCCTGGTTGACTCCAGACCAAAATGAGAACCAGAACATTTCAGGAACATTTATGACCTTGGAAAGGAGGCCGCTATGGCGTTTCGGCCTGCCGCCGAGCTGTCGGCGCTACGCGAACAGATTCAGCGTTTGGAGAATCCGGGTCGCACCCGCGCGGGGATGCTTCCGTTCGGCGTGCCCGGTCTGGACGCCGCGCTTCCGCAGGGAGGGCTTGCGACGGGCGCGCTGCACGAAGTCGCAGGCGGCGGCGACGGCGCCGTAGATGGCGCCGTCGCCGCCCTGTTCGCAGCAGGAATTGCCGCCCGTCTGCCGGGGCAGGTGTTGTGGTGCGTGACACGTCCGGACCTGTTTGCACCCGCGTTGCGGCAGTCAGGTCTCGATCCCGATCGGGTCCTCTACGTCGAGGCTGGCGACGAGACGACCCTGTTGGCGTGCTTCGAAGAAGGGCTACGTCACCGCGCCCTCGGCGCGGTCGTGGCCGAGATCTCCCGCCTCTCGATGACGGCCTCGCGCCGTCTGCAGTTGGCGGCCGAAAGCTCGGGAGTGACCGCCCTGGCCGTCAGGCGATGGCGACGCGCCACCGAGGCTGCCGATTTCGGCCAGCCAACGGCGGCCGCGACCCGATGGCGGGTCACGCCCCAGCCCTCATCCCCGCTGCCCGCGCCAGGTGTGGGACGTCCACGCTGGTTCATCGAACTCTTGCGCTGCCGCGCTGGCGGATGCGCCGAATTCACTCTGGAAGCCTGTGATGAGAAGGGTCGTCTCGCTGTACCTGCCGAACTGGCCCATCGATCGGCTGCGCCGGCGACTGGGCGCCGCCGCGCCGCCGCCTGACGCCCCGACAGTCCTTGTCGGCCGGGACCGCCGTCGCCGCATCATCACCGCCTGCAATCCTTCCGCTCGACTTCTGGGTCTTCGCCCCGGTCTCGCCGCCGCCCAAGCCCACGCGCTCGCGCCGGGCCTCCTTCCATTCGACGCCGATCCCGAAGGCGACGCCGTTGGTCTCGAGCGGCTCGCCCTATGGGCGCATCAACGCTATGCGCCGGTCTGCGCCGCCGATCCGTCGGACGGCGTCGCCATTGACGCGACGGGCGCGACGCACCTCCGGGGCGGCGAGGCGGCATTTCTGGCTGACCTGGAAAACCGGCTCACGAGCGCCGGTGTTCACGCTCGAGCAGCCATCGCGCCGACCTATGGCGCGGCGCATGCGGTTGCCCGATTCACCCGCGGGCCGGCCATCGTCGCCGAAGGCGAGATAGGCCGTCGTCTGGGCGCGCTCCCTTTGGCCGCGCTCCGGCTTTCCGAAGACCTGCGAGACAGCCTCGGCCGCTTGGGGTTCGAGACCATTCTGGATGTGGAGCGCCAACCCCGGGCTCCGCTGACGCTGCGTTTCGGCCCGGAGCTCGGGAGACGCCTTGATCAAACCTTCGGCCGAACATCAGAACCGATCGTTCCCGTTGTGGACGAGACTCAACCCCGAGCGGAGCGGGTCTTCGCCGAACCGATCGGGGCGCCCGAGACCATCGCGCGCTACATCGACCAGTTGGTCGAGGTGCTCACGGCGACACTCGAGCGCGACGGCCTCGGCGCTCGCGGCCTCGATCTCCTCTGTCACCGGGTCGACAACCGTATCGAGGCCGTCCGGGTGGCCACGGCGCGGGCGATCCGGGATCGCAAACGGATAACGCGACTGCTTCACGATCGGATCGAAGCCATCGCCCCCGGTTTCGGCATCGAGCGCATGACGCTGGTCGCATCGATCGTTCAGCCCCTGGATTGGCGGCCAGCCGACACGCGGTTTGGAGAAGCGGATGTCCCCGATATCTCCAACCTCGTCGATGTGCTGTCGAACCGCATCGGCCCAGGACGCCTCTACCGTTTGACGGCGGTGGAGAGCGATGTCCCCGAGCGTGCCGTCCGCAGGGCGGCTCCGCTCGAGACAGTCGCCGCGACAGGCTGGACGCAGGACTGGCCCCGGCCCGTCCGGCTTTTCCAGCCCCCCGAACCTGTCGAGACCATGGCGCTTCTCCCCGACAACCCGCCGACGCACTTCACCTGGCGCGGGGTCCGCCGACGCATCCGAAGGGCCGACGGCCCTGAACGGATCTACGGCGAATGGGCGCGTCGAGATGCTGAGCTTTGGGCCGTTCGTGATTATTTCCAGGTCGAGGACGACGCGGGCGAGAGGTTCTGGCTGTTTCGCGCCGGTGACGGGGAGGACGCGCGGACAGGCTCACAGGCCTGGTTCATTCACGGGAAGTTCGGATGAACTACGCCGAACTTCAGTGCGCCTCCCATTTCTCATTCCTTCGCGGAGCGAGCTCCTGCGAGGAGCTTTTCAGCCAAGCAGCCGTCTGCGGTCTGGACGCTCTGGCGATCACGGACCGAAACAGCCTGGCCGGCATCGTCCGCGCCCACGTCGCCGCCAAGGTCACGGGGGTTCGCCTGATCGTGGGTTGTCGACTGGTCCTGACGGACGGCTCGGAGGTGCTGGTCTACCTGATGGGACGCGCCGAAGCGAACGAACGGCTTCTACCGCTTGCGGCTCGCCATGCGGACCAAACAGCCAACAATCGGAGAAACGCTCGGAAGCCGCGACGGCGTGGAGAAGAAACACGAGAGGCCGCGATGAGCGTGATTGCCCAGAACGAAACCATTTCAAAGCGCCGGTGCGCCGAGCGGGTGGCGGAAATCCGAGAGTTGACGGACATTCGCTCGATCGAGCAGCGGATCTCGGAATATTTCGAGAAGCTACCGAACGGCCGATTTAGACCGACAGCAACGGCTGTCGCCAAAGCTCGGGCTGCGAAAAGGGGGGGTTAGCGACGTTAGGTCCGGAAAACTTGAGGGGGTTAGCGATGCTACTCCCCTCTCCCACGACCTTGGCCGCCTCGGATGATGCTCGAAACTGGAGCTCATCCCATGAAACCTCGCCCCATGCCGTCACTGGCTTTCATCGCCGACCTGATCCGCCTGACCGCAGCAGTGGTCACTCTCATAGCCGCGATACTGCGGGTGTAAGTACTCACCTTCCAGCAAAGCGACCAGAACAGGGGCTTCCTAGTCATCTCGGGCTAGCGGTTACGTCTCCATTCCGTGCTCTGGGTGGAAAACCAAGCTGGCGTGACGACATGGCCGACTCCGAATGCCCGCATGACTGGCCCCGCCAGCAGAGCCGCTACCTCTGTCCAGTTCGCCTCCAAGGCTCCGATGGTCGCGGTCGCCCGGGACTTTCGGACATCGTCCGTCGCCTCATGCCCTTGGAACATCCATCGGTGGTGAAAGTCATGAAGGGTACGGCCCTTCAGCCCGCGCCACTCGCAACGGAAGTGGACTTGGGTGGCGAAACCAAACTCACGCGCCATCAGCGTCGCGTGGCGAACGACCTCGGCGATCCCCATCGCCATCTGGTTGGGACTAAAGGCAGCGCCCGGCGAGGTGCCCTTCCACCAGCTGGTATCTTCGATATAGCCGCGCTCGATGCTGGCGAGGCCGGTCGCTGACACACGCCACACATCCATTAAACCGACGCCGCTATCGGCCTCGAGCAGGTTCATCTCGAGGAACTCCAGCTCCCCGCCATCAAGCTGCTGATCTGTTTTCGAGCGAGGGGTCAATGGCCCATCAAAGACATGGAAGGCGCCCCAGCCCGTGTGGATCTCAGGATCGAGCTCATTGGCGACACGGCGAAGCATGTCCGACAGCTCGTTCGGGCTCGGAAGTTCGCCGGAGGTCTCGATCAGATAGGAGAACCGGTAGTTTGACTTCGCGATGATCTCAGGCCGGCCGTTCTCGGCGACGCCCTTGAGAAAGGCGGCGGCCATCGCAGCATCCCAGTTTTCCAGGCGCTCCATCGCCGATACGGCATCAGGCCCTGTGGCGCCGCCGCGTAGGGCAAGCTCGATGGCGCCGAGGATGCTCGACCGCTCCGCCATGGCGCACCTTCGGATGAGCGGTGTCCATTCTTCCGGGGTCAGGATCGGAGCGCTCTCGGGCCCGACCTTTCGAATGTAGTAGGCGCCGCGGTTGATGCCTTGGACCTTGCCGCTTGGATTCTGAGGGCCATCCGCGCGACAGCAGACCGGGGTCGGCCCGTGGGTTGGCACAATGACTACGGCGTAGGTTCGGCCTTGCGGGTCATCCAGCAGCCGCACGTCGCACTGGAAGACCGGGATGAGATAGTCTTTGACGACGCGTGCGATCGTGTCTCGGCTCGGCAGTTGTGGCCGTGGAGATGCAGGCTCCAGATTGTCGTCAAAGCCGATGACGATGTGCCCGCCGCCGTGGTTAGCGAGAGCGGCGATATGCCTGGCGAGTTTCGCGCGGCCCAAGGGCGTCTCGAGATCGACCTGTGCCTTGTACTCGGCACTGAGCGTCTCGTTCGGATCGTCGACGAGAAGCCGAAGCGCATCAGGTCCGAGGGTGTCAGTCGGAGTCACGTCCCGCCTCTTCGCGAAGTTCGCGGAGCCGCTCTTCGCACACCGTGATCGCGAGGCTGCGCAGCACTTCGACCCGTTCTGTCAGCCACACGAGCTCCTCGTCGGTGATCCGATAGTGCTCGGAGTAGCGCGCCTTCACGTAGGCCTCGCGCAACAGCTCGAAGCACCGGCGCTCGAACTTGGTCTCGCGCGGCCAAGCCTCCGCGAGCCGGGCGTTGATCGCCTCGGCCTTCTTGCGGAGAAAAGCCAGATTGTGGGCCTTGCCGCTGTAGAGCGTCACCACGAGCAGGATGCAGTGGTAGAGATGCTCTGACGCCTGGTGGAGACTGAATGCCGCTAGGCTGTTGTTATCGCGCTGCGCGTAGAAGACAGCTCCCGCTTGGAACTCCTTTGAGCTGTGCATCCACTTCGAGAAGAAGCCCTCAGCTTCGGCCAGCGCAGCCTTGGCTTTGATCGTCGCCGGCTTGTGCAGTTTGGCTCCAGGTGTGTCGTACAGGACGACACCATCGCGCAGGATGTCGGCAAAGAAGTAGCGGCCTCTATCCAGCTGTTCGTTCACGTCATCGAGCGTGTGAACAATGATGCTGACGGGCGTGCGGATTTCGCCTTCGCCGGGCATGGTCCGGTTATTGGCGTCGAACCAGAACTCGCCGTCCGTCAGATCCTCATGATCGACGATGACCAGGAGATCGAAGTCCGAAAAGTAGCGTCCGACCGGATCGTGGACCCAGTCCCCTCGCGCGTATGATCCGTAAAGGACGATCTTGAGGATCTTGCCGTTCTTCAGCCGCTCGGCGCGACGCGTCGAGATCGCTTCGTCGAACGAAGTACGGATCACATCGACGACGTAGCGGAGCTCGGACTGCTTGGGCAGCGGCAGATGATCAAGAGACTTTTTCACGGGCAGATTCTCCCCGAACGGCTCGCGCGCCGCAAGGCAAAGTTGAGCGCACCCCTTATCATTCGCCGGTCGAAGCGGGCTGCGGCTCCTCGCCTTCGATGACGACGGCAGTCGAAGAGAAGTAAGGCGGGGGCGTATCCGGCATCAAGGACATGATCCGCCCGTCGGGCCGAACGAACTCATGCGTGGCGCCGCGAATGAGCGCCGGGTCGAGCGGGATGAGGGCGTTCGGATTGTGAATGACGACCATCCCCTCGACCCATGTCTCGGCATAGCCGGGCGCGTGCACCAGATCCCGGAAGGGACGCGGCGCTGGATCGTCCGGATCGCCTTCGTGGCGCCTGTAACCCTCACGCAGCATCCGAACGCGAGGGTCACCGAAGCCGGCGAGGAAGCCCATGCGATTGAACTTCAGCAGCGTTCCTTGCGGATTGATTAGAACGGCGCTGACGTTTTCAGCCCGCTCATAGGCGAAGAAGCCGCTCGGCTCGTTAGCGGCGCCGTAGATGTGGCGCTCGATGCGCTCGACGTGAATCTTCCCCTCCCGCATCGAGTGACGAACACCGAACAGCAGCTCGTTCGCAGCCGGCGCGATGAACCGCATGGAGCCCTGCGCGTGGAAATCCTGGAGCGCCAGAACGAACGGCCGGTCAGCCATGCCTTCAGCCGCCCAGTAGGGCGGCTGTTTGCGAAGCTTGCGACGAAGGGGCCGCACCAGCTTGATAGGGATGAAGTTGGTCAGATAGTCGTCGAATGTCTCCCGAGTGAGCGGCGGCGCCTCAGCTTCACCCTGCGGCGCGTTGGCGGTGGTCGCCTCCACACCGAGGCTGCCGTTCAGGCCCGAGAACTGAAAATCCGGTGCGACCGCGTCGCCCTGACGGGCGAAGCCGCGCTCGGTAAAAGCCGCGAAGAGGTAAAGCTCCCATAGGCGCGCATCGAACCCGACGGTCTGGAACTGCTGGACAAAATTGCCGTCGACGTCCTGATGATAGCGCATCATCGCGGCGATAAGCTCGCGCGCAGGTGAGTATCGCGGGTCGGAGATCAATTTGCGAAACGCAGGGTGCTGATCCGCCTCTGGAGTGATCGGCTCGAAGAAGTCCATCGGAGGGGGGCCATCTTCACCCTGAAGAAGGTCTTCCGGGGGGCCCGCCTGCAGCCGATCCATCGCCGCGACGAGTTGCGCGCGCGCCTCATCGGCGGTGGCGAGGGTGCTGTTGACCTCCACCGCGCGGAACTGCTCCCGTTCGTCCCGGCCCAGCGCGATCCAGCCGAAGTCGTGATCGTGGCGGTCCCAGACCAAAACGCCAATGACGCGTTCATCGTCGGTCGCCAGCCACTCGAACTCCTGCGCCACTCTGACCAGACGGGGATCACGGGTATAGCCCGCCAGGGCGTTGAACCGGATTTCACTCAGCGCTCGCGCGGCCACGGCGTTGCTCCTTTCGCCAGTCTTCGGGGAGTTGAAACTCGCCGGCCCATACGCCTCTGGCTGCCCGGCGGGCCTTCGCCTCTTCAGTCCGATACGCCAGACCGGCGTATCGCGCATAACGAACCGCCAGACCTTGACCGACTAGCCAGGCGCCGAGGTCATCGCCTGCGACCTCGCAACGCGCGACCATGCGGCCGTATCGGTCTGTATCCTGCTCGAAACAGGCTACGGGCCGCCCGTCCAGAAACTGATCGAGCCGGTTTGCGGCAATGCGTCCGCAGGCGACGTCGCGACCCCCGAGCCGACACGACTGACGACTCTCGGGGGCGTCAACGCCCCAGAGCCGGACGCGCTGACCGTGAACCTCCAGCGTGTCCCCATCGATCACCGAGGCCCGGCCCTCTATCGTCGGAGGTAAGGCGGCGCCGCAGCCCGCAAGACACAGCGCCGCGACGATCGCACCCTTGGTCCAAAGCCTGAAACCCTTAGCTGGCCAGCGATCAGACACGCCCAAATCAGACCTCCACCGCGCCGTAGAAATCCTCCGCATCGACGTCGAACTCCTCGAGAAAGGACTGGCGGCGATCCGTAGAGCCCAGGACCGTCTCTTTCTGAAGAAAGACCTGGGCGTTGTGATAGCGCGCCAACCATTCGAACTTCCGCGCCGTCCGCCGGTCCGCTTTCGTCTCTTCACGACCCCTGCGGATCAGCGCCGCGTGGCGTTCCAGAAACAACAAGTAGTGCGCCGGGCTGTCGAACTCGCCCAACTGCGCCAGATAGTCGATGTAGCGGATACCGTCGTCGCCGGTCGCCAACAGGCCATCAATCGCGCGCTCTTCGTCAGCGTAGCTGTTACCCGACATCCAGAGCCGTTTGTCGGTGCGATGCGCCTCGAGCAAGGCGTCATCGACGACGATGCGCGGATAGACGGCCTCGTCGGTTTCAATCTCATAGGCTCGGGCCAACGCTGGACCGAAGACCGGCCCCTGCCCCTTCAGGCCGATATAGGCCTTGCCGACGGTCATGCCCCCTCTCACGAGCACACCCCGGTTCACCAGTTCGATCTGGGCGTGCACAAGATCGATAAGCTCCCAGACCAAGGCCCCATCGCGATGCTGGGTATCATAGGGGCGAACCCGTACGATGGCGTCGGACATTGCGAACGCGAATGGTCGGCTCGTGAGGCGCGCCTCCTTGACCTTCACAGGCTTGCCATCGTCCACCGACTGCCTGAACAGCTGCATCTGGTTCAGCACGTCCATGACGTCAGCCGCCTCGCGATTTTTGAGGAGGTGGCGAAATCCGAGGACATCGGTGAAGCTGACGATGCAGTCTTCGTAGGCCACATTCTGGGACGCGCTCGCCTCAGACTTCCGCGCCTTACCCGGAGCCTTGGTCATGGCCGGTGCAGCCGATCATGACGTGCTTCGCCCTCCCACAGACTCACGTGCGCCATTGCCTTCTCTTCCGTCTCGAACGGGAGCACGCGCTGAATGCCGACCTTGGTCTCCCAGTGCTGGGCGCCGTCCTCGCCGGTCACGCGCCAGACCGTCGCGTCGCGGTTCTCGTAGATGACTTCACGCATGAATATCAGGACCTGATTAGAATGACTTATGGTTGCGAGGGAGCTTCGCCATATCCATACAGGTGGTGCGTCGGCCCTGTCTCGGCGTTCGTTGGGGAAACGGAAAATGGCGACCGTGATTTACTGGCTGAGCTTCAAGGTCTCGACGGATCGGTCTCCCTCGAAAGGCGTCGATGGGGTCCGTCGCCAATCCATCTACGACGCCGTCACCACCTTTGATCCTGGCTATTGGGAGGAAACGACCTCGTTCATCCTCTTCGACGCCGAGGACGATATCGATGCGGTCGGCAGAGCCGTCGTGGCCGGCCTTGATGCCGATCTCGACACCGTGGTCATCCGCAAGATGTCCACCGCCACCGGCCGCTTCTGGGGGAAGGTGACGATGCCCACGTTCTTGCGCGGCTATGTCGCCAATATCACCCGCCTCTCCTGACACGGCGGGCGGAGTTGGGGGCGGCCTTGAAACCGGTCTGGGTCGCTGAGTTCCCGAGGCTTGAGGATGGGTGCTGAACTGTCGCACTGGCTTCCCGACATCGACATCGCCGTCGGCGATGATCGAGGCGCCTTTCTGAGCCGGATGGCTGATCTCGGCCGGGCGTCCGGCCGCTTCGATATCGAACATCATCGCGACGCCGCCGGTACGGCCGGCTTCGACGTCGTGAACTTCAGGGATCTGGAGGCCAGTCCGCATCGGGAGTTGGGCTTTCAACTGCTGACACGACCGGACACTCCAGACCGGGTCGCCGTCGAGGTGCGCGCGCAGCGGTGGACGCCGGATCCTCCGACAAACGCGGTCTACTGCGACGCGGCCCGCCATCTGGTGTCGCCATTGCTGACGATGTTGAACCGAAGTCACTCCACGCGATATCGACTTCGGATCGAGCGATCTGCTTCGGACCGGTTCAAACTCTCCCCGCGCAACAAGGTCCTAGTGGACCGGTTCGCCCTGCTCGCCAACACGTCCTCGCTGCACCCGCTCGATTGGAAACGGTTCTACGAACTGGTCCGTGAAAGCCGCCAGGAGATTCCCGAAGCCGAGCTTCGGGCCCTGCTGGGCGCGCGGGGTTTCTCCACGGCCCGGTCCGTCGAACTGGCCGAGCTCTACGGCCACCTCTGGGCGTTCAAGCGCCTTCGATAGACCTAGTGGCCTCGTCTGGCGTCGGGGGCTCGTGCCCGGCCGCCTCAGCCAGAAGCTGGAGATAGTCCGGCGCCAGTCGGACACCGTCGGCTTCGAGCAGGAAGCGACTGATGTGATGGACGTGATTCGTGAGATCGTCGTTGGACATCACGCCGTTGAAATACGTGCCGTAGGTTGCGAGCAGGACGTCCACGACGTCGTTGCGAGCCTTCTCGGGTTTTCGAGCGCCGATCCCGCGTTGGATAAAGGACAGCATATAGACGCCGTTGCAGAAGGCGTTTCGCAGGATGAAGTGGTTGGGCCAATTTTTGGGGCTGGGGTAGGTCAGCGGGCTCGGCGCACTCCGGAATATTGAATGAGCGACTGCGCCGACGGCGGTGTCGAACTTGTCGTGCATTTCGGGGGTCAGCGTACCACCACGACGCATATGGGCGACGTCCGACGCCGTGAAGAAGGCCTCGAACTCGGCCAGGTCAGCGGGAAAGTCGGAAGCGCCCTTGAGCACGACCGACATCTGCGTTTGCGCCCATTCGGCGCGTTCCCGAAGCTGGCGCAGGAGACTCGCCTCACCTTCGAGGGCGCGATCAAGAAGCTCGCAGAATTCGCCGAAAGCCTCGGTCTGATCGGCATCGACCATGGCCTGAGGAAGAGGTTCAGCGTCGGGATTCAGGCGTGAGATTTCTCCGGTGCCTTTCAGGATCACGACCTGATCGGCAAACGGCCTGATCACAGAGAAGCCGTCGCGGAGGGCCCGAAGGTTGTCCGGCTTGAACCGCTCCATGGCAACATAGTCGGGAAGGATGGCGCGGTTCTCGCTCGACGCGGAGAGGAATGCGCGCAGCTCATCACTGGCCAAGGCATTGGTGTCGATGACGACTCGCAGCGGCCCGGACTTTTCACTGATCGCTTCGAACATGCCCATCGTGCCCGTCAAGACGTTTGTATCAGACCCACGATGAGCCTCCTGCGGTCTGACCGCGCGCCTCCCGCTGGAGGCTGAGCCGATTTTTCAGGCACGAAGCGCCGTCAGCGAGGACGCCCTTTGCCATCCCGCTATGGGTTCGCACAACCTGATCGCCCCCGTGTTGTTACGGTGCAACGCAAAAAAAATGCCGCGCGCCCCCAAAGGGCGCGCGGCAAGTTTTCAGGTTTAGAGCCGAACCCTATTCAGCGGCGAACGGATAGGCGTCGGGGTCCGTCCCCTCCCCCTCGCTTGTGGCGGGCGCAGCCTCTCCTTCCACTTCCTGCGCCGCCGGTTCGGTTCGCAGGACAGCGGGCAACCAGCCCTTGCCCTCGACCAGACGCTCGGCGGCCTCGGCCATATCGCCCTTCTTGAACCCGGCGATCCGACCGGCCTCCTCGGCGCTGGTCGCTTCGATCACGTCCTCCAGCACCCGCGCCTTGGCGACCCGGCAAAAATAGCTGGACGCGGTGGCGCTCCACGTCCCGGCCATGTCGAGACCGACCTCGGTCGCCAGCCGCTCGGCCTGCGCCAAGGCGCCCGGCCTGCGGTCATGCGGATCGCGCACGGCGTAGAGGCCGACCCCAACGCAGCAGGCCATCAGGTCCAGAAGGTCGGCCCGGCGCATCGGCGCCAGAACCTCCCAAAGGGCATCCACCCGCTCGGGGAGACGCGCGCCCCACGCTTCACACCGGTCGCGGACCCGGCGCCCTGCCGGGCCGTCCTCCACCCCCGGCGCCAGCCTATCCAGACCGTTGACGGTCAGCCGAAGCTGCAGGGGCGTCCACACGCCGTAGCCGGGATAGAAGACCTGCAATGCCAGGGCGTGAACCACCGTGGCGAGAGCGGCGGCGGGGTCGGCCTGGACTGCATCGCGGAGGCCCATGGTTTTGTGAGCGGTCAGGTCGATCAGAAGACGATCCGAAAGGCCCGGCCCTTCGTCGGGCTCGCCGTCACGACGCCGGTCGTCTTCGTCGCCGGGCCGGACCCCAGCCCCCTCCTCCTCGCTCTCGACCTCAGGCGCGTCCGGATCGGGCGCCCGATCCGAGACGACATCCTCGCGCCGGACCAAACCGCGCTCGAACCGAGCGAGACCGTCGTGGCCCAGAAGGACCATGACCCCGGCCCGCGCCTTGACCTCGACCGGATAGTCATAGTCCGGACCAAAGGCCTGCAACGCCTTGTCGATCTCCTCCAGCCGCGCGTCCACCTCGGGCGGCAGGGTCTCGGCGCTGTCCGTCTCCGAAACCAGCCGGTCATACTCTTCCGACAGGGCTGTGATGGCGGCGGCGTCCACTTCCGAACGTTCGACCGCGACGGGATAGACCCGCCCGAGCGCGGAGACCTCGGCATACTCCCCAGCGGCCTCGGCCCATTTCCAGCCCTCCCGTTCGCGCGCCTCGAGCGCCAAACCGGCCAGCTTTTCGGACACCAGCCGGTCCAGAAGTCCCACGTCCTCGAACCATCCTCCGTCATCCTCGGTGAAGAGGTCGCGCAGGATGGCGCCGCCCGCCGCCTGATAGGCCTCGTTGCCGACGAAGGCCGCGCGCCGGTCATCTGCGCGGACCTTGGACTCGGTCATGGCGCGCCGGATGGCGTAGGCCGGAGTGTGGGGACCGATCTGGTCCAGCACCTGACGCTGCCGCTCCTGATCCTCGCTGATACAGAAGGCGGTCAGTTGGTCCAGAGCCAGACGTTCCTCCCGATAGGCCGTCATCAGCTCCGGCGCCGCCGCCGCGAGCCGAAGGCGTTGGCGCACCACATGGGCCGACACCCCGAACCGGGCGCCGATTTCCTCGGCGCCGTAGCCCTTCTCTTCGGACAGCCGCCGGAAGGCCTCGAACTGGTCGGCGGGGTGCATGGCCTCGCGGGTGATGTTCTCGTCGAGGCTGATTTCGTGGGCGTCGTTGTCGGCGTCCACGATCACCTTGACCGGATGGGTCCGCTTGATCGCCTTGCGCTTGGACAGAAGCCGCAACGCCAGCCGCCGCCCCTCCCCGATGGTCACAAGATAGTTTCCGGTCGGCGCGCCTTCTTCGTTCGTCTCGACCTCCACCACCGGCGGCTGCAACACCCCCTTGGCCTTGATCGAGGCGGCCAGCGCCTCGATGGCCGCCGCCGAATGCGGGGTCTTCCTCGCGTTTCTCGGCGAGGCCTTGAGTTGATTGAGGGGCACGAAAACCTCCGCGCCATGCTGCGGCGCGCTCGCTTCGATGGCGGTGGTTTCGATAGGTTGGGCGGTCATGTCTGCCTCCTTTGGGCAAGGGTTGCAGGCACGCGAACTGCGCGCCTGAAACCCTGCCCGTCGGCGAGACCGGGGTAGCAAGGGCCAGGGCGGACCGACCGGAGGGGGATCGCCCGACCTGCACAAGCCTGGCGGCCG
Organism: Brevundimonas sp.; assembly: GCF_003248455.1. Lineage (GTDB taxonomy): Bacteria > Pseudomonadota > Alphaproteobacteria > Caulobacterales > Caulobacteraceae > Brevundimonas. The sequence continues at coordinate 109,469 of NZ_QFNM01000001.1, forward strand.
TTGCTGTCGTGGAGACCCTGTTGGCGCGGAAGGTTGGGGAGACCGGTCGGTCCGGCGGCGAAGCCGCGTACCCTGACCCGCGCGAGGGCGGAGCCCTTCCATGTCCTTTTTCAAGTGTCTGGACGTGCAAAACCCTTCCGCGCCGCAGGCGCGGAGATGAGCAGGATGAGAGGTT
>NZ_QFNM01000072.1 GCF_003248455.1 Brevundimonas sp.
GCCCGTTCGGTCAAGGACATCAAGGAGCAGGACGTCTACATGGGCGACATCCCGCTCATGACGGACAAGGGCACCTTCATCGTCAACGGCACCGAGCGCGTGATCGTGTCGCAGATGCACCGTTCGCCGGGCGTCTTCTTCGACCACGACAAGGGCAAGACGCACTCTTCGGGCAAGCTGCTGTTCGCCGCCCGCGTGATCCCCTATCGCGGGTCCTGGCTGGACTTCGAGTTCGACGCCAAGGACGTGGTCTATGTCCGCATCGACCGCCGCCGCAAGCTGCCGGCCACGACCTTCCTGATGGGTCTGGGCATGGACGGCGAGGAAATCCTGAAGACCTTCTACGAGACCGTGCCGTATGAAAAGCGCGGCGAGGGCTGGGTCACGCCTTACAAGGCCGAGCGCTGGCGCGGGGTGAAGCCCGAGTTCGACCTGGTCGACGCCGACACCGGCGAAGTGATCGCCCAGGCCGGCCAGAAGATCAGCGCGCGCGCCGCCAAGAAGCTGGGCGACACCACGACCTCGCTGTCGCTGGCCGCCGACGCCCTGCTGACGAAGTATCTGGCCAATGACGCGGTGAACTTCGAGACCGGCGAAATCTTCGCCGAGGCCGGCGACGAACTGGACGCCCCGACCATCGAAGTGCTGGAGCAGAACGGCTTCACCACCATCGAGGTGCTGGACATCGACCACGTCACGGTCGGCGCCTATATGCGCAACACCCTGCGCATCGACAAGAACGACAACCGCGAGGACGCCCTGTTCGACGTCTATCGCGTGATGCGTCCGGGCGAGCCGCCCACCCCCGAAGCCGCCGAGGCCATGTTCAACTCGCTGTTCTTCGACAGCGAACGCTACGACCTGTCGGCCGTCGGCCGGGTCAAGATGAACATGCGCCTGGAAACCCCCGAGGTCTCCGACGAGATCCGCGTCCTGCGCAAGGAGGACGTGCTGAAGGTGCTGCAGATCCTGGTCGGCCTGAAGGACGGCCGGGGCGAGATCGACGACATCGACAACCTGGGCAACCGCCGGGTCCGCTCGGTCGGCGAACTGCTGGAGAACCAGTACCGCGTCGGCCTGCTGCGGATGGAGCGCGCCATCAAGGAGCGCATGTCGTCGGTCGATATCGACACGGTCATGCCGCACGACCTGATCAACGCCAAGCCGGCCGCCGCCGCGGTTCGCGAGTTCTTCGGTTCGTCGCAGCTGTCGCAGTTCATGGACCAGACGAACCCGCTGTCGGAAATCACCCACAAGCGTCGCCTGTCGGCGCTTGGGCCGGGCGGTTTGACGCGCGAGCGCGCGGGCTTCGAAGTCCGCGACGTCCACCCGACCCACTATGGCCGCATCTGCCCGATCGAGACGCCGGAAGGCCCGAACATCGGCCTGATCAACTCGCTGGCCACCCACGCGCGGGTGAACAAGTACGGCTTCATCGAAAGCCCCTACCGTCGCGTCAAGGACGGCCAGGCCCAGGGCGAGGTGGTCTACATCTCGGCCATGGAAGAGTCGAAGTACACGATCGCCCAGGCCAACATCGAACTGAAGGACGGCCAGATCGTCGAGGATCTGGTCCCCGGTCGGATCAACGGCGAATCCCAGCTCCTGAACAAGGACGCCGTGGACATGATGGACGTGTCGCCGAAACAGGTCGTTTCGGTCGCCGCGGCCCTGATCCCCTTCCTGGAAAACGACGACGCCAACCGCGCGCTGATGGGCGCCAACATGCAACGTCAGGCCGTGCCGCTGGTGCAGTCGGACGCGCCG
>NZ_QFNM01000073.1 GCF_003248455.1 Brevundimonas sp.
CACGATGATCGGCTTGCCGTTGGCGGGCGACAGGATGTTGTTCGTCGACATCATCAGCACGCGCGCTTCCAGCTGGGCCTCGAGGCTCAGCGGGACGTGAACGGCCATCTGGTCGCCGTCGAAGTCGGCGTTGAAGGCGGTGCAGACCAGCGGGTGCAGGCGGATGGCCTTGCCCTCGATCAGCTTGGGCTCGAACGCCTGGATGCCCAGACGGTGCAGCGTCGGCGCGCGGTTCAGCAGGACCGGGTGCTCGCGGATGACCTCGTCCAGGATGTCCCAGACGGCGGGCTGCTCGCGCTCGACCATCCGCTTGGATTGCTTGACGGTGCCCGACAGGCCCTTGGCGTCCAGACGCGCGTAGATGAAGGGCTTGAACAGCTCCAGCGCCATCTTCTTGGGCAGGCCGCACTCGTGCAGCTTCAGTTCCGGTCCCACGGTGATGACCGAACGGCCCGAATAGTCGACGCGCTTGCCCAGCAGGTTCTGACGGAAGCGGCCCTGCTTGCCCTTCAGCATGTCGGCCAGCGACTTCAGCGGCCGCTTGTTCGCGCCGGTGATGACGCGACCGCGACGGCCGTTGTCGAACAGCGCATCGACGGACTCTTGCAGCATCCGCTTTTCGTTGCGGATGATGATGTCCGGCGCCCGCAGCTCCATCAGGCGCTTCAGGCGGTTGTTGCGGTTGATCACGCGGCGATACAGGTCGTTCAGGTCCGACGTGGCGAAACGACCGCCGTCCAGCGGCACCAGCGGACGCAGTTCCGGCGGGATGACCGGCACGATGGTGAGGATCATCCACTCGGGCTTGTTGCCCGATTCCAGGAAGGCCTCGATCAGCTTCAGGCGCTTGGACGCCTTCTTGGCCTTCATTTCCGACGGGTTGTCGGCCAGTTCGCCGCGGTGCTTCTCGGCCTCGGCGTGCAGGTCGATGCCCATCAGCAGGTTGCGGACGGCCTCGGCGCCGATCTCGGCGGTGAAGCCGTCGTCGCCGTATTCTTCCTGATAGCGATAGAATTCGTCTTCCGTCAGCAGTTGGTTCTGCTTCAGCGGGGTCAGGCCCGGCTCGGTGACGATGTAGTTCTCGAAATACAGGACGCGCTCGACGTCCTTCAGCGCCATGTCCAGCATCAGGGAGATGCGGCTGGGCAGCGACTTCAGGAACCAGATGTGGGCGACCGGGGCGGCCAGGTCGATGTGACCCATCCGCTCGCGGCGAACGCGGGCCAGGGTGACTTCGACGCCGCACTTCTCGCAGATGATGCCCTTGTACTTCATGCGCTTATACTTGCCGCACAGGCATTCGTAGTCCTTGGTCGGGCCAAAGATACGGGCGCAGAACAGGCCGTCACGCTCGGGCTTGAACGTGCGGTAATTGATGGTTTCCGGCTTCTTGATCTCGCCGAACGACCACGACCGGATCTTCTCCGGCGAGGCCAGGGCGATCTTGATCTGGTCGAAGGTCGGCGTGACCTTGAAGATGTTCAGGACTTCCTGGTTCATCTTGTTTTCCTTCTGCGGCGCGAGGGCCGCTTGAAAATAGTGTCGAGTGGCGAGTGGTTGGTGGCGAGCAAGAAGGGCGATCACGGCGCTGAATTTCTTCACTCGCCACTCGCCGCTCGTTACTCGCCACCCTGAGGCGCTGCGCGCCTCAGCTGTTCTCCAGCTCCACGTTCAGACCCAGCGAACGCATTTCCTTGATGAGCACGTTGAAGCTCTCGGGAATGCCGGCCTCGAAGCTGTCGTCGCCGCGGACGATGGCCTCGTAGACCTTGGTCCGGCCGGCCACGTCGTCGGACTTCACCGTCAGCATCTCCTGCAGGGTGTAGGCGGCGCCGTAGGCTTCCAGCGCCCAGACCTCCATTTCCCCGAAGCGCTGACCGCCGAACTGCGCCTTGCCGCCCAGCGGCTGCTGCGTGACCAGCGAGTACGGGCCGATGGAGCGGGCGTGGATCTTGTCGTCGACCAGGTGGTGCAGCTTCAGCATGTAGATATAGCCCACCGTGACCGGACGCTTGAACTGTTCGCCGGTCTGGCCGTCGTACAGGATCGACTGGGCCGACTTGTTCAGCCCCGCCTCTTCCAGCAGACGCTCGATGTCCGAGATGTGCGCGCCGTCGAAGACCGGGGTCGCGAAGGGCACGCCCTTGGACAGGTTCTTCGCCAGTTCGATCAGCTCTTCCTCGTCCTGGGGCAGAGGGGTGTCCTCGCCGTAGATTTCGGTCAGCCGGTCGATCAGGGCCTGCTTCTGACCGCCCTGCTGCCAGGCTTCCAGCAGACCGGAGATCTGCTTGCCCAGACCCGCTGCGGCCCACCCCAGGTGGGTCTCGAAGATCTGGCCGATGTTCATGCGCGACGGCACGCCCAGCGGGTTCAGAACGACATCGACGTGGGTGCCGTCCTCCAGGTGCGGCATGTCCTCGATCGGCAGGATCTTGGAGATGACGCCCTTGTTGCCGTGACGGCCGGCCATCTTGTCGCCGGGCTGCAGCTTGCGCTTCACGGCCACGAAGACCTTGACCATCTTCATCACGCCGGGGGGCAGTTCGTCGCCGCGCTGCAGCTTCTCGACCTTGTCTTCGAAACGACGGTCCAGTTGCTTGCGGGCGTCCTCGAACTGGCGCTTCATCGCCTCCAGCTCGCCCATCGTCTTTTCGTCGTCCAGGGCGATCTGCCACCACAGACCCCGGCTGACCTCGGCCAGCTTCTCTTCGGTCAGCTCGCCGCGGCCGATGCCCTTCGGGCCCGACACGGCGTTCTTGCCGATGATCAGCGGCTTGAGGCGGCCATAGACGTTGCGCTCCAGGATCTTGAGCTCGTCGTCGCGGTCCTTGCCCAGGCGTTCGATCTCGGCGCGTTCGATGGCCAGGGCGCGTTCGTCCTTGTCGACGCCGTGACGGTTGAAGACGCGAACGTCGACGATGGTGCCGGCGACGCCGGGCGGCAGGCGCAGCGAGGTGTCGCGCACGTCCGAAGCCTTCTCGCCGAAGATGGCGCGCAGCAGCTTCTCTTCCGGGGTCATCGGGCTTTCGCCCTTCGGCGTCACC
>NZ_QFNM01000043.1 GCF_003248455.1 Brevundimonas sp.
CAGATAGCCTTCCAGATAGACGATCTCGCTGGCGCCGATCAGGGCCTCGTCGATGTCGTCGGCGTAAAGCTGGTTCGCCGCGCCCAGGAAGGTCGCCATGGTGCGCGCCCCGTCGGACAGGACGTTGATCAGGCAGCGGCCGGTGCCGAAGCCCTGGTCGGCGCCGCCGGTCAGGACCGGCGTGTCGAAGTGGACGCCCGCCGCGCGGATGTCGTGGGTGAAGACCTGGCCCAGCACATCGTCGGTGACCTTGCCGATATAGGCCGCGCGGCCGCCGAACGAGCCGACGCCCGCCACGGTGTTGCCGGCCGACCCTCCCGAGGCCTCGACCCCCGGCGCCATGGCGTCATACAGGGCGGCGCTGCGTTCGGCGTCGACCAGCTGCATGGAGTCGGGAGCCAGGTCCTGCGCCGCCAGGAAGGCGGCGTCGCAGGGGCTGAGGACGTCGACGATGGCGTTGCCGACGGCGCAGACGTCGTATCGGGCGGTGTTCTGGGTCATGGTCGCGCCTTAGCCCGCGGCGGGCCCGGCGTCATCCGAAATCATATAAGGAAGCCCTTATATGGCCGACCCCGCTCCGGTATGAGGACGCCATGACCCAGATCGCCGTCCTGATCCCCGATCCGTCCGACCGCTCCTACATCGGTCGCTGGCCCGAGGTGCTGGCGCGGCTGAAGGCGGTGCTGGAGCGCACGGGCGCGACCGTGGCCGCCGCCCCTTGGACCGACCATGTGCAGGACGCCTCGGGCCTTGAGGCCTATGATCTGATCCTGCCGGTCATCGCCTGGGGTTATCACCGCGATCACCCACGCTGGCTGACGGCGTGCGGGACCTGGAGCCGGGCGGGCCTGCCGGTCGCCAATCCGGCCGAGGTGCTGCGCTGGAACTCGGATAAGACCTATCTGGCCCGGCTGGCCGACAAGGGGGCGCCGATCCCGCCGACCCGCTGGACCGACGGCGTGACCCCGGACCAGGTCGCCGCCGCCTTCGCCGAGACGGGCGCGCCGATGCTGATCGTCAAGCCGACGGTGTCGGCCGGGGCGTTCCGCACCCTGCGCCTGTCGCCGGGCGAGCCCCTGACCGAGGCGCCCCAGGGCGCGGCGATGATCCAGCCCTATCTGAAATCCATCGAGACTGAGGGCGAGACCTCGCTGCTGTTCTTCGGCGGACGTTTCAGCCATGCGGTCAACAAGCGGCCCGTGCCCGGCGACTTCCGCATCCAGATGCAGTTCGGCGGCCTCTATCGGGCCGTGACCCCCGACGCCGAGGCGATGGTCCTGGCCGAACGGGTGCTGGCCGCCATCGCCGAGCCGCTGCTCTACGCCCGCATCGACCTGGCGCGCGACGACGCCGGGCGCTGGGTGCTGATGGAGGCCGAACTGATCGAGCCGGACTTCTATCTGGACCACGACCCATCGGACGGCGCGGGTCTGGCCCAGGCGGTCGCAGAGCGTCAGACCGCGAAAGGGCGGGCCCGAGGCGCGCGGGCGTCTTGATCTGGGGCAAGGCCGCCCCACCTCAAGCGTGGCAGTGAAGTCGGCATTCAAGGGGCGAACGACCATGACCACCTCCTATCGCAAGATCGCCGTCTTTGCGGATGCGACGCCCGAGGGCCTGCGGCTGTTCGGCCGGGCGGCGCTGCTGGCCAGGCGTCTCGGCGCGGAGCTTATCGCCGTCTATGGCGGAGAACGCAGCCCGCTGACGCCGGACGAGACCTTCACGCGGGGAATGAAGGCGATCACGGAGGTCGTCCGACGCCACGATGCGGCCGACCGCGCACACGCGGCCGAAGAAATGGAACCCCTGCGCATGGCCGCCGAGGCGCTGGGCCAGCCCGTCGAATTTCAGGTGGTCTGGTCGGGCGGCGAGGACGAGGCGCTGCGCTTTCTGGACTGCGATCTGATGGTCGCCGCCCATCCGTCGCCGCCTCATCTGCCGCCCAGCTGGACCGCCGAACGTCTGCTGAGCCTGAACGGCGGGCCGATGCTGCTGCTTCCGTCGGTCTGGCCGGGCGATGACCATGGCCGTCACGTCGTCATCGCCTGGAACGGCAGCCGCCAGGCCCGGCGGGCCGTTACCGAGGCCCTGCCCCTGCTGTCGCGGGCGTCTCGGGTCACGATCCTGGTGGTCGACGGCGACCGATACGCCCTGGAGGCGGGCCATGTCCCGGGGCAGGATCTGGCCGAGTATCTGGCCCGGTTCGACATTCAGCCGGTCCTGCATTCGGTCGCCTCGGGCGAGGCAGGCATCGCCGATACGATCACGCGCGAGGCCGTCGGCCTGGGCGCGGACATGGCCGTCATCGGCTGCTACAGCCGCTCGCGGACCCTGGAGACCATCTTCGGCGGCGTCACCCGCACCCTGTTGCGCGACACGACCATGCCGCTTTTCCTGTCGTTCTGACCCTCAGCGCCCAGGTTCCGGCGCCGTTTGACCAAGGACGGCCAGCCCAGCCCGAGACGGACACAGGTCGGCGATGACGCAGGCCAGGCAATTCGGCCTTCGGGCCGTGCAGGTGTAGCGGCCGTGCAGAATCAGCCAGTGATGCGCCTTGGGCAGCCAGGGCTCGGGCACGACCTTGAACAGCTGCGCCTCGACCTTGTCCGGCGTTGCGGCGTTGGCGAGGCCCAGCCGGTGCGAGACGCGAAAGACATGGGTGTCCACCGCGATGGCGGCCTCGATCCCCAGTTCGTTCAGCACCACCGAGGCGGTCTTTCGTCCCACGCCGGGCAGGGCCTGCAGGTCGGCGCGGTTCAGCGGGATCTGGCCGCCGTGCTGCTCCAGCAGGATGCGGCTCAGGGCGATGACGTTCCGGGCCTTGCCGCGATACAGGCCGATGGAGGCGATGTAGGGGATCAGCCCTTCTTCCCCCAAAGCCAGCATCTTCTCGGGCGTGTCGGCGACCTTGAACAGCCGCTCGGTCGCCTTGTTGACCGAGACGTCCGTGGCCTGAGCCGACAGGGCCACGGCGACGACCAGGGTGAAGGGATTGGAGAAGTTCAGCTCGGTCCTGGGGTCCGGCATGACGCCGGCCAGCCGTTCGAAAATGCGCTCCACCCGGTCCTCGTCGGGCGGCCAGCGCAGGATGGGTATGGCCGCCCCGGTCATCACCGACGGCCGTTTCGGCGCCGGCTTCGGCAGGGGCCTTACGGGCTTCGGCGATTTCACGACGGGACCTCGCCCGGGTCGCACGGCGCAAGGCCCAGGGCGGCCAGGGCCGCGTCGGCCGCGCGTCGGCCCTCCATCCAGGCGCCGTGGGCCGTGCCGTAATAGACCGGCGCCGTCGCCTCGCCGGCCAGGAAGATGCGATCTTCGACCGGAACGCGCAGCCGGGCGCGATCCGCCGCATGGCCCGGCAGGGCGTGGGAATAGGCGCCCCGCGACCAGGGATCGACGCCCCAGCCGCTGACGGCGACCGCCTCCAGCCGCCGCCGCATCCCCGACCCCAGGGCGGAAACCAGTTCGGAGGCGGCGAAGTCGAACAGGGCGGCCGGGCCGTCGGCCTCCAGCCCCCAGGCCAGGTCCGCGCCGAAATAGGCCTCGATCATCGGCCGGCCGAAGGGGCGCAGGTGATAGCCGCCGGTCTGAGCCGTGTCGGTGCGGGTCCAAAGCTGGGTGTCGGGCTGGAAGTCTCCCGCGCCGCGCACCGTCATATGCACCTTGGACGCCAGGCCCAGCGGCACGCCGGCCGTCGCCTCCAGCAGGGCCGGAACCGGCGGGTCGATGCGAATGGTCTCGTCGGCGATCAGACTGTTGGGGACCGTCAGGATCACGATCCGCGCGGTCAGGGCGCCCCGGCTGGTCTCCAGCCGCAACAGGGGCCCGGAGCGGTCGATGCGGCGCACGGCGCAGTCCGTCGCCGTGACCGGCGACACCGCCTCGCCCAGCCGTTCGATCAGCCGGCCATACCCCTCGCGCACTCGCCAGTTCACGCCCGTATCGCCATAGGCGTCGTAGTCCAGGCTGGAGACCTCCGCGAACCGGGCGCCGTTCAGGGCGCCCGATATGGCGTCCATATGGGCGTTCCAGCGACCGTCGGGATCGAAGAAGTCCGAGGCAGGACGATCCTCGCCCCGCGCCGCCGCCTCCGACACCCGCCGGTCGAACGCGGCGAACGCCTGGCCGAAGGCGGCCTGATCGGCCGGCGTCATCTGATGGTCGAAGGCCTGGGTGCGCCAGGGCGGCGGGGTCCGGTCCAGCGTCAGCCCCTCCGCCTCGACGCGGGCGGCCAGAACGTTGTCGTCGGCCGAGTGCAGCCAGCCGCAGCCCATATCCAGCCCTTCGCCCTCGGCCCGCTGAGTAAAGGCCCGGCCGCCGATCCGATTCCGCGCCTCCAGCACCAGCATCGACAGGCCCCGAGAGGCCGGATTCGCCCGCATCATCCGGCGGGCGGCGGCGATGCCGGCCGCCCCGGCGCCGACCACGACCACGTCGACCTGGGACGGCAGGGGATTGGTGGCCTTGGAGAAGTCGGTCATGCAGTGGCGAAGATACACGAAATCCCGCCCGCCCCGGCAAGCCGCAAAACATTCGCGCGGCGGCCCATTGATTTCTGGACGGCGCAGTCCATTTTAGCGCCGCTTCAATTGGTCGCACCCTTTGCGGATTTCGTCATGTCGCCTGAACTCAAGAAACGTCTGCCGCTGATCGCGGCGGGGATCGTCGGCCTGGCGCTGATCGTCGGCGGGGCGATCTGGTGGCTGAACGGCCAGCGTTGGGAGAGCACCGACAACGCCTTCGTCCAGGCCGACACCACCCTGGTCAGCCCGCAACTGTCGGGCCGCGTGACCGAGGTTCTGGTCGGTGACAACCAGCGGGTCGAGGCCGGGCAGATCCTGGTCAAGCTGGACGATTCCGACGAAAAGGCCCAGCTGGCCCAGGCCGAGGCCAATCTGGCGGCCGCCATCGCCGCCGTCGGCCATGTCGACGCCCAGGCCGAACAGGAACAGGCCACCATCGCCGCCCGCGCCGCCGCCGTCAGCCAGGCCCACGCCCAGGCCGGCCTGGCCCGCGCCGAGGTCGACCGCTACGGCAAGCTGGCCGAACAGGGCTGGGTCTCCCAGCAACGCATCCAGACCGAGCGGGCCAGCGCGGCCACCGCCGCCGCCAGCGTCGAACAGGCCCAGGCCGCCCTGGTCGCCGAACAGCGCACCGCCGGCGTGCTGGGCTCGACCCGCCAGCAGAGCGTCGCGGCCGTTGAACAGGCCCGCGCCGTGGTCGATCAGGCCCGCATCGCCCTGGACCGCACCGTGATCCGGGCGCCCGTGGCCGGCGTGGTCGGCGCCCGCAGCGTTCGCCCCGGCCAATTCGTCAACGCCGGAACGCAGCTGCTGTCCATCGTGCCCCTGAGCCACACCTATATTGTCGCCAACTTCAAGGAGACGCAGCTGGACAAGGTGCGCCTGGGCCAGGCGGTCGAGATTTCCGCCGACGCCTTCCCTGGCCGCAAGATCAAAGGCCGCGTCGACAGCTTCGCCCCCGCCACCGGCTCGGAGTTCGCCCTGATCCCGGTCGAGAATGCCACCGGCAACTTCACCAAGATCACCCAGCGCGTGCCGGTGCGGATCGTGGTCAGCGGGGCGGATCGCAACCTTGCCCTGCGGCCGGGCCTGTCGGTCGACGTCAAGATCGACCTGAAGAGCCAGGGCGGTCAGAGCTTCGCCGAAGCCTCGACCGGAGCCGCGAACGGCGCGAACGGAGCCGCAGGCCAGTGACCGCCGCCAACCCCGCCGCGGTTCCCGCTACGGGCGGGGGGCCCGTCGCCGGCCATCCCGAGATCAACTGGACCATGCTGCTGCTGGGTTTCGCCGGCATGGTGGTGGGCCAGTTCATGGCCATTCTGGACATCCAGATCGTCGCCGCCTCCCTGCCCCAGATCCAGGCCGGGGTCGGCGCCTCGGCCGACGAGATCAGCTGGATTCAGACCGCCTATCTGATCCCCGAGGTGGTGATGATCCCCCTGTCGGGCTTTCTGTCGCGACTGTGGGGCACCCAGCGGCTGTTCCTGGCCTCGTGCGTCGGTTTCGTGCTGATGAGCATCGCCACGGGTCTGTCGTCGTCGATCGACATGATGATCCTGTTCCGGGCCATCCAGGGCTTCGTCGGCGGCGCCATGATCCCGACCGTCTTCGCCGTCGCCTTCACCGCCTTTCCGCCGGACAAGCGGGTCACGGCCAGCGTGGTCATGGGGCTGATCGTCACCTTGGCGCCGACCGTCGGCCCGACCCTGGGCGGGCACCTGACCGAATGGCTGAGCTGGCGCTGGCTGTTCTTCATCAACGTCGGGCCGGGGCTGATCGTGCTGTTCCTGGTCGGTCGCTACGGAAACTTCGACAAGGGCGATCCGTCCCTGGCCAAGGGGTTCGACTGGTGGGGGCTGGGTCTGATGGCGGCCTTTCTGATGTCGATGCAGTTCGTGCTGGAGGAAGGCGCCAAGAACGACTGGTTCGACGACACCCACATCCTGTTGCTGACCGTCGTCGCCGCCGTCGCCGGGCCGATCTTCGTCTGGCGTTCCCTGACCTATCGCCAGCCGATCGTGGAACTTCGGGCCTTTGGAAACCGCAACTTCCTGGTCGGTTTCATCATGACCTTCATCGTCGGTTTCGCCCTGTTCGGCGGCACCTTCCTGCTGCCGCTCTTCCTGGGGCGGGTGCTGGGCTATTCGTCGGCCGAGGTGGGCACCACCATGGTCGTCTCGGGCCTGGCCATGTTCGCCACCGGCCCCTTCGCCGGGCGGCTGGTGCGCAAGCTGGACGCGCGGGTTCTGATGTTCGGCGGCTTCATGATGTGCGCCTGGGGCATGTGGGAGGCCCGCCTGGTCACGGAGAACTGGGGCTTCTGGGAGTTCGCCTCGGTCCAGGCCTTCCGCGGCGTGGGCGTGATGCTGGCCATGATCGCCTCCCAGCAGGTGACGATGGCCACCTTGCCGCCGCACATGGTCAAGAACGCTTCGGGCCTGGTGAACCTGGCGCGCAACGTCGGCGGGGCCTTCGGCCTGGCGATCCTGAACACCAGCCTGACCACCAACACCGCCCTGCACATGAGCGAACTGACCAGCGCCATAGGACAAGGCGACCAGGCGGTGCGCCAGATGATGGCGGGCATGGCCCAGCGGTTCGCCGGCACCATCGACCCGGCCGCCTCGGCGATGAAGGCCATCTATGGCCTGTTGCAGAAACAGGCGACGACGATGGCGTTCGGCGACGCCTTCGCCCTGCTGGGCGTACTGTGCGCCGGGGCGGCCTTCGTCACCCTGATGGCCCAGCCGGTCCGGGCCCAGGCCGGCGCCCCGCCCACGGACGCCCACTGATGGCGCGCCGCCGCGGACAGGTGGATGAACGAAAGAGCGAGGCGATCCTGGACGCCGCCGCCGCCCTGTTCGCCGACAAGGGGCTGCAGGCCAAGATGGACGAGATCGCCAAACTGGCCGGGGTGTCCAAGCAGACGGTCTACAACCGCTTCGCCTCCAAGCTGGACATCGCCCAGGCCCTGGCGAGCAAAAGGGTGGAGGACATCGTCGCGCCCCTGCGCGCGGCGGGCGATCCGCAGACGGCGCTGGAGGCTCTGGCCCTGACCCTGCTGAACCGGGTGTGCAGCGCCGACAAGGTCGGCTCCATGCGCGGGGTGGCCCTGATCTCGACCGAGGCGCCCGAGATCGCCCACGCGATCTATGAAGCCGGGCCGCGCCGCAGCCTGCGCGAAATGGCCCTGTGGCTGGCGGAACAGACGCGGCTGGGGCGGCTGGCGGTCTCCGACCCCGAACAGGCGGCAGAGATGTTCTCGGGCCTCGTGCTGGGCCACGCCCATCTGCGGGCCATGCTGGACGTGCCGCAACTGGCGCCTGACAAGCGCGCGGCGCGCGCCAGGGAGGCGGCCCGCATCTTCGTCGCGGCCCATGCGCCCGTCCCGCCGCCATGCGAGACATCCTGAGCCGGGCGCGCTAGACCTCCCGCCGTCCTGTAGATTGCGAGCGTCTCCATGCTGATCCACCTGTCCTCCTGGCCCGAGATCGACGCCCGCCTGAACGACGGCTGGCCGTTGTCCAGGACCGTGGTCGTGCCCATCGGCTCCAACGAACAGCATGGACCGACCGGCCTTCTGGGCACCGACTGGCTGTGCCCGGAGATCATCGCCCATGCGGCCGAGAAGACCGACGCCAACCTGATCGTGGCGCCGACCTTCAACATCGGCATGGCCCAGCATCACCTGGCCTTTCCCGGCACCATCTCCCTGCGTCCCTCGACCTTCATGGCCGCGATCACGGACTGGGTGTCGTCCTTGAGCCGACACGGGTTCGAGCGGATCTATTTCCTGAACGGCCACGGCGGCAACGTCGCCACCATCGAGGCGACGATCTCGGAGATCTACGCCGAGTGGAGCTTCGTCGAGGACAGCCCGCCCTTCATCCTGAAGCTGAAGAACTGGTGGGACCTGCCCGGCGTCAACGGCCTGTGCAACCGGCTGTTTCCGACCGGCCACGGCATGCACGCCACCCCTTCCGAGATCGCGGTGACGCAGGCCGCCTATCCCGAGCGGATCAAGACGGCCGACTACAGCCCCCGGATCGCGCCCAGCGGCCCGATCCGCGACGCCCTGGACTATCGCGCCCGCTTCCCCGACGGCCGGATCGGCTCGGACCCGGCCCAGGCCAGCCCCGAGAAGGGTCAGCAAATCATCGATGCGGCGATCCCCGCCCTGCTGAGCGACGTCGCGGCCTTCGCCGGCGAAGCCCGATCGGAGATCGCGTCCTGAGCCGGCGGCCCCCCACGGTCGCGGACGCCGCCGTGGTCGGCGCCGAACTGCTGGCGGCCTCCGCCGAGGTGATCGCCGTCCGCACCGGCCGGATCGCGCACAGCCTGGCCGGCGCCAGGGGACCGGACCTGAAGGAACTGTCGCTGATGGGTTCGGAAAAGGCCGAGGCCCTGGCCGCCTCGGCCGGGGCGGCCCTCGCCAACGCCGAGGCCATCGGCCGGCGGCTGGGTCGGGCGGCGATGGACGAGGGCGCCCATGCGCTGCACGCCGCCGCCGCCATCGGCCAGTCGCGCACCCCGGCCCAGGCGGCGGAGGCCCAGTTCACCTATGCGATGGGCTGGTGGAGCCGGGCCGCACGCCAGGCCCTGACGCTGAACGACGCCTTGCTGACGGCCCAGGCCGAGACGGTGGCGCCGATCCACCAAACAGCCACGGCCAACGCCAGAAGGCTGCGCAAGACGACCTAGCGGGTTCCCGCTATCGTCCGAGCTAGACCGTCTCCACCACCTTCAGCTTGGGCTTCTTGATCTTGACGGGCTTGGCCGGGCGTTCGGCCTTTCGGGCGGCCTTTTCGGCCTTGCGGGTCTCTTTCTCGGCGGCTTTCAGGGCTTTTTTAGCGGCCTTGGCCTCGGCCCTGGCGGCGTCGGGGGCGGCGTCGGCGGCGGCGGCCAGTTCGGCCAGCTGAGACAGGAAGGCGTCGCGCTGGCCCTTGGGCAGCAGGCCCATGATCCGCTTGTCGGCCGCCTCCACCCGCGGGCGGGCGGCCTCCAGGCGGGCGGCGCCCTCCGGGGACAGGCGAACCGCCTTGGCGCGGGCGTCCACCGTCGAACGCTCGCGCTCCAACAGCCCCTTGGCGGTCATGCGGGCGACCAGGTCGGCCAGGGTCGAGCGGTCGATGCCGGTCATGCGGACCAGTTCGGTCTGGGTCAGGCCGGCCTTCAGGGACACCGCTTCCAGGACCGCGAACTGACGCTGGGTCAGGCCGTCGGCGCCGGTCTCCTCGGCGTAGATATCGAGCGCGAGCTGAAGGGCGCGGTGCATCAGATGGCTGGGCGACGTGCCCAGCGGCCCCACCTTGCGCGCCGACTTGCCAGGCTTCACCATCGAACCGCTCCCCTTCAGTTTCGTCCGAACACGTATCAGCCCAGCTTTACGATTTGACGGGAAAAGCGCGTCGTTTCCGTGACAGTTCCGCTTGCCGATCTACAGGCCGGGATCGGGGGAGATCGGGCCCGGCGGCTCGTCCTTGATCATGTTCCTCATGATCAGCGGCACCTGCGACAGGCCGAAGACGGAGGCGGCGATCCACAGAACGCCCCGAAACCCGGTCCAGACGTCGTTGGGATTGGGCGTGTCGCGCCCCAGGGCGTGCCAGATCGCGGTCACGGCCTGGGGACTGCGGAACACTTCGTTCAGCACGGCGACGGTCAGGAAATATAGGCCGTAGCGCAGGGTCAGGGTGCGCCAGGCCGCGTCGTTGACCCGGATCGCCGAGCCCAGCAGGGCCTTGAACGGGTATTTCTTCAGCGGGATCGACCCCAGCAGCACCACGGCCAGCAGGCCGTTCTGGACCGTCAGCTTCAGCTTCACGAACAGGTCGTCGTGAGTGAAGATGGTCAGAAGGCCGAACACCAGGGCGAACAGGCCGGTGATCAGCGGCAGGGGGGCGAAGCGCCGCTCGACCGCATAGCCGACCACTAGGGCCAGCGCCGAGGCGCCGACCAGCACCCAGGTCGCCAGGATCATGTCCCGGGTGACGAAATAGCTGACCATGAAGGCCGCCAGGGCGCCGAAGTCGACGGCCTGGCGGATCCACTGGCGGTTCTTCCGGGGAGCGGGCGCGGGGGCGGCGTCGGTCATCTCAGTCCTCCAGCCCCACCAGCGAGCGCGAGAAGGCGTGGGCGTCGAACGGTTGCAGGTCCTCCACTCCCTCGCCCACGCCGATCAGCATCAGCGGGGCGTCGGACGCCTGGGCCACCGGAACCAGGACGCCGCCGCGGGCGGTGCCGTCCAGCTTGGTCATGACGACGCCGGTGACGAAGGCGGTGCGGCCGAAAATCTGCTCCTGGGCCAGGGCGTTGCGCCCCACCGTGGCGTCCAGCACCAGAAGGGTGTCGTGCGGCGCCTCGGGGTCGATCTTCTTCAGCACCCGCACGATCTTGAGCAGTTCGTCCATCAGGGCGGACTTGTTCTGCAAACGCCCGGCCGTGTCGATCAGCACCACGTCGAAGCCCTCGGCCCTGGCCTTCTGATAGGCGTCGAAGGCCAGGCCGGCGGCGTCCGCGCCGTCGCGACGGCTTTCGAAATGGGCGCCGGCCCGTTCGGCCCAGACCTTCAGCTGCTCGCGGGCGGCGGCGCGGAAGGTGTCGCCGGCCACGACCATCACCTTGGCGCCCTTGCCCGTCAGGTCGGCGGCGATCTTGCCGAGCGTCGTGGTCTTGCCCGAGCCGTTCACCCCCACGAACAGCACGACATAGGGTTTGGGGCCGTTCAGCGGATCGAAGGTCGCCTGGCGCGGCGAAAGCTCGGCCGCAACCGCCTCGGCCAGCGCCTCCTTGACCTCGCGTTCCTGGGCATCCTTGCCGAACTTCAGACCGCGAAACCGCTGGACGATCCGGGCCGAGGCGGCCGGCCCCAGATCGCTTTCCAGCAGATGCTCCTCCAGCTGTTCGAGCGAAGCCTCGGACAGGGGTTCCTTGACGAAGGTGGCGACGACCTGGTCGGTCATCTGCTTTGAAGAGCGGGAAAGCCCAGCGGACAGGCGCTGGAACCAGCCCTTTTTCGGCGTGTCGTTCATCAGATGGCTTTAGCCGGGGCGAAGGCGGACGTCATCCGCATTCGCAAGGACCGCAGGCGGACAGATCGACCGGGGCGCGCGGACGGAATTTCGAGCCTGGCCGGAAAAAGAGAGTCTGAATGGTGTGAATAGTGTGAAATCGCCGGTCGACGGCCCGATGCGTCGCCGCCGCGCCACGGACGCCCGTCGGAAAAAGAGACGACGCCTGTCGGGGAAAACAGAGTCTGAATAGTGTGAATGGTGTGAAATCGGTTCTCCCCCCCGCCCCCGCTGTGCGCGGTCGTGCGCGCGACAGTATGGGGCGCCGGGAAGGGGCGGGCAGGAAGCGGACGAAAGAAACCGGCAAGGCGTTGAAATCCTTGGGACGGGACCAGCGTCATTGTGCGGGCTGAGGCTGATCTGATCTTTCGCCATCCCCCTGGTCGCGGCGCGCCGGAGGATGACGAAGGATACAGGCGCGAAGGAGGGATTCCGTCCCTTCGTCTTTCGCGCCTATATGAAGGCCGATGACCGGCGCAGGCCGGATGATGCGGACGATGCCATGGCCGAGCCCCTTCCCTTCTTCTCGCCCAAGACGCACGGCTTCGTGCGCGTGGCGGCGGCGACGCCGGTGGTTCATGTGGCTGACCCCAAGGCGAATGCGCAGGAGCATCTGGCCCTGATCCGTCAGGCGGGCGAACAGGGCGTGGACCTGATGGTCTTTCCCGAACTGTCGCTGTCGGCCTACGCCATCGACGACCTGCACATGCAGGCGGCCCTGCTGGACGAGGTGGAACGCCAGATCCCGGTCCTGGCCGAGGCGACGGGCGAGCACGATCTGATCGCCGTGGTCGGGGCGCCGATCCGCAGCGGCGACGCCCTGTTCAACTGCGCCGTGGTGATGGGCGGGGGCGAGGTTCTGGGCGTGGTCCCCAAGACCTATCTGCCCAACTACCGCGAATACTATGAGAAGCGCTGGTTCGCCCCGGCGGCCGCCCGCGCCGAGGACGTGATCCGGCTGAACGGCGAGACGATCGATTTCGCGCCGGGCCTGGTGTTCGAGGCGGCGAACCGGCCGGGCTTCGTCTTCTCGGTCGAAATCTGCGAGGACTATTGGGCGCCGCTGCCCCCCTCGACCCGCGCGGCCCTGGCGGGCGCGCGGATTCTGCTGAACCTGTCGGCGTCCAACATCGTCATCGGCAAGGCCGACGAGCGGGCCATGCTGAGCGCCAGCCATTCCGCCCGGACCCTGTCGGCCTATGTCTTCACCGCCGCGGGCTGGGGCGAGAGCACCACCGACCTGGCCTGGGACGGCCAGGCCACCATCCATGAACTGGGCGCGGCCCTGGCGCAGGGACAGCGGTTCGCCCTGGACGGCCATCTGACGATCGCCGACGTGGACGTGGACCGGATCGGCCTGGACCGGCTGAGGAACGGCACCTTCGCGGAATGCGCGCGTAACGAGGGCGAGACGGCGACGGTCGTGCCCTTCCTGGCGCGCGCGGACCAGACCGAGAGCGAGCTGATCCGGCCGCTGGATCGCTTCCCCTTCGTGCCCGACCAGCCGGCGCGGCTGGATCAGGATTGCTACGAGGCGTTCAACATCCAGGTGCAGGGCCTGATGCGGCGGATGCGGGCCACGAACGGCGAACGGCTGGTGATCGGCGTGTCGGGGGGGCTGGATTCCACCCAGGCCCTTCTGGTCGCGTGTCGGGCCTTCGACCGGCTGGGCCTGCCGCGGACCAATATCCTGGGGTTCACCATGCCGGGCTTCGCCACGTCGGAGGGGACCAAGTCCAACGCCTGGGCGCTGATGAAGGCCCTGGGGACGACGGGAGCCGAGATCGACATCCGGCCCGCCGCCGAACAGATGCTGCGCGATATCGGCCATCCGTTCGCGGACGGTCAGCCCGTGCACGACATCACCTTCGAGAACGTGCAGGCGGGGCTGAGGACCGACTATCTGTTCCGCCTGGCCAACCAGAACAGGGCCTTCGTCCTGGGCACCGGCGACCTGTCGGAACTGGCGCTGGGCTGGGCCACCTATGGCGTGGGCGACCACATGAGCCACTACAACGTGAACGGCGGGGTGGCCAAGACCTTGATCCGCCACCTGATCCGCTGGGTGGCGTCGCGCGAACTGGTCGGGGCGGCGGCGACGCCCACGCTGCACGCCATATTGGACACCGAGATCTCGCCCGAATTGGTGCCCGCCAAGGACGGCGCGATCCAGTCGACCGAGGGGACGGTCGGCCCCTATGCGCTGAACGACTTCTTCCTGTTCTACATCAGCCGGTTCGGGCTGAAGCCGTCCAAGGTCGCCTATCTGGCGCACCAGGCCTGGGGCGACGCCGGCGCGGGCGAATGGCCCGAGAACACCCCCGAGGACGAGAAGGTCGAATACGACCTGGCGACCATCAAGGCCTGGTTGCGGAAGTTCCTGATCCGCTTCTTCCAGACGGCCCAGTTCAAGCGCTCGGCCCTGCCCAACGGGCCCAAGGTGGTCACGGGCGGCTCGCTGTCGCCGCGCGGCGACTGGCGCGCGCCCTCGGACGGCGCGGCGCGGGCATGGCTGGACGAACTGGACGCCAATGTGCCGGACTGACGCCGCCTGACGGGGCGCGACCGGGTCCGCGGCCTATCCCGCCGCGAATTCGCTCAGGGCGTCGATGACGGCGCGGTTCTGGTCTTCGGTGCCGATGGTGATGCGCAGGGCCTGGGGCAGGCCGTAGCCGCCGACGGGGCGCACGATGACGCCCTTCAGGTTCAGATAGTCGTTGGCGGCGGTCGCCTCTTCCGGCCCCTCGAACACCACCAGGACGAAGTTGCCGGCGCTGGGCAGGACCTCGAAGCCGAAGCCGCGAAGGGCCTGGGTCAGGCGCGGCTTCCAGGTCGCGACCAGGTCGCGCGAAGCCGCCTGGTGGGCCGTGTCGGACAGGGCCGCCGCCGCCGCCTCCAGGCCCGGAACGGAGACGTTGAACGGCAGGCGGATGCGGTCGACGGCCTCGGCGACCGCGACGGGCGCATAGCCGAACCCGATGCGCAGGCCGCCCAGGCCGTGGATCTTGGAGAAGGTGCGGGTCACGACGATGTTCGCGGCGTCGCGCGCCAGGGGGAAGGCGGTCTCCCAGTCGGCCTCGGTCACATATTCCGCATAGGCCTCGTCGATCACCAGGACGACATGGGCGGGCAGGGCGGCGTGCAGGCGGCGGATTTCCTCGCCGGTGTTGTAGCTGCCGGTCGGGTTGGACGGATTGGAGACATAGACGATCCGGGTCCGCTCATCGACCTGGGCCAGGAGGGCGTCGACCTCGGCCTTGAAGTTCGGCTCGGGCGCCAGCTTGACCTCGGCCTCGCAGGCCTTGGCGCTGATCCGGTAGGCCAGGAAGCCGTACTGGCCGCAGACGATGTTGTCGCCGGCCGTCAGATAGGTCTGGTTCAGCAGGGCGAAGACCTCGTCCGAGCCATTGCCGAAGATCAGCCGCTCGGGCTCCAGGCCGTGGGTCTCGGCGACCGCGGCGCGCAGTTTGGCCGCGCGGCCGTCGGGATAGACGTGGATGTTCCTGACCGCCGCCTCATAGGCCGCGCGCGCCTTTTCGCCCGCGCCCAGCATGTTCTCGTTGGAGGACAGCTTCATCGGCTCGGCCACGCCGGCGATGGACGACTTGCCGCCGACATAGGGGGCGATGTCGAGGATGCCGGGCTTCGCCACAGGGCCGTGAGGAGCGGTCGCGTCGGTCATGGAAAGCCTTGATCTCAGAAGATGGGGGCGGCGCCGATGACGCCGTTCAGATGGCCGGGCGCGCTCTTCAGCCGCCCGTCGTCGGCCTGCACATAGCCCGTCAGCACGAACAGCTTCAAGCCGCCCGCCGCCGCCAGGAGGTCCGCGGCCAGCCCGGCCTGGCCCAGGGCGTCGACGATCTTGCCCTCCGACCAGCCGCTGTCCGTGACCCAGAAGCTGCGGTCGTCGCCGGTCGGACCGGAGGCGTCCCTGGCCACGACGAAGGCCTGGGGCCGGCCGCGCCGGTCGTCGGGCAGGGCGGCGACGATCCGAAGGTCCGGCCGCGCCAGAAGCCGCCCCCACCAGGGCCGATCCGGCGTCAGGTCGATCACCGCGCGCGATCCGGCGTCCGCCGCCTTCAGCGCCTCCTCGGCCGACAGGGGGCGCACGCCCAGGCCGAACCGATCCGTGGCCAGGGCCTGGGCCACCCCGCCGCTGGCGACCAGGGCCGGGCCCGTCGCCGCCTCCAGCCGTCCCCAGACCGTCTTGATCACCCCGACCTGGGCCGGGGTCAGTCCGTCCAGCAGCGAGCGCAGGGCGATGGCGGCGGCGTCCAGGCGATCGCGCGGCCCGGCGGCGAGCCGCGCCGCCACGGCCTGGGCCACCGCACGGTCCAGCGCCAGCAGATCGTGGTCCATCTGCGGTTCGTCCAAAAGGGTCATCAGAACAGCTTCGGCGCCGGGGCCAGGGGGAAGGGCCCCAGCCAGGTCCGCCCGTCGCGGAACACCAGCGTCAGCGGAAGCTGCTCCTGCCCCGTCGCCTGAGCCGCGTCGGCCGCCGCAGCCGCCCCCGCCGCGCCGATCCGGTTCACCGCCCCCTGGCGCGTGGCCATCAGGCCCGACAGGGCCGGCAGCGGCTTCTGCGCCTGAAGCGCCACCTGGCCCGTCAGACGACCGTCGGCGTCGGCCTTCAACAGGTCGCTGGTCAGGGTCGCGCGGCTGTCGCCGGCCTGAAGATCGCCGCGCACGTCGCGAAAGGCGCCGCCTCCCTTGGTCCAGGCGGAAAAGACCCCGCCGGCGTCCCCGCCGGTCTTCAGCAGACCGGCCTGGCCGATCACGGCCTCGATCTGGGTGGTCAGATAGCCGTCCTGCGCGAAGCCTTCCACCGGCCCGTCGGCCCGGCCCTGGCCGCCGACCAGACGGAACATCACATCGACGTCGTCGGCCGGCGCGACGGAGCCCTCCAGATGCGGGCGGGCGTAGATTTCGATGCGTTCGGCGCGGGCGATGGGAAACGGCTCGGCGCCCGTCTGGGTCGTGAAGACCGGATTGACCATCTCCAGCGCCAGATTGGGCCAGCGCTGGTCGACGCCGCTGGCGCTCATGCGGATGGCGTCGCCCTTGACCGCCACCTCGCCCTTGCCGGCGCGCGTCAGGACCAGCCCCTGCGGCACCGCGACCACCCATTTGGTCGGCTGATAGGCGTTGGCCTCGGCGGTCAGTTCCGGCGCGGCCAGGGCGTGGCCCGACGGCATGCCGACGACCAGCCGGTCCAGAACGACATGGGTGCGGAAGGGCCAGCCCGTGATCGTCTTGTCGTCATAGCGCACGGTCCAGCCGCCTTGGCGCAGGGCCTGGACCTGGGTCTCCAGGCGGGCGTCGATCTGGCGCGTCAGATAGAACCACCAGCCGGTCCAGCCCGCCAGGACGATCAGCACCAGGACGAAGGGCGCATAGAGGCCCGCTCGGCTGTGTCGCGGGGGCTGGGTTCGGGTCATGCAGGCTCCGGTGTTCACCGTCCTATACCGCAGGGGAAGGACGGGTTTCTAGGCGGTCAGGTCGGCCAATACGGCGCCCGTCGCCCGTCGCGCATCCTCGGGCGCGATCTCCAGCAGCAGGCCGCGCTGGCCGGCGTTGATCAGGATGCGGTCGAACAGGATCGCCGTCTCGTCGAGGGCGGTCCTGACGGCCTTCCTCTGGCCGAACGGACTGACGCCGCCGACCTTGAAGCCGGTCAGGCGCTCGGCGTCGGCGGGTTTCATCATCTGGGCCGACTTGCCGGCGAAGACGGCCGCCAGCTTCTTCATGCCGACCTCGCGGTCGGAAGGAACCACCACGCAGGCCGGCGCGCCGTCGACCAGGGTCATCAGGGTCTTGAACACCTGCTCCGGGTCGCGGCCCAGCGCCTCGGCCGCCTGCAAGCCCGCGCGCGGCGCGTCGGGATCGTAGTCGTAGGGGTGCAGGTCGAAGGAAATCCCGGCGCGGATCAGGGCGACGGTGGCGGGGGTGGTCTTGGACATCGCTCAGCCTGGATGGGGGTTCAGGAAGTCGCGGGTCAGTTCCACCGCATCGGCCAGACCCATGCGCTGCACCTCGGTTCCCGGCGGCAGGCTGGCGAAGAGGCGGGTGGGGGTGGCGGCGTCCAGCATCAGAAAGACCCCCTTGTCGTCGCCGCGCCGGATCAGCCGTCCGAACGCCTGGGCGATGCGGGCGCGGGCCAGGGCGTCGTCATAGCCCTTGCCTTGCGAGAATTGGCCGCCCAGCCGTTCGCGCCGGGCCTTGTGCAGCAGGTCCGGGCGCGGCCACGGCACGCGGTCGAAAGCGAGGACGCGAAGGGACCGCCCCGGCACGTCCACCCCGTCGCGCACGGCGTCGGTGCCCAGAAGGCAGGCGTTCTCCTCGACCCGGAACATGTCGACCAGCGCCCCGACCTCCAGCGGATCGACGTGCTGGGCGTAGAGCGGCAGACCCGCCTTGGCCAGGTCCGGCCCCAACCGCTCATAGACCGCCTTCAGCCGGCGGATGGCGGTGAACAGACCCAGCCCTCCGCCGCCCGCCGCCAGGAACAGTTCGCGCATCGCCGCCGCCGTATGGCGCGGATCGTCCTTCGTCAGGTCGTTGACGACGACGACCCGGCTGTTGGCCGCATAGTCGAACGGGCTTTCGACCTTCAGGGTGCGCGGCGGCTCGATCAGTCGCGCCGATCCGGTTCGCAGCCGCGCCAGGTCAAATGGGTCTTCCTGTAGGGGATCGGACAGGGTGGCGGACGTGACCAGCACCCCGTGCGACGGGGCGATCACGGCCGCCTCCAGCGGCACGGTCGGGTCGATCCAGTGGCGGCGCAACGCGACATCGTGGATGCGGCCGAACGCCGTCTCGGCCGACAGCCAGTCGACGAAGTCGGGATCGGGCTGATCGCCGCCGTCCTCCAGCGCCGCCAGCATCGAGCGCCAGCCCGGCAGGGTCATGCGCGCGCGCCGGTCCAGCCCGCGCAACGCCCCCTCGATGCGGGACCGCTGCGACCCGTCCAGCTCGGCCGCCTCGTCGTCGAGAATGTCTTCCAGATGGCGCGACAGGGCCAGCAAGGGCGCCTCGACGGCGGCCAGGGCCTGAGCCGCCGCGCGGGCGGTCTCGGCGACCGGATCGGTCACGGGCTTCAGGGCGCACTCCATGCCGAACTCGGGCCCGCCATATGTGCTGGTTTCGGCCGTGCGGGCGCGCAGCTGGTCCAGGGCGGCGGCCAGGAAGGCCTCGATCGGCCCGATGGGATTGACCTCGCCCGACGCCGGGGCGACCCGGCCCGACACGCCCTCGCCCGGCAGGGCGGCGGCGGCGCGGATGGCGTCCTGAAGCGCTTTCAGCGCCGCCTCGTTGTCGTTGACCATGTCGCCCAGCCGCTGCTCCAGCCCGCGTCCGCGACGGCCCCGCCCCTCCGGCCCTCTGATCCAGCGACGCAGCTCGGCCGCCTCCTGGCCCGACAGGCAGGCGGAAAAGGCGCTGTCGGCGGCGTCGAACAGATGGTGGCCCTCGTCGAAGACGATGCGCTTCAGCGCCGCCGTCTCCCCGTCCGACCGCTGGCCCCGCGCCGAGCGCGCCCCGTCGAACGCCGCCTGGGTCAGGACCAGGGCGTGGTTGGCGATGACCAGATCGGCCCGGCGGCTGGCGCGGATGGTCTTTTCGACGAAACAGGTGCGGTAATGCGGACAGGCGGCGTGCACGCACTCGCCCCGCCGATCCACCAGATTGGCCGCCCCCGCCGCATGGGCCGCCGGCAGGGCGAACAGGCCGGGCAGCCAGCCGGGAAAATCGCCCCCGGTCATGTCGCCGTCGCGCGTGTGCAGCGCCCAGCGCCCGGCCAGGGCGAGGCCGATCAGGTCGCCGTTTCCCAACTGGGCCGCCTGCACCATGTCCTGCAGGTTCAGGACGCACAGATAGTTCTCGCGCCCCTTTCGGATCACCGCCTTCTTCTTGCGCTCGGCCGGATCGGGCCACAGCGAATGGCTCTCGCGGTCGTCGAAATCCACGCCGCCCCCTGGTTCCGCTCGGCCCACAGGGAGGCGGGCGCCAGATAGCCCAGGGTCTTGCCCGTGCCGGTCCCCGCCTCGGCCAGCAGGACGCGCGGCCGCCCCTCCTCGTTGCGGGGCGAAAAGGCGAAGGCGGCCTCGGCGGCGTAGTCGGACTGGGTCGGGCGGGTCTCGTCCAGGCCCGAGGCCTGGAGCAGTTTTTCCAGCCGGATGCGCGCGGATTCCGAATCGACCGGCGCCGAGCCCGCCTCGCCGCGCGGCGCCTCGTCCTCCCATTCGGTCAGGCGCGACCAGACGTCCAGGCCCGACCCGCGATGCTGGCGCGCGCGCACGCCGCCGGCCTCCAGCGCCTGGACCACCCGCTCGCCCCAGGCCCAGCCGGCGCGCTGCATCGTCAGGCCCAGGACATAGGCCGCCTCGCGCTCTGGATAGGCGGGCTCGGCCAATTCGCGCAGCAGCAGACCCGCCGCCTCGCGCAGCGCCGTCGCCTGCGCCTCCGCCGACTTCGGCTCGGCCAGGCCCAGCGACAGGGCCAGCCCGGTCGGCGACGGCGCGCAGAACCGCGCCGGCCGCACGAAGGCGTACAGTTCCAGCACATCCATCAGATCGGGCGACCGCGGCGGCGGCGTCAGCCCCAGCCGCCGCGCGGTCAGCGAGGCATGCGCCACCATCGCCGGCCCGGTGCTGAAGAACCCCTCGGCCGCGCCCCGCCCGATCTTCCGGGCGCCCTGATCGTCGCACACCGCCCCGGCGCCGGGCGGCGTGGCGAGCGCCGGCGGCAAGTCCGCCCAGGGCTCGGCGCCTGTGGCGGTCCTAGGCGTCGAGATTTCGGCGATGACGGATTCGTCGGACACGCCGTGAATATAGCGAGCCGCCCAGCGAAACGGAACGGGAACATCTGGTTTCGAGCGCGTTATGGCTCTATATGTCGAGAGAACAAGGAGATCGCCGTGAACAAGCCGATTGATCCCACGGATTGGCTGGCCGCCATGGCCGCCAAGATCGAGGCCGAAGGGCCCCAGACGGTGGACGTCGCCGGCCACGGCCGCGTGACCTTGGTCGCCGAGGCCGAGTTCAGGCGATTGAGCGAAAGAAAGCCCAGTTTCAAGGAATGGCTTCTGACAGGTCCACGGCTTGACGACGTTGAGATCGAGCGCGATCCCCGCCCCAGCCGAGATTTCTCTTTTTGAAGTATCTTCTCGACACCAATGCGATCAGCGAAACGCTGAAATCCCGTCCAGATGAAGGTTTTCTCGACTGGCTCGACACGGTCGTCTCGCCGCCGGAAGACCTCGACGACACCCTATATGTCAGTGTTCTGTCCTTGGCCGAGATGCGTCGCGGCGCCCTGAAACTAGCGCCCGGTTCGAGACGCGAGGTTATCGAAAAGCGGATCACGGAGATGGTCGAAGACTACAACGACCGCCTTCTCGCCGTAGACCTCGCAGTCGGAGAACGGTGGGCCGTTTTGGCTGAGCATTACAAACGGAACGGGATCACGGTCGGGTTGATCGACGAATTGATCGCTGCGACCGCCCATGTTCATGGTCTGACGCTGGTCACACGCAACCTGCGCCATTTCGAGCATTCGGGCTGTCGCCTGCTGTCGCCGTGGAGCGCGTGAGAACGCTTCCCCCGCTATTCGCCGACTGGTTCGCGGGGCGCGGCTGGTCGCCTCGGCGGCATCAGCTGGAGATGGTCGCGGCGGGCGAGGCGGGATCGCACGCCCTGCTGGTCGCGCCGACCGGCGGGGGCAAGACGCTGGCGGGCTTCCTGCCTAGCCTGATCGATCTGGCGGAACGTGGGCCCAAGCCGGCGACCGGGCCGGGATCTGGGATTCACACGCTTTATCTGTCGCCGCTGAAGGCGTTGACCACCGACGTCGAGCGCAATCTGACGACGCCGATCCGCGAGATCGGGCTGAACATCCATGTCGAGACGCGCACGGGCGACACCAAGCCATCCAAGCGCCAGCGACAGCGCGATTTTCCGCCCGACATCCTGCTGACCACGCCCGAACAACTGGCCCTGTTCTGCGCCTGGGAAGGGGCGCGGGCCTATTTCGCAGACCTGAAATGCGTGGTGCTGGACGAGGTCCACGCGATCTGGAGCGGCAAGCGCGGCGATCTGCTGTCGCTGGGTCTGGGGCGATTGCAGCAATTCGCGCCCGGGATGCGGCGGGTGGGGCTGAGCGCGACCATCGAGGACCCCGATTTGATCCGGGCGTGGCTGGCGCCGCGCGGAGGAACGCTTGACGCCGTCACGCTGGTCCGGGGCGATCCCGGCGCGCCGGCGGTGGTCGATGTTCTGATCTCCGAGGGTCAGGTTCCCTGGGCGGGCCACACCGGCCGGCACGCCATCCCGGAGGTCTACGCCGCCATCCAGCGATCGACCCTGGCCCTGATCTTCGTCAACACCCGCTGGCAATCGGAGTTCGTGTTCCAGCAGCTGTGGGCGATCAACGACGACAATCTGCCCATCGGCCTGCACCACGGCTCGCTGGCGGCGGAGCAACGGCGCAAGATCGAGGCGGCGATGGCGCGCGGCGACCTGCGGGCCGTGGTCTGCACCTCGACGCTGGATCTGGGCATCGACTGGGGCGACGTGGACCTGGTGATCCAGATGGCGGCGCCGAAGGGATCGAGCCGCCTGGTCCAGCGGATCGGCCGCGCCAACCACCGGCTGGACGAGCCGTCGCGGGCGCTTCTGGTGCCCGCCAGCCGGTTCGAGATGCTGGAGTGCCAGGCGGCGCGCGAAGCCGTGGCCGCCAACGCCTTCGACTGGGAGCCGGTCCACATCGGCGCCCTGGATGCGCTGGCTCAGCACGTCATGGGCGTGGCCTGTTCCGAGCCGTTCGACATGCCGGCCCTGTACGACGAGATCGTCGGCTGCGGCCCCTATCGCGACCTGACCTGGGAGCAGTTCGAGGAGGTGGTCGATTTCGTCGCCACCGGCGGATACGCGCTTAGGACCTATGACCGCTTCGCCCGGATCGTGCGCACACCCGACGGCCGCTGGAAGGTCAGAAACCAGCACATCGCCCAGCGCCACCGGATGAACGTGGGCGCGATCGTTTCGGCGGGCGCCCTGAACGTGCGGATCGCCAGCCGCCGGGGCGCAACGTCGCGCCAGCTGATCGGCGGCCGCAAGGTGGGCGAGGCCGAGGAATGGTATTTCGAACAGCTGACGCCCGGCGACACCTTCCTGTTCGCCGGCCAGGTCTGGGCCTTTCAGGGCATCGTGGGGACCGACGCCCTGGTGACGCACGCGAACGACAAGGAGCCCAAGATCCCCTCCTGGGGCGGGTCGAAATTCCCGCTGTCCACCTCGCTGGCCGACCGGGTGCGGGCCATGGTTCAAGACCGTGACCACTGGCGCGTCCTGCCGCCGGACGTGCAGGAGTGGCTGGAGCTTCAGGAGACGCGCTCGGCCATTCCCGAGGCCGAATCCATGCTGGTCGAGACCTTTCCGCGCGGCAGCCGCCATTTCCTGGTCGCCTATCCGTTCGAGGGCAATCTGGCGCACACCACCCTGTGCATGCTGCTGACGCGGCGGCTGGATCGGATGGGCGTCGGGCCGCTGGGGTTCGTCGTCACCGACTATTCGCTGGCCATCTGGTCGATCCGACCGATGGACCGGATCGACCTGGACGCCCTGTTCCAGCCCGACATGCTGGGCGACGATCTGGAGGCCTGGCTGGAGGAAAGCTTCATGATGAAGCGGTCCTTCCGCAATTGCGCCCTGATCTCGGGCTTGATCGAGCGCCGCCAGCCCGGCGCCGAGAAGACCGGCCGGCAGGTGACGTTTTCCACCGACCTGATCTACGACGTGCTGCGCCGCCACCAACCCGATCACCTGCTGCTGAAGACCGCGCGCGCCGATGCGGCGCGCGGCCTGTTGGACGTGGCGCGCCTGGGGCAGATGCTGACGCGGATCCAAGGGCGCATCCGCCACCAGCCCCTGGCCCGGCCCTCGCCCTTCTGCGTGCCTGTGCTGGTCCAGATCGGGCGCGAGCGGGTGGGCGGGGACGCCGCCGAGATGATCCTGGACGAAAGCGCCGAAACGCTGATCGCCGAGGTGATGGACGACGACGAACCGGACACGCACGCTGGCGGCCGGGCATGAACGCCGCCCTGCGCCAGACCCTGGCCCCCGCGCGCCGGACCTGCGGCGCGTTGAGCGTGCGGATCGCGGGCGAGGCCTGCGTGCTGCGCTGTTCGGGGGCGATGTGGGTCCCGGCCCATGGCGCCCTGATCGTCGCCGACCTGCACCTGGAAAAGGGGTCGGCCTTCGCCGCGCGCGGCCAGATGCTGCCCCCCTACGACAGCCGCGCGACCCTGGATCGGCTGGAGGCCGAGATCGAGGATCTGGCCCCGTCCCTGGTCGTGTTGCTGGGCGACAGTTTCCACGACGCCAAGGCCGTGCCGCGCATGGCGGCGGACGACCGGATGCGGCTGGATCGGCTGGCCGCCGGGCGCGACTGGCTGTGGCTGGAGGGCAATCACGACCGCGAGGCCCTGAACCGGGATGCGCGGAGCATCGGCCGTCTGCCCGGCCGGGTCGTCGGCGACATGACGCTGGGCGCGCTGCGCCTGACGCACGAGCCGGGGGCCCTGTCGGCCGACGACGACCGCCGGGGCGAGGTGGCGGGCCATCTGCATCCGGCCGCCCGCGTCGCCGCCTATGGCCGGGGGGTGCGCCGGCCCTGTTTCGTCACCGACGGGGGCCGCATCGTCCTGCCGGCGTTCGGAGCCTTCACCGGCGGGCTGAACGTGCGCGATCCGGCCATCGCCGGCCTGTTCGCCGCCCCGCCCCTGGCCGCCGCCCTGGGCCGCGACCGCGTCCACGCCCTGGACTGGTCGGTGCTGCGCTGAAGATTTCGGGGTCGAGACGTTCGTAAAGCGTTCAGCACGTCGCTTCACCTCGTCTTGGTTCGGGGCGTGCACGATGGAGCAGGATCGACTTCAGGAACGCCCGTCCCATGTTCACGCCGCGCCAGATCGTCATGGCCGCCCGCCTGATCTTCGTCGCCGCCAGCCTGGGCATGGCGATCTTGATGCTGGGGCCGTTCCAGGGGCTGGAGCAGATGTTCGGCCTGGACGACAAGGCCGCCCATGCGGTCGCCTTCTATGGCGTGGCCAGCGGCCTGTTCCTGATCGCCCCGCGCCAGAGACGCGACGACCTGGCCCTGTTCGTCGTGGCCGCCGCCTTCGCCGCCGAACTGTTGCAGGCCCTGACGGGACGCAGCGTCTCCATCGTCGATTTCCTGGCCGGCTCGGCGGGCGTAGCCGCCGCCTGGGCGCCCGGACGCATCGAACAGCTGCGTCACGCCTTCCGCCGCTCGCCGGACCAGATGCTGGGCGAGATCGCCCGCGCCGACCGCCGCCTGCGTCGCCGACGCGCGGCGGCGCAGGCGGCCAAGAGGCCGTCCCTGCGCCTCGTCCCGCGCGACTGACTAGCCCTGAGGCGCGATGCGCCAGACGGTGTTGGAGAGGTCGTCGGCGACCAGCAGGATGCGCTTGTTCGGATCGAACGACACGCCCACCGGGCGGCCCCTCGCCTTGCCGTCCTTCAGGAAGCCCGTGGCGAAATCGACCGGCGGACCCGCGGGACGGCCATTGCTGAACGGCACGAACACGACCTTGTAGCCGGACGGATCCTGACGGTTCCAGCTGCCGTGCATGCCGATGAAGGCCCCGTTGGCGAACGCGCCGCCGAAACCGCCGTTGCGGGCGAAGTCCAGGCCCAGGGCCGCGACGTGCGAGCCCAGCGCATAGTCCGGCCTGACCGCACGCGCCACCAGATCCGGCTTCTGCGGTTTCACGCGCGGGTCCAGGTTCCGACCCCAATAGCTGTACGGCCAGCCGTAGAAGGCGCCGTCCCGCACCTGGGTCAGATAGTCCGGGACCAGTTGCGGACCCAGTTCGTCGCGCTCGTTGACCACCGACCAAAGCAGGCTCGTGCCGGGCTCGATAGCCAGCGCGGTGGGGTTGCGGATGCCGGTCGCTATGGTGCGCCGCGCGCCGGTCGCCCGGTCGATCTCCCACACCACGGCCCGCTCCTCCTCGACCGCCATCCCGCGCTCGCCGACGTTGGAGTTCGAGCCGATGCCGACATAGAGCTTGGTCCCGTCGGCGCTGGCCGTCATGGCCTTGGTCCAGTGGTGGTTCAGGCGCGACGGCAGGTCCGTCACCCGCTCGGACGGCGCAGCGATGCCGGTCTGGCCCGGCTGGAACGGGAAGCGGACCAGGGCGTCCTGTTCGGCGACGTAAAGATAGCCGTCGACCCAGGCCAGGCCGTAGGGCGCATTCAGATTGTCGACCAGAACGGTGCGAAGTTCCGGCACGCCGTCGTTGTCGGCGTCGCGCAGCAGGGTGATGCGGTTCCCGCCTTCGATCTGGGTGTTGCCCTGCTTCTTGATGACTCCGGCGATCACGTCCTTGGGCCGCACGGCCGGCGCGCCGCCGCCCCGCCCCTCGGCGACCAGCACGTCGCCATTGGGCAGAACCAGCATCTGGCGCGGAATCTTCAGGTCGGTGGCGAAGGCGGAGATGGCGAAGCCCTGCGGCGCCGTCGGCGTTTCCCCGTTCCAGCCGGCCGGCGGACTGATCTTCAGCGTCGGCGTCAGGGTCTCGTGAATCCTGGGCAGGTCCGGCGCGGCGCCGGTCTGGTTCAGCTTGGGATCGCTGGTCCTGCCGCAGGAGGCGACGGTCAGGGCCATGGCCAGGGTGGCGGCGCTGGCGGCGAGAAGGTTCTTGTTCATCGGACGATCTCCCGCGAGGCATAGGCGGTCCAGCCGGCGATCAGGACCAGCAGCGTGCAGAGAAGGGACAGGATCAGGCCGAAGGCGCCGACCGAACTCCAGGCGTCCTGGCTGTGCTTGAAGGCGTTCACCAACCCGAGGACCCAGGCCAGGGCCAGGGTCGCCACATGGACGACCAGCCAGTTCGACCGGCCACGGCGCAGCGACAGAACCAGATCGACGATGGAGAAGACCCCCGCCACGCCGCCGAACACCAGAGCGCCCGCGATCAGCCAGGCCGAAAAGTTCGACCACTGCATCTCGGCCGTCCGCAGATAGGCGATGTCGGTGAACAGGGCGATGGTGAACAGGGCGATCGGAAACGCCAGCAACAGCCTGTGCAGCGGTCGCGCCACCGCCCCGGAAATCTCGTGGGTGTTCATTCCAGCCCTCATCCCTGTGTCCAGGACGGGCTAACCGCCTGACGGCCAAATGGTTCACCGGACGGCCGCGTCAGCCGTGCGTCATTTCGCTGCGCCGAGCCTCAGCGCTCCAGTCTCGGCGGCGATTGGCCGGAACGAGACGCGAACTCGGATCATCCGCCGGCGCTCCAGTGAAGCCCCCCGCCTGATCGAGCGCGCGCTCGATGACGAGAAAGGCGTTGCGCGCCTGAGAGCGGCGCGAAGAGCGCCATGGGCGTCAGCCAGAGGGGGACCGAGATCAAGGCGTGAGCGCCGCCTTCAGCATGGCCTGCGGGATGGGCGTCAGCCGGGGGCCGTCGGTCCACACCAGGGCGGCCTCGACCGGCCGGTCGGGATAGAGGCGGCGCAGGACGGCCGCATAGACCGCCGCCTGAAGCACATAGGCCGGGTCGACGCCGTCCAGCGTGTCGGGCGCGGGGCGGTTGGTCTTGTAATCGACCACCAGCACCCGTTCGGGCGTGACCACCAGCCGGTCGATCCGGCCGCTGATCGTCACCCCTGCGGGCAGGTCGGGGGCCGAACCCGTCAGGGCGACCTCGGCGCGGGAGCCGGGGCCGAAGACGGGGGCGAATCGGGCGTCGTCCAGCACGGAGAAGGCGGCGGCGATCATTTCGGCGCGTTGATCGTCGTCCAGATCGGTCTCGCGCGACAGCAGGCGGCGGGCGGCGTCGGGCCGGTCTTCGGAAGCGATCTCGGGCAGCCGCTCCAGCAGCCGGTGGATCAGGTCGCCGCGCCGGAACCGCCCCAGGGCCGCGCCGCCCGCCTGGGTCTTGGCCAGGGGCGAGGGGGCGGGGATGCGGATCGCGCCGCCTTCCATCCGCGACGGGGCGGCGAAGCGGGCGGCGGCGTCGGCCGGGGGCGCGGTGGTCGCCCAGGCGGGAAGCGCGGTCGCGGCCGGGGACGGCGTCGACCCCGCCGCGCCGGTTTGCGGGTCCGGCCCGAACCGCAGCCGGTCGCCGGGCAGGTCGCGCGCCCGGCCCTCGGCCTTCAGACGGTCGAAGGTTCCCGCGATCACGTCCCACCAGCTGCCGGCCTCGAAGCCCGCCTTGGGCGACCGGGTCTTTCGACCCATGACGATCAGCCGGTCGCGCGCGCGGGTCAGGGCGACATAGAGCAGGCGCAGGGATTCCGCGTCGGCGCGGTCGATCCGCGCCTGGCGCACGGCGGCCGAGACGGCGCAATCGGCCCTGGCGCTGGACGGGCACATCAGCCAGGCCTCGCCGCCGTGGTCCAGGGCAGCGGCCATCAGGGTCGGCCCCTGGGGTTTGGCCCGGGCGGTGGTGTCGGGCAGGACGACGATGGGCGCCTCCAGCCCCTTGGAGCCGTGGACGGTCATGACGCGGACCTCGTCGCGCGCGCCCTCCATCTCGCGCTTCACCTCGACATCGGCCTGTTCCAGCAGTCCGAGACAGGTCTCCAGATCGCGGCCGCCGCGCTCCTCGGCCGCCAGGACCTGGGCCAGGCTTTCGTCTATGGCTTCTTCCGCCTCGCGGCCCAGCCGGTCCAGGATGCGCGCCCGGCCCGACCGGCCGTCGGGGCCGAGGCGGTTCAGCGCCAGCGAGAAGAAGGCGAACGGATCGCGGTCGCGCGCGGCGATCAGATCGTCCATCAGGGCGCGCGCCTGGCCCCAGGCCGGATGTTCGCCCGAGCGGCGCTGCAGTTCGCGCCACAGGCTGCGGCCCTGGCGCTCCACCTTGTCCGCCAGCGGATAGAGGGCGTCGGCCGGGCCGAAATCGGCCACGTCGCACAGCGGGCTTCGCAGGATTTCGGCCAGCGACAGATCGTCGTCGGGATAGAGGGCGAAGCGCGCCAGGGCGATCAGGTCGTCGAAGACGATGTGGCTGGACAGTTTCAGTCGGTCGGCGCCGGCCACCGGAACGCCCTCGGTCTTCAGGGCGCGGATGATCTCCTCGAAGGTGGCGTCGCGGCGGCGCACCAGCACCAGGAAGTCGCCGTAGCGGACGGGGCGCATCTCGCCGCGCCTTTTCGGATCGTGGATGGCGACGCCGTCGCGGACCTGGGCGGCGATGTCGCGCGCCAGGGCCTGGGCCAGCTGTTTGCGGGCGCTGCGGCTGTCCTCCTTGTCGACCGGGGCGTTCCAGGCCTCGCGGTCGGGGGCGGCGGGGTCTTCGAACAGGGGCCACAGATCGACCGATCCATGCTGGCCCAGGCGGGCGGGGCGGTGCACGGCCATGTCGCCCGTCTCGCCCACCAGGGCGCGGGCGCGGTCGGGCCCGTCGAAGGCGGCGTCGACGAAGGCCAGAACCTCCTCCGTCGAGCGGAAGGAGGTGTCCAGCGGAACCTCGCTGAAATCCGCCCCCGCCCCGCGCGCCAGGGCGTCATAGACGCGGGCTTCCTGGCGCAGCCGCTCGGGCCGGGCGCCCTGGAAGGAATAGATCGACTGTTTTTCGTCGCCCACGGCGAAGACGGTGCGGGCGATGGCCGGTTGGCGGCGTTCGGCCCCGGCGCCGGAAAAGAAGGGTTCGGTCAGGGCGCGCACGATGTCCCACTGGTCCGGGGCCGTGTCCTGGGCCTCGTCGATAAGAACGTGCTCGATCCCGCCGTCCAGCTTGAACAGCACCCAGGCGGCGGTGGCGCGTTTCGTCAGCAGCTCGACCGTGCGCCCGACCAGGTCGGTGAAATCCAGGGCGCCGCGCGCGCGCTTGGCCGTTTCGTAGAGGGCGGCGTGGACGCGGGCCAGGGTCAGCACCTTCTGTGTCTCGTCGGCCACCCGGGCCGCGCGCATCCGGTCCAGGGCCGAGGCGTATTTCAGCGAGACGTCGGCCAGATAGGCCGCGGCGCCGGGCGGGGCCTTGGCCGTGCCGAACCTGTCGCGGGCCACGCCCTTGGAATCGACGAAGATCGGCGTCATGGCGGCCAGCGTCGTCTCGGGCGGGACGGCGGCGCGCATCTGGGCCGCCAGCTTCTGGTCGTTGGCGCTTCCGGTCGCGAAACCATCGGCCGCCGCCAGCCAGTCGGCGGGGTTCAGCCAGGCCATGAAGTCGCCCTCTATGGTCTGGGGCGTGTCGTCCGTCGTCACCCCGCACAGGGCGTGCGGCCCCGGCGCGGTCCCGGCGTCGATGCGGGCCAGATAGTCCAGAAGCGGCTCGCGTTTCGCCTCGATCACGTCCAGCAGGGCGTGAAAATCGCTCCAGGCCAGTTCGACGGCGAAATGGGCGTAGGCGGCGCCGACCGGGCCGTCGGCATCGTTCAGCGCATAGCGGGCCAGGTCCTCGCGCGCGGCGTGCGACAGGGCCAGCGCCGCCTGATCCTCCAGCACCTCGAAGCCCGGCGCGACCTCGGCCTCCAGCGGGAAACGCCGCAACAGCTTTTCGCAGAAGGCGTGGATGGTCTGGATCTTCAATCCGCCCGGCGTCTCCAGGGCGCGGGCGAACAGGACGCGGGCCTCGGACAGTTCGGCGTCGCTCAGGGTTTCGGCGTCGCGCCCGTCAAGCCTGGCCAGGTCGTCGGCCAGGGCGCGGTCGTCGGCCACCGCCCATTCGCCCAACCGCTCGAACAGCCGCGCCTGCATCTCGGCGGCGGCGGCCTTGGTGTAGGTGACGCACAGGATTTCGCCGGGCTTGACCCGTTTCAGCAGCAGGCGCGCCACCCGGCTGACCAGGGTGGTGGTCTTGCCCGACCCGGCGTTGGCGGTGACGAAGACCGACAGGGCCGGGTCGGCGGCGGTCGCCTGATGGGCGCGGGCCATATCCACCGGAGAGAGATCGGTCATTCGGGCGCCTCGTCCTCGCCGCCGACGACGTGCCATTCCCACACGCGCGCCAGATGGTCGTAATTGCCGCCGAAATTGCCCATGAACTGGGGCGCGACCCAGGAGGGGTAGGGCGTGGCCGGGTCGTCGAAGGCGGCGACCCCCTGTTTCAGCCGCTCCAGCTCGCGCGCCGCCAGATGGGCGGCCGACAGGCTGTTGCCGCGCCCCAGTTTGGCGACATCCGTGACCATGCCCGGTTCTCGCCGGCCCGTGACCTTGACGTAGAGCAGTTCGGTCGCCTCGGTCGGCGGGGCGGGAAAGCCGCCCTCGGCCAGGATGGCGGCGGTCAGGGTCAGTTGCGGCGCGAACCCCTGGACCACCTGTTTCTGGCTGGGCGTCGATCCGGTCTTGAAGTCGATGACGGCGGCGCCGGCCGCGTCCAGCTCGATCCGGTCGGCGCGAGCGGTCAGGGTGAAGGGACCGGCCGGTCCGTCGAAGGTCAGGGCGCCCGACTGTTCGATCAGCAGGGTCGCGCCGCGTTCGCGCCGCTCGCGCTCGAACCGTTCCAGCCAGCGGGCGCAGTTGCGCGCCAGGGGGCGTTCGCGGGCCAGGGCCGCGTCCTCGAACCCGGCCTCGGTCATGGCGTCCATGATGAAGCCCTCGATCTGGTCGGCGCAGTCGTCGGGCAGGGTCTCGGGCCAGGTGCGGACCACCTGTTCGATGGCGGCGTGGACGGCGTTGCCGCGCGCCATCGCCTCGGCCGAGGCGCCGGGCCGTTCCAGAACCTTCAGCCCCAGGATGCGCTGGGCGTAGACGGCGTAGGGGTCGCGCACCCAGCGTTCGACGCCGGTGACAGGCAGTTCGCGCGGACGGCGCTCGACCGGGGGGGTCGGCGCCGGGCGGCGAGCGTAATCGGGGGCGGCGCGCGCCGGGGCGTCCAGCGCGCGGGTCCAGTCGGCGACATGGGCCGGGCTGGCGACCGCAACCGGCGTATCCGGGGTGTTCGCCCCGCGCGTCAGCATATCCAGCCGCCACAGCCAGCGCGACCGCACCGACGGCTGGCCGCCGCGTCTTTCGGTATGGACCAGGATGGCCTCTTCGGCGCAGGCGGCCTGGACGAAATCCTGGGCGCTCTGGCCGATGCGGCGCTCGGGCGGGGGCAGGCCCAGGGCCGCGCGCATCGGCCGCGACAGGAAGGGATCGACCGGCGCCCCCTGGGGCCAGACGCCTTCCTCCAGACCGGCCAGGATCATCCGGTCGGCCCGCACCAGACGCGCCTCGATGGCGCCCAGGATGCGCAAGGACGGATGGGTCGCCCCGCCGGTCCGCACCACCGTATCGGCCAGCAGCCCCTGGACCAGCTCGACCAGATCGCCCGGAGTCGCCGCGCCCAGCGCCGCCCCGCCCGCGATCAGATCGGACAGCAGGCCGGCCGCGGCCTTTCCGTCCGGCCCGGCCCAGGCGTTCTGGCCGGCCAAGGCCTCGATCAGGGCCGTCAGGCTGCGGGCGGCGGCGTCCAGGGCGGCCGACGAGTCGGGTTGGGGGGCGAAGACCGCGCGCGCGGTCGCGACCAGCCGCTCCAGACGATCCGCCAAAGCCTTCGCCAGGGCGTGGCGGCGCGTCCGGCTTTCGGAGGGGCCCGACCCGTCACGGTCGTCGGACAGCGCCTTGTCCAGCCGGGCGTTCAGCCGGGCGAAGCTGGACACGGGCGGGCCGCGCAGGCCCATCCCCTCCAGCGCCGCGGCGGCGCGTTCGACGTCGATCTCGCCCAGGTCCAGTCGGACCAGCGGATGTTTCAACAGGCCCAGGATCGCCTGCGGATCGGCGGGGGCCGCCATCCAGCGAACGCACAGCTTGACCAGGACCCCCGCCGGCATCCGGTTCAGCGGCTGGCCCGCCGAGGCGTCCGGCCTGATCCCCCAGCGTTCCAGCCGCGCGGCGACGCGGCGGCCCAGGGCCTGGTCCGGCGTGACCAGGGCGCAGGTCTTTCCGGGGGTTTCCAGCGTTTCGCGCATCATCAGGGCGATGGCGGCGGCGGTCTCCTCGTCGTGGCGCAGGGTCAGGACCGACAGCCCCTCCAGCCCCTGGGCGATGGGATCGGCCCCGGCGCCGGCCGCTGCGGCGCGGGCGCGGATGGCCTGGATGGCGGCGCGCCAGTCCCCGGTCGCATCGGCCGGGCGCAGGGCCTCGTTCAGCAGACGCTGGCGGGCCAGGCCGCGCTGCTCCGCCCGGACCGCGACCCGGTCCGGGACAGGGTCCGCAACGGGGGGGCGGAACCAGGGGCGGACGGCGGCGCGGGCGACGTCGTGCCGCTCCAGCAGGCGTTTCAGCGCCCGTTGGGGATGCTGTTCGTTGTCCGCGTCGATCTGGCGCCAGACCCGCTCGTCCAGATCGAGGTCCAGCCCCGGCAGGACCACGCAGCCCAGCGGCGCGCGCGCCACGGCGCCCAGGACGTCGGCGGCGGCGGGCACGGTGCCGGTCGAACCGGCGGCGATGACCGGCTGGCGCGGCGGGTGCGCGTCCCACAGCTCGGCCAGGCGGCGCAGCAGGGTCGCGCGCCGCCAGGCCGGATCGACCAGGCCCAGTTCCTTCAACCGCTCGGGCCAGGCCTGGACCGCCAGACCCAGAAACCGGGCCGACCGTTCCCAGTGTTCGGCCATCTCGCCCTCGACCAGATGGGCGACCCGCTCAGGCTCGGGGACTTCCTCCAACTGGCAGGAATCGAGGAAGCCGCCCAGGGCGTCCGCCAGGTCCAGCGCCCGCAGCGGCGTCAGGTCGGGATCGAACCGCTCCACGATCATCCGCGCCATTTCGAAGCGGCGCGTCAGGGGGGCGATGGCGGGCGGCAGGTCCAGACCCAGGGCGCCCGGCGTGAAGGGCGGCTCGTCCTCCTCCAGATCGCCCAGCGGCCGCACCTGGGGCAGCAGCACCGGCCGCCCTTCGGACCGTTTCGCCAGGGCCTCGGCGAAGGCCCGCGCCGCCCGGCGATTGGGCAGCAGTATGGTCGCGTCCGACAGGGTCTCGGGCGGCAGGTCGCCCAGCCAGGCCAGAACGCCCGCCGCCAGGTCCTCCAGGAACGGGCGATGCGCCGGTATGGCGCGCCAGCGCGGGCTGGATGCCGAGAAGGGGTCGAAGGCCTTCACTTCAATGCCGTCATCCTAGGCCTTGTGCCTAGGATCCATAGACTCCGTCGCGGCCGGTGCGCGTTGACGAAGACCGGGCGTATGGATCCTCGGGACAAGCCCGAGGATGACGAGAAAGGGGAAGGGGCGAAAATCATCTCTCTCCCGCCAGTTTCGCCTCGGCCCGACCGCGCGCCTGGGGATCGCCGACGTGCATCCAGTCGCCGTCCAGAACGCAGCCGAACAGACGGCCCTCGGCGGCGGACTTGCGCCACAGGGGGCTGAGGGAGAAGGGACCGTCGGGGCCGTTGTCGGCGTATCCGGGCCGGGTGATGTGGACGCCCATATAGGCGAAGGGGGCGGAAGCGGCCGCGCCGCGGAAGGCCAGGCCGCCGCCGTCGCGCAGGAAGAAGTCGCCGTCGCCCTCGAAACCGATGGAGCCTTCGCGGCGGGCCAGAAGCAGGGCCGCGTCCATGGTCTCTGGGTTCCACAGGCGGACCAGATCGGCCAAGGCCCCCCCAGGCGTCTTGGTCCGGTCGATCCAGACGCTGTCGATATTGGCCACGAAGACGGGATCGTCCCCTAGCAGGGGATGGGCCTTCTTCAGCCCGCCGCCGGTCTCCAGCAGTTCGGCGCGCTCGTCGGAGATCAGGATGTCCGGTCCCCGTCTGCGGGCCTTGAGATGCGCCTCCAGCCGGTCGGCGAACCAGTGGACGTTGACCACCGCCGTCTCGACCCCCGCATCGGCCAGCCGGTCCAGCACATGGTCGATCAGGGCGCGGCCGCCCACCTCGACCAGCGCCTTGGGCCGGTCGTCGGTCAGGGGGCGCATCCGGGTGCCGAGCCCGGCGGCCAGGACCATCGCCGTTCGCGGGGCGCGGGTCATGCGCGCGCCTCGGCGGGCACATGGCGGTCGAACCAGCGGGCGACGGGGGCCAGGGCCGGCTGTTCCAGATTGGCGTTCAGATGGCGCCACATCCGGGGCAGGAACGCCCGATAGCGCGGCTTGCCGTCCCGCGCGATCAGCCGGGCGAATATCCCGATGATCCGCGCCTGGTTCAGCGCCGCCAGCCCCGCGTAGTCGGCCATGAAGGCCGCCCGGTCCAGACCGGGGCGCAGGGCGAAATAGCGGTCCAGGGCCTGGACCTCCAGGGCGGGGGAGACGTCGCGGCGGGCGTCCTGAAGCAGGGAATGCAGGTCCCAGGACGGGTGGGCGCGCACCGCGTCCTGGAAGTCGATCAGGCCGACGCGCGCCGCGCCCCCGCGTTCCGGCAGCCAGATCAGGTTCTCGGCGTGATAGTCGCGGTGCGCCATGACCGAGGCGCCCCTGGCCCCGGCGGCGACGATCGGCGCCCAGGCCCCGCGCCAGTCGGCGATGGCGGCGTCGTCGAAGGACAGGCGGTCGTCCAGCCTGGGCAGCCATTCGACGAACAGATCGGCGCCCCCCTGCAAGGCCGTCTCGTCATAGGTCAGCATCGGCCAGTCGCCGCCGGGACCCTGAAGGAGCTCGGGCGGATCGCCCGCCGCGTGCAGGACGGCCAGGGCCTCGATGGCGGCCAGGTAGAGCGGCATCTCGTCGGCGCCGTCCGCGATCACGCGGGCGAACAGGGCGTCGCCGAAATCCTCTAGCACCGCCAGGCCGTTCGGTGCGTCCAGTGTCGGGATTTCGGGCGCGGACAGGCCCAGGCGTTTCAGATGGGCGGCGACGGCGGCGAAGGCCTCGATCCGGCCGGCCGACAGGCGGGCCACGGCGTTCCACCCGGCGGCCCGACGTTGCTCAGGCGTCCAGGCCGGGTCGCACGGCGGGCTTTCGGCGGCCGGCGCCTGGTCCATCAGCATCAGGGTCGGGCCGGCCGCGGGCGTCAGCCGCTCGTAGCGCCGCGTCGAGGCGTCGCCGGGAAGAGGGGCGCGCGCGGCTCCGGCCAGGCCGGCGGCCTTCAGGAAGTCGAGACGGAGGGTTTCGCGGTCAGACATGCAGTTCCTTCAGCCTCGCCTCCCATGCGCCTACGCCGGAAACGGTCGCAAGCCTTCCTGGCGAAGCCCTATCATCGGGCTCGCGGAGCCCGACGGCTTGAGGGCGTTCCGAATGCGGATCGAGCGCGATCTCGGACAGGTGTATGATCAGCCGGTCCGGCCCCAGGAACCGCCCCGGATCGTCGCCCAGCCGCTCGGGCCATTCGATGATCGCGCAGCCCTCGTCCAGCGCCTCGTCCAGCCCGATCTCGAACGCCTCGTCGGGCCGGGTCAGGCGATAGAGGTCGAAATGGGCGACGGGCGGGTCGCCGTCGTAGAACTGGACCAGGGTGAAGGTGGGGCTGGGCACGTCCTCGTCCGGCGTGGTCAGGGCGCGGATCAGGCCGCGCGCCAGGGTCGACTTGCCCATGCCCAGCGGTCCGTACAGCAAAACGCTGTCGCCCGGCGCCAGCAAGGGGGCGATGGCCTGGCCCAGGCGCGTGGTGGCCTCGGCGTCGGGAAGGGCGATCTTCATTGGAACACCGCGTCGTGATCGGCGGCCAGCGTCCGTTCGGTGAACCGCTTCAACGCTTCGGTCGCCTTGGCGGCGTCCACGTCCAGCCGGTCGGCGGGGATGGGCAGGCCGACATCGACGCTGAACGGCTTGCCGGCCTTGTTCAGAAGTTCGTGGAACAGGGTCACGTCGCGCAGTTCCTGCGAGACCTTGTCGAACAGGTGGAACAGGCGGCTGTGGGGGCCGGCGACATGGATCGGGACCACCGGCGCATCGTATTTGCGCGCCAGGGAGGCGGCGGTCGGCGCCCATTCGGGATCGGTCAGGACGCCGTTCTTCTCGCGCGCCAGACGGCCGGCCGGGAACATGACGACGCAGCGTTCGGCCTCGAACGCCGCCTTGGCGGCGTTCAGGGTGGCGCGGGTCTTTTCGCGCGTGCGTTTGTCGTGGACCCATTCGACGGGGATGAGGGTCTCGACCAGACGGGGCGAGACGCGGAGGGCGTCGGCGTTGGCGAAGAAGATCATGTCGCCGCGTCGCCGTTTGATCGCATCGAAGACGGCGACCCCGTCGGCGATGCCGGTGGGGTGGTTGCACACCACGATGCAGCGGCCGGTCGC
The DNA here is from genome assembly GCF_003248455.1 of Brevundimonas sp. Classification (GTDB taxonomy): domain Bacteria; phylum Pseudomonadota; class Alphaproteobacteria; order Caulobacterales; family Caulobacteraceae; genus Brevundimonas. Next base: position 36,700 of record NZ_QFNM01000043.1, read on the forward strand.
GGGCAGGCGGTCCAGATTGGTCGTCGCCACCTTCAACTTCAGCAGGTCCGAAACATAGTCGAAGGTTCCCGCCCCCGACAGGGGCTGGATCGCATCGGCCATCCGCACCGCCGCCCCATAGCCCAAAACCCCGTACAACGCCGGCCGAACCCAGGGCCACAGGGGCGAGGCGGTCAGGCGCGGCGCGCGCTCGGCGATCAACACATCGACGATGTGGGGCGGGCGTGTGGCGGGAAGGGCGGGTGAATCCATGGAAGTCCGCTTGTCGCCGGTTCGCAGGGACGGGGCAAGATGGCGCAGCGGCCGGCGCCGACCCCGTCCGTCCACGGCAACTTTCGCCCGGCCGGCGGCGGTGCTACGCCTTGCCGCAGCCTGATCGCCGAGGAAGAACCCATGCGCCACCGTTCCCTTCTGTCCGCCGCCTGTGCGGCTGTCGCCTTGATGGCCGCCGCGCCCGCGCTGGCGCAGGTTCCGCCCGCGCCCCAGCCGGCGGCGGCGGCGACGTCGGACGCCTTCACCTATCAGGACATGATCTCGGCCAACCGTCTCGGCGATCCGCAGGTGTCGCCGGACGGGCGCTATGTCGTCTATTCGGTGACGACGACGGACGTGGAGGCCAACCGCCGCACGGGCAGCCTGTGGATGCTGGACCTGAACACGCCGGACGCCGCGCCGCGCCGCCTGGCCATTTCGGACCAGGGCGCCAACACCGCGCGTTGGGGCGGGGACGGCAATCTGTATTTCCTGTCGGGCAAGTCGGGGACCAGCCAGGTCTGGCGCGTCGCCTCGCCCACGGCGGCGCCGGTGCAGGTGACGAACCTGCCGCTGGACGTGAACGCCTATCGGATCAGCCCGACCGGCGACAAGGTGGCGGCCTCTCTGGCGGTCTATCCGAACGCCGCCGACCTGAACGCCTCGGTCGAGATGGGCAAGGCCGCCGCCGATCGGAAATCGACCGGCCAGGTCTATGACCGGATGTTCGTGCGCCATTGGGATGCGTGGAACGACCACACCCAGAACCATCTGTTCGTCCAGTCAATCGGCCGCGACGGCAAGGCGACCGGAACCCCGGCCTGGGTGACGAAGGGCTTCGACGGCGACACGCCTTCCAAACCGTTCGGCGACGAGAGCGACTTCGTCTTCACCCCGGCGGGCGACGCCGTGGTCTTTTCCGCGCGTCTGGCCGGCCAGACCGAGCCGTGGAGCACCAACTTCGACCTGTGGAAGACCAACGGCCTGACCGGCGACGGGACCTTCACCAACCTGACGGCGGACAACAAGGCCTGGGACGCCGGTCCGGTCTTCTCGCCCGACGGCCGCACCCTGGCCTATCGCGCGATGGCGCGGCCGGGCTTCGAGGCCGACCGCTATCAGATCGTGCTGATGGACGTGCAGACGGGCCAGAAGCGCGAGATCGCCTCGAACTGGGATCGTTCGGCGGATACGCTGCAATGGTCGCGCGACGGCCAGACGCTGTACACGACCGCCGGCGACGTGGGATCGACCAAACTGTTCGCCGTGGATACGCGCAACGGCGTGGTGACGCCGATCACGGGCGCGGGCCACGTCTCGGCCTTCCAGCAGACGCCGTCGGGCTTCGTCTTCGCCCAGGACAGCCTGCGCGAGCCGGGCGACCTCTATTTCAAGACCCTCCTGGGCCGCGAACTACCGCGCCGCCTGACCCAGTCCAATCCCGCCTTCGCCGCCAAGGCGTTCGGCGAATACGAGCAGTTCAGCTTCGCCGGCTGGAACAACGAGACGGTCCACGGCTATGTCATCAAGCCGGTCGGATACGTCGAGGGGCGCAAATATCCGGTCGCCTTCCTGATCCACGGCGGACCGCAGGGGTCGTTCGGCGACGGCTGGTCCTATCGCTGGAACCCCGAGACCTATGCGGGCGCGGGCTATGCGGTGGTGATGATCGATTTCCACGGCTCGACCGGCTAC
>NZ_QFNM01000002.1 GCF_003248455.1 Brevundimonas sp.
CAAGACGTTTCTCAACACCCCGCTCCCCAAAAACCCCAGGAACCAAAGCCCCCAAGGCCCCAAAGGCCGGCCCGTCTCCGAGCGAGGCAGCCCTATACGCACCGCCCTTTTCCGCAGCAAGCGGATTCTGAAAACCAGGCGAAGATTCTCGCGGAATCGGGATCGGTGAACGCCGCCCTGCGTGGATCACGGCGGCCCGGCTAGGCTCCGCCAAGTCTGGACATCAGTTCGGGATCCTTTTCGGCCGCCACGACCTCGGCGTCGAAGGCGCGCAGCGCTTCGTCTTGGCTGTCGAACCTCATCGTCTGTTCCAGCCTCAGGCTGGCGACGGCGAACCGGTCGCCTTGCTGTTCGAGGGTCACGCCGCTGCGGGCGTGTAGGATTCGTGTTTGCGTCGCTTCGCTCATGGCCCAGGTCTCCGATTTCGCAAAACAACGCGGCAGAACCGGGAATGGCCGCGCCGTTCAGCCATTGGCGATAAGCTGCTCGATTCGCGCGGCGAGGGCGTCGTCATCCACGCCCTCGACAACGATCATCTTCAGGCGCGACTGGCCGCCGCGCGCCAAGCTGACGGCGGATTTCGGCTGGTCCAGGCTCCGGGCGAGGAACCGGATCAGGCCGGCATTGGCCTCGCCGTCGACGGGACGCGCCCGCACACGGATCTTCAGAACACGGCGGCCGGACGCATCGACGTCCCAGCTGTCGATCCGGTCCGAAGCGGCGCCGGGTTGGAGCTTCACGGCCAGGGTCGCCATCGTCTTGCTCACGGATACGAACAGGGGCGCAACGTCGGCTTGGACATCGCGCCCCTTCCCCAAGTTCGACTATCGCCTCGGCGCCTTAACCCAGGGCGGCCATCAGATCCGGCACGGCGGTCTTGTAGTCGGCGACTAGGCCATAGTCCGCCACCTGGAAGATCGGAGCGTCCGGATCCTTGTTGATGGCGACGATGGTCTTGGAATCCTTCATCCCCGCCAGGTGCTGAATCGCGCCCGAGATGCCCACGGCGATGTAGAGCTGGGGCGCGACCACCTTGCCGGTCTGGCCGACCTGATAGTCGTTGGGCGCATAGCCGGCGTCGACGGCGGCGCGCGAGGCGCCGATGGCGGCCCCCAGCTTGTCGGCCAGCGGCTCCATCACCGCGTGGAATTCGTCCGCCGAGCCCAGGGCGCGGCCGCCCGAGACGACGATCTTGGCGGCGCCCAGTTCGGGGCGATCCGACTTGACCATCTCCTCGGAGACGAAAACGGTCTTGGGCGCATCGGCGCCGGCGACGCTCTCCACCGGGGCCGATCCGCCCTCGGCGGCGGCGGCGAAGGCGGTCGGCCGCACGGTGATCACCTTTTTTTCGTCGGACGACTGGATCGTCTCCAGCGCATTGCCGGCGTAGATCGGGCGCACGAAGGTGTCGGGCGACACGACCTCGACGATGTCCGAAATCGGGGCCACGTCCAGCTTAGCGGCCAGACGCGGGGCGAAGTTCTTCCCGTCCGTGGTGGCCGGCGTCAGGATGGCGTCGTAACCGGAGGCCAGCGGCAGGACGGTCGCCTCGACCGCCTCGGCCAGCATCTTGCCAAGACCGGCGCTGTCGGCCAGCAGCACCTTGCGGACCCCGGCGATCTTGGCCGCGCTGTCGGCGGCGGCTTGCGCTCCCTGGCCCAGGACCAGCACGTCCACGTCGGACGACAGGCCGAGCGCGGCGGTCACGGTCTTGTGGGTGGTGTCGCGGACGGTCGAACCGTCGTGATCGGCGATGACGAGGACAGCCATATTACAGCGCTCCCGCAGACTTGAGCTTGGAAACCAGTTCGGCCGCATCCGCGACCTTGACCCCGGCCGACCGCTTAGGCGGTTCGGTCACTTTCACGACCTTCAACCGGTCGGCGACATCGACGCCGTAGTCGGCGACCGCCTTGACGGCGATCTCCTTCTTCTTGGCCTTCATGATGTTCGGTAGCGAGGCGTAGCGCGGCGTGTTCAGCCGCAGGTCCACCGTCACCACAGCGGGCAGGTCGACCGCAAGGGTCTGAAGGCCGCCGTCGACTTCGCGCGTCACGGTCGCCTTGCCGCCGTCGACGACCAGCTTGCCGGCGAAGGTCGCCTGGGGCCAGTCCAGAAGGGCGGCCAGCATCTGGCCTACCGCATTGTTGTCGCCGTCGATGGACTGTTTGCCCATCAGCACCAGGTCGGGCTTTTCTTCCTCGACCACCGCCTTCAGCAGTTTGGCGACGGCCAACGGCTCAAGATCCGCGTCCGACTGGATCAGCAGGCCGCGATCCGCGCCCATGGCCAGGGCCGTGCGGATGGTTTCCTGCGCCTGGGCGACGCCGATGGAGACGACCACGATCTCGTTCGCCGTGCCGGCGGCGTGGTGCTCCTTGCCTTCCTTGAGGCGAACCGCCTCTTCGACGGCGATCTCGTCGAAAGGGTTCATGCTCATTTTGACGTTGGCCAGATCGACGCCCGACTGATCCGCCTTGACGCGGGCCTTGACGTTATAGTCGATCACCCGTTTGACGGGGACGAGTACCTTCATGGGTCTATCCGTGAAATCGCCTGAATGATGGAGCGGTCGCGAAGGCCTGTCAACGTAACGCCGCGTCAGGTTTCCTGGCCGTCGTCCTCTAACGGATCCCGAGATGAAGCGTTTCCTGACATTCCCCAGGCTGGCGATGCTGTTCGGAGCCGCCTTCGCCGTGGTGCTGGCGGGCATTTTCGTCCTGCAGACCTATTGGGTGAACCCGGGCGCGCGCTGCGAGGCCAAGGGCAGCTGGTACGATATCGAAAGCCGCACCTGCGCGACGCCCATCTATATTCCCGACATCACCGGCCGCCCCGCCGGCGTGACGCGCGCCGAAGCCTCGGCCGAGAAGAACAAGGATCTGGTGCGCCTGGAGGACGAGGTGAACGCTCAGCAGCGCGCCGTCCGCGCCGAGGTCGCCCGGGAAAAGGCCGAACTGGCCGCCCGCCAGGGACGTTGACGGCCGATACGGCGGTTCAGCGGGTCGCGCCCGGCTTCCACTTGATGTCGCCTGCGCCATTGGCGTTGGCGCGTCGGGCGGCGACGAACAGGTGGTCCGAAAGCCGGTTCAGATATTTGACGGCCGCCTCGTTCACGGCCTGCCCCTCTTCGACCAGGCGCACGGCTTCGCGTTCGGCCCGGCGACAAACGGTGCGCGCCAGGTGCAGATGCGCCGACAGCGGCGCCCCGCCGGGCAGGATGAAGCTGTCGAGCGCCTTCAGGCTCTCGTTCATCCAGTCGATTTCCTGCTCAAGCCGTTCCACCTGGCTGTCGATGATGCGCAGCGCCTCCCAGGCCGGCGGCGGGTCCAGCGGCGTGGCCAGGTCGGCGCCCAGGTCGAACAGTTCGTTCTGGATACGGCCTAGCATGGCGTCGATTCGGTCGTTCTGGCCGCTGTTCAGCCGGGCGACGCCGATGACGGCGTTCAGCTCGTCCACCGCTCCATAGGCTTCGACCCGGGCGTCGCTCTTGGAAACGGGCGCGCCAGAGGCCAGCCGCGTCCGGCCGCCGTCGCCGGTCCGGGTGTAGATCTTGTTCAGCGTCACCATGGTCAGCCCCCCCGCGTCGCCTTCCACATCATGCCGACCGCCAGCAACAGCACCGCCACCGCCTGAAGCGCGACCCTCAGGCGCATCAGCCGATTGGAGTGGGTCCGCGCATAGTCTCCACCGCGAAACAGCGAATAGAGACCCAACCCAAGCGTCACCGTCACGGCGGCGATGGCGACGGCGATCAGGATGTCGAAAATCTGCATGGGCTCGTTCTAGACCCGGTTGGCGAGATGGCGCCAGCGCAGCGCGCGCGAGACGCCGCCATGAGGCTCCGCTTGAGCCGCAAAGTTCCCCGGAACCTGAGGTGAAGATTGAGGGAGGCCTTGCCGAACCCTGTTTTCTTTTTTGCGGCAACCTAAGCCATTTGGTGACGATTTCGCGCCTAGGATGATCGCATGACCGATCGCGCCGTCCGCAGCCTGGAACATCTGAAAAGCTCCGCCTCGACGGCGAGGGTGCTCAATCTGCTGCGGGTCTGGGAAGAGAACGGCGACAGCGGCCCGGACGGCGCGGTGCGCAACCCGGAATGGGCCGCCTATCCGATCTTCCGCACCACGGCGCTGAACCGCGCCCTGATCATCAAACATCGCCTGCGCCGCAACGAGACCGACCTGTTCACCGGCCGCCGCCAGGTCGTCACCAAGGTCGTCATCCCCATCGACGACGCAGACCTGAAGACCGGCGGCCGCTACGTCTTCGTCGACCAGATCGGTTTCGAACGAATGATGATGGAGGCGTTCGGCGTCGCGGCGAACCATCCCGATATCGAGACCCTGCGCCTGATCGACAAACTCCCGTCGCTCGATCCCTTCCTGTTGCGCGAGCAGCTGCGCCGCGGCGGGCTGGACCCGGCGCCCTGCTATTTCTCGATCAGCGACAGCGACCTGCAGCGGATGCTGGCCTTCGTGCGCAGCGAGATCGAGCCGCTGGTCACGCTCAGCCTGGGATCGGACACGGTGGCGGTGAACGCCGATTCGGCCGGACGCATGGCGGCCAAGATCCTGTCGAACACCCCTGGCGATCAGTTGGACGCCCTGCGGCTGACGCTGCGCCTGGCGCCGGAACAGTATCAGGAGGGCGTCTTCTGCTGGAAGGGCTTCCTCTATTACAAATGGACCCTGGCGGCCCTGCTGGGCGAGGTCGCGGGCGTCGCCGAGGCCGTGCGCACCATCCGCCCTGTCGGCAAGGTCGACCGCGCCGCCAAGGAATATCTGGCCCGCAGTCGCGACGTCCTGCGCGGTCGCATCATCAAGACCTGCGACGAGGTCAGCCGGACCCTTCGCATCTATGACGACGCCTATTCCAAACTGACCCAGGAGGGCCGCCCCACGGCCTTCCGCGACTTTCTGCTGGACGCGCCGTCCATGTTCGCCAAGCTGGGCGACCAGCTGGGCGCGGTCCAGCATATCGTCAGCTACTGGCGCTTCCGCTTCGGCCCCGGCGCCGCCCCGGTCAATGTGGAGGAGTTGATGGACATCTTCATGGACTTCGAGACCGGCCTCCTGGGCCGCGGCGAACTTCCCGACGACATCAGCATGATCGCGGCCTGACGTCCGATCAGTGCGCCTCATCCCAGTTGGCGGCGGCCCGGGCGTCCACGACCAGGGGCACGGTCAGGGCGACGGCAGGTTCGGCGGCGTTTTCCATCACGCGACGGATGACGGGTATCGCGGCCTGGGCCTCGGCTTCAGGTGCTTCGAACACCAGTTCGTCGTGGACCTGGAGCAGCATCCGCGTCGCCAGGCCCGCCTCGACCAGGGCGGCCGGCATGCGGATCATGGCGCGGCGGATGATGTCGGCGGCCGCGCCCTGGATCGGGGCGTTGATGGCGGCGCGTTCGCCGAACTGGCGCTCGGCCCCCGACTTGGAGTGGATCGCGGGAATGTGGATGCGCCGGCCGAACACGGTCGAGACGAAGCCGGCCTGGCGCACCTCGGCCTTGGTCCGGTCCATATAGTCGCGGATGCCGGGGAAACGTTCGAAATAGGTCTTGATATAGGCCCCGGCCTCGCCCTGATCGATGCCCAGCTGGTTGGCCAGGCCGAAGGCGGAAATGCCGTAGACGATGCCGAAATTGATCGCCTTGGCCCGGCGGCGCGTCTCGGACGGCATGCCCTCGACCGGCACGCCGAACATTTCGCTGGCGGTGGCGGCGTGAATGTCGAGCCCCGCCTTGAAGGCGCGCTTCAGCTCGGCGATGTCGCCGATATGGGCCAACAGCCGCAGTTCGATCTGGCTGTAGTCGGCGCTGATCAGCACGTGGCCGGGCGCGGCGATGAAGGCCTGGCGAATCTCTCGCCCCGTCTCCGTGCGGATCGGGATGTTCTGCAGGTTCGGATCCGAGGACGCCAGGCGCCCGGTCGAGGCGGCCGCCAGCTGATAGCTGGTGTGCACCCGGTCTGTCGCCGGATCGGCTGCGGCGATCAGGGCGTCGGTATAGGTGCCCTTGAGCTTGGACAGCTGGCGCCAGTCCAAAATGGTGCGCGGCAGGTCGTGGCTCAGCGCCAGGTCCTCCAACACGCTGGCGTCGGTGCCCCACTGGCCGCTGGCGGTCTTCTTGCCGCCCGGCAGGTTCAGTTCGCCGAACAGGATGTCGCCGATCTGGCGCGGCGACCCGATGTTGAAGGGGCGGCCGGCGATCCGCTCGGCCTCGGTCTCCAGTTCGGCCATCCGCAGGCCGAACTCGCTGGACAGGCGCTTCAGCCGATCCGGGTCGATGCGAATCCCCGCGGTCTCCATGTCGGCCAGGACCGTCGGCATCCCCCGCTCCAGCGTTTCATAGACGGTGGACAGGCCCTCGCGCGCCAGGCGAGGCTTCAGAATGCGCCACAGGCGCAGCGTCACGTCCGCATCCTCGGCGGCGTATTCCGAGGCGGGCCGCAGGGCCACGTGCTTGAACGATTTCTGGCTCTTGCCGACGCCCGCCACGCTCTTGAACGGGATCGGGTCGTGGCCGAGATGCAGCCGCGCCAGCTCGTCCATGCCGTGTCCGTGCAACCCGCCCTCCAACACGTAGGAGATCAGCATGGTGTCGTCATAAGGGGCGATGCGGACGCCCCGGCGCGCCATCACGGCGATGTCGTATTTGGCGTTCTGCAACACCTTCAGGACCGAGGGGTCTTCCAGCAGCGTCTTCAGCTTGGCCAAGGTGGTCGGCTTGTCCAGTTGCTGGATCGGTTCGCGCGGTTCGGCCGCCTCGCCGAACAGGCCGCCGTCGCCCGCCTGCGGCTCGTGCTCGTGGGTCAGGGGGATGTAGCAGGCCGCATTCGGCCCGATCGCCAGCGATACGCCGCACAGGCCGGCGTGGGTCGCCGACAGGGCGTCGGTCTCGGTGTCGAAACCGACTACCCCGGCCTCGGTCGCGCGCGCGATCCAGCGATCCAGCGCCTCTTCGGTCTGGACGCATTCATAGGTCGAGTGATCGAAGCTGTGGACCTCGGTCGGCGCCGCGACCGCCTGGCCATAGCGCGGCGTGGCGACGGGCGCGCTCAGGTTCGGGGCGCGCTTGGGCGCGAAGGCCGAGGTCTCGCTGGGGCCGGCCTTGCCGTCGCCGACGCGCCGCTGCAGCGACCGGAACTCCATCGTTTCCAGGAAGGCCGACAAGGTTTCCGGGTCGGGGTCGCGCACGGCGAAATCGTCGATAAGTTCCGGGGCCGGCGCATCGCAGGTCAGGCGCACCAGTTCGCGCGACAGGCGGATCTGATCGGCGAAATCGATCAGGGTCTGGCGTCGCTTGGGCTGTTTGATCTCCTCGGCGCGCGCCAGCAGCGTGTCCAGGTCGCCGTATTCGTCCAGCAACTGCGCCGCCGTCTTCGGCCCGATGCCGGGCGCGCCGGGCACATTGTCGACGCTGTCGCCGATCAGGGCTTGCAGATCGACCATTTTCTCGGGCCCGACGCCGAACTTCTCGAACACCTCGGCCTCGGCCAGGCGTCGGTCCTTCATCGGGTCCCACATGACTACGCCGCCGCCGATCAGCTGCATCAGGTCCTTGTCGGAACTGACGATCACCGCCTCCCCGCCCGCGTCGCGCGCCTTGCAGGCGTAGGTGGCGATCAGATCGTCGGCCTCGTAGCCCGGCAGTTCCACGCAGTGCACGCCGAACGCCGCCGTCGCCTGGCGCACCAGCGGAAACTGCGGGATCAGGTCTTCGGGCGGCGGGGGCCGGTGGGCCTTGTACTGGTCGTACAGGGTGTTGCGGAACGTCTTTTCCGAATGATCGAAGATGGCGACCAGGTGGGTCGGTCCGTCCGCGCCCTTCATGTCCTTCAACAGCTTCCAGAGCATGTTGCAATAGCCCTGGACCGCGCCGACCGGCAGGCCGTCCGACTTGCGCGTCAAAGGCGGCAGGGCGTGGTAGGCGCGAAAGATATAGGCCGAGGCGTCGATCATCCACAGCCGCAGCGCGGGCCCGTCCTGGGTCAACGGTCGGTCGGTCTCAGTCGTTTCGGGCGCGGTCGTCTCGGTCATGCCCGGAACATAGGGTGCCCGAGGGCGCGCGTCAGTGTCAGAATTCCGTCCAGCTCGAACCCGGATCGCGCTGGCCGGGTTGGGCCTGCTGCTGACCCCAGGACACGACCATGAAGGCCTTGTGGCTGCGGATGCGATAACTGCCGATCATCGGGGTCACGGCGCCCAGGGGCGCGCCCGTCTTGGCCTCGTAGAGAAAACCCGAAAATTCCGCGACGCCCACGCGGTCGCGGTGGCTGTAGACCGACAGTTCGGGCAGGGAGACGACGTTGAACGTCTCGTTGATCGGGATGCGCATCTCGGGAATGCCGAAGACCCGCCGCATCTGCTCCAGCGACAGGGCGCCGGCGCGGATTTCGAACACGGCGTTGGCGTCGTCCTTGGTGCGGGCCAGGCTGAAGCCCGCGTCCGAGATGGCGCCCCGGATGGCGCTGACGGCGTAATGGGCGCCGTCTCCCTGGAAATAGGCGTCGTCCACGAAGACCGACGCCCCCAGCGGCAAGGGCAGCACCAGCCCCTCGATCGCCCGGTCGGAGGCGCGGGCCAACAGCAGCTGTTCGGTGGCCGTGCGCCCCGTATTGCTTTCGGTGGTCGAGGCGCAGGCCGACAGCACGCACGCCGCAGCCGTCAGCGCCGTCCCCGCGCGCAAACGCATCACCAGACCCCGGTGTTGGTCATCGAAGCCCAGGGTTCCGCCGGCGCCAAGGGCGCGCCTTTCTGAAGGAGTTCGACGGAAACGCCGTCAGGCGATCGGACGAAGGCCATGTAGCCGTCGCGCGGCGGACGATTGATCGTCACGCCGCCGTCCATCAGCGTCCGGCAGGCGGCGTAGATGTCGTCGACCTCATAGGCCAGGTGCCCGAAGTTGCGGCCGCCCTGATAATCCTCGGGCTCCCAGTTGAAGGTCAGTTCGACCTCGGGACACCGCTCCGCAGCCGACTGGGCCAGATTCTCGGGCGCGGCCAGGAAGACCAGGGTGAACCGGCCGGCCGCGTTCTCCGTGCGTCGCACTTCCTTGAGCCCCAGAAGGTCGCAATAGAAATGCAGCGAGGCGTCGAGGTCCTTCACGCGGACCATGGTGTGCAGATAGCGCAAAGGCGAGGCTCCGTCCAAACAGGTTCCCTAGCAATCCTATAGACCGGGATCGCCCGACTTCGCGACTGAACTGAGGTTACGGCCGAAAGCAGGCGAGAGCCTGATTCACGCTTCAGGCGTAACCGCGAAAACGGTCCCGTCTAAAACGATCAGTGCTTAATGGGCCTCGGGCGCGCGCGCCGCCGGGCTCAGATATTCGTTCTCATCGTGCGGGTGGGCCGACAGGACGAAACGGCGGTCGCAATAGCCGCATTCGATGAAGTCGTCCTCGCCCATGTCCATATAGACCAGAGGATGGCCCAGGGCGCCGCCGCCCCCGTCGCAGGCCACGCGCTTGGTGGAGACGACGATCTCTTCGGGCGGGGGGATGATGGCGTCGGCGTGGCGCGTGGGCATGATGCGGTCCGGGTCTGGGAGGCTGCCGACCCCTTGGCCGGAGCGAAATCTGAGACGCGACCGACGAAAGGCCGACGCGACCGATTTCCGCTCTAAGCGGGCCGGGCCGGAAGGTCAAACCTCGGCGGGCTTGCTCCGGCCCAGCAGGCGATCCATCAGGGCCTTGCGCTTCTTGAACAGCGTCAGCCCCAGACATCCGGCCCCGACCCACAGACCGACCTCGCCCACGACCGCCAGCCCCGCCGCCGCCAGGGCGGCCTGGCTCATGTCCATCTGGCCAATCTTGCCGACCCACAGGGCCAGGCCCGCCCCGACATAGCCGACCGCGCAGACAGCCATGGCGAAAAATCCGATCAGGCGGGTGCGCGTCATACGAGGTCTGACAGACGGCGTCGTCATAATGTTCTCCATCAAGTCGAGTTGTCCTATGACAAGGAACCTAGACATCCCGACCTCATAAGTCAAGGGTCATTGACATAAAGTCTGGCCCGCTTGTCTCTTAATACGGCTTGGCCAGCTTGGCGGATGGTCCAGCGCGCCCTACCTATGCGCCTCGCCACGCCGCCCTGAGTGAAGCCATGCCCGAGACCCTCGCCCTGCCCGACAACGCCATCGCGGTGCGGGGCCTGAAGAAGACCTACGCCGGGTCCAAGAAATCGCCGCCCAAGATCGCCCTGCGCGGCGTCGATCTGGTTATCCCACGCGGTTCCGTCTTCGGCCTCTTGGGTCCGAACGGCGCCGGCAAATCCACACTGATCAACATCCTGGCCGGGGTTGTGAAGAAGTCCGAAGGCTCCGTCGTCATCTGGGGCCGCGACATCGACAAGGAGCCGCGCGACGCCGCCGCGGCCCTTGGGGTCGTGCCGCAGGAGATCGTCGCCGACGTCTTCTTCACCCCGCGCGAGTCCCTCGAGGTCCAGGCCGGCTTCTACGGCGTGCCCAAGAACGAGCGGCGTTCCGACGAACTGCTGGCGGCGCTGGGTCTGTCGGACAAGGCTGACGCCTATGTCCGCGCCTTGTCGGGCGGCATGAAGCGCCGCCTGATGGTGGCCAAGGCCCTGGTCCACAATCCGCCGATCCTCATCCTGGACGAACCGACGGCGGGGGTGGACGTCGAACTGCGCCGACAACTGTGGGCCTATGTCCGCCGCATCAACGAAGAGGGCGTCACCATCGTCCTGACCACCCACTATCTGGAAGAGGCGCAGGAGCTCTGCGACACCATCGCCATCGTCAATCGGGGCGAGGTGGTGGCCTGCGAGCCGACGCCGCAACTGCTGCGCCGGCTGGATAGCCGAAACGTGGTGGTCACGCCCGAAACGCCACAGGCGACGCCGCCCGCCCTGCCGGGCTTCGAGGTCACGCCGCGCCCCGGCGGCGCCTTCGCCGTGGCCTACAAGAAAGGGCAGTCTTCGGTGGAGCAGGTCATCAACGCCGTCCGCGCCGCCGGCGTGACCATCGCCGACATCACCACCGAGGACCCGGACCTGGAAGACGTCTTCCTGGCCCTGACCTATGGCGACGCCTCGCGCGTCGATCCGACCCGGGATTAATCGACCTCCGCCAGGAATTCGAAGATCGCGGCGCGGGCCTCGGGCTCGTCCAGCATCGGGGCGTGGCCCACCCCGGGAACCTCGACATAGACCATGTTCGGCGCCGCCTTTCTCATCCGCGCGGCGATGTCGGCGCTGAGCAGGTCGGATGTCCCGCCGCGCACCAGCAGAGTGGGACGTTTGCGCGCCATCCGCCGGAACATCGGCCACAGGTCGGGGACCAGGGCCTTCGCCCCCGCCGCCTGGATCGGCACGGCGATGTCGGGATCGTAGTCCAGCGCGACGCGCCCATCCGGCAATTCGCGGAAGATGCGGCGCGCGAAAGCCTCCCAGTCCGCATCGCCGTAATGCGGGAAGGCCACGGCGTTGATCCGCCGGGCATAGGCCGCCGCATCGGCCCAGGACCAGATTTCGACCGGCTGGCCGCTGTAGGCGGCGATGCGCGCCAGACCCTCGGGCGCCACTTCCGGCCCGATGTCGTTCAGCACCGCCGCGACCACTGCCCTGGGCCGCATCGCCGTCAGCGCCATGGTGATCAGACCGCCCATCGAGGTGCCGACGAAGACCGCCCTCGCGATCCCCGCCTGGTCCATCAGGGCTAGAGCATCCTGGGCGTAGATGTCGGGCCTGTAGGTCATCGGATCGGGCGCCCGATCCGACAGGCCGCGCCCGCGCACATCGACCGCCAGGACACGCCGGCCGCTCTGGGCCAACAGGGGGGCGACGGCTTCGAAATCCGCGCTGTTTCGGGTCAGGCCGTGGATGGCGATGATCGGCGTTCGCGCCACGCCGCTTCCCGGCGCATAGTCGCGAGCGAACAGACGAAGGCCGCCCGGCGCGGTCCAGCGCCGCTCCGAGAAGGGCCTTGCGTCAGGCGACTGCGGATAGGTCATTGAGATTTCCTCCGACGTTTTCGTCAGAGTAATTCACCGGACGACGAAATGCGACGCCCTTAGAGGTCCACCGTGTCGTGCACGAAGGCGTCCAGATCGCCGCCCGCGAACAGATATCCCTTCACCCCCGCGCGCCGCCCGGCCTCCAGATCGGTCGGCTGATCGCCGATGATGAAGCTGCGGGCGGGATCCAGATGGTGTTCGGCGATGGCGCGTAACAGCATGCCCGGATTGGGCTTGCGATCTGGATGGTCCGGGTGACGATAGCGCGCCTCGACCGCGTCGGCATGGAAGGGGCAGGCGTAGACGGCGTCGATCACCGCGCCCTGTTCGGCCAGGGCCTCGATCAACAGGGCGTTGAAGGCGTGCATCCGCTCTTCGGTGAACAGGCCCCGCGCCACGCCCGACTGATTGGTGACGATGACGGTGCGATAACCGCCTCGGTTCATTCGCCGCACGGCCGCAGCGGCGCCCGGCGTCAGCTTCAGGTCCTCGGGGCGATGCGGATAGCCGCAGTCCTCGATCAGGACGCCGTCGCGATCCAGAAAGGCGGCGGGGGCGGCGGTCATGCGTCCAGTCTCAACAGTTCGGAGAAGGCGGTCATCAGGTGATAGAGGCTGGACGCCGGCGCGGCTCGATCCTGCGGCCGACCGTCCGCATCGTAGCTGTCGATCCATAGCCCCGGCACGGCCGTCGCCAGATGGGTGTCCAGGATGCGGTCGATCAGGTCGACGGCGCCGTCGTCGCCGAAGCTCAGGGCCGTGCGCGCCGCCTCGGTCTGGGCCCACAGCCGTCGCCCCGCATCCAGGGGCGCGCCGGTCGGGTCGATCTCCCGAATTACGAAACCGTCGCGGCGCCCTTGCGTCATGGCGCGACGATGAAGCGCCTTGGCCGCATCGTCCGCCGCCGGATCCAACGTCCTGGCCTGGCGCAGCAGCCAGGCCCACTCTTCCAGATGGCCCGGCTCGATCACCCGCCCCTGGTGCGGATCGAGCCGCCAGTCTTCGCCGAAGTATTCGCGGATCGCGCCATCGACCAGGAAATGACGCCGACACAGATCCAGCGAGACGCCCGCCGCCCTCGCGAACGCCGGATCGGCGGCCGTCGCTTGCCAGGCCAGCATCGCCTCCAGCATATGCATATGCGGGTTCTGGCGACGCGGCAGGCGCGGCGGCAGGGCCTCGTGCCAACCGCCGTGGGGGGCGGTCATTTCCCTGTCGATCGCCTCCAACGTCTGCAGCGCCAGCGGCCGCGCGCGCGAATCGCCCAGCACGCGATGGGCGGCGGCCAGGGCGAACAGCACGAAAGCCAGGTCGTAGAGATCCGGCGCCGCGTCCGTCACCGCCCCTTTGTCGTCGGTCGCGCCGATCCACAGCCCGTCGTCGCGGCGTCCGCTCGCGATCAGACAGTCCAGCCCCGCCTGGGCCGGGCCGCGCCCCCCCGCCCAGCCCAGGGCCGTCGCTTCGCAAAAGACATAGATCTGGCGCGCCTGGACGCGGGTGCGCCGACGCTGGCCCACGACGGGACGACCGTCGAAATCCAGTTGTTCGAAAAACCGCCCGCCGGCGTCCAGCCCCCGGTCGGCCCATAGCGGCAGGGCGTGGTCGAACAGCCAGTTCGAGACCCTTGTCTGGGCGGCGGCGCGGGCGATCATGGCGCTGGCTTAGAGCATGATCCCGGCCCCCGCCAAGCGAAAGCGACGGTAGCAAAGGGCAACGCGATGTGACGCCGCATGATTTGGCCCGCGCGTCCGATCTTGCTAGGACGGCGCGACAGATGACGGCCCAAGTGGCGTCCTTGACGCGGCCCGGCCCGACGCCGCCCCGATCCCGTTACGGAGAGTGCGACCCCCATGATCCCCTTCATCGACCTTCAGGCCCAGCGCCTGCGTCTCGCCGGCAAGATCGAGGCCGCCGTCCAGGAGGCCGTCGTCGGCGGCGCCTGGGTCATGGGTCCGCAGGTTCGCCGGTTTGAGGCCGATCTGGCCGCCTTCGGTCAGGCCAAACACGCCCTGGGCTGCGCCAACGGCACTGACGCCCTGGCCCTGCCGTTGATGGCCTGGGGCGTCGGACGCGGCGATGCGGTCATCGTCCCCAGCTTCACCTTCGCCGCCACGGCCGAGGTCGTGCCCTGGTTCGACGCCGAGCCGGTCTTCGTCGATGTGGACGCCGAAACCTACAATATGGACCCGGCCGCGCTGGAACGGGCCATCGAGGGGATCAAGGCCGAGGGTCGGTTGACGCCCCGCGTGGTCATCGCCGTCGACCTGTTCGGCCAGCCCGCCGACTATCCGGCGATCAAGGCGATCTGCGACAGGCACGGGCTGAAGCTGATCTCGGATTCGGCGCAAGGGTTCGGCTGCACCATCGACGGCGCCCATCCGTTGAAATGGGCCGACGTCACCACCACCAGCTTCTTCCCGGCCAAGCCGCTGGGCTGCTATGGCGACGGCGGGGCGGTGCTGACCGACGACGACGAACTGGCTCAGCTGATGGATTCCGTGCGGGTGCACGGCAAGGCGGTCGCGGTGGATCTGAAGGACCGCACCTTCGACCACGACCCCAAATATCTGAACATGCGCATCGGCCTGAACAGCCGTCTGGACACCATCCAGGCCGCTGTCCTGATCGAGAAGCTGAAGGTCTTCGGCCAGGAGATCGAATGGCGCAACCGCATCGCCGGCCGCTACAACGACGCCCTGCGGCCCCACGTCGCCAAGGTCCCCGACGTGCCGACGGGCAACATCTCCAACTGGGCGCAATATACGATCGAACATCCCGACCGTGACGGACTGGCCGCGCACCTCAAGGCCAACGACGTGCCCACCGCCGTCTATTATCCGATTCCGCTGCATCTTCAGCCGGCCTATGAGCACTATCCGCGCGGCGCCGGAGGCCTCCCCGTGACGGAGCGGCTGAAGGACGTGGTCGTCAGCCTGCCGATGCACGCGGATCTGGACGCCGAGACCCAGGACCGCATCGTCGCCGCCGTCGCCAGCTACAAGGCCTGAACCCGATGCCCAACACCGCCCCCCTCAAGTTCGGCGTCGCCGGCGTCGGCGTCATGGGCCGCAACCATGCCCGCGTCGCCTCGGAGATGCGCGAGTTCGACCTGACCACCGTCTTCGATCCCGACGCCATCACGGTCGAGGGCGTCGCGGCGGCCTATGACGCCGCGCCCGTCACCACGGTCCAGGCCTTTGTCGACGCCGGCCTGGACGCCGCCGTCGTGGCCACCCCTAACCGTGTCCATGCCGAGATCGGCGTGGCCCTGCTGGAAAAGGGCGTCCACGTCCTGGTCGAAAAGCCCATCGCCGCCACCGTGGCCGACGCCCAGCGCATGATCGACGCGGCCAAGGCCAACGACCGCGTCCTGATGGTGGGCCAGGTCGAACGGTTCAATCCGGCTGTCGAGGCGGTCAAGCGCGCCGTCGACGGCGACGAGATCATCTCGATCCAGATCACCCGCGTCGGCCCCTTCCCGCCCCGGATGGGCGAGGTCGGCGTCGTCATCGACCTGGCCGTGCACGACATCGACATCATCCGCCACCTGACCGGGTCCGAGATCGTCGAGGTTCAGCCTCAGCTGGCCCGCACCCGCGCAGACCGCGAGGATACGGCCCTGTTGCAGTTCCGACTGGACAACGGCGTGATCGCCCACATCACCACCAACTGGGTCACGCCCTACAAGACCCGTACGCTGCAAGTCGCCACCAAGACCAAGTTCGTCGTCGCCGACCTGATCACCCGCCAGGTGACGGAATATTTCGGCCAGCAGCCCGACGGCTCCTACTCGACCCGGATGCTGAACAGCTGGCCGGCCGAGCCGCTGAGGAAGGAGCTGGAAGCCTTCGCCCGCGCCATATCCAGCGGGGAGACCCCGGCCGTGACCGGCGAGGACGGCCTGCGCAATCTGGAAGTCGCCTTGCGCTGTCTGGGCGAAGCCTAGTTCTCGCCGCAAAACCTGGGGAAGAAGCCCGAATGCGCCGTCCGAACCGCCCGTCTTTCAGCCTGCCTCTCGGTCTGGCCGCCGCCATCCTGATCGCGGCCCCGGCCCATGCGGACACCCGCTTCCTGTCCTACAACGCCTCCGACCGCATCACCCAGGCCCTGACGAAGGGGGTCACGCTGGAAGTGCGGCGTGGTCTGTTCGGCGCGGTCCAGGTCGAGCGGCTGTTCTCCACCACCGCGCGCGGCACGGCCGGTTTCACCCGGGGCGGCCCCGACGCGGCGCGGCGCGTCCTGCCTGACGGCGCGCAGGAGAACGACATCTACGCCGTGAATCAGGACGGCGACGGCCGGGGCCTGGCCCGCGCCCTGTGCCCCGGCGCCGACGAGGTCTGGCTGATCATGAGCCGGGTGCGCGCGCCGCGTCCCCTGACCATGCAGGCGGTCGGCCGCTGGTCCGACAGCGCCTACCGCCATTGCGTCACTCTGAGTTACGAGTGGCGCGGCGAATGGGCCGCCGCGCCGGCCGCACGCGGAAACGTCGACTGAGCCGCGACGGCCTGATTCGTCCGGCGTCGGACTGTTTCATAATGAGCACGCGCAAGCGGCAATTGTGACGATTTGACTTTTCTGTCCGACAGTGACACTTTCGGCACACGAACGGCGGCGGCCGTTCTGCCGCCACGGAAGATATCCCCCTCCCCGGCGGCGAGAGAGACGAACCTCCCATAGCCCGGCCATCGCGGCCGGGCTTTTTTTACGCCGCGCGCCTGCTAGACGGAGGCATGACCCTTCGCCTCGCCACCTGGAACATCAACTCCGTCCGCCTGCGCATCGACCAGGTCGCCCGTTTCGTCGCCGACCGCGCGCCCGACGTCCTGATGCTGCAGGAGATCAAATGCACCACGGACCAGTTCCCGCGCGGCGCCTTCGAGGCGATGGGCCTGCCGCATCTGCGCGTGGCGGGCCAGAAGGGCTGGCACGGGGTCGCCATCGCCAGCCGCCTGCCGCTGGAGGACAGCCAAACCTTCCAGGTGTGCAAACTGGGCCACGCCCGCTGCGTCTCGGCCCAGGTCGCCGGGATCGACGTCCAGAACTTCTACATCCCGGCGGGCGGCGACATCCCCGACCGGGCGCTGAACCCCAAGTTCGATCACAAGATGGACTTCTACGAACAGCTGACCGCGCTCGTGGCCCGCCAGGACAAGGCCCGGCCGCTGATCATGGCCGGCGACTTCAACATCGCGCCCGGCGAAAACGACGTCTGGAACCATCGCTACATGTCCAAGATCGTCAGCCATACGCCGATCGAGGTCGAGACGCTGAACCGGCTTCAGGCGGCCGGCGGTTTCGCCGACGTGCTGCGCGACCGCTTCCCCGAACCGCAGAAACTGGCCAGCTGGTGGAGCTATCGCGCCGCCGACTTCCGTAAATCCAATCGCGGCCTGCGCCTGGACCACATCTGGACCTCGCCGGGCCTGACCTCCGCGGTGGTCAGGGACACCGCCCGCATCCACGACGACGTCCGCGAATGGGAACGCCCCTCCGACCATGCGCCTGTGACGGTGGACCTGGACGTCTGAAGGCGGCCGACTTCCCCCGCCGCCCCGATCCTTCAGGGTTGCAGCCGATAGCCGCCCGCGTCGGTCAGCAATAGCCGCGCATGGCCCGGCTCCGGCTCGATCTTCTGGCGCAGCCGATAGATATGGGTCTCCAGCGTGTGGGTCGTGACCCCGGCGTTATAGCCCCATACCTCGGTCAGAAGTTCCTCGCGCGACACCGGCTTGGCCCCCGCGCGATAGAGGTATTTCAAGATGTTGGTTTCCTTCTCGGTCAACCGCACCTTCTTGCCCTTGGCGTCCATCAGCACCTTGGCGGCGGGCCGGAACTCATAGGGACCGATGGTGAAGACCGCGTCCTCGGACTGTTCGTGGCTGCGCAGATGAGCGCGGATGCGGGCCAGCAGCACGGCGAAGCGGAAGGGCTTGGTCACATAGTCGTTGGCCCCGGCGTCCAGGCCCAGGATCGCGTCGGCGTCCGCCGACTGGGCCGTCAGCATGATGACCGGGGTCGATACCCCGTCCTTGCGCAACAGCCGACACGCCTCGCGCCCGTCCATGTCCGGCAGGTCGACATCCAGCAGGATCAGATCGGCGCGAATCTCGCGCCCCATCCGCACCCCGTCCGTGGCGGTCGCGGCCTGCTGGGTGCGAAACTCCTCGTGAAGGTTCAACTGCTCGGCCAGGGCCTCGCGCAGGTCGTCGTCGTCGTCGATGATCAGGATGGTCTTGGGCGTGGGCATGGACAGACAATGGCGAGGCTTGACCCCCGCGCCAAGGCTTGAGGGTGCGAATATTCACATCGGGTTACGGGCTAGAGGGGCTTTAGCGCCGATTTCGTTCCCCGAACAGCGCCGTTCCGACCCGCACATGGGTGGCCCCGCATCGGATCGCGGCCTCGTAATCGCCGCTCATTCCCATCGACAGGACCGCCAATCCATTGCGGTCGGCCAGGGCGGACAGGGTTTTGAAATGGGGTTCCGGGTCCTGCGCCGCCGGGGGAATGCACATCAGCCCTTCGACCGTCAGCCCATAGGTCAGACGCGCCGTCGCGATCAGAGCGTCGGCCTGATCGGCCGAGATGCCGGCTTTCTGCGATTCTGCGCCGGTATTGACCTGGACCAGGACGCGCGGCGATCGGCCGCGTCTCATCGCCGCCTCGGCCAGGGCGCGGGCCAGCTTTTCACGATCCAGCGTCTCGACGACATCGAACAGGGCGACGGCGTCCGCCGCCTTGTTGGTCTGCAAAGGGCCGATCAGCCGCAGTTCCAGGTCGGGAAGCCCCGCGATCCGGGCGGTCCAACGCGATTGCGCCTCCTGCACCCGATTTTCGCCGAACACCCGCTGGCCGGACGCCAGTATGGCGTCGATCGCGTCGGGGCCCTGGGTCTTGGATACGGCGGTCAGGGTGACGTCATGGGGATCGCGCCCGGCCGCGCGACAGGCGACGTCGATGCGGGCGCGGACCTCTGCGACCCGTTCGGCGATGGACGGCGGGGCGGAAGCGGGAGATGAAGGGGTCATGAACCTGCCGGCCGGTTACAGCGACGATGCGCGCACGCTCTGGAACGCCGCGACCGCTCTAAACCGCGCCGCCGCCGCTGTCAGCCCAGGCGCCGCCTGGCTGCCGCCCCTTCTGTTCTTCACCGATCCCGACCGAACGCCGCGCCCGTGGGAGACGGCGGCCCGGCTGCCTGTCGGTTCGGCGGTCGTCTATCGCGCCTTCGGCGCGGCGGAGGCCGTCCAAACGGGCGAGAGACTGCGCGAAACGACAGCGACGGCGGGGGTCCGGCTCCTGATCGGACTGGACGCCGAACTGGCCGAAACGGTCGGGGCCGATGGCCTGCATTTGCCGGAACGCGCGGCGCATCGAGCGGTCGAGATACGCAGCGCCCGCCCCCAATGGCTGCTGACCGCCGCCTGGCATGGCGCGGAGACGACGCCGGACGGCTTGGACGCCCTGGTGCTTTCGCCCGTCTTCGCGGCCGGGGGCGTTTCGGCGTCCAGACCGCCCCTGGGGGCCGAGCGGTTCCAAATCCTGGCGAGGGGCGCCGGTCGCCCGGTCTATGCGCTGGGTGGGATCGACGCGACCAACGCAGGCCGGATCGGCGGCGCCTGCGGCCTGGCCGGGGTCGATGCGATCAGGACGGCGTTCGATGCACCGTCCCAGATCAGAACTTGAAGATGGTTTCCAGACGCACGCGCGGCTGGGCGCGGCTGTTGGTTTCCGGGGCGCGGGCCGGGTCGGCTTCGGGCGTGGCCACGGCGGCGGCGGCGCCCACGCGCAGGCGGTCGTTCAAACGATAATAGGCCCCGGCCTCGACATCGCCCCAGTCGGTTTCACGCCCCACGGGCTGGTTCAGGTTGAAATCCAGGCCCCAACGGCCGTTGTCGTTCAGGCGAAGGCCGCGACGCTGCGGCGCCGGCGCATTGCGCTGGGCCGCCTGGGCTTCCGACAGGGACACCGTGTTGGACGCGTTCTGGGCGAGCGCGGACGTCGAGACGGCAAGCGCCGTCGTCGCCAACATCACAGCAAGAAAACCGCCGAACCGCATAACCAAACCCTTAGAACCCCGCCAACGGCGACGTTTCGACCCCGAACCGACCTTATATGGTCGTGAGCCTGGCGATTAGACACCGGGCGCCGGCTCGGTCAACGGAATGACCGCTCGATAACAAGGTTCCTCTTCATTGTTGTCGGCGCATGTGTCTCAGGCGTCACGGGATTTGGGTCGCTTCGGGTCGGATGACGCGCCCCTGTCGCGAAACCGCTGCTTCGACGGACGCCCTCGGGCGCGACTTCGCCTTGTCATCGCCCCTTTTCACCGTGTTATAGAGCGGTGCAGTCGGCGTTTTATCGCGCCGTGCGCGCGTGCGAGCGAGGGCTCCCACGTCCCTGGATTTACGGAGACTTCTCTTGATGAGCCTCAACAAGGCCCTGGTTCGCAACGTCGCGGTCGTGCTGGTGTCTGGCGTGGCCCTGGGCGCGTCGCTTTCGGCCTGCTCGAGCATTCCCTTCGTCGGGGGCAAGAAGTCCGCGCCCAAGACGAACGCCCAGCAGGGCATCGGGGTCAACGCCTATCTGTGGCGCGCCTCGCTCGACACCCTCAGCTTCATGCCGCTGCTGACCGCCGATCCGTGGGGCGGCGTCATCAACTACGACTGGTATATCAACCCCCAGACGCCGAACGAGCGCTTCAAGGCGACCGTCTTCATCCTGGACACCCGCCTGCGCGCCGACGCCCTGAACGTGACGGTGACGAAGGAGGTGAAGGGCGCCGACGGCCAGTGGACCGCCGCCCCGGTCGCCGCCCAGACCGAGGCCGACCTGGAAAACGCCATCCTGACCAAGGCGCGACAGCTGAACCTGTCGAATGCTGGCTGATCGCCAGCATTCGGTTTTCGGCAGGCGCTATCGCCCTTCGGGCTGCTTGAGCGGCATTTGGGGTGCTATCGCCCTTCGGGCTACTTGAGCACGCTGGTTATCGCTCATTGGGGCGCAATTTTCTTGGGCGCTGCCGTCCTTCGGGCTAGTTGAGCCGGGAGGGCGTCAGCGCCCTTTTCGACTTTCAGGACGACCGTGGCCCGATACGACCCCAAGACCGCCGAACCCCGCCAGCAGGCCCGCTGGGCCGAAGCCTCCGCCTTCGTGACGAAGGATGCCGGCCGTCCGAAATACTATGTGCTGGAGATGTTTCCCTATCCTTCGGGGAACATCCACATGGGACACGCCCGCAACTATGTGATGGGCGACGTGGTCGCGCGGTCCAAGCGCGCCCAGGGGTTCGACGTCCTGCACCCGATGGGCTGGGACGCCTTCGGCATGCCGGCCGAGAACGCGGCCATGGAGCGCGGCATCCACCCCAAGGGCTGGACCTATTCCAATATCGCCAACATGCGCGAACAGCTGAAACTGCTGGGCCTGTCGCTGGACTGGTCGCGCGAGTTCGCCACCTGCGACCCGGAATATTATGGCAAGCAACAGGCCTGGTTCCTGGAGCTGTATCGGCGCGGTCTGGTCTATCGCAAGGACGGGGTCGTCAACTGGGACCCGGTCGACAATACGGTCCTGGCCAACGAACAGGTGATCGACGGGCGTGGCTGGCGCTCGGGCGCCTTGGTGGAGAAGCGCAAGCTGAACCAGTGGTTCCTGCGCATCACCGACTATGCCGACGACCTGATCGACGGTCTGAAGAACCTGGACCGCTGGCCCGAAAAGGTCCGGCTAATGCAGGAGAACTGGATCGGAAAGTCCAAGGGCGCGACCCTGTGGTGGACCATCGCCGAGGCGCCGGCCTTCCTGCCCGCCTCGCGCGAGGGCGAACCGAACCACGCCCGCGACCCCATCGAGGTCTACACCACCCGCCCAGACACCCTGTTCGGCGCCAGCTTCCTGGCCCTGGCGCCCGACCATCCGCTGACCAAGGCCATCGCGGAGCATCGGCCGGACGTGGCGGACTTCGTCAAGGCCTGCGCCCAGGCCGGCACCAGCGAAGCCGATATCGAAAAGGCCGAGAAGCTGGGGATCGATTTGGGCGTCCGCGTCCGCCATCCCTTCGATCCGGACAAGACCCTGCCCGTCTGGGCGGCCAACTTCGTGCTGTCCACCTATGGCTCGGGCGCCATCTTCGGCTGCCCCGCCCACGATCAGCGCGACCTGGACTTCGCCCGCAAATACGATCTGCCGGTGACGCCGGTGGTCAAACCCGACGACGCCGAAACCGTCGAGATCGGGACCGAGGCCTATGTCGGTCCCGGCCGCATCTTCAACTCCGGCTTCCTGAACGGCCTGGATGTGGAAGCCGCCAAGGCCGCCGCCATCGCCAGAGTCGAGGCCGCCGGCCAGGGTCGCGCCGAGACCATCTATCGCCTGCGCGACTGGGGCGTCTCGCGCCAGCGCTACTGGGGCTGCCCGATACCGATCATCCACTGCCCGTCCTGCGGCCCGGTCGAAGTTCCCGCCGACCAGTTGCCGGTCGTCCTGCCCGAGGACGTCACCTTCGACGTGCCCGGCAATCCGCTGGACCGGCACCCGACGTGGAAGCATGTCAAATGCCCGTCCTGCGGCGCGGATGCGACGCGCGAGACCGACACCCTGGACACCTTCGTCGATTCCAGCTGGTATTTCGCCCGCTTCACCGATCCCAAGGCCGAGGCGCCGATCGACAAGGCCGCCGCCGACCGCTGGCTGCCGGTGGATCAGTATATCGGCGGGGTCGAGCATGCGGTGCTGCATCTGCTCTACGCCCGCTTCGTGACCCGCGCCCTGACCGACGCCGGCCTGATGAGCGTCAAGGAGCCGTTCGCCGGCCTGTTCACCCAAGGCATGGTGGTCCACGAGACGTATCGTCGGCCCGACGGCGCCTGGGTAGAGCCGACCGACGTCGAGCTGAGCAACGACAACGGCGTCCGTTCGGCCCGCCAGCTGTCGACCGGCGACGCCCTGATCATCGGCGACATCGAAAAGATGTCCAAGTCCAAGAAGAACGTGGTCGCCCCGGCCGAAATCCTGGAAAGCCACGGCGTGGACGCTGGGCGCCTGTTCGTCCTCTCGGACAGCCCGCCCGAACGGGACGTGCAGTGGACGCCGGGCGGGGTGGAGGGTGCCAGCCGCTTCGTTCAGCGCGCCTGGTCCCTGTTCGACGCCTACGACCCCGCCTTCGCCGGCGAGGACACGGCCAACGCCGAACTGCTGCGCGAGACCCACAAGGCCGTCAAGGCCGTGTCCGAAGGCGTAGAGGGCTTCCGCTTCAACTCGGCCATCGCCAAGCTTTATTCTTTCGTCGCCGCGATTCGCGACGCGGACCAGGCCGGCGGCGACGCCAAGCGCCAGGCCCTGTCGGCCCTGGCCCGGCTGATCGCCCCCTTCACCCCGCACCTGGCCGAGGAATGCTGGACCCGGCTGGGCGAGGACGGGATGGTTCTGGACGCGCCGTGGCCTGTGTGGGACGCTGCTCTGGCGGCCGACGACGAGGTGGTGCTGCCCATCCAGATCAACGGCAAGCGTCGGGCGGAAATCCGCGTGGCGCGCGGCATGGAGCCGGCCGAGGTCGAGGCGGTCGTCCTGGCCGATGCGACCGTGCAGGCGCGGCTGGAGGGTCTGAGCGTGAAGAAGATCGTCGTGGTCAAGGACCGCATCGTCAATCTGGTGGCCGGCTGATGCGTATCGCGGCGGCCTTTGCGGTGTTGACGGCCCTGGGCGTATCCGCCTGCGGCTTCACCCCCATTTACGCCGAGCCGGCCCTGGGGTCGTCCCTGCGCCGGATCGCCGTCTCGACCCAGGACGACCGACTGGGCTATCGCCTGCGCGAGCAGTTGGAGGACGTCCTGGCCTGGGACCGGGGCGAAGCGCCCCTGTACCGTCTGACCACCCAGGTCGAGCAAAGCCGCCGCTCCCTGGGTCGCCGCATCGACGACACCGCGACCCGCTATGAGTTGACCGTCAAGGCGACCTGGATCCTGACCCCCGCCGCGGGCGGCGCGCCGATCACCGGCGCGGAGACGGTGACGACCACCTACGCCGCCGCCGACCAACCCTATGCCGCCATCGCCGCCCAGCAGGACGGCGAGGAGCGCGCGGCCTCGGAGCTGGCCCGCCTGATCCGACTCGACCTCATGCAGGCCCTGTCCAACCCGTGATCCTGGCCAAACGTCCCGAGATCGAACGCTTCCTGAAGGCGCCCGATCCGGCGATCCGGGCGGCGGTCATCCACGGAAAGGATCGCTCCGGCGTCGCCGAGCGGGCCGAAGTCCTGTGCCGGACCGTCACGTCCGATCTGAACGACCCCTTCAACGTCACCGTCCTGACCGACAGCGACATCGACAGCGACGAGACGCGGCTGGAAGAGGCCTTGACGGCCATGTCCCTGATGGGCGGGCGGCGTCTGGTGCGCATCCGGCTGGCGGCGCTGAAGCCCGGCGTGGACAAGGCCGTAGCCGCCGCGCTGAAGACCCACGCCCAGGGCGGCTACAATCCCGACGCCATGCTGGTGGTCGAGGCCGATCAGCTCGGTCGCGAATCGGCGCTGAGAAAGACGGCCGAAAAGGAAAACGGGGCCGTCGGCATCGTCTGTTACGAGGATGAGACCGGCGATGTCGCCCGCATGGTGCGCGAGGCCCTGGCGGCGGACAAGGTCGGTCTGACATCCGACGCCCTGGATCGGTTCGTCGCCCGTCTGCCCCGCGAACGCGGCCTGATGCGTCAGGAGATCGAGCGCCTGGCCCTGTTCATCGGTCCAGGGTCGGGCCGGACGCTGGACATGGACGCGCTGGAACTGCACCTGGGCGTAGAGCCGGACGCCTCGCTGTCCGATGCGGCGCTCCAGGCCTTTGGCGCCCGCGCCGCCCCGGCGCA
This sequence comes from Brevundimonas sp., assembly GCF_003248455.1. Lineage (GTDB taxonomy): Bacteria > Pseudomonadota > Alphaproteobacteria > Caulobacterales > Caulobacteraceae > Brevundimonas. Next base: position 24,841 of record NZ_QFNM01000002.1, read on the forward strand.
ATCGGGCCTGAGGCGCGCCTTCGCCGAGGGCGAATCGTCGGTCATGGCCGTGCGATGCGCCGCCATGCATCTGGGAAAGCTTCGCAGGATCAATATCTTGCAAGCCAACGGCGCAAACGCCAAAGAGGCCGCGAAGGCTGCCGGCGTTTTCTGGAAGCAGGAGGCGGAAATGCTGCGTCAGGCCCGGTCCTGGCGCCTGGAGGCTCTCGACGAGGTCATGGACAGCATCAACGTCGCCGATGTCGCCGCCAAGACGACCGGAATGCCCGACCAGCTGATCGCCGAACGCCTGCTGCTGGAAATCGCCGGCCGGGCGAGACGACTGGGGCTTTAGACGAACCCCGAGAAGCAGGCTCACCCGCGCTTGGACGCCTTGCGGAACGCCGGCTTGGCCATCGCCACATTGCGGGCGGCCACGCTCTTCTCCTCGGCCTTGGCGCCGGGCTGCACATTGAATCCGTGTCCGCCTTTCGCCTTCTTGGCGGCGAGCGCCTGTTTCAACTTGTCGGCGGCTGTGGGCGTGTTCTGATCGGTCATACGCCCACCCTACCACATCCCCGGCGTCAACCTCGCATCAGACGACGGCACAGGTCGTCCAACTGCTCCAGCGTGCCATAACGGATGGTCAGTTCGCCCTTTCCGTCACGGTCCGTCAGCTGGACGTTCAGCCCCAGGGCGTCGGCCAGGTCCTGTTGCAGGGCTGCGACATCCGCAGAGCCGCCGCCGGACCTGGCGCCCCCCGACCGCGCCTTCGACGGTTTCGGCCCTTCGACCGCGCGCCGCGCCAGGGCTTCGGTCTCGCGAACGCTCAGGCCGTCGACAAAGGCGATATCGGCCAACCGGCCGGGATCGGGCGTGTTGATCAAGGCCCGCGCGTGGCCGGCCGACAGCTTGCCTTCACGCACATAGAACAGCACCCGTTCAGGCAGTTGCAGCAGACGCAGGGTGTTGGCCACATGGCTGCGGCTTTTGCCGACGACGCTGGCGACCGCGTCCTGGGTGCGCCCGAAACGCTCCATCAGGACACGGTAGGCCTCGGCCTCTTCCAGCGGATTCAGGTCGGCGCGCTGGACGTTCTCGACGATGGCGACCTCGAACACCTCGACGTCGTCCATTTCATGGACCACGACCGGCACTTCGGTCAGGCGAGCGGCCTGGGACGCGCGCCAGCGGCGCTCGCCGGCTATGATCTGCCAGACGCCGGGCTCGCCGGGCTGGGTCCGCACCAGGATCGGCTGAAGCACCCCCTTGTCGCGGATCGAGGCCGTCAGTTCTTCTAGGTCCTCCTGGCGGAACACCTTGCGCGGTTGGTCCGGGTTGGGCTTGACACTCTCGATCGGCACGCGCCGCACGCCGGCTGACACGGGCGCGTCCGTCGCGACGGGAGCCTCCGCATTCTCGCCCATAAGCGCCGACAGACCGCGGCCCAAACCTCTTTGTCGTTCAGCCAAGATACTGCTTCCGTTTCTTTTCTTAGGAATCAAGCGGCCAGCGCGAGGCGTCGCCGCTCGCGCTTGACCACCTCGCGCGCCAGCCGCAGATAGGCTTGGCTGCCGGCGCATTTCAGGTCGTAGATCAGGGCCGGCTTGCCGAAGGACGGCGCCTCGGCGACGCGCACGTTGCGCGGAATGACGCTGTCATAGACCTTGTCGCCGAAATGGGCGCGGACATCGTTGGCGACCTGGCCCGATAGGGCGCTGCGCCGGTCGAACATGGTCAGGACCAGGCCCTGGATTTCAAGCGTGGGGTTCAGGCTGTGCTTGACCATGTCGATGGTCCGCATCAGTTGGCTCAGGCCCTCCAAGGCGAAGAATTCGCACTGCAACGGCACCAGCACCGCATCCGCCGCCGCCATGGCGTTCAGCGTCAACAGGTTCAGCGACGGCGGGCAGTCGATCAGCACATAGTCATACGCGGTAGGCCCGTCGTCATGCGCGCGCAAGGCGTCGCGCAGACGGTAGGAGCGGCGGTCCGCCTGACTCAATTCGATCTCCACCCCCGACATATCGGCGTCCGCCGGCACGATCCAGAGGCCGGGCACCGTCGTCTGCACCGCCGCGTCGTCGATTGAGCGGTGATCGACGACGACGTCGTAGATGGTGACGCGACGTGTTTCACGTGGAACACCGAGGCCGGTAGAGGCGTTGCCTTGCGGATCCATGTCGACGATCAGCACGCGCTCCCCAATGGCGGCAAGAGCGGTGCCCAGGTTTATCGCCGTCGTCGTCTTGCCCACCCCGCCCTTCTGGTTGGAGACGGCCAGGACCCGGGCGGGTTGTTTTTCACGAGCGGATGCGGGCACGTCGAACACTCCGAATTGTCACGATTCGGCCACGCGGGTCGCTCTGCGACGGGGCCAGTTCCGCTTCGAAATGCCAGGATTTCCGTGCGGCGATCAACTCGGATTCGGCCTTCTCGCCCTTGAGGAAAAGACCTTGTGCACCCCTTTCGAAGTAGGGCTGTGCATAACCCAGCAACTTATCCATCGGCGCCACAGCCCGCGCGGTGACGATATCGCATCTCACCTGCTGCTCTTCCGCCCGACCATTGATGACGGTGGCGGGCAGACCTAGCGCGTCGACCGTTTCCCGCAGGAACCGACACCGCTTTCCCAGACTGTCGATCAGCCATATGTGGCTGCCGGGACGACCTTTCAAAAGGATCGCCAGGATCACCCCGGGAAATCCCGCCCCCGCCCCCAGGTCCGCCCAGGTGGATGCCTTCGGCGCATGACATAGCAGTTGGGCGCTGTCCCAGGCATGGCGATTCCAATAGTCCGGCAGGCTGTCGGGTCCGACCAGGTTCATCACCGCGTTCGCATCGCCCAATCGCAGGCGAAACGATTCGAGATCGGCCATCTGAATATCGGTCGCGTTCGTGCGTGCCTGAAAGATCGACCGTTCGGCCGCCAGCATCAGGCGGCCGCCACAGTGCGCGGTGTGCGCTTCACATGGGCCAGAAGGGCCGTCAGCGCGCCGGGCGTCATGCCCTCGATCCGCCTCGCCTGTCCCAAGGTCATGGGCCGCACCCGCGCCAGCTTTTCGCGCACCTCGTTGGACAGTCCCCCGACGACCTCATAGTCGAGATCGGCCGGAAGGTTCAGCGCCTCTTCGTTCCGCAGGGCCTCGGCGTCCATGGCCTGGCGATCCAGATAGTTGGCGTATCCTGCGTCGATGACCACCTGCTCCCGAACGTCTTCGTTCCAGGCCATGACCTCGGGGATCACCGGCGCGAACTGGTCCAGCATCACGCCGGGGAAGGCCAAAAGTTCGCGCATCGACCGACGACGGCCATCGGCGTTCACGGCGATTCCGATCGCGCCGGCCTCATTCGGGGTGAAAAGGGTTTCACGTGAAACAGCGCTGGCGCGCTTCAGGGCGGCGGACTTTCGCTCGAACCGAGTGCGACGCACTTCGCCGACAACTCCGAGGGAAATCGCCAGCGGCGTCAAACGCTGATCGGCGTTGTCCGCCCGCAGGGTCAGTCGATACTCGGCCCGGCTGGTGAACATCCGATACGGCTCCGTCACGCCCCGCGTCACCAGGTCGTCGATCATCACCCCGATATAGGCCTGGTCGCGGCCCAGGATCACCGCCTCCTGGCCTGCCGCCGCGCGCGCCGCATTCAGGCCCGCCATCAACCCCTGGGCGGCCGCTTCCTCGTAGCCGGTGGTGCCATTGATCTGGCCGGCCAGATACAGCCCGGGCCGCGTCTTGAGCTCCAGGGCGGGCGTTAATTCGCGCGGATCGACATAGTCGTATTCGATGGCGTAGCCGTACCGGAACACCTCGACCTGCTCCAAACCCGGGATAGTGCGCAGAAAAGCCAGCTGGGTCGTTTCGCTGACCGAGGTCGAAATGCCGTTGGGATAAACCGTTGGGTCGTCCAACCCCTCGGGCTCCAGAAAGATCTGATGGCTGGTCTTGTCGGCGAATCGCACGACCTTGTCCTCGATCGAGGGGCAGTAGCGCGGCCCCCGGCCCGACAGCCGCCCGCCATAGACCGCGCTCTCGCCCAGGTTCTCGGCTATGATCCTATGGGTCTCTTCCGTCGTATGGGTGACGCCGCAGGCGATCTGCGGCACGGCGATCCGCTCGGTCAGAAAGGAAAAGGCCGAAGGGACCTCGTCCGCCTGCTGCATCTCCAGCCGGTCCCAGGCGATGGTGCGCCCGTCCAACCGTGCGGGCGTGCCCGTCTTCAGCCGACCCATCTGCAGATCAGCCGCACGCAGATTGGCCGCCAGCCCCGTCGAAGGGGCTTCGCCATGACGCCCTGCCGCAATGCGCTGTTCGCCCCGATGGATGACGCCGTTCAGGAAGGTTCCCGTGGTCAGGACGACCGCCCTGGCCCGCACGCGTTCGCCGGCGCCGGTGACGACGCCCAAGACCCGGTCGCCTTCCAGGATCAGGCTTTCCGCCGTGCCCGCCATCAGCATCAAATTCGGCGTGACGCCGAGTTCGGCCTGCATGGCTTCACGGTAAAGACGGCGATCGATCTGACTGCGCGGGCCGCGGACGGCGGCGCCCTTAGACCGGTTCAGCAGACGAAACTGGATGCCCGAGGCATCGGCCAGGCGCCCCATGATTCCGTCCATCGCGTCGATCTCGCGCACCAGATGCCCCTTGCCTAGGCCGCCGATGGCTGGGTTGCACGACATCTCGCCGATGGTTTCCAGCTTCTGGGTCAGCAGGAGCGTACGGGCCCCGGCTCGCGCCGAAGCCGCCGCTGCTTCACAGCCGGCGTGGCCGCCGCCGATGACGACGACATCGCAGACGATTTCAGAGAAGGTGCGCATCCGCGCCACATAATGCAAAAGGGCGTCGGTCGCCAGTCTCGCGCCGTCTTCCCACCACCGGACAAGGTAAGGCGGATTGTTTCACGTGAAACGCCGGTATGGCGGCGGAACTATTTTCCTATGCAGAAAGAGGCGAACACCTGGCCCAGTATGTCCTCCACGCCGATGGCGCCGGTCACGCGGGCCAGGCTATCGGCGGCGCGCCTCAAATCATCCCCTGCCATTTCGGGCGCGACCGCCAAGGCCGAACGGCCCGCTTCGACCGCAGCCAGGGCTTCCATCAACCGCAGCCGATGCCGTTCGCGGGTCACGGCCGGAAAGTCGGTCCCCGACAGGTCACGGGCCAATCGGGCGGCGATCCAATCGTGAAGCGCCTGCAGCCCCTCGCCGTTGGTCGTACTGACGCGAACGGCTTCGAGCCCAGGCTCCACTTCGTCCACACCCAGATCCGCCTTGTTGGCGACGATCAGATCGCCAGGCCGGACATAGGCGCCGGCTGCGCCCTCCGGATCGCCTGGGGCGCGCACCCATAGACGCAGGTCGGCCTGTTCGGCCCGCGTCCGGGCCCGCCGGACGCCTTCGGCCTCGACCGGATCGTCGCTCTCGCGCAGGCCGGCGGTGTCGGAAAGGGTCACGGCATAGCCCCCAATCACCAGTTCGGCGTCCAAGACATCGCGCGTCGTTCCGGCGATGGGGGTCACGATGGCGGCTTCCCGCGCGATCAGGGCGTTGAACAGCGACGACTTGCCGGCGTTGGTCTCGCCGATCAGAACGATGCGATACCCGTCGCGAACCCGCTCGCCGCGCCGCGCCGTCGCGACCGCCCGGCGCAAATCCTCGGCCAGCCGATCCAGCACCGGCCCCGCCGTTCGCGCCAGATTGTCGGGCACCTCTTCGTCGGGAAAGTCGATTTCCGCCTCGACCAACGCCAGGGCGGTCAGCAGATCGCGACGGAAACCCGCATAGGTCTCGCTTAGCCGCCCGTCCAATTGGCCCAGCGCCTGCTTCGCCTGGGCGGCCGTTTCGGCGTCGATCAGGTCGGCGACCGCTTCCGCCTGGGCCAGGTCCATCCGGCCGTTCTGAAAGGCGCGGCGGGTGAACTCTCCCGGTTCCGCCGGTCGGAGGCCGAGCGCGATCAGGGCCTGGCTCGCCGCTTCCACCACAGCCCGGCCGCCGTGAAGATGCAACTCGGCGGCGTCTTCCCCTGTATAGGAGTGAGGCGCGACGAAACGCAGGACCAGAGCCTGGTCGATATGGCCGCCATCGTGGCTCAGATTCCGCACCGACGCCAGGCGCGGCGGCAGGCGGGGCGCGCCAAGCGCCGTCAAAGTCGGTTCGACCTCCGGCCCGGACAGCCGAATTACGGCGATGGCTCCACGCCCCGGAGGCGTGGCGAGGGCGAAGATGGTCTCGTTCATGTCAACAGTCATCCTGCTTCATGAAGCCGAGGAGGCGATGGCGGCGTATCGGCATCGCGGCCGGAGGCGCGGCCTCACTTGACCGCCGCTTCCATCAATCGACGGAACTGATCCTGGGCCTGAAGGCCGAAGCTTGCCCAGGTCTTCATCAATTCCTCGGGCTGCATGGCGGCGACATTGGCCTGCATCCGCTGCTGCATCTCCGCGACCAAGGCCTCGTTCAATGGGGCCACGTCGGGCAGACCCAGGAAGGCCCGCGCCTCAGCCGGGGTGCAATCCACCTCGACATTGATCTTCATCGGTCTTGGCTCCGTTTCACGTGAAACAGAACGCCTGACGGTCGAATCCGCCTCAAGTGTTCATAGACTGGAAGAACTCGGCGTTGTTCTTGGATTGACGCAGCTTGTCGAGCAGGAACTCGATCGCGTCCTGCGGCCCCATCGGATTCAGGATACGGCGCAGGACATAGGTCTTGGCCAGCTGATCCTTGGGCGTGATCAGATCTTCCTTGCGGGTGCCGGACTTCAGCACGTCAATGGCGGGGAAGATGCGCTTGTCGGCGACCTTGCGGTCCAGCACGATCTCGGAGTTGCCGGTGCCCTTGAACTCTTCGAAGATCACTTCGTCCATGCGGCTGCCGGTGTCGATCAAGGCCGTGGCGATGATGGTCAGCGATCCGCCCTGCTCCACATTGCGCGCCGCGCCGAAGAAGCGTTTCGGCCGCTGCAGGGCGTTGGCGTCGACGCCGCCGGTCAACACCTTGCCCGACGACGGGACGGTGGCGTTATAAGCGCGGCCCAGGCGGGTGATGGAGTCCAGCAGGATCACCACGTCCTTCTTGTGCTCGACCAGGCGCTTGGCCTTTTCGATCACCATTTCGGCGACGGCGACGTGGCGGGTGGCGGGCTCGTCGAAGGTGGAGGCCACGACCTCGCCCTTCACCGTGCGCTGCATGTCGGTGACTTCTTCAGGACGTTCGTCGATCAAGAGGACGATCAGGAAAACTTCCGGGTGGTTCTTCTCGATCGACTTGGCGATGTTCTGCAGCATCACCGTCTTGCCGACGCGGGGCGGCGCCACGATCAGGCATCGCTGACCCTTGCCCAACGGGGCGACGATGTCGATGACCCGCCCGGACCGGTCCTTCAGCGTCGGGTCCTGGATTTCCATGTGCAGCCGCTCTTCGGGGTACAGCGGCGTCAGGTTGTCGAACAGGACCTTGGTCTTGACCAGTTCCGGGTCTTCCAGATTGATCGTGTCGACTTTCAACAGGGCGAAGTAACGCTCGCCCTCGCGCGGGCCGCGCACGGCCCCGTGCACCGTATCGCCCGATCGCAGCCCGAAGCGTCGAATCTGCGACGGCGAGACATAGATATCGTCCGGCCCCGGAAGATAATTGGCGTCCGGGCTGCGCAGGAAGCCGAAACCGTCGGGCAGGATCTCCAGCACCCCGTCGGCGATGATCTCCACCTCCTCGTCGGCCAGGGCCTTGAGGATGGCGAACAGCAGGTCCTGCTTGCGCAGGTTCGAGGCGTTCTCGACTTCCAGCTGTTCGGCGAAGGCGACCAGGTCGGCCGGCGTCTTCTCGTTCAGTTCGGCCAGCGTGATACGGCCGTTGGCGACGACCGGCTCGCCATCGTCGTCCTCGTCGGCCGTGGTGTCCACGCCGGAATCGGCGCTGGCCGCCTCGCCCGGCGAATGGACGGCGCCGTGATGTTCAGCGGGTTCGAGGGATTCAGCCTCGGGGGAATCGGGATCGGTGTCGCGGACGTCGGTCATGATGCAGGCTCGTGGGCGCGCGCAGACGGTCTCTGCGGCGTCGGGTCTTCGAGATGTCTGGCCTTTCGGCCGGAGGAGGATGCGACGGGCTCCTGCGGGTCGAACCGCCAGGCGTCGCGAAGAAGAGAGGGCCGCCGGCGCAAGGGTCGAGCGGTTCGCCGCCAGCGGAACCACAGGCCGCGCCCGACGTCAAGCGCAGCCGCCTAGCCGAAGCGCCATTCGGTCGTCACAGACAAGACCATGACGATGGCCAGCAGGAACGGAATCTCGTTCGTCATGCGCCAGAACCGGCCGGAATATTTCGATGTTCCCGCCGCGATCTTCTTCCTCTGGGCGGCCAGGAAGCCGTGCCAGCCGCTGAGCAGGAGGACTCCGACCAGTTTGACGATCATCCACGGCTCGGCCAGAAAGGCCGCGCCCCGGGCGGAGACGTCGATGTGGATCAGCCATAGTCCGAAGCCCCAGGCCAGGATCATGGCCGGATTGACGATGATGCGCAGCAGCCGCGTCTGCCACAGACGCAGCAGCCGCTGCATCTCGCCGCGCAGAGGCTCGGGCTTGGCGTTCTGTTCGACGTCGTAGGCGTAGAGGCGGGGCAGAAACAGCAGGCCCGCCATCCAGGCGATCACCGCCAGAATGTGCAGGCCGCGCGCCAGGTCATAGAGGGTCATGCCGCGTGTCTCCCGTTACGATGCGGACAGGCCTTCCAGTCCGCCTTGCAGCCCTGGCCATGGGGCGCGACGCCGGTCCGGCCCAGGGCGCCGACCGCCGCCTCGGCCAGGGCGTCGATGAACAGCGGTTCGATCCCGACGGCGGAAGCCCTCAAATAGGGGACCACGCCTTTGTCCCGGGCCAGCTCCGCATATTCGATATCCAGTTCGACCAGGGTTTCGACATGCTCGGAGACGAAGGCGACGGGGGTCACGACCACTCCGACGCCGTCCTCGGCCGCGCTCTGAATCGCCTCGGGAGTCGAAGGACCCAGCCATTTCATCGGGCCGACCCGGCTTTGATAGCAGATGGCGTGGTCGATGGGTCCGCGACGGGCCTCGATTTCCGCGACCACGGCGGCGACCGTGGTCTCGACCTGTTCCTGATAGGGATCGCCCTTTCCCGTCACGAGCTTTTCGGGGATGCCGTGGGCGGAGAACAGCACCCGCACGGGCGCCTCGCCGGCCTCATCCAGTTTTTCCCCGATCGCCTGGGCCTGGGCCGCGATCCAGCCGGCGGCCCGGGGATAGCAGCAGACGGCCCGACTGACGCCCGATCCGGCGTAGGTCTCGTTCCAGATCTTCAGAGAGGATTGAGTCGTCGTCGTCGAATACTGCGGATAGAGCGGCAGCAGGATGACCTCGTCCGGCCCGAACACGGCGACGTCGGCGGCCGTCTCCTCGGTCAGCGGGTTCCAGTAACGCATGGCGATAAAGACCCGGATCTCGTCGCCCGCCAGCCGCGCGGCCAGCGCGGTCTCCAGCGCCCGGGCCTGGGCCTGCGTTTCCCCCAGCAGGGGCGATCCTCCGCCCATCAGCCGGTAGTTAGCCTGGGCGGCGGCCTCGCGCCGACTGGAGATCAGCCGGGCCAGAGGGGTGCGCGCCAGGCCAGGCAGGCCGATGATGGCCGGATCGTTGAACAGGTTGAACAGGAAGGGTTTGACCGCGGCCTGGTCGTCCGGTCCGCCGAGATTGAACAGGACGACGGCGATGCGCCTGCCCCTCAGTCCTGTTCCGTGGTGCTCGGTCATTGGGCGCCGATCCGTTCCAGCACCTGCTCGACATGACCGATGGGCACGTCCGGCAGGATGCCGTGGCCCAGGTTGAACACCCACGGCCCCTGGCCCCAGGCCTCCATCAGTTGATCGACGCGGCGGTCCAGAGGATCGCCCCCGGCGCGCAGCAGCAGCGGGTCCAGCGCGCCCTGGATCGGCTTGATCTGCTGAACCCGCCGTCCGACCTCCAGCGGACAGGCGGTGTCGAGTGCGACGGCGTCCACCTCCACCGCCTCGGCATAACGCTCAGCCAGCGCCGCAGAGCCCCGAGGAAAGCCGATCAGAGGGACTGCGACCCCCAGCTCTTTCGCGCGCTTCACCAGCGCCTGGTGCGGCTTCAGGACCAGTCTCTCGAACAGATCGTCCGGCAGGCCTTCGGCCCAGCTTTCGAAGATTTTGAGCACCTGAGCGCCGGCGTCCGCCTGCATCTTCAGATAACGGGCCGTGGCCTCGACCAGGACCTCCAGCGTCTCGTCGACCCGTTTGGGATCGGCATAGGCATAGGTGCGGGCCTGGGCGCGTTCGCCCTTGCCGATGGTCCGATGCTCGCCGTCCAGCATATAGGTCGCCACCGTCCATGGCGCGCCGGCGAAACCGATCAGGGCGCGTTCCGGCTCCAGCGCCGCGCGCACGATCGCCAGGGTTTCGCCCACCGCCGACAGATGCTCGCCCGCCGCCGGGGCCAGTTCCGCCATCCGGCCGGGGATCGGCATTTCGCCCAGCCGCGGCCCCTCCCCCGTCTCGAACCAGACGTCCTGGCCCAGGGCGCGGGGGATCAACAGGATGTCGGCGAAGACGATGGCCGCGTCGAAGCCGAACCGCCGCATGGGCTGAAGCGTCGCCTCGGCCGCCATCTCGGGATTCAGGCAGAAGGCGATGAAGTCGGGCGCCTCGGCCCGCAGCCTGCGATACTCGGGCAGATAACGCCCCGCCTGACGCATGAACCAGACCGGCGGGCGCTTCAGCGTCTCCCCCCGAAGCGCCCTCAGCATCAAGGGCGTCTGACTGGCGTTCTGGCTCGGATCGGTCATGCCGGACGATTAAGGTCACAGCCCCCCGCTCTCAATCCCTAATCAAGATAAGAATTAAAAGATTCGAAGTGGCAGGTAGGGCGGTGGAACGACGGGGAAGATTCCGGCCGCAGCGGCGGAACAAAACCGGATATCCCCGGTCCGGCCATCGTTAACGGGGATCGTCGCACGGGGTTTCCCGGCCGTGGACAATCCCTAACGAAACCTTAACGCCAAAGGCTTTCCGGGACCTTGCGCCTGTGAATGCGGTTAAGCGCCGTTAACCCTTCGTTAGGATTTCCACAGGCGATGCGAAACCGTTTTTCCGCCGTGGGATGATCCTGGAGCGGACCGGCGACGCGATCCACCCTCATCCCCGCTCGCGGCCGGGACGCGGACCGGCTAAGGAAAACGGCGCCCCGGCGGTCCCCCGCCGTCCCCCAGGTTTCAACAGGGAGCCCGACCGCATGAGCCCTGCCCGATCGACCGGCGCTCGGCCGCCCAATCCCGGCCGCCTCGCCACCTATTTCCACGTCCACCTGGTGTCGGACTCCACCGGCGAGACGCTGAACGCCATGGCCAAGGCCGTGACCGCCCGTTTCGACGGCGTCATCCCCATCGAACACATCTACGCCCTGGTCCGTTCGGAAAAGCAGATGGAGCGGGTTCTGCAGGAAGTGGCTTCGGCTCCCGGCGTGGTCCTCCACACCTTGGTCGACCGCGATTTGCGGGAGCAGCTGGAAGAGGGCTGTCGTCGTCTGGACATGCCCCAGATCGGGGCGCTGGACCCGCTGGTGGGGGCCATGTCGCGCTATCTGGGCGCGGCTCTGTCGACCCGCGTCGGCGCCCAGCACGCCCTGGACCACGATTATTTCAACCGGATCGCGGCCTTGGACTTCGCCATGGCCTATGACGACGGCCAGGGGACCCTGGATCAGCTGGAGGGCGCCGATGTCGTGCTCTGCGGCGTCAGCCGGACCTCCAAGACCCCGACCTGCATCTATCTGGCGCACCGGGGCATCCGCGCCGCCAACGTCCCCCTGGTGCCGGGCCAGGAAGACGGGGAACGGCTGACCAAGCTGAAGAACCCGCTGGTGATCGGCTTGACGGTCTCGCCGGACCGGCTGGTTCAGATCCGGCGCAACCGGATCGACAATCTGAACGCCAATCCCTCGTCGGCCTATACCGATCAGGAGGCGGTTCGCGAGGAGACCATCAAGGCCCGGCGCGCCTTCGAGCGTCGGGGCTGGCCCACCATCGACGTCAGCCGCCGCTCGGTCGAGGAGACGGCCGCCGCCATCACCAATCTGCTCAGCGAGCACCGCAACCAGAAGATCGGGACCACCTGGTGAACGACAGCGCGATCAAGCTGATCCTGGCGTCCAAGAGCGCCGCGCGCCGAGCCATGCTGGAAAACGCCGGCGTGCCGTTCACGGTGCGCGTCGCCGGGGTGGACGAGGATGCGATCAAGGCCGTCTCCGGCGATCTGCACCCCGCCGCCCTGGCCGTTCGCCTGGCCGAGGCCAAGGCCCTGGCCTTATCGCGCGACGACGCCGGCGCCTGGGTGCTGGGATCGGATCAGACCCTGGCGTTCGACGAGGGCCTCGTGTCCAAGGCCCGATCGCTTCAGGAGGCGCGCCAGCGTCTGCAGGCCATGCGCGGTCGGACGCACCAACTTCATTCGGGCGCGGCCCTGGCCGCCAAGGGCCGAATCGTCTGGTCGGGCGTCGACACGGCGCAGATGCGGATGCGCGATTTTTCCGACGCCTTTCTGGACGCCTATCTGGCGGCCGAGGGTGAGGCGCTGTTGTCCTGCGTGGGTTCCTATCGGCTGGAAGGCCTGGGATCGCAGCTGTTCGAGGCGGTGGAGGGCGACTATTTCACCGTCCTGGGCCTGCCCCTGTGGCCTGTCCTGGCCGAACTGCGCCGCGTCGGGGTCCTGCCGTCATGACCGTCCAGGCCGGGGTCGTCGGCTCGCCCATCGCCCATTCCCTCAGTCCCCTGATCCACGCGACCTGGATCGCGGCGGCGGGGCTCGACGCCCGCTATGTCGCCCACGGACCCGAAACGCCCGAAGCGTTCGAAGCCCTGTTGGACCAGGGCCGTCGCGGCGCCCTGCGGGGACTAAACGTCACCGCTCCCTATAAAGAGCAGGCCTACGCTGCGGCGGACGAGGTCTCGGAGGCCGCCCGTCTGGTCGGATCGGCCAATCTGCTGGTGTTCGAGGATGGACGCATCCGGGCGGACAGCACCGACGGGCTGGGGTTGATGAACGCCCTGGGCGAACAGGCGCCGGGTCTGCAGGTGGAGGCCAAGCCGGCGGTCATCCTGGGCGCCGGCGGGGCGGCCCGCGCGGCGGCCGGCGCTCTGGCCTTGGCCGGCGCCCAGGTTCGCATCCTCAATCGGTCGCGCGATCGGGCCGAACGCCTGGCCGCCGACCTGGGCCCGGCCGTCGCCGTGGTCGAGGATGCATCCGCCTTCATCGGCGCGACCCTGGTCGTCAATGCGCTCAGCGTGCGGCCCAATCTGGACGTGGGGCGGCTGGAGGCCGGGACGGTGGTCATGGACATGACCTACCGCCCGCTGGAGACGCCCCTGCTGGCCGCCGCCCGTGCTCGCGGACTGGTCGGCGTCGACGGTCTGGCCATGCTGATCGGCCAGGCCAGACCCTCGTTTCAGGCCATCTTCGGCCATCCGGTTCCCGATACAGACGTGCGCGAGCGCGTGTTGCGGCACCTGGGAGAGGCGGCGTGATCCTGATCGGCCTGACGGGCTCCATCGGTATGGGCAAGTCGACGACGACGGCCATGTTCGCCGATCTGGGCGCCGTGGTCTGGAACGCCGACGACGCGGTGCACCGTCTGTATGCGCCCGGCGGTGCGGCGGTCGCGCCGGTTCAGGCCGCCTTCCCAGGCGTGGTCGTGGACGGGGCGGTGGACCGCGCCCGCCTGGCCGAGGCCCTGGGCCGCGACGATGCCGCGTTCAGACGTTTGGAGGCCATCGTCCACCCCCTGGTCGCCGAGGGTCGCCTCGCCGATCTGGAGGCTGCGCGCGCGGCCGGAGTCCGGCTGGCGGTGCTGGACATTCCCCTGCTGTTCGAGACGGGCGGAGACGCCAAGGTGGACGCCGTGGTGGTGGTTACGGCCGATCCCGCCGTCCAGGCCGAACGGGTTCTGGCCCGGCCCGGCATGACGCGCGAACGGTTCGACGCCATCCTGGCCCGCCAAACGCCCGATGCGGAAAAGCGCGCGCGGGCCGACTTCGTCATCGACACCGGCCGGGGCCTGAAGGCCGCCCAAGCCCAGGTCGCGGCGGTGGTGGAGACGGTGCTGGATCCGGCGTGGATATCTCGACGTCGGGACGCCGCGACTCTTTCGGACCGGGACGAACATCGCCATTAAAGGGCGCATGGCGCGCGAGATCGTTCTCGATACGGAAACCACCGGCTTCGACCCCAGGACGGGGGATCGGCTGATCGAGGTCGGCTGCATCGAACTGCAGGATCTGTTGCCGACGGGTCGCACCTTCCACCGCTTCGTCAACCCGGAACGGCTGATCCCGCCGGATGCGATCCGGGTGCACGGCATCACCGACGAGAAGGTCAGGGATGCGCCCAAGTTCGCCGAAATCGCCGACGATCTGATCGACTTCATCGGCGATGCGAAGATGATCGCCCACAACGCGGCCTTCGACCGGAACTTCATCGACTTCGAATACAGTCGCTGCGGCCGTCCGATCACCGGCGAGGCGCGCTGGATCGATACCCTGAAACTGGCCCAAAGCCGGTTTCCGGGCATGCCCAACTCGCTGGACGCCCTGTGCAAACGGTACAAGGTGTCCCTGGTCGAGCGCACCCTGCACGGCGCCCTGATCGACGCCCGCCTGCTGGCGGAGGTGTATCTGGAACTGCGCGGCGGCAAGGAGCGGGTGCTGGACCTGTCGTCGGGTCCGGTCGGCCGGGGTCAGGGCGGCGTCGTCCAGGTCGCCGCCTATGGCCAGCGCCCCCGCCCCCTCGCCCCGCGCTCCACGCCTGAGGAACAGGCCGCCCACCTCGCCTTCCTGGCCAGGATGCTGAAAGACCGGTCCCTGTGGGACGCCTATGGTCTGCCGGCGCAAGAAGACGCGGCTTAGGCCAGAGGCGGCCGTTGAGCGCATTCCTCGTCAAAATTGCGCTCAAGTCGTGAGCGACCGCGTCGCGAACATACGCGGTGTGAAGCGCCTCGTTGGGTTCAGGCTTGCCTGAACCCGAGCACGTCCTGCATGTCGTAGAGGCCGGCCTTGCGGGTGCGGACCCAGGCGGCGGCGGCCACCGCGCCGCGCGCGAACAGCGACCGGTCGATGGCGGAATGGCTTAGGGTCAGAACCTCGTCCTCCGAGGCGAACAGGACGGTGTGTTCGCCCACGATGCCGCCTGCGCGGATCGAGGAGAAGCCGATCTTGCCCGTTTCCCGCTCGCCCTGCACGCCGTCGTAGGGGGCGGTGCGTAGGTCCGCCAGATCGGCGAACCGGCCGTCCGCCGCCGCCTCGCCCAGCATCAGGGCGGTGCCGGAGGGCGCGTCCACCTTGCGGCGGTGGTGGGCCTCGGTGATTTCGATGTCCCAGTCCTGGGCGTCCAGCCGCTGGGCCGCGTGCTGCACCAGGCCGATCAGGATGTTCACGCCCAGGGAGAAGTTGCCGCTCTTGACGATGGCGACCTTCTCGGCCGCCTTCAGCAGCACGGCTTCCTGCTCGGGCGTGAAGCCGGTCGAACCGATGACGAGGGCGGGGCCGCCGCGTTCGGCTGCCTTCTCCGCCAGGGCGGCCGAGGCGTCGGGCGTCGAAAAGTCGATGATCACGTCGCACAGCGACAGGTCGGCCGTTTCGCCCCAGTCGAAACGGGCGGCCACCACCACGTCGTCGCGAGCGTCCAGAACCTGGGACACCGCACGGCCCATTCGTCCGCGATAGCCGGAAATTCCGGCGTGGAAGATTGCGCTCAAGCCGCGTTTTCTTTCGACCCGTCCGCGTCCTGGTTGCCCAGGATGTCGGCCCAGAAACGCTTCGCCTTTCCGGCGAAGCTGGAATTACGGGGGTTTTGCCCTTCGCCGAACGACAGGGCAAGCTCTTCCAGCAACTCACGCTGGCGCGGGGTCAGATCGGTAGGCGTCTCGACGAACAGCTCGACAACCAGATCGCCCCGATTGCGGCCGTTCAGATGGGGCATGCCCTTGCCCTTGATGCGCACGGTCTTGCCGGTCTGGGCGCCGGCCGGCACGGCGACCGAGGCCTTGCATTTGCCGTCGCAGGCCGAGGACACCAGGCAGGGAGCATCGATCTCGCCGCCCAGGGCCGCCACCGTCATCGGCACGGGCACGGTGACAAGAAGGTCCAGGTTATCCCGTTCGAACAGATCGTGCGACGCCACCGAGATGAAGACATAGAGGTCTCCGCGCGGTCCGCCGCGCTGGCCGGCGTCCCCTTCGCCCGACAAGCGGATGCGCGATCCGTCGTCCACGCCGGCGGGAATCTTCAGATTCAGGGTGCGGGTCTTGCGCACCTGGCCGTGGCCGTGACAGGTCGGGCAGGGATCGGCGATCATCTGGCCCTGGCCGTGGCAGCGGGGGCAGGTGCGCTCAACCTGGAAGAAGCCGTTCGCCTGGCGCACCCGGCCGGCGCCGTTGCAGGTGGTGCAGGTGACGGGCTTGGTGCCCGGCTTGGCCCCCGATCCCTCGCACGCGTCGCAGGTCAGGGTGGCGGGGATGTCCAGTTCGACCTCTTCGCCCTTGTAGGCCTGCTCCAAGGTGATCTCCAGGTCGTAGCGCAGGTCCGATCCGCGACGCGGCCCGCCCTGCTGGCCCCGGCCCTGTCGTCCGCCGAAGGCGTCGCCGAACGCATCGCCGAACACCTGGGAGAAGATGTCGTTGATGTCCGAAAAGCCCTGCTGGCCCTGACCGAAGGGATTGCCGCCGCCGTTCACGCCCGCATGGCCGAACCGATCATAGGCCGCGCGCTTCTCGGCGTCCGACAGGACCGAATAGGCCTCGGATATTTCCTTGAACTGGGCGACGGATTCTTCAGATCCGCCGTTGCGGTCCGGGTGATGGATCATGGCCAGCTTGCGGTAGGCGGCCTTCAGACCGGGCGCGTCGATGGTGCGCTCGACGCCCAGTACCTCGTAATAGTCACGCGCCATCGGGCGATCGTCCTCATACTTCCCCTGCCGCGTTCCCTCCGCCTCTTTGCGAGAGCCCGACCTGCGCTCCTTCAAAGGGAAGGATCAGCCTCTGGCGGGCTATGACGGAACTACGGTGTCCCGGCTGACATGGGGGCCGGGACGAATGATGCAAGTTTCATGAAAAGGCCCCGCCTATCGCAAGACAAGCGGGGCCGTATCATTTCAGCGACCTGTTGCGGATCAGGCGCTCTTCTTGTCGTCGGCGTCCGACACTTCCTCGAACTCGGCGTCGACCACGCCGTCGTCGGCCGGCTGGCCTTCTGCGGCGTCGCCCGAACCCTGCTGGGCCGAATACATGGCTTCACCCAGCTTCATCGAGGCCTGGACCAAGGTGTTGGTCTTGGCGCGGATGTCTTCCGGGTCCGAGCCCTCGCGCGCGGTCTTCAGATCGGCCAGGCCGGTCTCGATCGCCGCCTTCTCGTCGGCGCCGACCTTGTCGCCGTGTTCGGCCAGGGCCTTTTCGGTCGAATGGATCAGGCTGTCGGCGGCGTTCTGCGCCTCGACCAGATCCTTCTTGGCCTTGTCGGACGCGGCGTTGGCCTCGGCTTCCTTGACCATCTTGTCGATGTCGGCGTCCGACAGGCCGCCATTCGCCTGGATGCGGATCGACTGTTCCTTGTTGGTCGCCTTGTCCTTGGCCGAGACGTTGACGATGCCGTTGGCGTCGATGTCGAAGGCGACCTCGATCTGGGGCATGCCGCGCGGCGCGGGCGGGATGCCCATCAGGTCGAACTGACCCAGCATCTTATTGTCCGCCGCCATCGGCCGCTCGCCCTGGAAGACCCGGATGGTCACGGCCGACTGGTTGTCGTCGGCGGTCGAGAAGGTCTGGCTCTTCTTGGTGGGGATGGTGGTGTTGCGTTCGATCAGGGGCGTGAAGACGCCGCCCAGGGTTTCGATGCCCAGGGTCAGCGGCGTCACGTCCAGCAACAGCACGTCCTTGACGTCGCCTTGCAGCACGCCGGCCTGAACGGCGGCGCCCAGGGCCACGACCTCGTCGGGGTTCACGCCCTTGTGCGGCTCCTTGCCGAAGAAGGCCTTCACCGCCTCCTGCACCTTGGGCATGCGGGTCATGCCGCCGACCAGCACCACCTCGTCGATGTCCGAGGCCTTCAGCCCGGCGTCGGCCAGGGCCTTCTTGCACGGCTCGATCGTGCGCTGGACCAGGTCCTCGACCAGGGATTCCAGCTTGGCGCGCGTCAGCTTGATGTTCAGGTGCAGCGGACCCGAGGCGTTCATGGTGATGAACGGCAGGTTGACCTCGTACTGGGTCGTGGTCGACAGTTCCTTCTTGGCCTTTTCGGCCTCTTCCTTCAGCCGCTGCAGGGCCAGCTTGTCCTGGCGCAGGTCGACGCCCTGCTCCTTCTTGAACTCGTCGGCCAGATAGTCGACCAGGCGCAGGTCGAAGTCCTCGCCGCCCAGGAAGGTGTCGCCGTTGGTCGACTTCACCTCGAACACGCCATCGCCGATCTCCAGGATCGAGACGTCGAAGGTGCCGCCGCCCAGGTCATAGACCGCAATCTTCTGGCCGTCGTTCTTCTCCAGCCCATAGGCCAGGGCCGCCGCGGTCGGCTCGTTGATGATCCGCAGCACTTCCAGGCCGGCGATCTTGCCGGCGTCCTTGGTGGCCTGGCGCTGGCTGTCGTTGAAATAGGCCGGCACGGTGATGACCGCCTGAGTGACCTTGTCGCCCAGATAGGCCTCGGCCGATTCCTTCATCTTCTGCAGGATGAAGGCCGAGATCTGCTGCGGGGAATAGTCCTTGCCGAAGGCGCGCACCCAGGCGTCGCCGTTCGGACCCTTGACGATCTCATAGGGCACCATGCCCTTGTCCTTGGCCACCACCGGATCGTCGAAGTTGCGGCCGATCAGGCGCTTGATCGCGAAAAAGGTGTTGGAGGGATTGGTCACGGCCTGACGCTTGGCGGGCTGACCCACCAGCACTTCGGCGCCGTCCTGGATCGCGACGACCGACGGGGTCGTGCGGTTGCCTTCGGCGTTCTCGATGACCTTGGGGTTCTTGCCATCCATGGCGGCCACGCAGGAGTTGGTGGTGCCGAGGTCGATGCCGATAATCTTGGCCATGGGCGTTCTTCGTCTCTCTCGTTCAGCGGGCGATGCGGCGGCCTTCGACGAAGCGCCGCGCGTGACCGCCCCCGGGTTGGGTTGGCGTTGTTCGGGCCGGATAGCCCCAGTTTTAGCGGGGTTTCTCCGAAGCTGGCCCCGATATGGGAAAATCCCCCGGGCCCGCAAGGGCGATCTGCGATTCGTATGGGGCAAAGAACGACGGGACGCCGCGTTGCGCCGGGAAAGACCTCCAAGGCTCGGATTCGCGCAAGGACGACTGGGAGGGCGACATCCTGGGTTCGTGCGCTGGAGGACGGCCGAAACTTGCGTCAATATCGATGACGGCTCGGGCGGCTGCGTCTATGCTTTCGAAGCCGAGCTCACGAAGGGCCCAGGAGCCGAGGCGCTCGCCATGTCCGTCAGATCAGCGATCACACCCGCCCCCGTAGAGGTCGCCACCGCCGTCGAGGGCTTTCGGCTGTGGCCGGGCGCGCTCGATGCGGCGGCCCAGGCGGCCCTGGCCGCGACCGTGTTCGCGCGCTTGCGGCAGGCCCCGCCCTATCGGCCGCTCACGCCGGGCGGGCGGCCGTTCTCGGTCGAGATGAGCAACTTCGGCCCGCTGGGCTGGGTGTCAGACCGGGCGGGCTACCGCTATCAGGCGACCCATCCCGAAACCGGGCGGCCGTGGCCCGCGATCCCGTCCTTCCTGCTCGATCTATGGCGGCGAACCGTGGATTGGCCCGGCCTGCCCGACGCCTGTCTGGTCAATCTGTATCGCGAGGGCGCCAGGATGGGCCTGCACCAGGATCGCGACGAGGCCGATCTGGGGGCGCCGGTCCTGTCGGTGTCCCTGGGCGACGCCGCGCGCTTCCGCATCGGCCCGGCCGAGGGCGGGACCACCACCACCGTCCGGTTGGACAGCGGCGACGTTTGCGCCC
This sequence comes from Brevundimonas sp., assembly GCF_003248455.1. Classification (GTDB taxonomy): domain Bacteria; phylum Pseudomonadota; class Alphaproteobacteria; order Caulobacterales; family Caulobacteraceae; genus Brevundimonas. The sequence goes on from NZ_QFNM01000002.1 coordinate 44,827, forward strand.
TGACGGGCCCGGCCCGCCTGGCCCGGCACGGAATCGACCGCATACTGGCCGGCTCGTCCCGTTTGCTTCCCGGCGGGGGCAGGCTGAACCTGACCCTGCGCGTAGCGGGCCGGGGCCTTTAATCCTCGATGACCTCGTGCGCGCCGGCGCCGCCCAGCCGCCAATAGCCGGCCGCCTTCATCGCTCTGGGCGAAAAGCCCATGTCCAGAACCTTGGCGCGCAAGGTCTTGGCGACGCCGGATTCGGCCGCGATCCAGACATAGGCGTCGCTGCGGTCGACCAGGGCCAAGGCCGTTTCGACCGCCGCAGTCAGCGCTTCGGCCCGGCCGCGCGGGGCGCCGTCGCGCACGGCCCAGGTCACAGTCGCCTTGGCGGCGCTGTCCAAAGTCAGCCGCGACGCCGCGCCGGCGACCTCGACCACCACATGGGCGCGGGCCTGGGCAGGCAGTTCCTCCAGCCGCCGCGCGATGGCGGGCAGCGCCGTCTCGTCGCCGATCAGCACATGGTCGGCGAAGGCGGTCGGCACGACGAAGGAGCCGCGCGGTCCCCCGACGCCCAGCACCGAACCGGTGCTGGCCGCCATGGCCCATTCGGTCGCCGGCCCGCCGTGCCCCGTCACGAAATCCAGCGTCAGGCGGTTCTTCGCGGAGTCATAGGCGCGGGGCGTATAGTCGCGCGCGACCGGACGCGGCTCAGGAAAAACCGGCCCGTCGGGCCCGATGGTCGGCAGGATCGGGGCCTGGCCCTCCGCCACGGGAAAGATCTTCACATGGTCGTCGAACCCCAAAGAGACGAACCCGTCCAGGTCCGCCCCCTCCAGCACGATGCGGCGCAGGGTGGGCGTCAGGTCCTGAACTTCGGCGACGCGCAGGGTGCGGAACTTCAGTTCGTGCCGCAACCGTCGGGGCGTGCGAAGCGCGTCGCTCATGCCCGCTCCACCTTGTCGGCGGCCTCGTTCAGGATGGCCGCGATGCCCTGGACCTGGGCCTCGGTCAGGGCGGCCTCGCCCGTCAGCCGCGCATGGATGGCGTGGCGCAGCCGGCCGACGGCGTCTTGGATGGCGGCCGGGCGCAGGGCGCGGGCGGCGAACTTGTCCATGGTCGCCTCGGCGGCCCTCAGAACCTCTTCGTTTTCGGCCAGCATGGCGCGGCCGGCGCCGGTGATGGAATACAGTTTCTTGCCGCCCTGGGCCTCGGATTCCAGCGCGCCCATTTCCTCCAGCAGGGTCAGGCTGGGGTAGATGACGCCGGGGCTGGGCGAATAGGCGCCGCCCAGTTTGGTCTCCACCGCCTTGATCAGCTCGTAGCCGTGGCTGGGCTTTTCGGCGATCAGCGACAGCAGCACCCAGCGCAGCGTGCCGTGGTCGAACAGACGCCCGCCGCCGCGCCGGCCATGGCCGTGACCGCGTCCGCGCGTATCGCGTCCTTCCCAGCCGGGACCGAAGTCGGCGCCGCGCGCGCCGCGCATCCCCCGGCCGAAGCCGTTGCCAAACCCTTCCGGCCGGCCGTGTTTTCCGCCGCACCCGTCGCGGCGGCCCTGGAAGATCCCCTTAGACCTCATGATCGATTCTCTTTCGATATATCTGTTCTTGTGGATTAGATATATCGGAACATCGAAATGCGCAAGAGGGGCTGGCGTTCGCCGCTCGCCTGCGGCGTAAGGCGGTCATGGACGATCTGAAGCGCCGCTGGTCTCGCCTCGAACCTCATGTGACCGTCGTCGGCCCCGACGACGACAGGCCGCGCCCGGCGGTCCTGCTGTTTCATGGCTGCGGGGGCCTGCGGGACCACCTGCCCCGCTACGCGGCCGTGGCCGAGGCGGCGGGATGGCGCGCCTTCATCGTGGATTCCTACGCGCCGCGCGGTTGGGGAAGGACCTTCACCCTGACGGCCGTCTGCACCGGCCTGTCGTTCCGAGGTTACGTGCGGGCGGGCGACGTGCTGGCCGCGATCCAAGGGGTTTCGGCGTGGCCCGACGTGGATGCGACGAAACTGGCCCTTGGCGGCTGGAGCCATGGCGGCTGGTCGATCATGGAGATGATGAGCGAGACGCCCGGCCCCGGGACGATGGGCGTATCCAACCCCGCCGAAGCGGACCTGTCGGCGGTGCGCGCGGTCTGGCTGATGTACCCCTATATCGGTCCCTTCGCCTTCAACCGGATGAAGCCGTGGCGGCATTGCCCGCGGGTTCTGGCCGTGACCTGCCGGCGCGACCACCTGACCACCGTACGCAACGCCGAACGGGTCAACGCCATGATCCGCGACTGCGGCGCCGAGGTCGAAAGCTGGGTCGCAGGCGGCACCCACGCCTTCGACGAGCCGACCAGCAACGGCCCGATGCGTCACGATCCGCACCTGACCGAAGAGGGCCTGCGCCGCTTCCGCGCCTTCCTGACCGACGCCGTCCCAACGCCTTAGACGCCGTTTCAGCCGGTAGTCGCGATGGTCGTAATCGTCGCCCGTACCGAATGGGCCATCTCGCAATGGTCGTGGGCCTGGCGGTGCAGGGCGTCCAGTTCCTCCTGCGACGGAACGCGACCGGTGAAGCGCGTGCGGGGACGAAGAACGACCTTGGCGATGTAGCGGCGGTCGCCGTCGTCCTGTCCCATTTCGCCTGAGGCCTCGTCGACATAGGTGTCGACCGTCAGGCCCGCATTGGCGGCGAAGGCCAGAAACCACAGCATATGACAGCTGGACAGGGAGGCGATCATCGCCTCCTCCGGGTCCACCCCCGAAGGATCGGACATCGGCACGGGCACGCTCGACGGGGCCGAAGACGCCGGCACGACCGCCCCGCCGTCGAAGGTCCAGGAATGGGCGCGGCTGTAGCGCTTGTCCAGGAACGGCTGGTCGCCCCGGCTCCAAGCGATCCGGGCTTCGTAGACGCCCATCACGCCCGCCAGAAACCGACGATCGTCTTGACCTCGTCCACGACCGGATCGGCGACGGCGGCGGCGCGTTCGGCCCCGTCCTTCAGCACCCGGTCGATCTCGGCCGGGTCGTCCATCAGGCGGCGCATCTCGGCCGTGACCGGCGCCAGGGCGGAGACGGCCAGGTCCGCCAGCGCGGGCTTGAAGGCGCCGAAGCCCTGGCCGCCGAAGTCGGCGATCACCTGTTCGCGCGTCGTCCCCGCCAGGGCGGCGTAGATGGCCACCAGATTCCTGGCCTCCGGCCGCTCGTTCAGCTCCTCCAGGGTTTCCGGCAGGGGCGCCGGGTCGGTCTTGGCCTTGCGTATCTTGGACGCGATCGTGTCCGCGTCGTCGGTCAGGTTGATGCGGCTGTTGTCGGACGGATCCGACTTGGACATCTTGGCCGCCCCGTCGCGCAGGCTCATGACGCGGGTCGCCGGGCCCTGGATGATCGGTTCGGGCACGGGGAAGAAGCCCGGAACGCCGAAGTCGTTGTTGAACTTCTGGGCGATGTCGCGGGTCAGTTCCAGATGCTGTTTCTGGTCCTCGCCGACCGGCACCTCGGTCGCCTTGTAGAGCAGGATGTCGGCGGCCTGGAGCACCGGATAGGTGTAGAGGCCGACCGAGGCCCGCTCCTTGTGCTTGCCCGACTTCTCCTTGAACTGGGTCATCCGGTCCAGCCAGCCGAGGCGGGCGACGCAGTTGAAGATCCAGGCCAGGTCGGCGTGGGCGCGCACGGCCGATTGCGGGAAGATGATCGACTTGGCCGGATCCAGGCCCGACGCCAGATAGGCGGCGGCGATCTCGCGCGTCTGGGCCGCCAGCTTCTCCGGTTCCTGCCAGACGGTGATGGCGTGCATGTCGGCGACGAAGACGAAGACCGGCGCGCCCTGGTCCTGCAGTTCGACGAACCGCTTCAGCGCGCCCAGATAGTTGCCCAGATGCAGGGCGCCGGAGGCCTGGATGCCGGACAGGATGCGGCGCGGGCCGGTATAGGCCGGAGCAGCGGTCGGCGGGATTTGATCGGTCATGAAATCGGGTCTCGAAAGGTCGGAAGGCAGGCGTGGCGAAGCGGGCGGCGGATCAGCCGCGCCATCGCCGGTCGAAGGTCGGGCCCGAGGTCGTCATGGTCTCGCGCTTATCGGTTCGCCGCCGGTCAGTCCAGACCGGAGACCGCCGTCCCGCCCGGCTCGCGCCGCAGCGTCGCCTTCAGTTCCGACAGGGTGACGGCGCGGAAGGCCAGCAGACAAAAGCCATATAGACCAGCCCCCGCGCCGCACACCGCCAGGACGGCGATCTCCTTGGCCAGGAACAGGCGGCTCAGTTGCGGATAGAAGACGTCGGCCGCGAACAGCAGGGCGGCCATCATGGCGCTGGCGGCGGCCACCCGGGCGAAGCGGGACACGAAGGCCGGCGACGGCCGCCAGCTGTTCTCGCGGACCAGCACCCCGCCCAGCAGGGCGACATTGATCCAGGCCGAGGTGCTGGTGGCGATGGCCAGGCCCAGAACCCCGTCCCAGCCCTGGCTGCGGAACCAGAAGAACAGGACCGAGCCCAGGACGATTGTGATCGCCACGCTGGTCACGGCGAAGATCATCGGCCGGCGGGTGTCCTGGCGGGCGAAGAAGGGCGGGGTCAGCACCTTGGCCAGGACGAAGGCCGGCACGCCCCAGGCGAACTGGCGCAGCACGTCGGCCGTGCGGGCGGCGTCGGCCGAGGTGAAGGCGCCGCGCGTCACCGTCGCGTCGATGATGAAGAAGGGGATGACGAACAGGGCCACGGCGGCGGGCAGGGTGAAGGCCATGGCCAGGTTGACGCCGTCGTCCAGGGTGCGCTGGCCGCCCTCGTGATCGCCGGCCACGAAGGCCTTGGTCAGTCGCGGCACCAGGGCCAGGCCGATGGCCACCCCGACAAGGCCCAGCGGAAGCTGGTACAGGCGGTCGGCGTTATACAGCACCGAGCGAGCGCCCTCGTCCGAGCCTGTCAGGAACTGCGACACCAGGGAGTTGATCTGAAGCGCCCCGCCGGCCAGGGCGCCGGGCACGGCCAGGGCCAGAGTGTGGCGCACATTGGGGGTGATGCGCGGCAGGCCGATCTTCAGACGCACGCCCAGCCGCCGTACGCCCCACCACAGCAGCCCCGCCTGGATCAGGCCGGAAACCGTCACCGCCGCCGTGACCATCAACAGCACCGTCTCCTGCGCGATCGGCAGGATCAACGGCGGCATCAGGGCGGCCAGGGTGCACAGGTTCAGAAACACCGGCACGGCCGCCGACAGGGCGAACCGACCGCCCGTGTTCAGCACCCCCGACAGCAGGGACGCCACGGTCATGCAGGCCAGATAGGGCATGGCCAGCTGAGTGGCGATCACGGCGGCGCGCAGCACCTGAGGCTGATCGCGATAGGCCGACAGCAGCCACGGCATGATCCACGGCATCACGATCTGCAGCAGAATGCAGAAGCCGGCGACCACCGCCAGCATGAAGCTGAGCGCCTCGGACGCCGTGACGGCGGCCGCCGCCTCGCCCTCGCGCGCCCGGACCCCGCCATAGACCGGCACGAAGGCCTGGGCGAAGGCGCCCTCGGCGAACAGGCGCCGGAACATGTTGGGCAACATCAGGGCGGTGGTGAAGGCGTCCATCATCGGCCCCTGGCCGAAGCGCGCCGCCAGCGCCATGTCGCGCACGAAGCCCAGGATGCGGCTGCCCAGCGTCAGGCTCGACTGGACCAGGGTGTTGCGGGCGAGGCTCATGCGGACATTCGACAGAGGCGAAGGATCGTTTCGCTTAGCGCGCTTCCCCAGGCGGCGATACGGGCTTGCGCACGCGCCGGCCCAGTTCCGAGACGTCGCGGGCGCTGGCGCGGGCCGAACGCACCTTGCGGCCTTCCGGAGCGGGGGCGCGGCTGTTCAGCACCGCCTCCAGCGCCTGGCGCAATTCTTCGATTCGCTGTTCTGACGTCAGTTTTCGTCCCTTGCGATCCACCACATAGAAACTGTCCACCGCCCGTTCGCCATAGCTGGCCACATGGGCCGAACGTATGCTGAGCCCCTCGTCGGTGAACACCCGCGACAGATCGGCCAGCAGGCCGGGCCGGTCGGCGCAGGACACTTCGATCACCGTGGCCGCCTCGCTGGCGTGATGATCGACCATGACCACCGGCCGAACCTCGAAGGCGGCCTTGCGGGCGTTGCCGGCCGGCCGGGGCGCCTGTCCGATCCGACCCTCGCCCCGCGCGGCCTTTTCCAGCGCCAGGACCAGGGTCTTCAGCCGGCGCGGCTCGGCCTGGCCATAGGGCAGGCCCGCCCCATCCTGAACGCGAAAGACATCCAGCACCACGCCCGCCTCGGTCGCGACACGCGCGTCGGTGACGTCCGCGCCCAGGGCGGCCATGGTCTGGGCCAGGTCGGCGAACAGGCCGGGCCGGTCGGCGGCGGCGATGGAGATTTCGGTCGCCTGGACCGGCAGCCCCTCGACCGGCGACACCGGCGCCGCCTCGGCCGCCGCCCCGTCCTTGCGTGCGCGCTCGACCAGGGCGGGGTGGGCCGACAGGGGATCCGCGCACATCACGTCCTCGCCCCGGAACAGGGCGGCGACCTGGTCGTAGAGGGTGCGCATCAGCTGGCCCTTCCAGCCGTTCCAGACCCCAGGCCCTACCGCCCGGATGTCGGCGACCGTCAAAACCAGCAGCATTCGCAACCGCTCGGGATCGCCGACCAGTTCCGCGAAGGCGCGGATCGTGGCCGGGTCGGACAGGTCGCGCTTCTGGGCGTAATCGGACAGGGCCAGATGGCTGCGCACCAGCCAGACCACCAGTTCTATCCGGCGCGGATCGACACCCAGCCGTTCGCACGCCCGGCGCGCGGCGATGGCGCCATCCTCTAGCTGTCCCCGTTCGCCGCCCTTGCCCACGTCGTGCAGCAGCATGCCCAGCATCAGGGCTTCGGTGTCCGAGATCAGCTGCACGATCTCGGTCGCCAACGGGTGGTCGCCCTTCAGCTTGCCCCGCGCGATGTCGTTGATGATGCCGATGGCCTGCAGCGTATGCTCGTCCACCGTATAGGCGTGATACATGTTGAACTGGGTCTGGCCGACGATCCGGCCCCATTCGGGCAGGAACCGGCCCAGCAGGCCCGTCTCGTTCATGATGGTCAGAACGCGGTAAGGCCTTTGTCCGTGCGCCAGAACGTCCAGAAAGGCGCGGCTCGCCGCCGGATCGCGTCGCAGACGGGGCGTCACCAGCGACAGCGAGCGCGTCACCGCCGAAAAGGCGTCCGGGTGCAGATCGAGGTCATGCCTGTCGGCGGCTACGAACAGGGTCAGCAGCTTGACCGGATCGGCGGCGAACACCTCCGGTCCCTCGACCGACAGCCGGCCCTGGTCGATCCAGAACCCGTCGATCTCCAGCTTGCGCCGCGCCGGGCGAAACGGGATCATCAGCCGCGACAGGCCTTGGGCCGTCTTCTGATGGCGCGCCTCCAGCTTGGCCGACATGGCGCGGGTCAGGGCGCCGACATCGCGGGCGACCAGGAAATAGCGGTGCATGAATCGCTCGACCGCCGGTTCGTCGCCACGCCCGCGCCACCCCATGCGCCGCGCGACCTCGGGCTGCATGTCGAAGGTCAGCTTTTCCTCGGGCCGCCCCGCGATCAGGTGCAGGTGGATGCGCACGCGCCACAGGAAGTCGAACGCCTCGTCGGATGTGCGCCGCTCGCGTGGGGTGAACAGCTCGTCCATCACTGTCGCGCCCAGCCGGCTGTCGGGCGCCAGGGAGCGAGCGATCCAGTACAGGGTGTTCAGGTCGCGCAGCCCCCCCTTGCCGTCCTTGACGTTGGGTTCGACCTTGTACCGCGTCACGCCCGCCTTCTGGTGGCGAAGGGTCCGTTCTTCCAGCTTGGCGGCGATGAAGGGGCGCGGATCGGTCTTTGACACCATGTCCCGAAACCGCCCGATCATCAATTCGGCCAAGGCCTGATCGCCCGCCAGCGGCCGCGCCTCGAGCAGGGTGGTCCGAACCGTCATGTCGGAGCGCGACAGGGTCAGGCATTCCTCGACCGAACGCACGGAAGGCCCGACCTTCATCCCCAGGTCCCACAGCACATAGAGGACGAATTCGATCACGTTCTCGCCGCGCGGCGTGGCCTTGGCAGGGCGCAGGAACAGCAGGTCCAGATCGGAGAAGGGCGCCAATACGCCGCGCCCGTAACCGCCCACCGCCACCAGCGACAGGCGCTCGCTCTCGACCGGCGATACGGGGAACAATATCTGCGTCGCCACCCGCCACAGGGCGGTCAGCATCTCGTCCGCCGCGGCGGCGTAGAGCCGGGCCACCTCGCGCCCCTTCAGGCCGGCGTCCAGCTTGCGCTCTGCGCGGGCGCGGGCGGCGTCATAGGTTTCGCGCAACACGAAAGAGACCGCCGCGCGCGGATCCTGCGCGGCGGCGGCCTCGTCTAGTCGGTCGTCCAGGCTGGGCGAAGCGGGGGTCATCCGCCGATATAGGCCTCAAACCCTCGCCGCGTCAGTGGACGATTATTCGGGGCGAACGCGCTTCTTGCGGAACGACGGGTTCAGCACCTGCTTGCGCAGGCGGATGGACTTCGGCGTCACCTCGACCAGTTCGTCGTCGTCGATATAGGCGATGGCCTGTTCCAGCGACATCTGGCGCGGCGGGGTCAGGCGAACCGCCTCGTCCTTGCCGGCGGCCCGGACGTTGGTCAGCTGCTTGCCCTTGATCGGGTTGACGTCCAGGTCGTCCCAGCGCGCGTTCTCGCCGATGATCATGCCCTGATAGGTCTTTTCGCCCGCGCCGACAAACATGACGCCGCGATCTTCCAGGTTCCACAGGGCGAAGGCGGCGGTCTCGCCGTCCGAGTTCGAGATCAGCACGCCCTTCAGACGGCCGGCGATGGCGCCCTTGTGCGGCTCATAGTGGCTGAACACGCGGTTCAGAACGCCCGAACCGCGCGTGTCGGTCAGGAACTCGCCCTGATAGCCGATCAGGGCGCGCGACGGCGCCTTCAGGCTGATGCGGGTCTTGCCGGCGCCGGACGGACCCATGTCCGACAACTCGGCCTTGCGGGCCGAAAGCTTCTCGATGACGACGCCGGTGAACTCGTCGTCCACGTCGATCATGACGTCCTCGATGGGCTCCAGCTTCTCGCCGTTCTCGCCTTCCTTGAACACCACGCGCGGACGCGAGATCGAGACCTCGAAGCCTTCGCGGCGCATGTTCTCGATCAGAACGCCCAGTTGCAGTTCGCCGCGCCCCGCGACCTCGTAGGCGTCGCCGCCTTCGGTCGTCGTCACGCGGATGGCGACGTTGGCCTCGGCCTCCTTCAGCAGGCGGTCGCGGATGACGCGCGACTGGACCTTGTCGCCTTCGCGGCCAGCCAGGGGGCTGTCGTTGACCGAGACGGTCATGGAGATGGTCGGCGGGTCGATCGGCTGGGCGTCCAGCGGCTCGGTGACTTCCATGGCGCACAGGGTGTCGGCCACGGTCGCCTTGGACATGCCGGCGATGGCGACGATGTCGCCCGCTTCCGAACCCTCGTCCAGCGGCTGGCGCTTCAGGCCGCGGAAGGCCAGGACCTTGGTGATGCGGCCGCGCTCGATCTCCTTGCCGTCGCGGTCCAGGGCGTGGATCGCCATGCCGGGGATCGCCTTGCCGCTCTCGATCCGGCCGGTCAGCAGGCGGCCCAGGAAGGGGTCGCTTTCGATCAGCACGTTCAGCATGCGGAACGGCTTGTCCTTGTTGGCCTGGACGGCGGGCGGCGGGACGTGGTCGACGATCAGGTCGAACAGCGGCGCCAGATTGTCGTTGGGCTGGTTCAGGTCCAGCGTCGCCCAGCCGTTGCGGCCCGAGGCGTAGATGTGTGGGAAGTCCAGCTGTTCGTCGGTCGCGCCGATGGCGGCGAACAGGTCGAAGGTCTCGTTGTGGACGCGGTCCGGGTCGGCGTGGGCGCGGTCGACCTTGTTGATGCACAGGATCGGACGCAGGCCCATCTTCAGGGCCTTGGTCAGCACGAACTTGGTCTGGGGCATGACGCCCTCTTCGGCGTCGACCAGGATGACGCAGCCGTCCACCATGCCCAGGATACGCTCGACCTCGCCGCCGAAGTCGGCGTGGCCGGGGGTGTCGATGATGTTGATGCGGGTCTCGCCCGCCTTTCCGTTCCAGAGCACCGAGGTGCACTTGGCCAGGATGGTGATGCCGCGCTCCTTCTCCTGGTCGTTGGAGTCCATGGCGCGCTCGGTCGTCGCCTCATTGGCTCGGAACACGCCGGACTGGGCGAGCAGTTGATCCACCAGGGTCGTCTTGCCGTGGTCGACGTGGGCGATGATGGCGACGTTGCGCAGGTTCATGAAGGGCTCGGGCGGACTGTGTTCGGTCGCGGAGAATCCGCGCCGCTGCAAGGGATGCAGGCATTGGGGGGAGAAAGTTTCGCGCGCCTCTTACAGGCAAGAGCGGCGAAACGCCAGAGCAGGCGGCCAAGACCCGTTCAGGCGTCAGCCCAGGTCGCGGGTCATGTAGCGCGCATCGGCGCCGTAGCTGGCCAGCTTGGCCGCCATGCCCGGGACCGTCTTCTCGGCGAACCCCTGGCGCGACCAGAAGCCGACGGCGTCGTTGACCGCCACCAGGGCGATGACCGGCCAGCCGTCCTTGGCCGCCTGCTCGGCCAGCCGTTCCACGATCGCGCCGGTCGCGCCTGCGCCCCGCGCTTCGGGATGCAGAGCCAGGTCGTGCAGATAGATCAGGCTGGGGTCGGCCGGCAGGCCCTCGATCACCGTGTTCAGCGGCGGCGCGCTGTCGGCCTTCCACGGATAGGCGATCAGATAGCCCCTGGCCGGGGCGTCGCCGTCGGCCAGGACGAAACAGCCGCGCGGATAAAGCGCCAGCCGGTTCTCGAAACAGGCCTGGTCCTCGAAATGATCGGGAAAGGACAGCCGCGCCACTCCGACCACCGCCGCGATGTCGCCCGGCCGCATGGGCCGCCAGCTCAACCCGCCGTCGGCGCGGGGCAGCGTGCGTTCAGTTCCGCCTTCTGGAAGCGCCATCGAATGGTCCTTTCCCGCCCGTCGACCACGCCTTCGATCCGCGCGTTCAGGGCCTCGCCATCGCGTTCATAGACGACGCGCTTGGGAAAGTCGTCGGCGGCCGCCTGTTCGAACACGACATGGCCGGGGCCGGAGGCGACGACGGCGAACACCGTGACCGGCGCTCCTCCCGGCTGGGCGAAGTAGGCGTAGGGCGCGTCAGAGGCCGGGCCGGTCGGCGCGATGCGCGACTGTTCGAAGCCTATGCGGTCGCCCCGGATCGTCACATTGACGCCCAGCATCAGCGACAGGCGCGGATCGGTCCAGATTTCCGAAACCTCGCGTCCCGGCTCGCACGAAAGCCAGGCGCCGGCCATCCAGCCCAGGTCGGGTCGCAGGTTCGGGGTTTGCAAGGCGACGGCCATGGTCAGCGCGATCAGCATGATGGGATATCCCTCTCTCCGACACCGACCCTAGTCGGCGTGAGGCGGACCCGGCTTGTAGGTTTTCGACGCTATGGCGCGGGCCAGTTCGTGCTGCTCTCGCGCCCATTCGGTGGCGGTGCAGCCTAGAAATCGACGAAAGTCGCGCGCCATCTGGGGCTGGTCGAAATATCCCGCGACCAGCCCCGCCTCCAGCCAGCTGGCGTCGGCGCTGGGCGTTGCAGCGTGATCGAACACGCGCCGGAAGCGAAAGATCGAGCGCAGCATGCGCGGCGAGACGCCGACGCGATCCGCGAACCGGCGTTGCAGGGCGCGGCGGTCGCCGGGCGAGCGGCAGGATATGGGCTTGTCTTCGGCGGCGGCCTCGATCTCGGCCCGGATGACCGGGTCGATCGCCCAGTCCCCGCGCCGTCTCAGGTCGTCAAGCCAGGCGACGAAGGCGGCGGCCTGTCCTTTGGGATCGCCGGGCGGCGGGACGAAACCGGCCAGGCGCGCCGTCATGTCCAGCCGCCGGTCCGTCGCCGTCGCCAGGGTCAGGCCCAGAAAGTCCCTGGCTCCGTCGGGTTCGAAGCGGATGGCGACCAGTTCGGTCGGGCCGGTCGGCCGCATCACCAGGGGACGGGTCATCTGGCCGGCGAACAGGGCGGACGGTTGCAGGTGGAAGGTCCCGTCCGGGCCCTGCTCCGCATAGGGCGCGCCCAGGTCGAAGATCAGTTCGGGGCAGCCGTCCGGCGCGATCCGCTGGATCGTCATGCTGGGGTCGGGGGCGGCGTAGGTCCAGATGACGCGGACGAAGGGCCGCAGCGCTGCGGGCGGCTCGAACTCCCGGTAGCGGTCCTCCCCCGAGGCCACCTCAGTTCACCTTCGACGGGTCCGGCGGCGCCTCCGGCAGGGCGGATACCGGGACGCCGTCCGCCTTCAGCTTTTTGACGTCGGCGGGCGTGGCCTCGCCATAGATCTCGCGTCTTTCGGACCGGCCCTCATGGATCGCGCGCGCCTCGCGGGCGAAGGCGTCCCCGACATAGTCGAAATTGGCCTCGACATGGGCGCGCACCTCGCGGGCGGCCTCCATCATCATGGTCTGCATCGTCTTCACGGCCTCGAGCGCGGCGGCGGGGGGCGAGCGTTTCGCGCCGCTGACGGAGGGCGACATCACCGCCTTTTCGACCTCGCTGGAGCCGCAAAACGGGCATTCCACCAGGCCGCGCGCCGCCTGGTCGTCATAGTCGGAAGACGAACCGAACCAGGCTTCGAAACCGTGGTCGTGGTCGCATTTCAGGGCGTAGCGGATCATCGGCGGTCAGGAGGCAGGCAGGAAGTCGCGGTCATGGGTCAGGGCCGGCACCGCGGCGCGGGCGCGTCGCACCGCCTCCATGTCCAGTTTCGCCGTCACGATGCAAGGCTCGTCGTGATCGGCCTTGGCGATGATCTCGCCCCAGGGCCCGACGACGGTGGAGCGGCCCCAGGTGCGCCGGCCGTCTTCGTGCAGACCGCCCTGCGCCGGCGCCAGGACGAAGGCTCCGGTCTCGATGGCGCGGGCGCGCAGCAGGGTCTCCCAGTGGGCCTCGCCAGTCGGGGCGGTGAAGGCGGCGGGAATCGCGATCATCGAGGCGCCCGCCTTGGCCAGCTGGCGATACAGGTGGGGAAAGCGGATGTCGTAGCAGACGGTCAGACCCAGGCGTCCCCAAGGCGTATCGGCCGCGACCGCCCTGTCGCCCGGCCGCACCGTGGCGCTCTCGCGATAGCGTTCTCCGTTCGGCAGGTCGACATCGAAGACATGCAGCTTATCATACCGCGCCGTGATCGCGCCCGACGAGTCGACCAGAAGCGAGCGATTGGCCGCCCGCCCCTCCCCGACGCGCCCCGACCGCACGATGGCCGAGCCGATAAGCAGCCAGACGTCTAGTTCGGCCGCCAGGCGACGCAGGCCGAGAACCGCCACATCCTGATCCTCGTCGATGACGGCGGCGTCGCGACGCTCGCCGCGCTGCTCCAGGACATTGGTCCCCTCCGGCGTCAGGATGAACCGCGCCCCGGTCGAGGCCGCCTGGCGGATCAGCGGCTCGACATGAGCCAGCGCGTCCCGCGCCGTCGCCGGCGTACGGGTCTGGATCAGGGCGATGTCGATCCCGCCGCTCATCGACATCAGGCGGCCAGCAGGGCGTCCAGCTTGCCGTCGCGGTCCAGCGCGTGGATGTCGTCGGACCCGCCGATGTGCCGGCCGTCGATGAAAATCTGCGGGAAGGTCACTCGGCCGCCGGACTTCTCGACCATTTCGGCCTTCTTGTCGGCGTCGTTGGAGGCCACGATCTCGGTATAGTCCACGCCCTTCTTCTTCAGCAGCGACATGGCGCTGAAGCAGTAGGGGCAACCGGGCTTGGTGTAGATGACGACGTCGGCCAAAGGGATTCTCCACTCAAAAATTTCACGCCCTCAAGTCGAGCATCGCCATGCAGCGGGCGGCGGGGCGCATTCTACATAGTCAGTTCACGGGCGTTTCGCACCCGTGCGATCACGGCCAGGTCCACCGCCCGCGCGCCCGCCTCGATCAGAGCGCGCGCGCAGGCCTCGCCGGTCGCGCCCGTGGTCAACACGTCGTCGATCAGAAGGATGCGCCGTCCCCGAATGCGCCGCCGCCCCGCCTCGGTGACGACGAAGGCCTTTTTCACGTTCAGCCGCCGCCCCCGTCGGCTCTTTCCGCCCTGGCTTGCGGTGTGGGACGTGCGGATCAGGGCGTCGGGCAGATAGTCGCGCGCCGCGCTGCGGGCCAGGGGGCGGGCGATCTCGGCCGCCTGGTTGAACCGGCGCGACAACAGGCGAAACGGATGCAGAGGCACCGGGACCACGGCGTCCGCCGCTTCGACCAGTTCGGCCGCGGCCCGCCCGATCCAGCGCGCGAACAGGGGGGCGAGCTGCTGCTGGTCCCCATGCTTGAACCGCAGGATCAGGCCGCGCGACGCCTCGTCGTACAGGCATGCCGCCCGCGCCCGTTCGAAGACGTAGGGCTGGGCGACGCAGGCCGCGCAACGGGCTTCGGCGAAGGCGCCGCCGTCGTATTCGAACGCGGCGCCGCAGCCGTCGCAGACCGGCGCCTCCAGAAACCGAATGCGGCTCCAGGCGTCGGGCGTCAGGCCGGCCGCTGCCGTCGCCTCGCGGCTGTCATGAGCCGTCGGGGGCAGGATCAGATCGGCCAGTCCGCGGCCCCAACCGGCGCCGCCCGACCGCAACCGCCGCGCCGCCCCTTCCCAGGCGCGCCGCCAGCCCCCATCCTGTGCGTCCATGACCGTCTCCCCCGTCCCTTCCGAAGGCCCCCCGCGCATCTTCGACGCCGCCCGCCGCCAGGCTCGCCTGGCGCGATCGGCCCGCCGCTTCCATCAGGCCGATTTCCTCCACGTCCGCGCCGCCGAAAACGCCGCCGAGAGCCTGGAGGCGATAGTGCGCGATTTTCCCGTCGTGGTCGATCTTTCCGCCCATTCCGGCGTGTTTGATCGTGCAGTACGCGCCAGCGACGCCGCGCCCCGCGTCGGCGCCGTCTCCGCGCCCCTCGGCCTGGACCGGCGGGCCGCGCCGGGCACCCAGGCCCTGCCCCTCTCCGACGCATCGACCGACCTGATCGTTTCGCTTCTGACGCTGCACTGGGCCAACGACCTGCCCGGCGCCCTGGCGCAGATCCGCCGGGCGCTGAAACCGGACGGCCTGTTCATCGGGACCCTGTTCGGCGCGCGAACCCTGAAAGAGCTGCGTGCGGTGTTGACCGAGGCCGAACTGGCCGAGCGCGGCGGCGCCCAGGCGCGGGTGTCGCCTTTCGCCGACGGCTATGACGGGGCGGCCCTTCTGCAACGGGCCGGCTTCGCCCTGCCGGTCTCGGACGTGGATCGGTTCACGGTGCGATACCCCGACCTGTTCGCCCTGATCGGCGACCTTCGGGCGATGGGCGAGACCAATGGGCTGCACGGCCCCGTGCGGCCGTTGAACCGTCGCATCGTCGCGCGCGCCGCCGCCCTTTACGCCGAACGCCACGGCCTGGAGGACGGCCGCATCCCCGCGACCTTCGAGATCATCCACCTGGCCGGCTGGAAGCCGCACGACAGCCAGCAGAAACCTCTGCCGCGCGGTTCGGCCAAGACCCGTCTGGCCGATGCGCTGGGCGTCCGGGAAATGACGGGCGAGGAACCGGACTAGCCGCTTATGGCGGCCTTCATGGCCGTAGTCAGCTTTTCGACGGTCACGGCCAGGCCGCCGTTCTGGGCGTTCGCGAAGGCGTTGATGGAGCCCACTATGGCCAGGAAGATCAGGGCGCAGATCAGGCCGTATTCGATGGCGGTCGCGCCGCCCTCGTCGTGCAGGAATCGGCCGATAAGACGTCGCATGACCGGCCTCCCTGGTCGGCGGTGGTTACAGCAGGTCGCGCAGCCAGGCGACCAGGGGTTCGTCCGCCGGCGGCATGGGATAGTCCGAAAGCTTCTCCGGCTTCACCCAGGCCAGGCCGTCGTGCTCACGCGCCGTGACCACGCCGTCCCAGCGCCGGCACAGATACAATGGCATCAACAGGTGAAATGAATCGTAAGCATGGCTGGCGAAAACGAACGGCGACAGGCAGTTTTCGCTGACGTCGATCCCTAGCTCTTCCTTCAGCTCGCGGATCAGGGCCTGTTCAGGCCGTTCGCCCGGCTCCACCTTGCCGCCGGGAAATTCCCAAAGCCCGGCCAATGTCTTGCCCTGCGGCCGTTTGGCGATCAGCACCCGCCCGTCCACATCGATCAGGGCGACGGCGACGACCAGGACGGTGGGGATCGGCGCTTCGTTCACGAGCGATAATCGCCGTTGATCTCGATGTAGCCCTTGGTCAGGTCGCAGGTCCAGACGGTGGCGGACGCCCGGCCGGAACCGACATCGACGGTGATGTCGATCTCGGGATTCTTCATATAGGCCGTCATCTTGGCCTCGTCATAGGTCGAGGCCGGGGCGCCGTCGATGGCGGCCTGGTGCGGACCGAACCGGATGGCCAGGCGGTCGCGGTCGACCGGCTCCTCGGTCTTGCCCACGGCCATGACCACCCGGCCCCAGTTGGCGTCCTGACCGGCGATGGCGGTCTTGACCAGCGGGCTGTCGGCGATGGACTTGGCCAGCTTCCGCGCCGAGGCGGGGCTGGCCGCGCCGTCCACCGTCACCTTTACGAACTTGGTCGCGCCCTCGCCGTCGCGCACCAGCTGGTGCGCCAGGTCCAGCATCACCTTGTCCAGGGCGGCGGAAAAGCTCTTCAGCCGCCGGTCGCCGACCCGGCCGATGCGCGGCGCGCCCGAGGTTCCTGTGGCGAACAGAAGCGCCGTGTCGTTGGTCGAGGTGTCGCCGTCCACCGTCACCGAGTTGAAGGTGGTGCGGACATGCAGGCCCAGCAGCGCCTGCAGCACGTTCGGATGGATGTCGGCGTCGGTGACGATGAAGGCCAGCATGGTCGCCATGTCCGGCGCGATCATGCCCGACCCCTTGGCGATCCCGGCGATGCGGACCTTGTAGCCCTCGATCTCGGCCTCGGCGTAGGAGCCCTTGGGGAAGGTGTCGGTGGTCATGATGCCGCGCCCGGCCCTGGCCCATTGATCGGATGGATGGGCGGCCTCCAGCCCGTTCTCGATCTCGGGCAGTTTGGCGACGATCTTCCTGTCGTCCAGCACCACGCCGATCACCCCGGTCGAGGCCAGCATGACGTCGCGCTGGCGGCAGCCGAACCGTTTGGCGACCTCCGAGGCGGTGCGTCTGGCGGCGTCGGCCCCGGCCTTGCCGGTGAAGGCGTTGGCGCACCCGGCGTTGACCACCAGGGCCCGCACATCCTTGCCGCCTTCCGCGCCGCCCAGATGCTTCTTGCACCAATCGACGGGCGCCGATCCGATCTTGTGGCGGGTGAAGACGCCGGCGCAGCTGGTCCCGCGGGCGAAGCGGAACACCACCAGGTCGTCGCGCTCGTGCTTGTAGAAGCCCGCCCGGGCGGTGGCGATCTCGACCCCGCCGATGGGCGGAATGGCGGGAAAGGGCGTGGCCAGGGGCGAGATCGCCAGGCCAGGCTTGCCGGCGGGGGCCGGTGCTGGCGCGGCGGCGGCGGCCGAAGGCTCCGTTCCGGCGACCCGGGTCGCGCGCTTCAAGGCCGTGGCGAAGGGGTCCAGCGCCTTTTCGAACACCTGTTCGATCTTCTGGCCGGTCGTGGAGGGGGGCTTGGTCATGTCAGGCGGCCGGTTCGGAGGGCTGGGCGGGCGCGGCGGGGGGCGTATTGGCGGGCGGCTTCGGCGGGGCGGGCAGGCGGATATCGACCTTGGCCTTGCCCCGAAGCTGCTCCAGCAACTGGCGCACGCCCTCATACGTCAGATAGCGCACGATCTGCGGCCGGGCCTGCTCCAGGGTGGGCGGCGTCTCCTTTCGCCGGTCCTCTACCCGCAGCACGGCCCAACCGCCTTCCGTCTGAAAAGGCCCGACGACGGCGCCTGCCGGCTTGTCGCGCAGGGCGTCGGCATAGGCCTGGGGCATGACGTCCAGCGTCGAATAGCCCAGGTCCCCGCCCGAGAATCGCGTCGCCTCGTCGATGGACCGCTCCATCGCCACCGCCTCGAACCCGGCGCCCTGGCCCAATATTCCGATCACCGCGTCGGCCTCGGGCCGGGTGCGCGACAGGATCAGCCGCACGCGGATTTCCTCGGCGTTCTTCGCCAGCCGCAGCTGCTCGTTATAAAGCGTCTGCACCGCTTGGTCCGACACGGCCTTGTCGACCACGCTCTCCACCAGCATGTCGCCCAAGATGCGCTCGCGCGTCGCCTCGAGGCGACGCTGGGCCAGGGCCGAGGAATCCAGGCGACGGCGCTGGGCCTCTCCGGCCAGGAGCTTCTGGTCGATCACCTCGTCCAGCACCCGGCGGAACAGGTCCGACGTCGCGTCCAGCGGCTCGCCCTCGCCGATCAACCCTTGCGCAACGGCCTCGCGCCGCACGTCGGAGGCCCAGATGGTGCGATCCTGCACCGTGGCCACGGCCTGGTCGCCCGGCTCCGGCGGCCGGTCGCCCCCGTCGCGCGAGCAGGCCGCCGTCGTCAGTCCGGCGGCCAGAAGCGCGGCCAGGACCGCCGTTTTTCGCCAGGTCGAGGGTCGCCGGAATGGGATCAAGGAGGCGCTCCGTCGAAGGCGGCCGAAAGCCCCTCGCGTTGACAGGGGTTAGGCCGGTGCTTAAGTCCGCCCTGCGCCCAAGTCGAGGGGTTTTGATCGTCTGCGCGGCCCTTCGCGCGCGCCTGGTTCCGGCGCGCCGCGGCCGCCGTCGGTTCGGGCCTCTCTCGCGGCGTCCCTATCGCCGCCCTCACGGGATTTCAGAGCCGCTCCTCGTTGACGCTCGACCTTTACCGGATCTGACATGCTCGGCTTCGCCAAGAAATTTTTCGGTTCTTCCAACGACCGCAAGGTCAAGGCTTTTCAGGACCAGGCTCAGCGGATCAATGCGCTGGAGCCCAGGTTTGCGGCCTTGTCCAACGACGAACTGCGGATGATGACCGACGCCTTCAAGGACCGACTGGCGAACGGCGAGACCCTGGACAAGATCCTGCCCGAGGCCTTCGCCGTCGTGCGCGAGGCGTCCAAGCGGGTGCTGGGCCAGCGTCAGTACGACGTCCAGCTGGCCGGGGGCATGATCCTGCACGAAGGCGGCATCGCCGAGATGCGGACCGGCGAGGGCAAGACCCTGGTGGCCGTGGCCCCCGTCTATCTGAACGCCCTGGCCGGCAAGGGCGTGCACGTCATCACCGTCAACGACTATCTGGCCCGCCGCGACGCCGAGACGATGGGCAAGGTCTATCGCTTCCTGGGTCTCGAGGTCGGGGTCATCGTCAACGGCCTGTCCCAAGGCCAGCGCCAGGCCGCCTACGCCGCCGACGTCACCTATGGCACCAACAACGAGTTCGGCTTCGACTATCTGCGCGACAACCTGGTCTATGACCGGCGCGAGATGGTGCAGCGTCCGCACAACTTCGCCATCGTCGATGAGGTCGATTCCATCCTGATCGACGAGGCGCGCACGCCCTTGATCATCTCGGGTCCGACCGAGGACCGTTCGGACCTCTACAAGGTGCTGGACGCCCTGATCAAAGACCTGATCAAGGACAAGGACACCTATGAGCTGGACGAAAAGCAGAAACAGGTCCTGCTGACCGAACTGGGTTCGGAGCGGATGGAAGAGGCGCTGGAAGCCGGCGGCCACTTCGCCGCCGACACCACGGGCCTGTACGACGCGGCCAACATCAGCCTGGTCCACCACGCCAACCAGGCCCTGCGCGCCAACACTCTGTATCAGCGCGACAAGGACTACATCATCAAGGGCGGCGAGATCGTCCTGATCGACGAATTCACCGGCCGCATGATGACCGGCCGTCGTCTGTCCGAGGGCCTGCACCAGGCCATCGAGGCCAAGGAGGACGTCAAGATCCAGCCCGAGAACCAGACCCTGGCCTCGGTGACGATCCAAAACTACTTCCGCCTCTATGAAAAGCTGTCGGGCATGACCGGCACCGCCGCGACCGAGGCCCAAGAGTTCGGCGACATCTACAAGATGGATGTCTTGGAGGTGCCGACCAACCGGCCGATCCAGCGCAAGGACTACGACGACGAGGTCTATCGGACCCACGAAGAGAAGAACCAGGCGATCGCCAGGCAGATCGCCGAATGCCACCTGGCCGGCCAGCCGATCCTTGTCGGCACCGTCTCGATCGAGCGTTCGGAGCAGCTGTCGGACCTGCTGAGCCGCTATGAGCACAAGGTGGAGGTGTCGCGCACGCTGAAGCCGGAGTATGCTGGCCGGGCCAAGGAGGCCGAGAAGATCGGCGACGCCGCCTATGACATCGTCTACGAGACCAAGCTGCGGGGCATTCCGCACAACGTCCTGAACGCGCGCCAGCACGAGCAGGAGGCCTATATCGTCGCCGACGCGGGCCTGCCCGGCGCCGTCACCATCGCCACCAACATGGCTGGCCGCGGCACCGACATCCAGCTTGGGGGCAACCTCGAGATGAAGATGCAGAAGTGGCTACTGGAACAGCGCAACATGGCTGTCGAAGTCACTCCCGAGATGGAGGCGGCCAAGGAGGCCGAGTTCAAGGCCGAGATCGCCGTCCAGCGGGAAATCGCGCTCGCCGCCGGCGGCCTGTTCGTCCTGGGCACCGAACGTCACGAAAGCCGTCGCATCGACAACCAGCTGCGCGGCCGCACCGGCCGCCAGGGCGACCCAGGCGTGTCGAAATTCTACCTGTCCTGCGAGGACGACCTGCTGCGCATCTTCGCCGGCGACCGTCTGGACTCGATCATGAAGACCTTCGGCGTGGCGCAGGGCGAGGCCATCACCCACCCCTGGCTGAACCGCGCCATCGAAACCGCCCAGAAGCGCGTCGAGACCCGCAACTACGACATCCGCAAGAACCTGCTGAAATACGACGATGTCGTGAACGACCAGCGCAAGGCCGTCTTCGAGCAGCGCCAGGAATTCATGGACTCCGAGGACCTGTCCGAACTGGTCGGCGATTTCCGCCGCGACGTGGTTTCCGACCTGGTCGAACGCTATATGCCGCCCAAGGCCTATGCCGAACAGTGGGACATCGACGGCCTGGACGAGAAGGTCCGCACGACCCTGGGCCTGGAGCTGCCGCTGCACGACTGGGCCGCCGAGGAAGGCGTCTCCAACGAGGAGATCGAGGAACGCCTGCTGGCCGCCGCCGACGCCCGCGCCGCCGAACGGCTGGAACTGATCGGCGCCGAACAGACGCGCGGTCTGGAAAAGCAGTTCATGCTGCAGATGATCGACATGCAGTGGCGCGAGCATCTGGTCCACCTGGACCATCTGCGCGGCGTCATCGGCCTGCGCGGCTATGGCCAGCGCGACCCGTTGCAAGAGTACAAGACCGAAGCCTTCTCTCTGTTCGAAAGCCTGCTCTACGATCTGCGCCACAATGTCACCCGCTGGCTGATGACCGTGGAGTTCCGTTTCCAGCCCCCGCCCGAACTGCCCGAGTTCCAGGAAATCCACCTGAACCCCGGCACCGGCGAGAACGAGATGACGAATCCGTCGGCTCAGAACCCGGAACAGGCCCTGATCGGCGACGACCGCTCCAAATTGCCGGTCGAGGCCCTGCCGCCGGGTTGGGAAATGACCGGCCGCAACGCTCCCTGCCCCTGCGGCTCCGGCCGCAAGTTCAAACACTGCCACGGCGCTCTGGCTTGAGAGGCGCGCCGTGCGCGGCGGCTTGTCGCCTGAGCGCTTGGTGAGACGTTCGTTCGACGGCTAAGGAAGAGGGATGACCTACAAGTCCCTCTTCTCCCGCGCCCTGGCGGCGGCGCCGGATCGGCTGCATTTCGCGGCGCATAGCCATCATCTGTGGCCCGACGCCGGTTTCGAGGGCCAGCAGCAGGCCTGGCTCGACGCCAATCGGCACGCCGATCACAAGTGGGACCTTGTGTTCGGCCAGGTGATCCCCGAGGCTCAGGCCCATGTCGCCGCCGAGCTGAACCTGGCGTCGCCAGACAGCCTGGTCTTTTCCTCCAACACCCATGATTTCCTGCTGCGCCTGTTCTCGGGATTGGAGCGGTCGCCGGCCCGCATCCTGTCGACCGACGGAGAGTTCCATTCTTTCCGGCGTCAGGCGGATCGGTGGGAGGAGGTCGGCGCGGCGGCGGTGACGCGCGTGCCCCTGGCGCCCTTCGACTCCTTCGCGGATCGCTTCGTCGAAGAGGCGAAGAGCGGGGGTTACGACTGGATCGTCGTCAGCCAGGTCTTCTTCCGCACGGGCGGCCTCTTCGACCGTATGGAAGACTTGGCCGCCCTGGCCCGGCCGGAAGGGCCGTGGGTCCTGATCGACGGCTATCACGGGTTCATGGCGACCCCGACCGATCTGTCGGCGGTGGCCGACCGGGTCTTCTACGTCGCCGGCGGCTATAAATACGCCATGGCGGGCGAGGGGGCCTGTTTCCTGCACGCTCCGCCCGACTTCTGCGCCCGACCCGTCGTCACCGGCTGGTTCGCAGAGTTCGGCGACCTGTCCGGGCCGCCCGGCGGGGTCCGGTATCGCAGCGACGGCGGCCGCTTCTGGGGCGCGACCTTCGACTGTTCGGCGCTTTATCGGTTCAATGCGGCGCGGCGGATGCTGGCCGAGCAGGGCCTGGACACCGCAGCCGTCGCCGCCCATGCCCGCGGCTTGGCGGCCCGGTTCCAGGCGGCGCTCGCGTCTGGCGAAGCGGGCGCGCCGGCCCGGGCGGAGGTGCTCAATCCGGTGCAGGGCGAGGCGCCCCGGGCGCGCTTTCTGGCGCTGCGCCATCCCGACGCCCCCGCCTGGCGCGCCGCGCTGAGGCAGGCGGGCGTCGTCGCCGACGTTCGCGACGATGTCATCCGCTTCGGCTTCGGCCTTTATCAGGACGCCGAGGACGTGGAACGTCTGATCGCCGCCTCGGCCGCCCTCTGATCAATAGAAGGTCGTGTCTTCCTGCTGGCTGGCGGCCGGTGCGGCCCGGCGAGGGGGCTGCGGACGCGCGGACGACGCGGCGGGCCGCGCGTCTCCCTGGTCCTGGCCCTGCGGACCCAGCGGGGCGGGGCCGGACGGGGAGTCGATCGGCGGTATCGCCGACAGATCGGGATAGGGCATGGCCGCCGTCCCGTCCGGCGCGCTCGGCTCCTCTTCGGACGGCGACAGAGCCTGGTCGGGGTCCCCCAGCCTGTCCGGCGCCCCGACGTCGTCGCGGATGAAGGCCCAGGCGCGGCTGTCGGCGCAGCCGCAAGCCTTCAGGAAGCCGTCCCGGTCGCGCCACAGGATCAGGGGATAGCTGATCCGCACCCCGGAATCGCGCAGCAGCCGGCCCAGCTGGTCGTCGAACCGCCGCCCGGCCTCCACCACGGCGGTCCGCGCCAGATCGTTGTCCGCCTGGGGCAGGCCGGCCGCCGTCCAGCTGTTCGCGGGCGTCGCCATCCAGCGTTGGTAGAGCGGCCAGTCGCGGCTCAGCCACAGCTCCGCGACCGTGGCCCGCTCTGCCGCCGTCGATCGCGGCGTTCCCTCCGCATCGGCGCGTGCGAACACGATGAAGCGGGTCTCGACCCCCGCCGCCTTCAGCTTGGCGACCTCGTCGCGCAGATAGCGATGGCTGGCGGCGCTGTCGCGATAGGTGACGATATAGAGCGGCTGGCCCCCGCCGCCGTCCGAGACCCACGACGCCTCGTTCAGCAATCGCTGCACCTCGCCTGCATTGCGGCTGATCGTGACCGGCTGGAACCGGGAATAGAAGTTCCAATAGGCCCAGTAACCCCCGCCCGCGAGCAGCAGGCCGATCACGGCCGCGACGACCGAACCCATGAAAAAGCGACGCATGTCGACCCTGGCGCTCCAGCTTCACCTTTGGAAGTCCTCAACGCTTAGCATCGAAATCCGTTGTCCGCGCCCCGGTCCCCGGCGATGCCGGTGCGGCGGCCTGACAAAATGTCGCGAAAATTCGTTTGCGCGGGTTCTTGAACCCGGCGACGCCATCCCCATCTCCCGTTCCGACGCTGCGGAACACCCCCTCCGAACCGCAGCGAAGCGAGACCGGCGCCCTCCCCTCCCCCTCCAGGCGCCGCTCGCGCAGGCCGCCGGACTCCCCCAGTCCGGCGGCTTTCTGCTTTGTGGCGCTGCACAATAATTCCAAGCTTATCGTCGATCACCAGAATGATCGGTCGCGGGGGGCTTCCCGCGCGACCGGACCTGGCCTAGTCAGCAGGCGTGGCGCCACGTCGCGCCGCGCATCTAGCGGCCGCGCCGCGTTGTTCGAGACTGCTCGTCCATGACCGCCCCCGATCTGCGCCACCCCGTCCAGCCTATAACGGAAGCCGCGCTGGAGGCGGCCTTCGCCCGGCTCGTGGGAACCGAGCCCGGCGCGGCGGAAAAGGTCTATCTGACCCAGGCGTACGAGGACTACGCCGCCGACGAGACCCCGGAACTGGACGGCGAGGACCTGGCCGCCCTTCTGGCCGCCTCCTGGACGGCGGCGAAGACCTATCCGCACGACGCCGCGCCGCCGGCTATCACCGTCGGCCCCTTGCAGGGCGCGGACGGCAAGGCGTTGGATTACGACCTTGTCCGCATCGTCCAGGCCGACGCCCCCTTCCTGGTCGACAGCGTCATGGGCGCCCTGGCCGAGGCCGGCGTCTCCGTGCGCGCCCTGTTCCACCCGGTGGTGGATCTGGACGGCCGTCGCCTGTCGATCATCATGCTGGTCATCGACGGCGTGCCCCAGGAGCGGCGCGACGCCTTGGGCGAGGGCCTGGCGCAGAGCCTGGCTGATGTCCACGCCGCCGTCGCCGACCACGAGGCCATGACCGCCCTGATGCGCCAGGCGGTCCAGCGGCTGGAGGCGACCCCGCCCGCAGTCGATCCGGCGGTCCTGGCCGAGAACATCGCCTTCCTGAAATGGCTCAAGAGCGATCATTTCGTCTTCTTGGGCGCGCGCGACTACGACTATCCGCTGAACGCCGCCGGAGAATACGAGGCCGAGGCGCCGCTGGGTCAGTCGGGCCACGGCCTGGGCATACTGGCCGACCCCGAACGCGCCGTGCTGCGCCGCGCCTCCGAACCCGCGGTCCTGACGGCCCAGATGCGCCGCCAGCTGGACCTGTCCGAGCCAGTCACGGTGGCCAAGGCCAACGCCCGATCTCGGGTTCATCGCCGCGCCTACATGGACTACGTCGGGGTCAAGCGTTACGGCGCGGACGGCAAGGCGACGGGCGAGACCCGCTTCGTCGGCCTGTTCACCTTCGAAGCCTATGATCAGCTGGCGACCGAGGTTCCGCTGGTGCGCCGCAAGGTGGCCAACGCCCTGGCCCGCGCCGACAAGGCGCCGGGCAGCCACAACGAGAAACGCCTGAAGAACATCCTGGAGAACTACCCCCGGGACGAGCTTTTCCAGATCAGCGAGGACGAACTCCTGTCCATCGCCCTGGGCATTCTGCACCTGTACGATCGGCCGCGCATCCGCCTGTTCTCGCGCCAGGACCCGTTCGACCGCTTCGTCTCGGTCCTGTGCTTCATCCCGCGCGAGAAGTTCGACGCGGCGGTGCGCGAACGCATCGGCCAGATCGTGGCGCGCGCCTGGGGCGGTCGCATCTCCGCCTGGTATCCGCAACTGTCCGACGCGCCCCTGGTGCGCGTCCACTACATCATCGGCGTCAAGCCGGGCGACCATCCGATCCCCGATCCGGTCCAGTTGGAGGCCGATGTCGCCGAGGCCGGTCGCGGCTGGGTCGACCGCTTCGAGGCGGGGCTGCGACGTTCGGGCGTGGAGGAGGTCTCGGTCGGACCGCTCAGCGCCAAATGGGCGCGGGCCTTCGGCGCCGGCTATCGCGACCGCTACGACGCGGACGAGGCTGCGGTCGATCTGCAGTTCATGACCCGGCTGAACGACAGCGGCGCGCCGGGGGAGGGGGAGCCGGTCGCCGTACGCGCCTTCCGCACCCCGGACGACAGCCGCCTGCAGTTCCGCTTCAAACTGTATCGCCGCGGCTCGGCCGTGCCCCTGTCCGACGTCCTGCCGATCCTGGCGGCCATGGGCCTGAAGACGCTGGAGGAATACGGCAACGCCATCCGTCCGCTGGGCGACGCCGAAATCCACATCCACGAATTCCTGATGGAGGATCCGCGCGGCGAGGCGCTGATCTTCAACGACGTGAAGGGGCCGTTCGAGGAGGCCTTCGCCGCCGTCTGGACCGGCCGCAACGAAAGCGACGGCTTCAACCGCCTGGTGATCGAACTGGGCGTCGACTGGCGCGAGGCGGCCCTGATCCGCACCCTGGCCCATTACCGCCAGCAGACCGGCCTCGATCCGTCCCAGACCGTCCAGGAAGAAGCGCTGCGCGAATACCCCGACGTGGCCCGCGCCCTTCTGTCGCTGTTCAAAGCCAAGTTCGAACCGGCGGCCGGCGGGTCGGCCGACGACCGCGGCGCCGCCGTGGCCGAGCTTGAGGGCAGGATCACCGCCCTGCTCCAAGACGTGAAGAGCCTGGATCACGACCGGGCGCTGCGCCGCATCGCCGCCCTGATCGGCGCCATCAAGCGCACCAACTATTTCCAGCGCGACGCCGAGGGCGCCCCCAAGCCGCACATCTCCATCAAGATCGCCTCGCGCGAGCTGGACGACCTGCCGCTGCCCAAACCCTATCGCGAAATCTTCGTCTGGGCGCCGCATGTGGAGGGGGTGCATCTGCGCTTTGGTCCCGTCGCGCGCGGCGGCCTGCGCTGGTCGGATCGCCGTGACGATTTCCGCACCGAGGTTCTGGGTCTTGTCAAGGCGCAGCAGGTCAAGAACGCCGTCATCGTGCCGGTCGGCTCCAAGGGCGGCTTCTATCCCAAGCAGCTGCCCCGCACCTCGGATCGCGAGGCCATTCAAGGCGAGGCCATCCGCGCCTATCGCACCTTCCTGTCGGGCCTTCTGGACATCACCGACAACATCGCCGCCGACGGTTCGGTGGTCCATCCGGCGGACGTGATCGCCTGGGAAGGGGACGACCCCTATCTGGTCGTCGCGGCCGACAAGGGCACGGCGACCTTCTCCGACATCGCCAACGGCGTCTCGGCCTCCTACGGCTTCTGGCTGGGCGACGCCTTCGCCTCGGGCGGCTCGGTCGGTTACGACCACAAGGCCATGGGCATCACCGCGCGCGGCGCCTGGGAGGCGGTCAAGCGCCACTTCCGCGAGATGGGCAAGGATATCCAGACCGAGCCCTTCACCATGGTCGGCGTGGGCGACATGTCCGGCGACGTGTTCGGCAACGGCGCCCTGTTGTCCAAGGCCACGCGCCTGGTCGCCGCCTTCGATCATCGCGACATCTTCATCGATCCGAACCCGGATCATGTCGCCGGCTGGACCGAAAGGAAGCGTCTGTTCGACCTGCCGCGCTCGTCCTGGCAGGACTATGACAAGCGTTTGATCTCCGAGGGCGGCGGCGTTTTCTCGCGCTCGGCCAAGGCGATCCAGCTGACGCCCCAGATCAAGGCGGCGCTGGACGTCGCCGACGACGTGCTGGACCCCGTCGGGCTGATCCGCGCCATCCTGAAAGCGCCGGTCGAACTGCTCTATCTGGGCGGGATCGGGACCTATGTGAAATCGGCCGCCGAGACCGACGCCCAGGTCGGCGACAAGGGCACCGACGCCCTGCGCATCAATGGCGACGAACTGCGCGTCAAGGTCGTGGGCGAGGGCGCCAACCTGGGCTTCACCCAGGCGGGCCGCATCGCCTTCGCCCATAACGGCGGCCGCATCAACACCGACGCCATCGACAACTCCGCCGGGGTCGACACCTCCGACCACGAGGTCAACATCAAGATTCTGGTCGGCTCGGCCGTGACCAACGGCGTCCTGCCGACGGACCAGCGCGCCCCGCTTCTGGCCTCCATGACCGACGAGGTGGGCCAGAAGGTTCTGGCCCACAACTACGACCAGACCCTGGCCCTGACGCTGCAACAGGCCGAAGGCGTCGGCGCCCTGGACGCCCAGCAGCGGTTCATGCAGAGCCTGTCGGCGCGTGGAAAGCTGGACCGCAAGGTCGAGGGCCTGCCCAACGACGCCCGCGTCAAGGAACTGATGACAGCGGGCATCCCGCTGGCCCGGCCGGAGCTGGCCGTCCTGATGGCCTACGCCAAGCTGGAGCTGTCGGACGACATCGTCGCCTCGCAGGCGCCCGAGGATCCCTTCTTCGAACAGATCCTGGTCCGCTACTTCCCCGAGGCCCTGGCCCGGTTCGAACCGGAGATGAAGAGCCACCGTCTGCGGCGCGAGATCATCGCCACCGTCATGGCCAACGAAGTCGTCAACATGTGCGGCCCGACCTTCCCCGACCGCCTGCGCGGCTCGGCGGAATGCGACACCACCGCACTGATCATCGCCTTCGAGGCCGCGCGCCGCGTCTTCCGCCTGGACGAAGCCTGGGACGCCGTGTCGGCTCTGGACCTGAAGATCTCGGCCGAGGCGCAGATCGCCCTGTATCAGGAGATCGCCGTCGTCCTGCGTCGTCAGACCTTCTGGCTGGCCCGTCGCGCCAAGGGCGGTCTGTCGGTTCAGGCCCTGATCGACCGCTATCGTCCGATCGCCGACGCCTTGCAGGCCGAGGGCGCGCCGGTCCTGTCGCGCTTCGAACAGGGGCGCCTAGATGCGCGCGTCAAACGCTTCGCCGACCACGGTGCGCCCGAGGATCTGACCCGCAGCATCGCCATCATGCGCCCCCTCGTCGCCGCCTCCGATATCGGGGACCTGGCGCAGGAGGCGAACTGGCCGGTCGGGGCCATGGCGCGCCTGTATCACCAGGTCGGGGCCGCTTTCGACTTCGACCGTCTGCGTGCCGCCGCCGGCTCCATTCCGTCTGCGGATCATTTCGATCGTCTCGCCGTCCGTCGTCTGATCGAGGATCTGATGAACGAGCAGGCGGCCCTGACCCGCGCCGTCGCCCGCGCCTCCGATCCGTCTGTCGGTGTCAGCGAGGACGCGGCCGAGGCCGCCGTCGACGCCTGGATCGGCTCCAAACAGGCGACGGTTCAGGGCGTGCGCGCCTCGGTGGACGAGATCGAACAGTCCGGCTCGGGCTGGACCTTCGCCAAACTGACCATCGCCAACGCCACCATCCGCGACCTGGCTTCGGCCGCCACGCGGGGCTGAGGCGGGCTCGAGGCTCAGGCCGCTTGACGGGGCGGCCGTCTGGCGGCCTCTTCTCGTCCGACATCAGGCTGGGGAGGCCGCAATGCCGAGAAAGTTCCTCGTCGTCGTCGACGACAGCCCCGAGTTCGACGCGGCCCTGCGCTTCGCCTCGCGCCGGGCCAGATCGACGGGCGGGCGCGTGGTGATGCTGCGCGTCCTGCCGTCCGACAGCGACGCCCACTGGTCCGGCGCCCGCGAGGAGATCGCCCGCCAGCAACGCCAGGAGGCCGAGGTCCTGCTGACTCGTCTGGGCGAGGAGGCCATGGCCCGCTCGGGCGCGGCGCCGGTCTTCTTGATCGAGACCGGCGACGCCCAGGGGGCCATCAAGAAGGTCGTCGCCGCAGACCCCGACATCAAGATCCTGGTCCTGGCGGCTGGAACCGGCTCGCGCGGGCCTGGGCCGCTCGTCTCGGCGATCATCAAGCACGGCGCCCAGATCGGCGGCCGAAAACTGCCCGTCACCATCGTTCCGGGCGAGCTGACCGAGGAAGAGATCGAAGACCTGGCCTGAGGGCTTGGGCGGTGGAGCGGGCGTCTATCCCTTCGGGACCAGCCGCCACATGCGCAACGGATGACGCACGGTCCCCGCCTCGGCGCCGGCCGCATCGCCCCGGCCCATGTAGAGGTCCGCCCGCACCGGCCCGCGAATGGCCGAGCCGGTGTCCAGCGCCATCGCCAGGCCGCGATAGCTGGCGCTGGCCCCGCGCAGGTCGCCGCCGTCCGCCTCCAGCCAGACCAATTCGCCATAGCGCCAGTGCGCCGGATCGACCGCGATGGCCCGCCGCTCGGTCAGGGGCACGCCCGCGGCCCCCGCCGGATGGCCGTCATCGTCCGGGTCCAGGCGGAAGAAGATGTAGCGGGGGTTCAACGCCATCACGGCCTGCGCCTGATCGCCCCGATGGTCCGCCAGCCAGGCCCGGATCGCGTCGCCCGACGTGCCGTTCTGGGCGAGCAGCCCCTGCTGGACCATCGGTCGGGCGATGCCGACGAAGGGTCTGCCGTTGTCGGCGGCGTAGGCGGCGCGTTCCCGCGTCCCGTCCTCGAAGGTCAGATAGCCCGACCCCTGGATCTGCAGAAAGAACAGATCCTCGGCCCGCATCCACGCCAGGGCCTGGTCGGGCCTGGCGGAGTATTCGATAGAGGCCCGGTCGCCCGCCGCGCGCGGATCGGCGGGCTTGGGCAGGACGGGGGCGGAGAACTCTGCGTCCCGCCGTCGACGCGCGGGATATTCCGGCGCGAAGTACGAGGTCAGCAGTCCGGGCCGTCCGTCGGCGGTCGCGGCTGGCGCGGCGCTGAAACTGGCCTCGAAGAAGGCCCGGGCGTCCGACGGGGTGACGATCATGGTCGTCGCCATGGCCTTGGCCCGTGCGCAGACCGCGCGCGCGGCGGGGGCGCGCGCCGCGTCGCATCCGTCGACATAGGCTCGGAAAGCGGCCAGGTGGTCCTCGTCGTTCCAGCCCGGCAGGACGGCGGGGCTCAGCGCGCCTGACGGCGTCGACGGCGGGCCTCCCGGCGTCGGCGAGGGCGTATAGGGGATGGGGCCGCCCGGAACCCCGCCGGCCGGCGGGGTCTGTTCTTGGGGCCGCGTCGGACCGGACGAACAGGCGGCCAGGACCATCAGGGCGACCAGGCCCAGCGCCCCCGACGCCGGCCGGCTGACGCCCCGCATCAGGCGTTGGCCGGCTCGACGCGCGCCAGAACCCAATTGGGATCGGCCGCGCCCAGGGTTCGTTCGAAGGTCCAGTGCTCGGCCGTGCGGCGCTCCTCGACCAGCGGCTCGCCGGTTTCGGAATCCGCCGTCTCGCCCGAGGCCTTGGTCACGCGGCTGCGCAGTTCGGCCAGGAAGCGCACCTTGGCCACGGCCTTGTCGCCCTCGGCGACGGCGCCTTCTAGATCGGCGCGCGGCGGGAACAGGAACTCCACCGTTTCCGTCTCGCCGCGCGTCTCGCGCGCCGCGATCCCGGCCTCGAACGAGGCCATGACATTGGGCTTCAGCAAGGGTTTCAGCGCCGCCCGGTCGCCGGCGGCGTAGCCCCGTACGATGGTCTCATAGGCCTGGCGCGCCCCGTCCAGGAACCGAGCCGGATCGAAGGCCGGATCGCGCGCCTTCAGCGAGGCGATCGAGGCTAGGGTGGCCGGGTCGATGGCGGGCGCCGCAGGCCTGTCGTTCGCCGCAGGGCTGGGCACGGCCGCCTTGGCGTCTTCCTGCGGCTGGCGTCCCACCCGCTTGCCCAGCACATTGTAAAGCTGGAACAGGACGATGGCCGCGATCACGGCGAAGACGACGATCTGGAACTGGACCGGCAGGTTCAAGGCGGGATTCCTGTAGCGACGGGCGCGCCAAACGGCTGTCTGGCGTGATTAGGGTGTCATATAGGGCGAGGCAAGGCGAACCGCGCCCCCAATCACGCGCTCGACATTGCGGCCAAGCGTCCCGGCATGGTAGTCGCGGCGCCTCATAACGGCCTCATCGGCCTCAAATCGCTCAGAAGACCGCCTCATGACCGACGCCGCTCCTCCCGCCGAACAGCCCCAGCAGGGCGACGCTCCGCAGGGTCAGCCCGCCGGCCCCGGTTTCCGCATCCTGGCCCAGTATGTCCGCGACTTCTCGTTCGAGAACCCGCGTGCGCCGGAATCCCTGCGCATCGACGGCAAGCCGGCCATCGACCTGGGCGTCGAAATGGCAGCCCAGGGCCGGCCGGACGGCCTGTTCGAGCTGGACCTGAAGCTGTCGATCAAGGCGACCCACGAGAACCAGCCCGTGTTCCATGTGGAACTGGTCTATGGCGGTCTGTTCCAGCTGGCCAATGTGCAGGAACAGGACATCGAGCCGCTGCTGCTGATCGAATGCCCGCGTTATCTGTTCCCCTTCGCGCGCGAGATCATTTCGGGCGCCACGTCCGACGGCGGTTTCTATCCGCCGTTCCAGCTGGACCCCATCGACTTCGCCGCCATCTATATCGCCCGCCAGCAGCAGATCGCCCAGCAACCGGTCGAAATGGGGCAGGCCTAAAGGGTCGCAGGTCCTGCGGCCGGGGCCTTGGGCGTCTCGGCTGCGGCGAGAGGCGCGGATGTCCAAGGACGTGCAGGCGACGGGGGGACGCGGCGACGACATCGCCGGCGGCATCGCCCTGCGCATCGCGGCGGCGGGTTGTTTTTCGGTCATGGCGGCGGTGCTGAAACTGGCGTCGCTGGACGGCGTCGTCGCGCCCGAGATGCTGTTCTACCGCGCCTTCTTCGGCCTGCCGGTGGTGCTGGCCTGGGTTCTGACCCAGCCGGGCGGCCTTGCGGGTCTGACCACGCGCCGTCCCCTGGCCCATGTCGGCCGCAGCGCCCTGGGCATCGCTTCCATCCTGTGCGTTTTCCAGGCCCTGACCCTGCTGCCGCTGGCCGACGCCACGACCCTCAGCTTCACCGCTCCGATCTTCGCCACCCTGCTGTCCTTCTTTATCCTGAAGGAAGCGGTCGGGCCGCGCCGCTGGGCCGCCGTCGCCATGGGCTTCGTCGGCGTGGTCTTGGTGATGCGGCCTGCGCCCGGCGCCCTGGGGGCGGCCCATAACGCCTTGCCATTGGAGGGGATCGCCTTCGGCCTGGTCGCGGCCCTGCTTACGGCGGGCGTGACCATCACCCTGCGCCAGTTGCGCGACACCGAGCATGTCGCCGCAATCGTCTTCTGGTTCTTCGTCGGCTCTTCGGCCGTGGGGGCGATCCTGCTGCCTTTCGTCGGCCATTGGCGTTCGCCTCAGACCTTGGCCTTGCTGGTAGGATCGGGAATCGCCGGCGGCCTGGCCCAGTTGTTCATGACCGCCTCGCTGCAGAAGGCGCCGGTCGCCGTCGTCGCGCCCTTCGACTATCTCCAGATCGTCGGCGCCCTCGTCTTCGGCTGGTGGCTCATGTCCACGACCCCGACTCTCGGCACCCTGGCCGGCGCCGCCCTGATCGCCTCCAGCGGCCTCTACACCGCCTGGCGCGAACACGTTCGTCGCAAGGGCAGCCTGATCCAGCCGACCGCGCCGCCGGTTTAGGATCACCGCCCCGTCGAACCGAAGCCGCCGGTCCCGCGCGCCGTTTCGTCCAGCGTCTCCACCTCGATCCAGTCCGCGCGTTCGTGCCGGGCGATCACCAGCTGGGCGATGCGTTCGCCCCGGCGGATGACGAAAGGCTCGGCGCCGATATTGGCCAGGATCACGCCGCATTCGCCGCGATAGTCGCTGTCGATGGTGCCCGGCGCATTGGGGCAGACGATCCCGTGTTTCAGCGCCAGGCCCGAGCGCGCCCGCACCTGGGCCTCGTAACCCGGCGGCAGGGCGATCTTCAGGCCCGTGGGCGCCAGGACGCGCTGGCCCGGGGCCAGGACGATGGGCTGGTCCTCGGGCACCGCCGCTCGCAGGTCCATGCCCGCCGATCCCGCCGTCTCATAGGTCGGCAGGGGCAGGCCCTCGGCATGGGGCAGACGCAGGATCTGGATCTGGGTTTCGGTCATTCCGCGTCCTTGAACTGATCGGCGATGCGGGCGGCGACGGCCCGGGCGATGGCGGTCTTCGACTGGCGCGGCCAGGCTTCGGTCCGGTCGGCCGTGACCAGCAGCACGGCGTTGCCGTCCGAACCGAACACGTCGTCGGAGACGTCATTGCCGATGATCCAGTCGCAGCCCTTGCGCGACAGCTTGGCGCGGGCGTTGGCTTCCAGGTCCGCGGTCTCGGCCGCGAAGCCGATCACCAGTTTGGGCCGATTCGGCCCGGGGGCCGCGATCCCGGCCAGGATGTCGGGGTTCTCGATCAGGGCCAGGGTCGGCGGGCCGCCCGGCCCCTTCTTGATCTTGCCGCCGGCGATGGTGTCCACGCGCCAGTCGGCCACGGCGGCGGACAGAACGGCGATGTCGGCCGGCAGCGCGCCCTGCGTCGCCGCCTGCATCTCCAGCGCGCTCTCCACGTCGATCCGCGTCACTCCCGTCGGCGCCCCCAGGGCGGTAGGGCCGGACACCAGCGTCACCTCGGCGCCCAGTTCGGCCAGGGCCGCCGCGATGGCGTAGCCCTGTTTGCCGCTGGAGCGATTGGTCAGGCCCCGCACTGGGTCGATGGGTTCGAACGTCGGCCCGGCGGTGACCACGGCCTTGCGACCGGCCAGCGGCCGCCCGCCCCCAGCGGCCAGCAGTCCTTCGATGGCCTCCAGGATCGCCGCCGGTTCGGCCATCCGACCGAAGCCATATTCGCCGCAGGCCATCTCGCCCGCGTCCGGCCCGACCACGGCCGCGCCGTGGAAGCCGGGAAAGGCCTTCAACCGTTCCATATTGGCCTGGAGCGCCGGATGTTCCCACATCCGCACGTTCATCGCCGGCGCCAGCAGCACCCGCTTGTCCGTGGCGATTAGGGTGGTGGAGGCCAAGTCGTCCGCCAGACCGTTCGCCGCCTTGGCGATCAGTCCCGCCGTCGCCGGCGCCACGACCACCAGGTCGGCCCAGCGCGACAGTTCGATATGGCCCATCGAGGTCTCGTCATCGGGGTGGAACAGACCCGACCGCACCGGATGGCCGCTCAGCGCCGCCAGCGACAGCGGGGTGACGAACTCGGCCCCGGATTCCGTCAGGATCACCCGCGTTTCGCCGCCCGCCTTGGCCATCAGCCGCACCAGCTCCAGCGCCTTGTAGGCCGCGACGCCGCCGCCGACGATCAGCAGGATCTTGCGATGGGTGAGGGGGCGGCTGTCCATGGCTCATGATCTAGCGATCCCGCATGACGCCGTCGAGACGCTGCTCAGGAACATTGCGCGAACAATCAAGTTGTGCTTTCGTCGCGTCACACGGGTATTGGAGAGGGCTGGCGATGAACAGGATGAAGACGGCCGCGGCGCTGTTGGCGTTGGCGGGCTTTTTGGCCTTGGGCGGCTGCGACCGATCCTCGGCAGTCGAGACGCGCGACCGCGCGAGCGATGCCCAGCCCCTGGCTTTGGCGCAAACCGGCGATACGGCCGAGATCACGACGACCGCGCCCGAGGCCAAGCCTGTCCTGACCGCCAATAGGCGCGAGACGGTCGACGCCAAGATCACCCGTCTCTACGACCGCAACGGCGCCGACTTCGGCGCCCGCTCGCCCGAGGACTATCTGGCCAAGGTCACGGCCTTCGCCACCAAGCCGCCGCGCGACGCCGAAACGGTCAAGCGGCCGAACGGCGACACCCTGATCTATCAGGCTTCGACCAACACATTCGCCGTGGTGGCCAGAAACGGCACGCCGCGCACCATGTTCAAGCCGACCACCGGCGCAGCCTATTGGGACGAGCAGAAGACCTCGGCCCCCACCTTCGGCCAGCGGCGCCAATCGACGGGGGCGGCCGGCTGATATAGAGGGCGGGTTCGCTGACGCACCGGATCCCGCCCATGCCCGACAAGGCTCCCAAAGCCCCGCTGAAAACCGCCTTGATCTATGATTTCGACGGCACCCTGGCCCGCGGGAACATGCAGGAGGTCAGCTTCATCCCCTCGGTGGGCGTGGATATCGGCGCCTTCTGGAGCGAGGCGGAAGCCCTAACCAAGGCGGCCGACGGCGACGGAATCCTGATGTACATGCAACTGATGCTGCATCACGCGCGCCAGAACGGGGCCCCCGTCACGCGCGAGACCTTGCGCGATCATGGCCGCGCGGTCGCCCTGTTCGAGGGGCTGAAGGACCTCAGCTGGTTCGACCGCATAAACGCCTTCGGCGCCCGATACGGGCTGGAGATCGAGCACTACATCATATCCGCCGGCCTGGAGGAGATGATCGACGGCACGCCGATTCGCCCCGCCCTGACTCACGTCTTCGCCTCCCACTACGTCTATGACGACAAGGGCGAGGCGGCCTGGCCGGCCGTGGGCGTCAACTACACCACCAAGACCCAGTATCTGTTCCGTATCAACAAGGGGGTGAAGAACCACTGGGAGCACGAGCGGATCAACCACTTCATCCCCGACGACGAACGCCCGGTTCCTTTCGACCGGATGATCTTCATCGGCGACGGCGACACCGACGTGCCGACCATGAAGATGATGCACACCAAGGGCGGCTTCTCCATCGCCGTCTATGATCCGCGCTCGAACGAGAAGGACCAGAAGAAGGTCTATTCCCTGATCTCGGAGGACCGGGTCAACTTCGTCGCGGCCGCCGACTATCGCGAGGGTTCGGCCCTGGACCTGATCGTCAAGGGCCTGGTCGGGCGCATCGCCATCAACGCCGGATCCATGCCTGCCGGTCTCGGCGCCTAGGCCTTAAGGGCCAGATTCAACGCCCGCCGGCCCTCAGCCAGGCGTCGCGCGCCGGAACCAGTCGCGCCGGGGCAAGGCCGCGCAGGGACTTGGCGCCGGTCTGGCGCAGTCCCGCCTCCTGCCCCCGCTGCCAGACGACCGATGCCGGATAGGCCACCGCCTCGGCGACATCGACCACCACCACCTCGCGCGGCAGGGCGGCGGCGCGATCCAGCCGCACCCGCATCCCGGCGTCCGACAGGTCCACGATCAGACAGGCGGTCTCTACGTCGGCGCCGCAGACGACGCCCCGCGCATTGCGCGGACGCCGGGGCTGGGCGCGCCGGTCGTCGCCGGGCGCGGTTCTGGGCTTGAACAGGCTCATGCGGTCTCAACGCCTGGACGCACCGCAACGATCCGGCGATCCGCATCCAGGTCCACGGTCAGGTCCGGCGCGATCCCGCCCGCCAGCATATGGCGGGTCAATCGCTCGTAATGCTGGATGAACCGCGCCAGCCGGTCGCGCCGCTCTGACGACAGGGCGGCGCCTGTCAGCGCCGCCTCCTGTTGGCCGCGCCAGTCCAGAACCCCATCGAACCCGGGCGCCTGAAGGAAGATCAGCGCGTCCAGCCGCCGGGTCACGCCGACATAGTCCTCGGCCAGGGCGGCGTTGACCCTGCGACGCCAAACGCCTTGGGCGTCCTCCCGCCGCTCCAGCGCATTGACGGGCGCGGTCAATGCGGCCTGGGTCTGAGGCGCGGCGCCTAGGCACCAGCCTTCCAGCACGATGGCGCGGGGGCGCCCCTCGATCACCGGCCATGTCGAGACATCGGCGCGGTCGTCCGCAAGCTTGTCGAAACGGGGCAGGGGGGTCGTGTCGCCCGGTCCGGCCATCCTCAAACGATCCAGAACCCGGTGCAGCAGGTTCAGATCGTGCGTGCCCGGCGGACCGCGCGTGACGAACAGGGGGTGGACCTGGCGCACCATCGTCGCCCGTTCGGCCCTGGTCAGATAGACATCGTCCAGCGACAGGACGGCGGCCCCAAACCGTTCGGCCAGGTCGCGCGCCAAGGTCGATTTGCCCGAGCCTTGCGCGCCCGACACGCCGATGATGGGCGGCAAGTCCTCGAGGGCCGTTCCCCCGATCCTCTGGTCGACCCAGCCGCCGATCGCATCGACCAGGGCGGCCCCCGTCATCTCAGTGCTGGTTTTCCGGCAGGCGCACGACCAGGCCGTCCAGGGCGTCCGAAACCCGGATCTGGCACGACAGCCGGCTGTTCGGCTCGACCTCTTCGGCGAAGTCCAGCATGGACTCCTCCATGGCGCTGGGTTTGCCCGTCGCCTCGCGCCAGGCTTCGTCGACATAGACGTGGCAGGTGGCGCAGGCGCAGGCGCCGCCGCAGTCCGCGTCGATGCCCGGCACATTGTTGCGGATCGCGCCTTCCATGACGGAAAGCCCCGGCTTCACGTCCACGACGTGTTCGGTCCCGTCATGTTCGATATAGGTGATGCTGGCCATGGGCCGCTCCTAACCCGGGGATCGCCGGAGACAAAGCCTCCGGCGTCCGAACGATCAGGCCGCCTTCTTGCGGCTGGGGGCGACCATCAGCTTCTTGGTCTCGGCGATGGCCTTGGCCGGGTTCAGACCCTTGGGACAGACCTGGGCGCAGTTCATGATCGTGTGGCAGCGATACAGTTTGAACGGGTCTTCCAGATCGTCCAGACGCTTCTGGGTCGCGTCGTCGCGGCTGTCGGAAATCCAGCGATAGGATTGCAGCAGCGCCGCCGGGCCGAGGTACTCTTCCTGGTTCCACCAGTAGCTGGGGCAGGAGGTCGAGCAGCAGGCGCACAGGATGCACTCGTACAGGCCGTCCAGCTTCTCGCGCTCGGCCGGGGTCTGCAGACGTTCCTTCTCGGGATCCGGCTCGTCGGACTGCAGATACGGCTGGATCGAGTCGTACTGGGCGTAAAACAGGCTCAGGTCCGTCACCAGATCTTTGACCACCGGCTGGTGGGGCAGGGGGGCGATGGTGATGTTGGACGACTGGCACTCGTCCCAGCCCTTGGTGCAGGCCAGGGTGTTGCGCCCGTCGATGTTCATCGAGCAGGAGCCGCAAATGCCCTCGCGGCACGACCGTCGGAACGACAGGGTCGGGTCGATGGTGTTCTTGATGTGGATCAGGGCGTCCAGCAGCATCGGGCCGTGGTCGCCGGCTGGCACCTCATAGACGTCCCAGCGCGGATCGGCGTCCACCTCGGGATCGTAGCGATAGACCTTGTAGGTCTTGACGTCCTTCGAACCCGGCGCGGCCTTATGGACCTTGCCTGTCGTCGGCTTGGAGCCCTTGGGGAGAGTGAGCTGGACCATTTTAGTAAACCCGCGCCTTCGGCTCGATATAGGCGATGTCGTCCGACATGGTGTAGTTGTGGACGGGACGGTAGTCGATCTGGACCCCTTCGCCCGGACGCCTCCACGCCAGGGTGTGCTTCATCCAGTTGACGTCGTCGCGGTTCGGATAATCCTCGCGAGCGTGAGCGCCGCGCGACTCCGTGCGGTTCAACCCGCCCTCGATGGTGACAAGGGCCTGGGCGATCAGATTGTCGTACTCCAGGGTCTCCATCAGGTCCGTGTTCCAGATCAGGCCGCGATCCGTCGTCTTGATGTCGGCGCCGGCCGCGTCGATGGCGCGCAGCTTCTGGACGCCCTCTTCCAGCGTCTTGCCGGTGCGGAACACCGCCGCATCGGCCTGCATGGCCTGCTGCATCGACAGGCGCAGTTCGGCGGTCGGGGTCGAGCCGTCGGCGTAGCGGAAGCGATCCAGCCGGGCCATGTGGGCGTCGATCTGGGCCTTGGGCGCGGTAGGAACGGCCGCGGTCTTGTCCACCACCTCGCCGCAGCGCAGGCCGACGGCGCGGCCGAACACCACCAGGTCGGTCAGGGAGTTGGAGCCCAGGCGGTTGGCGCCGTGCACCGAGACGCAGGCCGCCTCGCCCACGGCCATCAGGCCCGGAACCACGCTGTCCGGGTCGCCGTCGCGCAGCGTCAGCACCTCTCCGTGATAGTTCGTGGGGATGCCGCCCATATTGTAGTGGACGGTCGGCAGAACCGGGATCGGCTCCTTGGTCACGTCGACGCCGGCGAAGATCTTGGCGCTTTCCGAAATGCCTGGCAGGCGTTGGTGCAGAATCTTCGGATCCAGGTGGTCCAGGTGCAGGAAGATGTGGTCCTTCTTCGGACCCACGCCGCGGCCTTCGCGGATCTCGATGGTCATGGAGCGGCTGACCATGTCGCGCGGGGCCAGGTCCTTCACGGTCGGCGCATAGCGCTCCATGAACCGCTCGCCTTCCGAGTTGGTCAGATAGCCGCCTTCACCGCGGGCGCCCTCGGTGATCAGGCAGCCCGCGCCGTAGATGCCGGTGGGGTGGAACTGCACGAACTCCATGTCCTGCAACGGCAGGCCGGCGCGCAGCACCATGGCGTTGCCGTCCCCGGTGCAGGTGTGGGCCGAGGTGGCGCTGAAATAGGCGCGGCCGTATCCGCCGGTCGCCAGAACCACCATCTTGGCGCGGAACTGGTGAAGCTGACCGTTGTCCAGTTGCAGGGCCGTCACGCCAGTGCAGGCGCCGTCCTGCATGATCAGGTCCAGCGCGAAATATTCGACGAAGAACTTCACCTCGCGGCGCACCGACTGGCCGTACAGGGTGTGCAGGATGGCGTGGCCGGTGCGGTCGGCGGCGGCGCAGGTGCGCTGCACCGGGCCTTCGCCGAAGTTGCGGGTCATGCCGCCGAAGGCGCGCTGGTAGATCTTGCCTTCCTCGGTGCGCGAGAAGGGCACGCCCCAGTGTTCCAGCTCGTAGACGGCCTTGGGCGCGTTGCGGACCAGATATTCGATCGAGTCCTGGTCGCCCAGCCAGTCCGACCCCTTGACGGTGTCGTACATGTGCCATTGCCAGCTGTCCTCGCCCATATTGCCGAGCGAGGCGGAGATGCCGCCTTGCGCCGCCACAGTGTGCGAGCGGGTCGGGAAGACCTTGGTGACGCAGGCGACCTTCAGGCCCTGCTGGGCGGCGCCGAGGGCGGCGCGCAGACCGGATCCGCCGGCGCCGACGACGACGACGTCGTATTCATGATCGATCAGTTCGTATGCAGCCATCAGTAAATCAGGCTCCGAAGCCGGCGGGCAGCGGCGCCGAGCCCAGCGCCAGCCGCACGATGAAGAAGACGCTGGCGGCGGCCAGCACGACGAAGACGAGGTTCAGCAGGGCGACCAACAGGCCGCGCGTCCCCGCATTCGGCGCATAGTCCTCCAGGATCACCTTCCAGGACAGGCTGAGGTAGCCGAAGAAGACCACCGCCGTGATCGCCATCA
This sequence comes from Brevundimonas sp., assembly GCF_003248455.1. Taxonomy (GTDB): domain Bacteria; phylum Pseudomonadota; class Alphaproteobacteria; order Caulobacterales; family Caulobacteraceae; genus Brevundimonas. The sequence continues at coordinate 85,512 of NZ_QFNM01000002.1, forward strand.
AGGCGGCGTTCAACGGATTGGCGAACCAGGCCATGACGGCGTCATAGCCCGCCCCCGCCAGGGTGAAGCTGGTGGATGCGACCCACAGGCCCAGCGGCAGAAGGGCGACCAGCAGCACCCGCTCGGTCAACCATTCGCCCGCGCCGTGACGCTCGGAAACCTTGACGTTGTTCTTGAACTTTGCGGCGCCGCTCACAGCGAAACCCTCCCGGCGGCGAACAGGACGATCCAGAACAACACGGCCAGCGGGACCGGCGCCCAGACCGCGATGCTGGACAGCATGTTGGCCGACTTCACCGTCAGGCCGTTTCCGGTGTCGTTATAGGTGTGACGCGCGCCGTTCAGGATGAAGGAGAACAGCACCGCCGTCAGGCCGAAGCCGACGAACAGGCCCAGCGGCGATCCGGCCAGCCGCAGGAAGCCGTCGTAGCGCTCGGGTCCGAACGCCAGGGCGGCCAGCCAGCCGACCACGAACAGAACGCCCACGGTCGCGGCGATGATCGTGGCGCGGAACAGGATGGAGGCGGCCATGGTCACGTGCCAGCGCCAGACCTGCATGTGCGGAGAAAGCGGAGTGAAATGACCGTTCGGTTGGGTGACGAAACGACCCGTTCGGTCGTTTGTTGCGCCACCCGGCTTCGGGCTGGGCTGGGTCATGCGAATGGTTCTCAAAAGCGAATGAATTCAATCGCCGTGTGCGGTTGCGAAGGCTTTTGTGACCCGGAGGGGCCGGTGTCAACGCACGGCGGGTCAGATCGGGCGATTGTTACGCTTGTCGCCCTCGCCCCGCATTCGAATCACGTTTTCGCGCGGAGACGTCCGACCTCTAGGCGAGCCGGCGTGTGATTTGGCAGGTTAGACGCATGATCCTGTTCGCTTTCCTCGCGGCCGTGTCCCTGGCGTCCATGCCCCAGGCCGGGTTGCAGGTTCCCCTTCAGGCGGCCGGCCTGGACGCCACGCCCGAGACCTACCAGGCCCCCACGGTCCGTCCGTTCGAGCCGCCCTCCGACTTTGGTCGAGAGGCAGAGGCCGAGGGCGACGCCGGAGGCGACCGGCGCCGCGGCCCTCTGATCCGGCCAGTCGCCGTCGACGCCTATGTCGGCGATTATGAGGTCACGCCCAGCGACGGCGAGGCCGCCTACGACCAGGGCGTGGCCCAGGCCGAGATCGACGCCGACCACCGCGCCGGACCGCTGGACGGTCGCTGGCGCGTTGCGGCGCCGGACGGCCGGCCGCTTCTCTCCCTGGCCCTGACAGACCGGGGCGAGGGGCGGCGCGTCGAGGGCGCCTGGCGCCGGCTGGACGAGCGGGCGGCCCCGGTCCCGGGCGGTCCCGCGGGTCCAGCCGCTGTCGTGGGCGCGACCACGGTCCTGCCCCTGGCGGGCGGCGAACTGCACCTTCGCGCGGCCGCTCAGGGCTGGAGCGGCGAGCTGGTCCAGAACGGCCGCGCCCGCCCGGTCGCGGTCTCGCGTCCCGGCTGACTATGCGGCGGCCTGAACTGGTCAGCGCGTATCCGCCACCCTATATGTGACGAATGACCGAGATCACGCCCCGTCCCGTCCTTCGTCTGCATCCCGCCCATCGCGACGACATCGGCGACCTGATCACGCGCCGACCCGTGCCGGGTCCCGGTCTGGACCAGATCGATCCCTTCCTGTTCCTGAACCATCACGGGCCCCAGACCTATGCGCCGGGCAACGCCGGCCTGCCCTTCGGTCCCCATCCGCACCGGGGATTCGAGACCGTCACCTTCATCCTGGAGGGCGAACTTGCCCACAACGATTCCGGCGGCGGCGAGAGCGTCATCGAGGCGGGCGGCGTCCAGTGGATGACCGCCGGCTCGGGCCTGATCCACGCCGAACTATCGCCGGTCGATTTCAAGCGTGACGGCGGGCCGATCGAGATCCTGCAGCTGTGGGTCAATCTGCCGTCTCGGTTGAAGATGACCCGGCCCAACTACATCGGCCTGCAGAAGGCCGACATCCCGACCTTCACCACCGCCGACGGCGTCACGGTGGAGCCGGTCTCCGGCGACTGGCTGGGGGTCAAGGCGCCGATCCAGTCCCTGATCGACGTCCATCTGGCCATCGTCCGCCTGCCCGCCGGCGCGACGTTCGAGACCCCTGTCGCCCCCGGCCGCAACGTCTTCCTGTATGTCGTCAAAGGCGAGATTGCGGTCGCCGGGAGCACCGTGCCGCAATGGAACCTCGCCGGCCTGTCCGACGGCGACGCGGTGCAGATCACGGCGAGCACGGACGCCGTCGTCCTGCTCGGCCACGCCGAACCCATCGGCGAGCCGGTCTTCAGCCACGGTCCCTTCGTCATGAACACCCGCGACGAGATCATCCAGGCGATCCAGGACTACCAATCCGGCAAGTTCGGCCCGCCGCCGAGGGTGTGAAGTCATCCTCCCCCGCCCAGCGGGGGAGGGGGACCGCGAAGCGGTGGAGGGGGCGACCGCATCGTCGATGTCGAATGTCTCTTTCCAGCATCGTGCGATTTTCGCCTCCTCCACCACGTTACGCGCGGTCCCCCTCCCCCTTTCCGCTGCGCTCCTTGGGGGAGGATCTTGTGGCGCCCAAACCCCCATCCCGCGCAGGTGATGCGCTCCCCGCCAAAACCCTATATGACGCCGTTCCTAGCGACCGCCCCAGCCGAAGACACGCCGAATGCCCAGCCTGAACGAGATCCGCGCCACCTACCTCGACTTCTTCGCGGCCGACGGTCACGAGAAGGTGCACTCGGCCCCGCTGGTGCCTCAGAACGATCCGTCCCTGCTGTTCGTCAACGCCGGCATGGTGCCGTTCAAGGACTATTTCACCGGCGCCGCCAAGCCGCCCTATCCGCGCGCCACCTCCTCGCAGAAATGCGTCCGCGCCGGGGGCAAGCACAACGACCTGGACAATGTCGGCTACACCGCCCGCCACCTGACCTTCTTCGAAATGCTGGGGAACTTCTCCTTCGGCGACTATTTCAAGGAACACGCCATCGACCGGGCGTGGACGCTGGTCACGCGGGACTTCGGCCTAGACCCCAAACGCCTGCTCGTCACCGTCTATATCGATGACGACGAGGCCGCCGCCATCTGGAAGAAGGTCACGGGCTTTTCCGACGACAAGATCATCCGCATCGCCGGCGCCGACAACTTCTGGGCCATGGGCGACAGCGGCCCCTGCGGCCCCTGCACCGAAATCTTCTGGGACCACGGGGACAAGATCCCCGGCGGCCCTCCCGGCAGCCCGGACGAAGACGGCGACCGCTACGTGGAGATCTGGAACAACGTCTTCATGCAGTATGAGAAGGAGAACGATCAGATCGTTCGCAACCTTCCCAAGCCCAGCGTCGACACCGGCATGGGGCTGGAGCGGATGACTACCGTGCTTCAAGGCGTGCATTCGGTCTTCGAAACCGACCTGTTCAAGACCCTGATCGCGGCGTCCGAAGACCTCACCTCGACCAAGTCGGACGGCGATCAGGCCGCCAGCCACCGGGTCATCGCCGACCACCTGCGGTCTTCGTCCTTCCTGATCGCCGACGGCGTGACGCCCTCGAACGAGGGTCGGGGCTATGTGCTGCGGCGCATCATGCGCCGCGCCATGCGCCACGCTCACCTGTTGGGCGCTTCGGACCCCCTGATGCACCGTCTGGTCCCGACCCTGGTCGCCCAGATGGGCGACGCCTATCCGGAACTGGCCCGCGCCCAGCCCTTCATCGAGGACACGCTGAAGCAGGAAGAGATTCGCTTTCGCACCACGCTCGGCCGCGGCATGGCCCTGTTCGACACGGCGGTTCAGGGCTTCCGTCCTGGCGACATGCTGGACGGCCAGACGGCCTTCACCCTGTCCGACACCTACGGCTTCCCGCTGGACCTGACCCAGGACGAGGCGCGTCGTCGCGGCTTCTCGGTCAATGTCGACGGCTTCGAGGCCGCCATGGCGGAGCAGCGCCAGCGTTCGCGCGAGAACTGGAAGGGCTCGGGCCAGACCGCCAACGCCGGCGAATGGCTGGCCGTGCGCGACCGGATGGGACCGACCGTCTTCACCGGCTACGACGCGGTCGAGGGTTCGGGCGAGGTCCTGGCCATCATGAATGGCGGCGCGCCGGTCGAGGCGGCCGAGGCCGGCGACATCGTCGAGGTGCTGTTCGACACGACCCCTTTCTACGCCGAGAGCGGCGGCCAGACCGGCGACCAGGGAACCCTGGAATGGCCGGGCGGTGAAGCTGAGGTGCTGGACGTCAAGAAACACGCCGGCGATTTGCATGTCCTGTCGGTCCAGATCACGGCCGGCAAGCTCGAGATCGGCGCCCGCGTCGCCCAGTTCGTCGACGCCGACAAGCGCGCTACGACCCGCGCCAACCACTCGGCCGCCCACCTGCTGCACACGGCGCTGAAGAACGTCCTGGGCCCGCAGGTCGCCCAGAAGGGCCAACTGGTGGATTCCGAACGGGCCCGCTTCGACTTTAGCCATTCGGCTCCCGTCACCGAGGACGAGCTGGCCGCCATCGAGGCCGAGGTCAACGCCGTGATCCGCCAGAACGTCCCGGCCGAGACCAAGCTGATGACCCCCGCCGACGCCATCGAGGCCGGCGCCATCGCCCTGTTCGGCGAGAAATACGGCGACGAGGTCCGCGTCCTGACGCTCGGCCGTTCGCTGGTCCCAGAAGCGGCTCTTGGCAACGCCCCCTATTCGGTCGAGCTGTGCGGCGGCACCCACGTCGCCCGCACCGGCGATATCGGCCTGTTCAAGGTGATCCAGGAAACCGGCGTCGCCGCCGGCGTCCGTCGCATCGAGGCTCTGACCGGCGAGGCCGCCCGCCTCTATCTGGAATCCCAGGCCAAGGTCGCCCGCAATCTGGCCCGCGACTTCAAGATCCAGCCGCTGGACGTGCCGGCCCGCGTCGAGGCTCTGCAAGGCTCGGTCAAGACGCTGGAGAAACAGGTCGCCGAGCTGAAGAAGCAGCTGGCGCTGGGCGGCGGCTCGGGCGCGTCTTCGGCGCCGGAAGAGATCAACGGCGTCAAGCTGATCGCCCGCGTTCTGGACGGGGTGGACGGCAAGGGTCTGCGCGGCGTCGCCGAGGACTTCAGAAAACAGGTCGGTTCGGGCGTCGTCGCCCTGATCGGCGTGACCGAGGGCAAGGCCGCCGTCACCGTCGCCGTCACCTCGGACCTGGCCGGCCAAGGCGAAGGCTGGGTCAACGCCGCCGACCTGGCCCGCGCCGCCGTCCTCGCCATGGGCGGCCAGGGCGCGGGCGGCAAGCCCGACTTCGCCCAGGGCGGCGCCCCGGACGGCTCCAAGGCCGAGGACGGTCTGGCCGCCGTACGAGCGGCTCTGAACGGCTGACATGTCCGCCCTTTCTTCCAGGGAGAAGGGTCGGATGAGGGCCGGTAGGCAGGTCGGGTCGCGCGAGACGCACCCGACTTTTAGTCGGTTCGAAATCGCGCTTCTTGCACATCGCACTGTTTTCGAAGTTGCAGTGCGGTTTCGCGGCTTACATCATCGGATCGGGCGTCAGGTCCACGCCGGCGAGTTTCCAGTTGAACGGTCCTCGACGTTCCAGGATTAGAACCAGTTCGTCATCGGGCTTGTCATCGCGCGTCACGGTCACGGCGAAGCGGTTCAGTCCGCGATAGGCCCAGGACTGGCGCACCTTGTCCTTGGGCGCCGCCGGGGTGTCGTCGGCGGGCACGGGGCGTTCGGGCTGCGGCGTCTCGCCCGAACGGACCAAGGCGGCGACGCCCTGGGGCGTGACGAAGTTGTCGACCGCGCCTTCGACCAGCGGCGGCGCCAGCAGCATCCCCAGCGCCGCCAGTCCCCGGTCGCCCTTGGCCCGATCACGGATTTCCAGCCCCGCCCGCGCGTTCAGCTCGCTCTTCAGGCTGGCGCGGAAGGCGGGAAAGTCCACCTGCCGCTCCAGCGCCGCCGCATCGCCGGCCCGCGCCGCCCGCACGATTGCCTGCGCCGTCAGGAAGGGCGAGACGAAGAGGGCGACCGCCAGACCCACGACGGCGGCGATCAGGGCGCCGGTGACGATCTTGCGGGTCATGACCCCTCCTTCGCAAAACGGACGGCGCGGCGGCTCACGGACGAACCGCCGGCGCGGACGGCGACGTGTCCCCGGGCAGGCCGATATGGACCAGCTTCCATTCGAACGGCCCTCGCCGTTCGAAGGTGAACAGGGTTCGCGACCCGCCCTGGTCGGCCACCGCCATCCGCACCCGGTTGACGCTCCAATAGGCCGGGCGCGGCCAGGGCTTGCGGGCTGCGGTTCCCGTCGTCGCCGCGGCCTGCGTCTGCTGGTTGGCGTATCGTCCCTCGCCCCGCAGCAGGGCCGACAGGGCCGCCGGCGTCAGGTAGGCGTTCACGTCGGGCTGCCGCTGCAACGGGTTCTGCTGGTCCAATTGGCGACGGAAGGCGCCGATGGGGTCTTCCAGGAAGGAGGGCGCTGGGGCCAGGGCCTCGGGCCGCCCGGCCAGTTGCGGCCTCAGCGACTGCCGCACGGCGCCGAAGTCGATCAGCCGAGAAAGCCCGGCGACATCGTTCGCCTCGGCCGCCGAACGGATGGCGAAAAACCCCACCGCCGGCGCGGCGAAGAAGGCCAGCACCGCCAAGGCGAGCGCCGCCAGCACCAGGTTTCCGAACAGCCGCTTCACGAACGCTCCTTCATTATCGCCGATCATGCACGCCCCGGGCCTTCGCACAACGAAAAGCCCCGCCGGATCGCTCCGGCGGGGCTCATTCTTGTTTATCCTACCGCGCTTCGCGCTGCTTGAGGACGTTTGGGCGTCCTGCCGGCAATGCTGTGCGGAGGGGCCTGCGCGCCTCAGCCAACGTCCGGCAGGGCGGACTTCAGGTTTTCGGCGACCTTGTCGAGGAAGCCCTCGGTGGTCAGCCAGCCCTGCTGGTCGCCGACCAGAAGGGCCAGGTCCTTGGTCATGAAGCCGGCCTCGACGGTGTCGACGACGACCTTCTCCAGGGTGTCGGCGAATTGGTCCAGGGCGGCGTTGCCGTCCAGCTTGGCGCGGTGCTTGAAACCGCGCGTCCAGGCGAAGATCGAGGCGATCGAGTTGGTCGAGGTGGCCTCGCCCTTCTGGTGCTGGCGATAGTGGCGGGTCACGGTGCCGTGGGCGGCTTCCGTCTCCAGCACCTTGCCGTCCGGCGTCATCAGGACCGAGGTCATCAGGCCCAGCGAGCCGAAGCCTTGCGCCACCACGTCCGACTGCACGTCGCCGTCGTAGTTCTTGCACGCCCAGACGAAGCCGCCCGACCACTTCATCGCGGCCGCGACCATGTCGTCGATCAGGCGGTGCTCATAGGTCAGGCCCCGCGCCTTGAACTCGGCGGCGTAGTGTTCGTCGAACACTTCCTGGAACAGGTCCTTGAAGCGGCCGTCATAGGCTTTCAGGATCGTGTTCTTGGTCGACAGATAGACCGGGTAGTTGCGCTGCAGGCCATAGGCGAAGCTGGCGTGGGCGAACTCGCGGATCGAGGCGTCCTGATTGTACATGGCCATGGCCACGCCGGCGCCGGGGGCCTTGTAGACCTCGTGCTCGATCACTTCGCCGTCCTCGCCGACGAACTTGATCGTCAGGGTGCCGGGGCCCGGCATCAGGAAGTCGGTGGCCTTGTACTGGTCGCCGAAGGCGTGACGACCGACGACGATCGGCTGGGTCCAGCCCGGAACCAGGCGCGGCACGTTCGAACAGATGATCGGCTCGCGGAAGACCACGCCGCCGAGGATGTTGCGGATGGTGCCGTTCGGCGACTTCCACATCTTCTTCAGGCCGAATTCCTTCACCCGCGCCTCGTCCGGGGTGATGGTGGCGCACTTCACGCCGACGCCGTGCTTCTGGATCGCGTGGGCGGCGTCGATCGTCACCTGGTCGTCGGTGGCGTCGCGGTGCTCCATGCCCAGGTCGTAATAGTCCAGCTCGAGATCCAGGAACGGGAAGACCAGCTTGTCCTTGATCATCTGCCAGATGATGCGGGTCATTTCGTCGCCGTCGATGTCGACGATGGGGTTTTCGACCTTGATCTTGGCCATGCGTGCGGTCCGCCTGTGACTGAGGGAAGGAATATCGTGGCGGCGGTATAGCGGGGCGGCGCGCCGGCGCAAACCCCGGCCTCCGTTAACCCTGCCCGGAAAAGGCCTCGGGCCGGCGTCTGAACTGTTCCGGCCGCCAGGGTTTGTGTCGGTCCGATCAATGGCGACGGACGACAGGATGACGGATGAGGAGCGGGCGCTGGTGGAGCGATGGATCCTGGCCTTCTGCGAGGCCCCGCCGGTGGTGGATGCGGAACTGATGCGGCGTCTGATCGCTGAACACGAAAGCTTGGAGGGGACCGAGATGGCGGAAAAGCGTTTCAAGGCGGGCGACCGCGTCGGATGGGACCACAGCCAGGGCGCGACGACCGGCCGGGTGATCAGGAAGGTCGTCTCCGAAACCTGTATCGAGGGCCATAGGGTCGCCGCCTCCATCGACAATCCCGAATATGTCGTCGAGAGCGACAGGACCGGCGCCCGCGCCGCCCACAAGCCTTCGGCGCTGAGGAAAAGATGACGGCCGCCTTCCGCCTTGGCCCCGCTTCGCCAGCGTCCGTCCTGGCCGCGTCTGCGCTGGCCCTGAGCGCCTGCGGCGATCGACAGGCCGCCCGCTCGCCCGCCCCTTCCGCGCCTGCCGCGCCGTCCGGGGCGGCTCCGGCCGAACCCCCGCCCGTGCTTCGAACCCGCGCCGAGACGCGCCAGTTCCGGGACTGGAGCGCGACCTGCGGCAACGACGGAACCTGCTGGGCGTTCGGTTTCGCGCCCGAGTTCGCGGCTGGCTGGGTGCGGATCGCACTGGCGGCGGGACCAGAGGCGCAGCCCGACATCCGCTTCGGTTACTGGCCCGACGCCGAGGCGGGCGCGGCGAAAACCGTCGCCTTGGTGATCGACGGCCGCAGCTATCCGGCGACGTTGGACGCCGCGTCCGAGGCGGAGGCCCCCATCGGCTTGGCCGCAGGCGATCCCCGCCCGCTGATCGACGCCATGATCCAGGGCAAGGCCATGACCATTCGCGCCGCCTCGACCCAAGTCGTCTCCTTGAACGGCGCCGCCGCCGCCCTGTTGTGGATCGACGAGAAGCAGGGCCGGTTGAACACCCCGACCGCCCTGATCCGCCGCGGCGGCCGCCCCGCCTCGGCCGTGCCCGCCGCGTCGTCCCCGCCCGTCGTCACGCCGGCGCCGGCGGTCGATCAGTCCGGCTTCGGAGATACGGGCCAAAGCCTGCCTGCCGCCCTGCGCATGCGAACCGAGGTCGGAAACTGTCTGAAGCAATCGTCCATGCCGGCCGTCAGGGACATGGTCATGTCCGCCCGTCTGGACGCCCGGACCGAGCTGTGGGCCGCGCCATGCGGGGCCGGGGCCTACAACGTCACCCATGTCTGGTATGTGACCGGACCGGGCGGCAGCGATCCCCGCCCCGCCGTCCTGGCGGGAACCTCGGGGCCGGGCGCCGACCCCGAACGGCCGGACAACAGCACCGTCAACGGCGAATATGATCCCAGGACCCGCACCCTGTCCGCCTTCGCCAAGGGACGAGGCCTGGGCGACTGCGGCGCGCTTCAGACCTGGACCTGGACTGGAAACCGTTTCGTCCTCAGCCGCGAGAGCGTCATGGGCGAATGCGCCGGCGTCCCCGCCGACCTCTGGCCCGTCGCCTGGCGCACCCGATGACCGACCCCGAGGTCCTGGTGATCGGGGCAGGTCCGGCCGGCCTGACGGCGGCGACCTATTTGGGCCGTTTCAGGCGCGACACCCTGGTCGTGGACGGCGGAGAGCCGCGCGCCAGCTGGATACCCGTCAGCCACAACATGCCCGGCTTTCCGGCGGGCATTTCGGGCGCCGATATCCTGAAGCGGATGCGTGAACAGGCCCGGGAATACGGCGCCGTCGTCACGGCCGATCGCGTTGCGGAACTGGCCAAGGAGGGGCAGGGTTTCGTCGCCCGCATCGACGGGCGGTCGGTGCGCGCCCGCGCCGTCCTTCTGGCGACCGGCGTGGTCGACCGCCATCCCGACCTGAAGGGCGTCGAGCGCGCCGTCCAGCGGTCGCTGGTCCGCATCTGTCCGATCTGCGACGGCTACGAGGCGACGGACAAGGCCGTCGCCGTGATCGGCCACAGCGACAAGGGCGCGCGCGAGGCGGCCTTCATGCGCACCTATTCCGACCGGGTTGCGCTGATTCACATCGGCCCGCCCGAGGCCCTGACGCGCCAGGCGGCGCTTCAGCGGCTGGGCGTGGAGGTCATCTTGGCGCCCCTCGACGCCGTGGTGCTGGAAAAGGACCGGGTGACGGCCCTGACCTGGGGCGGCCAAACGCGCGCGTTCGACCTGGTCTATTCCGCCCTGGGCGCATCGCCCAACGCCGAACTGGCCCGCGGGCTGGGCGCGCGCCTCAGCGACGACGGCCGGCTGGAGGTCGATCTGCATCAGGCGACCAGCGTGCCGGGCCTCTACGCCGCCGGAGACGTCGTGCGCGGGCTCAATCAGATCGCGGTGGCGACGGCGGAGGCCGCCGTGGCCGCCACCGACATCCACAACCGCCTGCGTCGCATGGACGGCCAAACCCTTCCCGACTGAAGACCCTGCGCTGCGGCCCGCGCCTCAGGCCTGGGCTTGAACCCAGGCCGCGACGATCCGGTCCAGCACCGACAAGGGCACGCCGCCGGCGGCCAGGGCTGTGTCGTGGAAGCCCTTGATGTCGAACCGCGGCCCCAGGGTCGTCTTGGCCTGTTCGCGCAGGCGCACCCATTCGTTGTGCCCGACCTTGTAGGCGCAGGCCTGGCCCGGCCAGCCGCAATAGCGTTCGACCTCGGACGTCGCCGCCCCTTCCTGATCGCCATAGGCCTCCATCATGTAGCGGATGCCCTGTTCGCGGCTCCAGCCCTTGGCGTGGATGCCGGTGTCCACCACCAGGCGCGCGGCGCGGAACATCAGCGACTGCAGATAGCCGATCTGGCCCGCCGGATCGTTCTCATAGGCGCCCAGTTCGTCCGCCAGCTGTTCGGCGTACAGGCCCCAGCCCTCGACATAGGAGGAGAAGCCCAGAAGGTTCATCAGCAGCGGGGCGGATTCGCTCTCCTGCTGCAGGCTGATCTGCAGGTGGTGGCCCGGCGTCGCCTCGTGATAGGTCAGGGTCGGCAAGGACCAGGACGGCCACTCCGCCGTGTCCTTCAAATTGATCCAATAGATGCCGGGCCGCGTCCCATCCAGGCTGGGCGAGTTGTAATAGCCCATCGGCGCCCCGGCCTCGATCTCGGGCGGAACCCGCTTGATCTCGACCTTGGCCTTGGGCAGGCGGCCGAAGGCATCGGGCAGGCGTCCCTGCATGTCCGCCATCTGGGCGTTCAGCTTGGCGATCAGTTCGGCCTTGCCGGCGTCGGTGTTCGGATAGACGTATTTGGGGTCGTCCCCCATGGCCTTGATCCGCTCGGCGACCGAGCCCTGGGTCAACCCTTGCGCCTTCAGCAGGCCGTCGGCGCGCGCGGTCAGTTCGGCCATCTGTTCGACGCCGGTGCGATGGATTTCGTCGGCGGTCAGTTGGGTGGTGGTGATGTAGCGCAGGCTGTTGGCGTAATATTGCTCGCCCTGCGGCAGGCGCCGCACCGAGGCCTCGTGCGTCGCATTCGGCTGGGCCGCCTTCAGCACGGCGGCCTGTGCGGCCAGGGCCGGATAAACCCGCGTCTCGATCAGCCGCTGGACCTGGGCGCCCCAGTCGCCGGTCAGTCCCTTGGCCTGGGTGCGCTCCACGACCGACTGGGTCAGGGGCGAGGTCGCCGCGGGCGTCGCCAGGAAACCCTCCTGCTGTCGGATCGCCTTGGCCAGGATGAAGTCGGGAGGCACGACGCCCAGGGCGTAGTCTTCCTTCAGCCTGTCGGTCTCGGCCGCCAGGACGTCGGCGAAGGCGTCGACACGCGCCACATAGGCGTCGGCGTCCGCCGCCGTCTCGATGGTGTGCTGGTTGGCCAGGAAGTCCGGCGTGGACTGATAGGCGCCGCCCTGCTGGCTGACGCGATACGGGTTGGGCCAGCCGCCCTGGCCATAGGGGATGGCGTAGGTGGCGATGACCCCGTCCAGATTGTCCTTGATGCTGTCGTAATAGTTCAGGTCGCGCGGCGACAGGGCGCCCCGGTCGATGCGGCCGAGGTCGGCGGCCTGGCGGAGAACGAAGGCGCGCTGGGCTTCCTCCTCGGCGCGGGTCGGCACGGTCAGCCGCGACTTGGCGCCGGCCCGCGGCCCCTTGTCCAGGCCGAACATGGTCACGACCTCGGGCGACCGGTCCAGCGTCTCCTCGAACGCCTTGTCCATGAAGGCCTTGAGGGCGTCGTCCGCCGAACCCCCTTCTGGCCGGGCGAAGGCGGCGCCTCCGACGGCGGCGAGGCCCGCGCCCAGGGCGGCGGATTGAAGAAGGCGGCGGCGATCCAGCATGACGTTTTCCCCACGGATGAGCTGATAATGGAAACCGCGTGGACGGGCGCGGCAAGCGAAATCGCTCCGGGGTGCGCGCGACGAAGAAAAAAGCCCGGCGGATCGCTCCGCCGGGCCTTCCTTCGCATCAGGCTTGAGGTCGTCGCTTAGTCGCGACGACGACGGCCGCGGTCGCCGCCGCGATCGCCGCCCTCGCGCTTGGGACGACCGCCGGTATCGTCCGACAGCGGGGCTTCGCCGCGCTCGGCGCGCTCGGCGTTGATCTTGTCGGTGATGTCCTCGCCGGTCTCCTGATCGACGACCTTCATCGACAGCTTGGTCTTGCCGCGATCGTCGAAGCCCAGGAACTTGACCTTGACCTCCTGGCCTTCGGACAGGACGTCGGCCGGGTTGGCGACGCGCTCCAGGGCGATCTGGGACACGTGGACCAGGCCGTCCTTGGCGCCGAAGAAGTTCACGAAGGCGCCGAAATCCACGACCTTCACGACCTTGCCGGTGTAGATGGTCCCGACTTCCGGTTCGGAGGCGATGGACTGGATCCAGGCCTTGGCGGCGTCGATCTTCTCCTGGTCGTTGGCGGCGATCTTGATGGCGCCGTCGTCGCCGATGTCGATCTTGGCGCCGGTCTTTTCCACGATTTCGCGGATGACCTTGCCGCCCGAACCGATCACTTCGCGGATCTTGTCCACCGCGATCTTGATGGATTCGATCTTGGGCGCGAACTCGCCCAGCTCGGCGCGCGGCGCCTCCATGGCCTTGTCCATCTCGTCCAGGATGTGCAGGCGGCCGGCCGAGGCCTGGGCGATGGCCTGTCTCATGATCTCCTCGGTGATGCCGGGGACCTTGATGTCCATCTGCAGCGAGGTGATGCCTTCGCGGGTGCCTGCGACCTTGAAGTCCATGTCGCCCAGGTGATCTTCGTCACCCAGGATGTCGGACAGGATGGCGAACTCGCCCGACGGCTCCAGGATCAGGCCCATGGCGATGCCCGAGACCGGACGGACCAGCGGCACGCCGGCGTCCATCAGGGCCAGCGACGAGCCGCAGACCGTGGCCATCGAGGACGAGCCGTTCGACTCGGTGATCTCCGACACCAGGCGGATGGTGTAGGGGAAGTCCTCCCTGGACGGCAGCATCGGACGGATCGCGCGCCAGGCCAGCTTGCCGTGGCCGATTTCGCGGCGGCCGGGCGAACCCATGCGGCCCGCTTCACCCACCGAATAGGGGGGGAAGTTGTAGTGCAGCAGGAAGGATTCCTTGTAGGTGCCGGTCAGGCTGTCGATGTACTGCTCGTCCTCGCCGGTGCCCAGGGTGGCGACGACCAGGGCCTGGGTTTCCCCGCGCGTGAACAGGGCCGAGCCGTGGGTGCGCGGCAGGACGCCGACTTCCGACACGATGGCGCGGACCTTGTCCAGGGCGCGGCCGTCGACGCGGTGGCCGTTCTCGATGATGTCGCGACGCAGGACCTCGGCCTCGCATTCCTTGAAGGCGGCCGAGAACTTGGAGCCGTCGACGCCGTCCGGGTTCTCGTCGGTCTTCACCAGGGCGGCGGCGGCGGTCTTCTTGGCCGCATCGACGCCCGAGCGGCGCTCATACTTGCCGGGGTGGGTGTAGGCGGCCTTGATGTCCTCGCCGACCAGCGACTTGATCGAGGCGACGACGTCGGAATGGTCTTCGGCCTGGAAGTCGAACGGCTCCTTGGCGGCGTGCTCGGCCAGTTCGATGATGGCGTCGATCACCGGCTGCATGCCCGCATGCGCGAACATGAGGGCCTCAAGCATCTTCTCTTCCGACAGCTCCTTGGCTTCGGATTCGACCATCATCAGGGCGTCTTGCGTGCCGGCGACCACCAGGTCCAGGTCCGAGGACGGGATCAGGTCGATGGCGGGGTTCAGCACCAGCTCGCCGTCGATCAGGCCGACGCGCGCGGCGCCGATGGGCCCCATGAAGGGCACGCCCGAGATGGTCAGGGCGGCCGAGGCGGCGACCATGCCCAGGACGTCCGGGTCGTTCTCCATGTCGTGCTGCAGCACGGTGACGACGACCTGGGTCTCGTTCTTGAAGCCCTTGACGAACAGCGGGCGGATCGGGCGGTCGATCAGGCGCGAGACCAGAGTCTCCTTCTCCGACGGACGGCCTTCACGCTTGAAGTAGCCGCCCGGAATCTTGCCGGCGGCGAAGGTCTTTTCCTGGTAGTTGACGGTCAGGGGGAAGAAGTCCAGGCCGGGCTTGGGCGCGCGGCCATAGACGACGGTGGCCAGGACCACGGTCTCGCCATAGGTCGCCAGCACGGCGCCGTCGGCCTGACGGGCGATGCGGCCCGTCTCCAGGGTCAGCGGGCGTCCGGCCCACTCGATGGTCTTGCGTTTGATGTCGAACATATCTCGTCTTTCGTATCCCAGGCGGCGTATTCCGCCCAGGTTTCCCCAGAATTGGGGTCCCATCATTGGGTGGAGCGCGGGGCGTGCAGTCCCGAGGTCCGTGGATCGCCGCGCCATCGCGAACAACCCGGTTGAGGACCGCTCGGCCCTCGCGTCTGCGCCTTAAGTCCGAGGCGCGCGGCAGTCCTTAGGTACACAACGAGGCGCGGACGTGACCGCCCGCGCCTCGAAAGCGATATTCAAATTCGTCCGGCGCCTTAGCGACGCAGGCCCAGCTTGGCGATGAGCGCCTGATAGCGACCGGCGTCGACCTTGTTCAGGTGGTCGAGCAGGCGGCGACGTTGCGACACCATCTTCAGAAGGCCACGACGCGAGTGGTTGTCCTTCTTGTGGGTCTTGAAGTGTTCGGTGAGGTTGGCGATGCGTTCCGACAGGATCGCGACCTGAACCTCGGCCGAGCCGGTGTCGCCGGCGCGTTCAGCAGTAACCGACATCGAAAGAGTCCTTTCTTGGCCTATCGCGCTTCGCGCTACTTGAGGCCGTGGGGTCTCGGCCCTTGCCGGATGGCGCGGGCCTAGAGGTTGAAAACGCGGTCGGGTTCTAGCCGGCCGGCCCGCAACTGACACAGCGCGACGAGGGTCTGGCCCTGAAAGGCTGAAACCGTCCGCGCGCCGTCGGAAAGACGGGCCTTTAGGGTTTCCACCTGACGGGGGAGCAGAACGATCGGGCGTCCCTGCCGAAGCGAGAAGGCGTCCTGGTCCGACACGGCCAGCTCCGGGATGTCGTCCAGGGCGGTCGCGACGGCAAGCAAGCCTTCCGAGGCGGCGCCCCTATGCACCATTTCCTCCAGAGAATCCAGAGTGACGGCGTTTTGCGCGCTGAACGGCCCGACCTGCTCGCGGCGCAGGGCCGACACATGGCCTTCCGCGCCCAGCGTTAGGGCCAGGTCACGGGCCAGCGAACGGACATAGACGCCCTTGCCGGTCAGGATGCGGATCTCGACATGGTCGGCGTCCGGCGCATCCGTCACCTCGGCCGAATGGATGGTCACGCGGCGGGCCTGCAGTTCGAAATCGATCCCGTCGCGCGCCAGATCATAGGCGCGGGCGCCGTCCACCTTGACGGCTGAAAAGCGCGGCGGCGTCTGGTCGATCTCGCCGACGAAGGCGGGCAGGGCGGCCTTCACCTGATCGACCGTAGGACGCACGTCGGAGCGGCCGATGATCTCGCCCTCGCGGTCCACACTGTCGGTCGAGACGCCCCAGTTGATGGTGAAGCGATAAACCTTCTGCGCCTCCATCATCATCGGCACGGTCTTGGTGGCTTCTCCAAGAGCAATGGGCAGGATGCCGCTGGCCAGCGGGTCCAGCGTCCCCGCGTGCCCGGCCTTCTGGGCGTTGAACAGGCGGCGGATGCGGCTGACGGCCTCGGTTGATCCCATCTCGAACGGCTTGTCCAGGCAGACCCAGCCGTCGACGATGTCGCCCTTCTTCTTGCGGGCCATACTCAGATTTTCCCCTGCGAAGCGGGGGAGGGGGACCACGAAGTGGTGGAGGGGGCGGACGCAAGGCCGGTGTCTGGGGTCGCCCCCTCCACCACGCTGCGCGCGGTCCCCCTCCCCCGTGAAGGACGGGGGAGGATCGCCAGCATCAGTCTTCGCCCTCGTCGTCGCGACGCTCCAGGTCCGCGCGGACGCGGGGGTCGTCGAACAGGCGGTCGATGTGGCTGGCGGCGTCGAAGCTTTCGTCGTGGCGGAAGCGCAGGTCGGGGGTGAACTTCATGTCCAGCCGGCGGCCAAGCTGGCCGCGCAGGAATTTGGCGTGGGCGTTCAGCGCCTTGATGATTTCGCCCTCGTGGCCGCTGGTCGCAGCCGCTTCGACCCCGGCGCCCAGGGGTTCGACGAAACAGGTGGCGTGCTTCAGGTCGGGCGACAGCCTGACTTCGGTCACGGTGACGGACACGCCGGCCAGAGCCGCGTCGTGAATGTCCTCTTCGCGCAGGATGTCGACCAGGGCGTGACGGATCAGTTCGCCCGCGCGCAGCTGGCGCTGGCTGGGGCCGGACGGGCCGGATGCGTTGCGGGTATGTTGCTTGTGGGCCATGGGCCGCTCCTTCTTGTTCGCCCGCCGGGGCTCGGACCCGGCTGGGTAGGCGAAAGTCGGGCGGTCTAGGCGCGCGGCGCGCTCATGTCCAGTTTTCGGTCCCGGACCGCCGCCGCCCGCACGGACCGCACCACCTCCGCCGAGGCGATCGACCGCACCGGACGGACCGGCACGCCCGCCGCGTTCAACACCCCGGCCGTCCAGTGATTGCACAGGTGCAGAATGGAAAAGGTCTCGCGGCTGGCGAAGAAGCGGGCGTCGTCGCCGGGACGGGCCGCCACGATGCGGGGCCTGCCGTCGGTCAGGGCCAGGGACTGTTCGATCCGGTCCGCCAGCCCATCGAACTGCGCCCGCGTCAGGGTCAGGCGCGCGACATCGCCGGCATGGGCCGCGCCCGGATCGCTGCGCGGGTCCAGCATGACGACCGAAGCGTTGCCGGGTCGGAAGAAGGCGCGGGCGCCGTCAGGCAACCGATCCGAGATCGGGCTCTGGTCCACATAGAAACGCGCGTCGCCCCAGCCGATCAAAATCCAGTCGCCGGGCGCCAGGCCTGCCGTCGCCTGGGCCAGCGGCCCGCCGCGTCGCATCAGTGCGGCGCGCGGCACGGCCAAATCGGTGTGGAAGCCGTTGTCCAGCACCTGAATCGCCACGGCGTCGGCGGTGTGCGTCGCGGGGGCGCCCGGCCGGGTCCAGGTCAGAAGCGCGGTCGCAGCCCCGATTATGGCCGCCAGGATCAGGGTTCTCATCATCGGCTGAAGTCCCTGGCGGCGCAGAGACGCTCGTCGTTCGTCAGCGCGCCCGGCGGCGGCCCCTGGCGCACCGGCATCAGGACGAAGCCGTCGCGTCGCACCGCCAGGCCCAGCCAGCCGACGGCCTGGCCGCCGCAAAGCCGGCTGTCCCGGTCGTCCGTGACCCTTCGGATTTCGATCTGGGCGGCGGCCGGGGTCCCCATCACCCGGGCGAAGGTCCGGGCGTCGCTGGCCTTGTCGCCGGCCCTCACCAGCCGATGCGGCGCCGTGGTCAATGCCCCCGCGCCCTCCACCGTCAGGACGCCGCCCTCGGCGTGGATCGCCAGGGGCGCCTGCGTCTCCGACCCGGCCGACGCATAGCGGCCGGCGACGACAGGCTCGCCCGTGACGACCTGCCCCTGACCCTGGACCTGACCCTGGGCTCGGATCGGCGCATCGCCGGGCGTGATCGCTCTGTGCAGGGCCGGCTCGACCACCACGGCGCCCAGCAGGAACAGGCTGAAGGCGCCCGCCCCCGCGCCCGCGGTCCATTTCAGCGATGGGGCGCCGGACGGCGGGGCGGTCGCGCTCATGGCGTACATATTAGCGGGACAGGGGTTGAGGAATGATCACCCGCCCCCCTTCCTGGTCAGTTCCGACCGGGGCGGCGCGTCGGATCGCTGAGCTGGAACAGGCGGGCCGACAGATTCGACGCCGGTTGAAGCGAGGTCAGCTGGGTCCGCGTGCGCGCCCCCTGCGGGTCGGTGATGGTCCATTCGTGCAGCCGCATCGGATTTCCGGCGAAGGCCAGCACGACCTGGCCGTCATTCGGGCGGCGGGCGTCGCGCGCGGTGATCGCGAAGGCGCCGGACGCCATGCGCGTCACCCGCTCGATGCTGACGCCCTGGTCCAGGCGTACATTGCGCGCCAGGAAGGTGGACAGGGGCGTGCGGCCCAGCGGGACCTGCTGGAAGTTGTTCAGGCGCGGATCGTAGCGTTTGACGTTATAGCCGTCAGAGACGACCAGAAGCCCGGCCGGGTCGGTATATTCGAACCGCATCTTGCCTGGGCGCTGCAGATAGAACCGGCCCCGGCGCGTCTGGCCGTTCGGGCCGGTTTCGGTGAAGGTTCCCTGCGCCGAGGTCAGGGCCTGCAGATACCCTTGCGCCTGTTGAACCACGGCCCGGTCGTCGGCCGACAGATTCGACTGGGCCTGGGCGGCGTCGAAGGCGCCCATTGCGATCAGGCCGGTCGTCAGGCCGGCTCCCAACAGCAGGCTGCGGCGGTCCAGGTCGGGCGTGGCCAGGGTCTTGGTGCGCGAGGTCATAAAGTCCGTCTCCCGTTCGGGATGGTTGTCGATCCCGCCGTCTTGCCCGGTCGGCTTGGCGTCGGAATGACGCGAGCCTGACCATATTCCGGCGCTGCGATGAAGCCTTGTTCATCGAAATGCTGAAGCTTGGACCGGCGGCGGGGAGAGAAACGGGCGCGGGGACGGCCTGTTCCTTCCGAGGTGGCGGGAAGCTTCCTTTCTCTCCCTCGTCACGCCATCGGCGGCGGACCGGCCAGGACGTCGCGCTTGCCGGCGTGGTTGGCGGGGCTGACCACGCCTTCCTGCTCCATCCGCTCGATCAGGGAGGCGGCGCGGTTGTAGCCGATCTGGAGCCACAGCGCGGTCGTAGAGGTCGTCGCCCCCACTCCCGTTTTGGCCCCCGCCGCCGCCCTCGTCATAGGCGTTGTCGCCGTCGCCGTCCGGCTCGTCGGTGATCAGGTCCAGATAATCCGGCTCGGCCTGGGCCTTCAGGTGCTTGCAGACATCCTCGACTTCCTTGTCGTCGACGAAGGGGCCGTGCAGGCGGGTGATGCGGCCGCCGCCGGCCATATAGAGCATGTCGCCCTGGCCCAGCAACTGCTCGCCGCCCTGTTCGCCCAGGATGGTGCGGCTGTCGATCTTGGACGTGACCTGGAAGGAGATGCGGGTCGGGAAGTTGGCCTTGATGGTGCCGGTGATGACGTCCACCGACGGGCGTTGCGTGGCCATGATCAGGTGGATGCCGGCGGCGCGGGCCATCTGGGCCAGACGCTGGACGGCGCCCTCCACGTCCTTGCCCGCCACCAGCATCAGGTCGGCCATCTCGTCCATGACCACGACCAGGAAGGGCAGGGGCTCGGGCCGGATCTTCTCGGATTCGTAGACCGGACGACCCTGGTCGTCGAAGCCGGTCTGCACGGTGCGCTCGAAATGCTCGCCTTTTGCCTGCGCTTCCTTGGCGCGCTCGTTGTAGCTGGCGATGTTGCGCACCCCCAGCTTGGACATTCGGCGATAGCGATCCTCCATCTCGCGGACCGTCCATTTCAGGGCGACGACGGCTTTCTTCGGATCGGTCACGACCGGGGCCAGCAGGTGCGGAATGCCGTCATAGACCGACAGCTCCAGCATCTTGGGGTCGATCATGATGAAGCGGCATTCGGCCGGCGAATGGCGATAGAGGATCGAAAGGATCATGGCGTTGACCCCGACCGACTTGCCCGAGCCGGTGGTGCCCGCGATCAGCAGGTGAGGCATCCGCGCCAGGTCGGCGACATAGGGCTCGCCGCCGATGGTCTCGCCGAGCGCCAGGGGCAGCAGATGGCCCTTCTTGTCGTATTCGGCGCTGGCCAAGAGGTCGCGCAGATAGACGGTCTCACGCTTGGCGTTGGGCAGTTCGATGCCGATCGCGTTGCGCCCCTGGACCACGCTGATGCGACAGGCGCGAGCGGACATGGAGCGGGCGATGTCGTCGGCCAAGGCGACCACGCGGCCATGCTTCACGCCCGGCGCGGGCACCAGTTCGTACAGGGTGACGACAGGGCCGGGGCGTATCTGGTCGATCACGCCGCGCACGCCGAACTCCTGCAGCACTCCTTCCAGCATCTTGGCGTTCTGTTTCAGCGAATCCTCGTCCACCGAACCGACGCGCTGGGCCGGCTTGGTCAGGATGCCGAGCGGCGGCAGGTCGAAATCGCCCTCGGGTCGGGTGAAGTCGAAGGCCTGCTGGTCCAGGTCGTCTTTTCGGGCCTTGGGCGCCTTGACCGCCGCGACGCGCGGTTCGATCGGGCGGGCGCCTGCGGCGCGCGCGGCGCTGGGCGGCGGGGACGCGGCCTCGTCCTCCCACGGCGGCAGGTCGTCATAGGCGGTGCGAGGGCCAAGGTCGGCGGGCGTCTCCGCCGCGATGGGCGACGGGGCGTCCTGGGCCGGGGCGGCGCGCGGAGGCCGCGCCCTGGGCGGGGCCTTGTCACGGGCAGGCTTGGCGGGCGCGCGCGGCGCGGGCGCCTTCAGCGACCGTCCCCAGTGCAGGGCGTCCAGGAAGTCCATGGCCCTCAGGCCGATGGCGAAGCCGACCAGCCAAAGGCCGGCGACCAGGAAGATCAGGCCGGCGACGATGCGCGCGCCGGGAACATGCAGGGTCCCGATGGCCCGGGCTGTCAGCCCGGTCAGGCCGTCGCCCCACAGGCCGCCCAATCCCGCCGCCAGGGGCCAGGCCGCCGGCGCCGCCAGCGCCGCCAGGGCGCCCGAAAGGGCCAGGGTTCCCCCGGTCGCGGCCAGGGCCTTCAGCGGCGTCGGCTTCAGCCGTTGCTGGATGGCGTCGCCCACGGCGCGCGCCAGGCCGAAGGCGGTCAGCAGCAGCGCGGCCGGCCAGGCGGCCAGTCCCAGCGACTGCATGAACAGGTCTGCGAACAGCGCCCCGTCGCCGCCTAGCCAGTTGGTCGTCGGCAGGCTGGAGGCCGCGTTCAGGCTGGGGTCCGCCGGGTTCCACGACGCCAAGGCGATCAGCAGCAGGGTCGCCAGAAGGGCCTGCACCACCCCCCTGAACCGCACGACGAAGGGCGCATCCCAAAGGATGCGGGCGCTGATCCAGGCCTGACGGCCGACGGCGAGGGCGGTGGACATGAAGGGCGAGCCTTCCGGGCGGCTGAGGTTCGACCGCCCTTGTCGCACCTGCAAGGTTAAAGGGCTGTTTACCAGCTTGGCCGGGCGAAGCGAAGACGACTTCCTCTGGACCTTTCGCGCGCCGGGCGCGACAAGCCTGTCATGGCTGAGATCGAACGCTACGACATCGTCATCGCCGGCGCCGGCCTGACCGGGGCGGCCTTCGCCCTGGCGGCGGCGCAGGGCGGGCTGAAGGCGGTCATGATCGACCCCCAGCCGTTCGACGCCCAACTGGCCCCGACCTTCGACGGGCGCTCGACCGCCATCGCCTTTTCGACCTTCCGCATGCTGGACGCCTTGGGGCTGGGAGAAGCGCTGCGGCCCCACGCCTGCCGGATGGATCATATTCTGGTGACGGACGGCCGCCGTCCGGGCGCCGCCAGCCGGTCCGCCTCGCCCGCCTTTCTGCGCTTCGACGCCGAGGAGATCGGCGGCCGCACCGGCGGCGAGCCGCTGGGCTATATGGTCGAGAACCGCCGCATCCGCGCCGCCCTGGCCGCGGCGGTGACGAGGGCCGGGATCGACGTTCGGGCGCCGGCGTCCGTCGCCCGCGTCGCCGCCGAGGCGGGCAGGGCGACCGTGATCCTGGCTGACGGATCGGTCCTGACCGCGCCCCTGGTGGTCGGCGCGGAAGGGCGCGGCTCCATCGTGCGGCGGGCCGCTGGCATCGACACTATCGGCTGGGGCTATGGCCAGAGCGGCGTGGTGGCCACGGTGCGGCTGGGCCGCGACCACGGCGATGTCGCCCACGAATATTTCCTGCCCGGCGGCCCCTTCGCCATCCTGCCTCTGACCGACCAGCGCGCCAGCCTGGTCTGGACCGAGACGACGCGGCGGGCCGAGGCCCTGCGCACGGCCTCGGACGCCGCGTTCCAGTCCCATCTGATGCGCCGGTTCGGAGATTTCCTGGACGGGGCGACGGTCGAGGGGCCGCGCTTCGTCTATCCCTTGTCGCTCAGCCTGGCCGAAAGGCTTGTCGCGCCGCGCATCGCCCTGATCGGAGACGCCGCCCACGGGGTGCATCCGGTCGCGGGCCAAGGGCTGAACATGGGGCTGAAGGACGCCGCCGCCCTGGCCGAGGTGCTGGCCGAGGCCGCCCGCCTGGGCGAAGACATCGGGGCCGAGACGGTGCTGGAGCGTTACGCCCGCTGGCGCCGGTTCGACAATGCGGCCCTGGCGGCCGGGTTCGACGCCTTCGTGCGGCTGTTCTCGAACGACATCGCCCCGATCCGGCTGGCGCGCGACCTTGGGCTCGCTGCGGTCAATCGCATCGGTCCCCTGCGCCGCGCCTTCATGCAGGAAGCCGGCGGGGCGACAGGCGATCTGCCGCGGCTGCTGCGCGGCGAGGCGGTGGTCTAGGCGTTCTCACTTCCCGATCGGGGAGGACGCTTGTGTTCAGTTCAGTTGCAGCCGGACCCGTTCGAACGTCGTGAACCGCCTGGCCTCCTCCGCGCCGTCCAGGCCGTGGGCGCGCGACAGGGCCTGGAGCGAGCCGGCCAGGGCGCCCTGCTTCTCGCGCGCGGCCGCGACGTCCAGCCAGGGGCGGTGGTCCTCGGGGTCCAGCAGGGCGCGGCGCAGCGCCGAGCGTTCGGCCGCCTCATAGTCCCGATCCCGGATGGCGCGGCTGAACAGCACGTTCTGCAGCCGGATCAGCGACTGCCGGTCCGTCACCGGCGCCATCAGGATATCCAGCCGATCCGCCACATGCGGCGTCAGCCCGGCGCGAAGGGCGCGGCGGGTCAGTTCGCTGGGCAGGATCAGCCGTCCCTGGCTGAAGGGGTCCAGCGCCACCGGCCCCTCGGCCGTCTCGACGCGGACCATGAAATGGCCGGGGAAGTCCACCCCCGCCGCCGCGACCCCCGCATGGCGCGCCGCGTGCAGATAGAAGACCGCCAGGGCGGCGGACAGGCCGCGCCGCCGCTCGGCCACCTGGATGATGTCGGTGTTGGCGGGGTGGTCGTAGTTGATCAGATCGCCGTTCAGCCTGAGGTCCGCGCACAGGGTTTCGGACAGGGCGTCGTCAGGGCTTTCGCCGCCCAACCGCTCTTTCAACCGTTCGCAGGCGTTTCGCGCCAGGGCGCGGGCCGGCTCGGGATCGCGCAAAGGATGATCGTGGATGGCGCAGGCGATCGCGGCCTCCAGCAGGGGGAAGGCCTCGTCGTCGGCCTGGCCGGCCGCCGTCAGGATGCGCTCGGCCTCCTCGCGCGTCATGCC
The DNA here is from genome assembly GCF_003248455.1 of Brevundimonas sp. GTDB lineage: Bacteria > Pseudomonadota > Alphaproteobacteria > Caulobacterales > Caulobacteraceae > Brevundimonas. The sequence continues at coordinate 109,371 of NZ_QFNM01000002.1, forward strand.
CTTCTTTCAACCGCCTCGTTCGACGCCGCGAAGATGACGCGGAAACCGCCAGGGGGCCAGCGCCACCATATCAATTCTCAAGTCCAGCCGTTGCAGGGCCGGTCGATTGCGCCGGATCGCCTGGCCCGCTGCGACCAGCCGATCGAACTGGGCGGGCTTCAGGGCGACCAGGGCCGCCTCGATCGTCGCGCGCCGTTTCACCTCGACGACCGCCAGCACCGCGCCCCGACAGGCCAGCAGGTCGATCTCGCCCGCTCGGCTCCCCAGGCGAAACCCCAGAATTCGATAGCCGCGCGACATCAGCCAGAAGGCGGCGACCCATTCCGCCGCGTGGCCCGCCTTGAACGCCGCCCCGCCCTTCGCCTGCCGCCACGCCGCCTTGGGGCGGGGGACGGGCGCGAGGCGCGGCAGGCGTTTCACTTGCCCTTCAGCGCTAGCGCGCGGCGATACAGCGTCTTGCGGTTCAGCCCCAGGGCTTTGGCGACCTCGGAGGCCGCGTCGCCGGTCGACAACGTACGTAGGGCGTCGATCAGGGCGGCGTCCGCATCCGCCTCGGTCGCCTGTTCGACTTCGCCCGGTCCCACGACCACCACGATCTCGCCCTTGGGCGCATCCAGGCGGGGATCGGCCGCCAACTCGTCCAGCGGCCCGCGCACGCATTCCTCGTAAAGTTTGGTCAGTTCGCGCGCCACGGCGGCGGGTCGTGGTCCCAGGACGGCGGCCATGTCGGTCAGGCTGTCCCTCAGGCGTGGTCCGCTTTCGAAAAAGACCAGGGTCTGGCGCTGGGTCTTCAGTTCTTCCAGGGCGGCGGTGCGTCCGGCCGTCCTGGGCGGCAGGAAGCCGGCGAACAGCACCCGGTCGGCGGGCAGGCCGGCGATGCACAGGGCGGCCAGCAGGCTGGAGGCGCCGGGGATAGGATGGACTGGCAGGCCTTCGGCGATCACCGCACGGGCCACCACGAAGCCGGGATCGCTGACCAGCGGCGTGCCCGCGTCGGACACCAAGGCCACCACCTGGCCTTCCCGCAGGCGTTCGACGGCCAGTTCGGCGGCGCGCCCCGACGCATGGTCGTCGCAGCGTTCCAGCTTGGCTTTCAGCCCATAGGCCGACAGCAGCTTGGCCGTGACGCGGGTGTCCTCGGCCAGCACCAGGTCGGCGGCGGCCAATACGTCCAGCGCCCTCAGCGTCATGTCGCGCAGGTTCCCGATGGGGGTGGCGACCAGATAGAGGCCCGGCTCCACCCGCCTGGGCGGGGGGGCGGCGGGTGGAAAGGGCGTCGGTTCGCTCAAGGTTCGACCACGGCCGCGGGCGGGCGCGGCGCGGAGGTCAGGCCCGACCCCTGGAAGGCGGGGCCGGCGTCATAGGCGGCGAAGGTGGCGGCGGTGATGATCTCCGAGACCGAGGCGCCCAGGGACACGATCTGCACCGGCTTCTCCAGCCCGACCAGCAGCGGGCCGATCACCGTGGCCCCGCCCAGCGCCTGGACCAGCTTGGCCGAAATGGCGGCCGAATGGATGGCGGGCATGACCAGGACGTTGGCCGGCTTGGTCAGGCGGTTGAAGGCGTAGGCGGGGTGGCCCTTGGGGTCCAGGGCGATCTCGGGCGGCATTTCGCCCTCGTATTCGAAATCGACGCCCTTCTTGTCCAGGATGCGGATGGCCTCGCGCACCTTTTCGGCCCGGTCGCCGGGGGGGTTGCCGAAGGTCGAATAGGACAGGAAGGCCACGCGGGGATTGCGGCCCAGGCGACGCACTGTCTCGGCCGCCTTGACGGCGATCTCGGCCAGCTCCTCGGCGTCCGGCAGTTCGTGGATGGAGGTGTCGGCGACGAACAGGGTGCGGCCCCTGGCCAGCAGGATCGACAGCCCGATCAGGGTGTCGTCCACGTCCAGCACGCGCTGAACCTCCTTCAGCGCCATGTTGAAGTTGCGGGTCACGCCCGCGACCATGGCGTCGGCGCGTCCCTTGGCGACCAGGGTGGCGGCGAAATAGTTGCGGTCCTGATTGATCATCCGCGCCACGTCGCGGCGCAGATAGCCCCGGCGCTGCAGCTTTTCATACAGCCAGTCGGTGTCCTCGACATTGTTGGGCGATACCCGGGCGTTGGTGATCTCGATGTCCAGTTCGTCGAAGTCCAGACCCGCCTCGGCGGCGTTCTGGCGGATCAGATCCTCGCGGCCGACCAGGACGGGCGTGCCTAGACCGGCCTGTTTGAAACCCCAGGCGGCGCGGATGACGGCGGGCTCCTCGCCCTCGGCGAAGACGACGCGCTTGTCCGGTCCGCCGCGCACCGCCGAGTTGATCTTCTGCATCAGGGCGGCGGATGGATCGACGCGCGAGCGCAGGGCGTTGCGATAGACGTCCATGTCTTCGATCTGGACGCGGGCGACGCCGGTATCCATCGCCGCCTGGGCGACGAAGGGCGGGATGTACCAGATCAGGCGCGGGTCGAAGGGGGTGGGGATGATGTAGTCCGGGCCGAACTTCAGCTTGCGCCCGCGATAGGCGGCGGCGACCTCGTCCGGCACGTCCTCGCGCGCCAGGGCGGCCAGGGCCTGGGCGCAGGCGACCTTCATTTCGTGGTTGACCCGGCGCGCGCGCACGTCGAGCGCCCCCCGGAACAGATAGGGGAAGGCCAGGACGTTGTTGACCTGGTTGACGTAGTCGGAGCGGCCCGTGGCGATGATGGCGTCCGAACGCACCGACTGCACGTCCTCGGGCGTGATCTCGGGATCGGGGTTGGCCATGGCGAAGATGATCGGATTGGGGGCCATCGACGCCACCATCTCCTTGGTGATCGCGCCCTTGGCCGACAGGCCCAGCACGACATCGGCGCCGACCATGGCCTCGGCCAGGGTCCGCAGTGGCGTGTCGGTCGCATGGGCGGCCTTCCACTGGTCCATGCCGTGTTCGCGACCCTTGTAGACCACGCCGTCGCGGTCGCAGATCACGGTGTTCTCAGGTCTCACGCCCGCCGCCTTCATCAGGGCGATGGACGACAGGCCCGCCGCCCCGGCCCCGGCCAACACCACCTTGACCTCGTCCAGCTTCTTGCCGGCGACGTGGACGGCGTTGATCAGGCCGGCGGTCGAGATGATGGCCGTGCCATGCTGGTCGTCATGAAAGACGGGAATGTCCAGCAGGTCCTGAAGCTCGGATTCGATGACGAAACATTCGGGGGACTTGATGTCCTCCAGATTGACGCCGCCCCAGGTGTCGCCGATGTTCTTCACCACGGTGATGAACTCGTCCGGGTCCGTGGTCTTGACCTCGATATCGAAGCTGTCGACGTCGGCGAACCGCTTGAACAGGACCGACTTGCCCTCCATCACCGGCTTGGAGGCCATGTGGCCCAGGTTGCCCAGCCCCAGGATGGCGGTGCCGTTCGAGATGACGGCGACCAGATTGCCCTTGGCTGTATAGTCGTAGGCCTTGTCGGCGTCGGCGGCGATGGCCAGCACCGGCACGGCCACCCCCGGCGAATAGGCCAGCGACAGGTCGCGCTGGGTCGCCATCGGCTTGGTCGGCGCCATGGAGATCTTGCCTGGCGTCGGGATGCGGTGGAAGTCCAGGGCCTCCTGGTCGGAGAAGGTCTGTTTTTCTGTCTGGTCGGGCATGGATTCAGGCGTTTCCGGCGCGGCGTTCTGATTGGCTTTGCCTGTTCCTAAAGCGCGGCGGCAGGTGGGACAACCGGCCGGGTCCCATCGGAGCCGTTTCCGGCCGTGCGATTCGCCGCGGCGCGCGCCGGTTTCAGATCGACAGGACGCCCGTGCGCTCGATCTCGACGGGGCCGGTCATCAGCACGTGATCGGTGGCTTCGTCCCAGTCGATGACCAGCTCGCCGCCGTCCACCGCCACCGTCGCCCGGCGATCGGTCAGGCCGCGCCGGGCCGAAGCCACCAGGGCGGCGCAGGCGCCGGTGCCGCACGCCCGGGTCAGGCCCGCGCCCCGTTCCCACACCCGCAGGCGGATGCGGTCGTGGTCCAGCACCTTCGCGAAGCCGACATTGACCCCTTGGGGAAACAGCGGGTGATGTTCGACCAGGGAGCCAGAGGCGACGACGAAGCCGTCGTCCTGGCGGTCGGTGAAGAAGACCACGTGCGGATTGCCCATCGAGACGGCGCCCGGCGTATGCAGGACCGGGTCGTCGATGGGGCCGAGCTGCAGCTCGATTCCGCGCGTATCCATCGCTTCGGCCAGCGGAACCTCGGACCAGTCCAGGCGCGGCCTGCCCATGTCGACCGTCACCTTGTGATCGCCGGCGCGGGTCGCGACGGTCGGGCCGGCCGCGGTGTCGATGACCACGTGATCGGATCCATTGGCCTGCATCAGCAGCCAGCCGACGCAGCGCAGGGCGTTGCCGCAGGTCTCGACCATCGAGCCATCGGCGTTCCACACCCGCATGAAGGCGTCGGCGCTGCTTGAAGGCTCGATGGCGATTAGCTGATCGAAGCCTTCGCCCGTCTCGCGGTCGCCCAGGGCGCGAATCTGCACGTCGCCGGGAGCGAACGGCTGTTCCAGCGCATTGACGACGACGAAATCGTTGCCGGCGCCGTTCATCTTGACGAAAGGACGGGTCATGCAGGCCATATAGGCGCAATCCCTGCGTGGCGGAAACCAGAGTGGCCGAACCCGACACCCATCCGAAGGACGACGGTCTGCGCCTGCGCGCCCGGCTGCGCTATCTCTATCACGGCTCCCAGCCGCCGGCGGTGCGGTTCCGCATGACGGTGATCGCGGTGGACTTCGCCATCATCGCCTTCTTCCTGGCGTCGCCGATCCTGAAGAACATGGGCTGGGCCTTCTATGCGCTGGACTATCTGGTGGCGGCGCTGCTGGCCGCCGACCTCGCGGCGCGGGCCTATGCCTATTCGGACGTCAAGGATTGGCTGAAGCGGCCGATCGTCTGGCTGGATCTCTTCATCCTGGCGACCCTGCTGTTCCCGGCCTGGCTGTTCAACCTTGGCTTCCTGCGGATGCTGCGGCTGTGGACGGTGCTGAACTCGGATTTCTTCTGGCGCACGGTGGGCCGAAGGTTCGACGACACGCGGGTCGAGGCCATCGTGAGGGCCCTGGCCAGCCTGGTCACGTTCGTCTTCGTGACGACGGGGTTCGTCTATGCGACCTTCCTGGGACACGACGGCATCGCCGGCTATGTCGACGCCCTGTATTTCACCGTCGCCACCCTGACCACGACCGGGTTCGGGGACATCACCCTGCCCGGTTCGGTGGGCAAGCTGTTGTCCATCGCCATCATGCTGGTCGGCATCACCCTGTTCCTTCGCCTGGCCCAGGCCCTGATCAAGCCGCACAAGGTCCGCTATCCATGCCAAGCCTGCGGACTTCAGACGCATGATCAGGACGCTGTCCACTGCAAGGCTTGCGGCAATCTGCTGTGCATCGTCGACGAGGACTGACGGCGAAGGAATAGGCCGATGTGACAAAACGGTAAGGCGGCGCGGCTTGCCGCCCGGATCGTCGTCGCTAAGGTGCCGGCTTCGTTTCCGGGGACCGTCCTAACCATGATCCGTTCGTCCGCCGCCGCCCTCGCGGCCCTTCTCGCCTCCACCAGCCTGACATCGGCAGCCATGGCCCAGACCGCTTCTTCCGCCCCCCCCGCCGCCCCAACGCCAGCCAGCGGCTTCGCCTCCAGCGAGGCGACCGATCCCTACGTCTGGCTGGAAGAGGTGGAGGGCGAGCGCGCCATGGCCTGGGTGCGCGAACACAACGCCCGTTCGCTGGGCGTGCTGCAGGGCGATCCCCGCTACGAAACCCTGCACCAGGAGGCCCTGGCCATCGTCCAGGCCCAGGACCGCATCCCCTCGCCCGGCTTCACCCACGACGGCCATATCGACAATTTCTGGCAGGACGCCCAGCATGTGCGCGGCCTGTGGCGCCGCACCACCCTGGACAGCTATCGCACCGCGACGCCGGAATGGGCGACCATCCTGGACGTCGACGCCCTGGCCGCCGCAGAGGGGCAGAACTGGGTCTACAAGGGCGCGACCTGCCTTCCGCCCGAGGAGCGCTATTGCCTGATCAGCCTGTCGAACGGCGGCAAGGACGCGGTGACGCTGCGCGAATTCGACAGCGTGACCAAGACCTTCGTCGAGGGCGGGATCGTCCTGGCGGAATCCAAGGGCGGGGCGGCCTGGATCGACAAGGACACCCTGCTGGTCTCGCGCGACTTCGGCCCCGGCACCCTGACCAACTCGGGCTATCCGATGGTGGTCAAGCGGATGAAGCGCGGCCAGGGCCTGGACCAGGCCGAGACCCTGTTCACCGGACAGCCTACCGATGTTTCGGTGTCCGGCTATACGCTGCGCGACGCCGACGGCGCGGTGAAGGCGGTGCTGATCAACCGTTCGGTCGACTTCTATTCGTCCGAGACCTGGCGCGTGACCGACGACGGCGCCCTGACCCAGCTGCAGCTGCCGCCCAAGTCCGACATCAGCGGCCTGGTCGACGGTCGGCTGCTGGTCTCGCTGAAACAGGACTGGACCGCGCCCTCGGGCCAGGATTTCAAGACCGGCGACCTGATCGCCTGGCCGCTGGAAACCTGGCTGGCCGATCAGGCGGCCCCGGCCCAGCTGGTCCTGCGTCCGACCGAGCGTCAGGCGATCGAGGGCGTCAACGTCACCCGCAACCGGCTGGTCGTGGCCCTGTACGACAATGTCCGCGGTTCGGTGCGGGTGTATACGCCCAGTCCCCAGGGAAGTGACGGCGAGTGGGCGCATACGACGCTCGATCTGCCCCAGAACGTCTCGGTCGGCGTCGGCTCGGAGTCCGAAAAGGATGACAAGGTCTTCGTCAGCGTCACCGGCTATCTGAACCCGTCCAGCCTGTGGCTGGCCGATGCGGCGACCGGCGCGGTCGATCAGGTCAAGTCGATGCCGGCCAAGTTCGACGCGACGGGCATGACGGTCGATCAGCACGAGGCCCGCTCGGCCGACGGGACCCTGATCCCCTATTTCGTGGTGCATAAGGCGGACATGCCGCTGGATGGGTCGAACCCGACGCTGCTCTACGGCTACGGCGGGTTCGAAAGCTCGCTGCTGCCCGGCTATTCGGCGACGGTCGGCAAGCTGTGGCTGGAGCGGGGCGGCGTCTATGTGATCGCCAATACGCGCGGCGGCGGCGAGTTCGGCCCCCGCTGGCACGAAGCGGCCCTGCAACAGAACCGCCAGCGCGCGCACGAGGACTTCCAGGCCGTGGCGTTGGATCTGATCGCGCGCAAGATCACCAGCCAGCCCAGGCTGGGCGTCATGGGCGGGTCGCAGGGCGGTCTGTTCATGGGGGCGATGCTGACCCAGCGGCCGGACCTGATCAACGCCGCCGTCATCCAGGTGCCCCTGTTCGACATGCTGAGGTTCCACAAGCTGCTGGCCGGGGCCAGCTGGATCGGCGAATACGGCGACCCGGACATCCCGGAACAACGCGCCTGGATCGAACAGTATTCGCCCTATCAGAACCTGCGCGCGGGTCAGCCCTACCCGGAAGTCTTCATTCACACCTCGACCAAGGACGATCGGGTCCATCCGGGCCACGCCCGCAAGGCGGCCGCGCGGCTTGAGGAACTGGGCTATCCGGTGCTGTTCTACGAGAACACCGACGGCGGCCATGCGGCCGGCGCCAACCTGCGCGAGACCGCACGGCGCCTGGCGCTGGAGTACACTTATCTTTCGCGTCGCCTGATGGACACGCCGGCGCGGCAGTAAGTCCGATCCTCCCCCGTGAGCGCTTGCGAACGGGGGAGGGGGACCACGAAGTGGTGGAGGGGGCGACCCCTGGCGCCCTGTCTGGTTCCGCCCCCTCCACCGCCTGACGGCGGTCCCCCTCCCCCGCGATGCGGGGGAGGATCAGATTGCGGAGATTTTCAAACCATGCGTCACCTGATCCTGTCCGCCGCCATTCCGGCCCTTCTGCTGGGCGCCTGCGCCACGACGCCCGTCGCGACCGAAGCCCCGGTGCAACGGGCCGCCGAGCGCGGGCCGCCGCCCCACTTCCCCCGCGATCTGACCCCGGCCGGCGTCGCGGCGGCCGACGATCATCTGGCGCTGGAGCAGGTGGACGGGGCCGAGGCCATGGCCTTCGTGGCCGAGGAGAACAGGAAGTCCCTGGCCGTTCTGACCGGCGATCCGCGCTACGAGACCTTCCGGGCCGAGGCCGAAGCCATACTGACCGCGACAGACCGCATCCCCAGCCCGTCCTTCCTGGGCGACGGCGTCGGCAACTTCTGGCAGGACGCGGCCAATCCCAAGGGCGTCTGGCGCCGCACGACGCTGGACAGCTATCGCACCGCGACGCCCCGGTGGGAGACCCTGCTGGACATCGACGCCCTGTCCAGGGCCGAGGGCAGGGACTGGGTGTTCAAGGGCGCCGACTGCCTGGCGCCCGACGATGCGCGCTGCCTGATCATGCTGTCGGACGGCGGCAAGGACGCGGTGACGGTGCGCGAGTTCGACCTGACCACGAAACGGTTCGTGGACGGCGGGTTCAACCTGCCCGAAGGCAAGCATCGCATCGAATGGCTGGACCGCGACACGCTGCTGGTCGCCACCGATTTCGGGGCTGGAACCCTGACCGAGTCGGGCTATCCCTTCATCGTCAAGACGCTGAAGCGCGGCCAGGCCCTGGCCCAGGCGACCGAGGTCTATCGCGGCGACCGGGGCGACGGCGGCTATGGCGTCAGCCCCGCCGTCTATCGCGACAAGGACGGCAAGGTGACGGCGGTGATCATCACCCGTCCGCTGGACACCTTTCGGTCCGAGACGTGGCAGTTGGTCGAGGGCGAAGCGCAGAAGTTGAACTTGCCCGAACGGGTGGGGATATCCGGCGTGATCGACGGCCGTCTGGTGTTCTCGCCGGATCAGGCATGGCGTTTCGACGGTCAGGACTATGCCGCAGGATCCCTGCTGGCTCTGCCCCTGGGCGTGCTGGGCGAGACGCGGCTGGACATTCTGATCGGCCGCGACAGCGCGGTCGTCTTCCAGCCTACCGCGCGTCAGGCGCTTCAAGGCGTGGCGGTTCTGTCCGACGCCATCGTCGCGGCTATTACCGACAATGTCGCCGGACGACTGATGCAGGTCCGGCCCGGCGCCCCAGGCTGGACGGCTTCGTCAATCGTCGTGCCCGACAATCTGGCCGTCGGCTTGGGCGATTCGTCCAAGTCACGCGGCCAGGTCTTCGTCTCGACCCAGGGCTTTCTGGTTCCGCCGACGCTCAGCCTGGCCGATGCCGACGCTGCGACCCTGACCACGCTGAAGTCCGCGCCGGCCAAGTTCGACGCCTCGCGCGACGTGACCGAACAGTTCGAGGCGACCTCGACCGACGGGACCAAGATCCCCTATTTCATCACCCGCCCGCGCGACATGAAGCTGGACGGGTCGAACCCGACGATCATGCTGGGCTATGGCGGCTTCCAGGTCAGTCTGAACCCCGCTTACAAGCCGGAGATGGGCAAGCTGTGGCTGGAGCGGGGCGGGGTCTTCGTCCAGGCCAATATCCGGGGCGGCGGAGAGTTCGGGCCCGCATGGCACCAGGCGGCGCTGGATGGAAACCGGCAAAGGGCCTTCGACGACTTCGCCGCCGTGGCGCGCGATCTGGAACGGCGCGGGATCACCAGCCCGCGTCGCCTGGGCATCTATGGCCGGTCGAACGGCGGGGTCCTGACCAGCGTCTCCATCACCCAGCACCCGGAGCTGTTCAATGCAGCGGTGATCGAAAGCCCGCTGGTGGACATGCTGCGCTATCACGAACTGCCGGCCGGCGCGTCGTGGATCGGCGAATACGGCGACCCGCGCATCCCGGAAGAAGCGGAGTGGATCGCGAAATACTCGGCCTATCAGCAGCTGCGTCCCGACGTGACCTATCCGCGCGTCTATCTGACCACCAACACCCGCGACGACCGGGTCCACCCCGGCCATGCGCGCAAGTTCGCCGCGCGCCTGGGCGACCAGGGGCACGACCATCTCTATTACGAGGACACGGCCGGCGGTCACTCCAACGACGCCGACCCGGTCGCCAACGCCCGCCGCTGGGCCCGCCACTATGTCTATCTGGCCCAGCAACTGATGGATTGAGGGAAGGACCGGGCGCCGGCTCACGCGAATATGAGGCGCGGTCGGCGACGCTGGGGGCTAAGAACGCAGGCATGACGGTCAGGGGGTGGGCGATTGCGGGAACGGTCATGGCGAGCGCGCTGCTCGCCATGACTTCGTCCGCCCAATCGTCCGGCGTGGCGGCCGGCGCGTCCGCTGCGGCGCGGGCCGAGCGCGTTCGGCCGCCCGCCGTCCGCGGCGCCGCCCCGGTGGTGGTCGAACTGTTCACGGCCCAGGGTTGCGGCGGCTGCGTCGAGGCCAATGCGGCGGTGGAGCGCGCGGCGGCCGAACCGGGCGTCATCGCCCTGACCTATGGCGTCGACTACTGGGACTATCTGGGTTGGACCGACACCTTCGCGCGCCCCGAGTTTTCCCAGCGCCAGCGCGCCTATCGCGCCGCCCTGCGCCAGCGGGGCGTCTCGACCCCCCAGGTGGTGATCGACGGCCGCCGCCAAGTGTCGGGGGCCCGCGGGCTGGAGCTGGAAGGCGCCATCGTCGAGGAGGCCGGCCGTCAGGTCTGGCCGCCCGAGATCGAGTTCCGCGAGACCGGCGACCGCGTCGGCGTCGGCTCGGGACGCGCGCCCGTCGGCGGGGCTGACGTTGTCGCCGTCACCTATACGCCCGGCGTACAGACGGTCGAGGTCGGCCGGGGCGAAAACCGCGGCCGCGAAGTGCGTCACGTCAATGTCGTGCGCGACGTGCGGCGGCTGGGCGAATGGCGCGGCCGGCCCGTTCTCTACGCCCTGCCCCCGGCGCGCGGCGGCGACGCGGTCGCCGTCCTGATTCAAGGCAAGACCGACCGCCGCATCCTGGGCGCGGCGGTCCGGGACTGAGGCCCGGCTTCAGCGGTCGGCGGCGGCGCGGTCACGCCCCGGCTTTTTTCGCAAAGCCCCAGGCCGCTTCGCTGAGCGGTCCGACCTGGGCGGCCATGCTCCTGGCGTGGGCGCTGGCGGCGGTGCCGTCGCGGACCCGGCCGGCGATGCCCTGGCAGATGGCCGCCAGGCGGAACAGGTTGTAGGCGTAGAGCCAGTCCAGGTTCGCCGGCCGCATCCCGGTCGCGGCGGCGTAGCGTTCGACTGTCTCCTCCACCGACGGGATGCCCAGCGCCTCCAGGTCCGCTCCCGCCAGGCCGTTGCGCAAGCTGGCGGGAATGGCCCAGGCGATCAGCAGATAGGAAAAATCGGCCATCGGATCGCCCAGCGTCGACAGCTCCCAGTCCAGTACGGCGCGGACCTGGGCCTGATCTGGGGCCCGATCCTGCGCCAGGATCATATTGTCCAGCCGGAAGTCGCCATGAACGATCCGGCTGGGTCCTTCGGGCGGCAGGCTGTCGGGCAGGAAGGCGATCAGCCGGTCCATGGCCGAAATCGGCGCGATCTCGGAGGCGCGATACTGTTTGGTCCAGCGCCCGACCTGGCGCGCGAAATAGTTGCCCGCCTTGCCATAGTCGGACAGGCCGATGGCGGCGGGATCGAAGCCGTGCAGCCGCGCCAGCGTATCGGTCTGGGCCTCGTAGATGGCGCGCCGCTCGGGCGGCGTCAGTCCGGGCAGTTTCAGATCCCAGAAAATCCGCCCTTCGACCCTGTCCATCACATAGAAGATCGAACCGATGACGTCTTCGTCCAGGCACAGGGCGTGGGGCCTGGCGACCGGAAAGCCCTGGGCCGCCAGCGCGGATATGACCTGATATTCGCGGTCCACCGCATGGGCGCTGGGCAGCAGCGCGCCTGGCGGTTTGCGGCGCAGCACATAGGCGGCGGTCGGGGTGGTCAACTCGTAGGTGGGGTTGGACTGGCCGCCCTTGAACTGGCGCACCGCCAGCGGCCCGGCGTAGCCCGCGACATGATCGGTCATCCAGGCGTCCAGCGCCGCCTCGTCCAGGCGATAGCGGGCGTCGACCTCGCGCGTGCCCGAAAAGGCGCTCTGAGCATCCAGCGCGGGGGCGTCAGGGGAGGAGGCGTCGGTCATGGGCGGCCCAGTCGGTTCTCGTGGCGTTTCCTTGCGCCGTTCGGATCTCAGGCCCGACCCGGCGCGGCGATGATGGCGGCCTTCACCGCGCGACGCCAGCCGGAAAGCAGCCGTTCGCGCTCCTCGTCCCTCATCCGCGGCGCCCAGCGGGCCGGCGCCTCGGCCGGTCGCGCGTCCAGATCGGACGCCCGGCCGACGCCCAGGGCCGCCAGGCGCGCCGCGCCCAGGGCGGTCATCTCCTGGAAAGCGGGCCGCTCGACCTCGACCTGGCAGATGTCGGCGACGAACTGCATCGCGAAACTGTTGGCGGTGACGCCGCCGTCGACTCTCAGCGTCTTCAGCGGCGGGGCGCCGTCCTCGGTCAGGGCGTCCAGCAGGTCGCGCGTTTGATAGGCCAGGGCCTCCAGTGCAGCGCGGACGAAATGGGCGGGGCCGGAATCGCGGGTCAGGCCGACCACGGTCCCGCGCGCCTCGGGCTCCCACCACGGCGCCCCCAGGCCGGTAAAGCCGGGGACCAGATAGACCCCGCCGTTGTCGGGCAACTCCTGCGCCATGGCCTCGGACTGGCGGGACTGCGAAATCATCCCCACCCCGTCCCTCAGCCACTGGATCGCCGAGCCGGCCGAGAAGATCGACCCCTCCAGCGCATAGGCGGCGCGGCCGCCGGCCTGATAGGCCAGGGTGCCCAGGAGCCGGCGCGTCGAGGCTACGGGCCGGTCGCCGACATTGGCGACTAGGAAGGCGCCGGTGCCATAGGTGATCTTGGCGTCGCCCGGCTTCAGCGCCCCATGACCGACCAGGGCCGCCTGCTGATCGCCGGCTGATCCGGCGATGGGGAGAGGGCGGCCGAACAGGGCCGCATCGCTTTCGCCGATCACGCCCGAACAGGGGACGATGTCGGGCAGAGCCGCCCGCGGCACGTCGAACAGGGCGCACAGATCGTCGCGCCACTGGACCGCCTCCAGATCCATCAGGGCCGTGCGCGAGGCGTTGGTCGCATCCGTGGCGTGAACCCGGCCGTCGGTCAGTTTCCAGATCAGCCAGGCGTCGATGGTCCCCAGCTTGACCTCGCCCGTCATCGCCCGCGCGCGCGCGCCCGGCACGGCGTCCAGCAGCCAGGCGAATTTGGTCGCCGAGAAATAGGGGTCCAGGATCAGGCCGGTCGCCGCCTGGACCATCGGCTCGCGCCCCTCGGCTGTCAGGCGCGCGGTGACGTCGGCGGTGCGTCGGTCCTGCCAGACGATGGCGCGTTGCAGCGGCTCGCCCGTCGCGGCGTGCCAGATCACCGCCGTCTCGCGCTGGTTCGTGATGCCGATGGCGCCGAAACGGGCGACGCCTCCAGCCTTGCCAATGACCTCGCGGCAGGTCTGGAGGGTCGCGGTCCAGATTTCGGCGGCGTCGTGCTCGACCCACCCCGACCGGGGAAAATGCTGCGCCAGTTCGATCTGGCTGACCGCCACGGGCCTCAGGTCGCTGCCGTCCGCGCCCGATTCGAAGGCGATCGCCCGTGTCGAGGTCGTGCCCTGGTCGATGGCGAGGATCAGGCTCATGGATTTCTCCCTGCGGCGCCTTGGGCGGCGCCGACGTTGCGGTTTATGGGAGCATATGATCACGCACCTGCCCAGCTATGAAGGCGTCCTGGACGCCGCCCGCCAGATAGACGGCGTCGCCGTCCGCACCCCCCTGATCGAAAGTCCGGCCCTGAACGCCGCCGTCGGCGGGCGGGTGCTGATGAAGGCCGAAACGCTGCAGCGGGCCGGAGCCTTCAAGTTTCGCGGGGCCTACAACCGTATCAGCCGGCTGACGGCCGAGGAGAAGGCGCGCGGCGTCGTGGCCTTTTCGTCCGGCAACCACGCCCAGGGCGTCGCCGCCGCCGCCGCCCTGGTCGGCGCCCCGGCCGTCATCGTCATGCCGTCGGATTCGCCTCGGGTGAAGGTGGACGGCGTGGTCGGCTTCGGCGGCGAGGTCCGAATGTACGATCGCTGGCGCGAAAGCCGCGAGGCCGTCGGCGCCGCCCTCGCCGCCGAACGCGGCGCCGTTTTGGTTCCGCCGTTCGACGACCCCTTCGTCATAGAGGGCCAGGGGACCGTCGCCCTGGAGATGCTGGACCAGGCAGACGCCCCGCTGGACCAATTGCTGTGCGGCGCGTCGGGCGGCGGGCTGATGGCCGGGATCAATCTCGTGATGGAGGAGCGCAGCCCCTCGACTGCGGTCGTCGTGGTCGAGCCGGACGCCTTCGACGATACGGCCCGTTCGCTCGCGGCCGGCGAACGCCAGGGCCATCCCCAGGGCGCGCCGTCGATCTGCGACGCCCTGATGGCCCCGACGCCCGGCGAACTGACCTGGCCGATCAATCGGCGGCTGGCCGGCGCCGTCACCGTTTCGGACGGCGAGGTCGCCGAGGCGATGCGTTTCGCCTTCCGTCACCTGAAGCTGGTGATCGAGCCGGGCGGGGCGGTTTCGCTGGCGGCGCTCCTGGCCGGAAAGGTCGAGACGAAGGGGCGGACGACCGCCATCGTCCTGTCTGGCGGCAATGTCGATCCGGCGCTCTATGCGCAGATCATCGAGGGCCGTTTCGTCGGCTGAGGGGTTTCCATCGCGCCCGGCCTGGGTCAACCTCCGGAAAAATTCTCAGGGAGGCAGCACGCGATGACCCAGGCCAGCGAACTTCAGGGGCTGATCGGACAGGAGGTCGGGGTATCGAGATGGTTTGTGGTCGATCAAGCCCGGATCGACGCCTTCGCCGACTGCACCGAGGATCGCCAGTTCATTCACGTCGATCCTGAGGCCGCCAGGGCCACGCCCTTCGGCGGAACCATAGCCCACGGGTTTCTGACGCTGAGCCTGGCCTCGGCCATGAGCTATGACGCCGTCCGGCCGCTGGACGGGGTGGTGATGGGCGTCAACTACGGCTTCGACAAGCTGCGCTTCCTGACCCCGGTGCGGGCCGGCCGCCGCGTTCGCGGCCGCTTCAAACTGCTGTCCGCCGAGGACAAGGGCTGCGGGCGATGGCTGCTGAAGCACGAACTGATTATCGAGATCGACGGCGAAGACAAGCCCGCGCTGGTCGCGGAATGGCTCGCGATGCAGATGCTGCCCGTCTAGCGCGCCGCCATCGTGGCGGGCGTTTGCGCGCGAGGGTTGGGCCCCTTTTCCGCCTTGGATTGTGACGCCGGCGCGGCCGAGCGTTAACAAAAGATCGATAGAATCCGAAATTCACCTGTAGCATCAACGCCACGGTGAGGAGCGAAGCCGGAATCTTTGTCGCCTTTTCGCCTCGACCTTCCAAGGCAAGGCTGTTATGTCCCGCCTCAGGCGGTAAATCCGCCCTCATTTTCAACAGAGGCGGAGGGTTACACCCTATGCGTATGAAGACTTTGGTGCTGGCTTCCAGCGCAGCGGCCGCCCTGGCCCTGTCCGCCGGCGCCGCATCGGCGGAACCCAATGGTTGGTACGGCGCCATCGACGCCGGCTATCACATGATCGACGACATCAACGCCGAGTCGTCGACCACGGGC